>NZ_BCUF01000032.1 GCF_001591145.1 Vibrio harveyi NBRC 15634 = ATCC 14126 = KCTC 12724 | reverse complement strand
ACTGAATTAATCGTAATCTTGCACTCTTCTTCTTTTTGAAGAAAGCGCTAGAAAAAGGGAAGCTTAGGCTTCCCTTTTTTATATCTACAATTCCTCTTTTCAATATGGTTATAAGCCCATCACTCTTAGTTATGCTTTTTGTTTTTTAAAAACATGATCTTAGCTCTGCTCGATTTTCTCTTCTTTTTAGCTATCCGCTAAGTCACTGAAAAATGCCAAAGCGGTCCAGACCGTTATAACAAAACGTTCTGTAATTCACCTCAATACAACTGGTAACAAGAACGATTCTTGTTTATATTTCATTCCAAAGTGAAATTTAAAGGTTTTGAATATGTACGTTTGTCTTTGCCATGGTGTCTCTGACAAGAAAATTAGGAAGTTGGCGATAGATGAAGGCGTAACAGACATAAAAGGAATTAAACGATGTACTGCTTTGGGCAGCCAATGTGGTAAGTGCATTAAACAAGCCAAAGAGATTTTAGCGGAAACAGAATACCTAACACTGAAACAAGCTAGCTAATTATTAGCTAAGCCTTTTTGACACCTTCTCATTTGCTTCTACATTTAAATGAAGCCAAAGAGGAGGGCTTTGTCATGAAAGGCGATCCAATCATAATCCAACATCTCAATAAAGTGCTCGGCAACGAGCTCGTCGCTATCAATCAATATTTTCTGCATGCTCGTATGTACAAGGACTGGGGCTTAAAACACCTCGCCGACAAGGAGTACCACGAGTCGATCGATGAAATGAAGCACGCTGATCATCTAATCGAACGTATCCTGTTTCTAGAAGGCTTACCTAATTTGCAAGATCTCGGTAAATTGATGATCGGGGAAGATACCAAAGAAATGCTTGAGTGCGATTTGAAGCTCGAAATGGCAGCAATCCCAGATCTAAAAGATGCGATCGCTTATGCGGAGGATATCCGTGATTATGTATCACGCGACCTTTTCCAAGATATTCTTGAAGACGAAGAAGAGCACGTCGATTGGCTTGAAACGCAACTGGGCTTGATCGAAATGTCTGGTATCGAAAACTACCTACAAGCGCAATACGTTGATGAAGAGTGAGATTATATTTCGCTGTTTTCTCGCTGAAAGAAAGTGATTAAAAGTGCACCTGATCTGTCTATCAGGTGCCAATCATAGATATCTGGTCTAATCTCTTACATTATTACCTTTTTTAAGGATATCGCTCGCAATCTTGCCTATGAAGATTGACTTCTATCCTTTAGAATTTATTCCCCCTTACCGAAAAAATAACAAAAGAGAAACGATCCATGTCTGAAGACAATCGCCAAGAAGTCACCCCAGAAGAAGAACGCCGCCAACAAGCACTGGACTACCATGCGTGCCCAACCCCAGGCAAAATCGCAGTAGAGCTGACTAAGCCAGCTGAAACTGCTAACGATCTTGCTCTGGCATACAGCCCTGGTGTTGCAGAGCCTGTACGCGAAATCGCACAAAATGCCGACAACGTGTACAAGTACACGGCGAAAGGCAACATGGTTGCGGTTATCTCTAACGGCACGGCTATTCTTGGTCTTGGTAACCTTGGTCCGCTAGCTTCTAAACCAGTAATGGAAGGTAAAGCGCTGTTGTTCAAACGCTTTGCTGGTCTAGATTCAATTGATATCGAAGTGAAACACCGCACGATCGACGAATTTGTCGACACAGTAGCAAACATTGCAGATACTTTCGGTGGTATTAACCTAGAAGATATCAAAGCGCCTGATTGTTTTGAGATTGAAAAGCGCCTTATCGAACGCTGTGATGTACCTGTATTCCACGATGACCAACACGGCACTGCAATCGTAACGGCTGCGGGTATGCTGAACGCAATTGAGCTGCAAGGTAAGAAGCTAGAAGAATCAACCATCGTTTGTCTTGGTGCTGGTGCTGCGGCAGTGGCATGTATGGAGCTGTTGATCAAATGTGGCGCAATGCGTGAGAAGATCTACATGCTGGATCGTAAAGGGGTGATCCATACACGTCGTGACGACCTAAACGAATACAAACAGTTATTCGCAAACAACACAGATAAGCGTACGCTGGAAGACGTGATTGAAGGTGCGGATCTGTTCTTGGGTGTATCAGGTCCAAATTTACTACCTGCAGAAGCATTGAAGCTGATGGCAGATAAGCCTGTTGTGTTCGCATGTTCAAACCCAGATCCTGAAATCAAACCAGAATTGGCTCACGAAGTGCGTGATGACTTGATCATGGGCACGGGTCGTAGCGACTACCCGAACCAGGTAAACAACGTTCTGTGTTTCCCATTCATCTTCCGTGGTGCATTGGATGTTCGTGCGAGTGAAATTAATGATGAAATGAAGCTTGCGGCAGTCGATGCGATTCGTGAATTGGCAAAAGAGCCAGTACCAGAAGCTGTATTGAAGGCAGCTGGCGTAGACAAGCTAGAGTTTGGCTCTGATTACATCATTCCAAAACCAATGGATCCACGTCTACTACCACGCGTAGCAAAAGCGGTTGCTCAAGCTGCGGTTAATTCAGGTGTAGCGCGTATTGAGATGCCAGAAAACTACATGGCGGAGTAAGCCAAAGTCATTTCTGACAGCAAAGAAAAGGGACGCGATGGCGTCCCTTTTTAGTTTGGTCTGAAACTGTCCCCGGTACAGCCTCATCGTGTTGACGAATTTGTAAGCAATTATTCTTCGTCAAACGCTTCGAATTCGATGCCCATTGCCGTCATCAGCGCTTTCGCTTCTGTAGGAATATCATCTGGGCGGTCTTTACGAAGGTCTTCATCAGTTGGCAGTGGTTGCCCTGTGTAAGCATGTAGGAATGCTTCACATAGTAGCTCACTGTTAGTCGCATGGCGTAAGTTGTTGATCTGGCGGCGAGTTCGCTCATCAGTCAGCACTTTTAAAACTTTTAGCGGGATAGAGACGGTAATCTTTTTTACTTGTTCGCTTTTTTTACCGTGCTCAGCATACGGGCTAATGTATTCGCCATTCCAGTCAGCCATTGCGCACCTTCATTAATGTAATAAGTTAGAAAAATAAATATAGGTGCTGATTTTAGCTGCATTTACTGCCATAAGCAAAGACATATAGACGTCTAGAAGTGTTGACGTCTTATTTTTAGACAAGTAAAGTGAGGTTAATAGTTAGGGAAGAGTGTTAATCAATTGAGCAATACAAGCTAGATATAGCGCATTCCCATTTAGATGTCACCACCCGTGAAAGGATACACCCATGAGCACCCGTAAGCCTGCGACCATTGCTGTACGCACTGGTATCGAGTCAGACAGTCAATATCACGCTGTTGTACCACCAATCTACCTTTCTACTAACTACGGCTTCCCCGCGTTTGGTGAAGTTCCACAATACGATTACACACGTTCTGGTAACCCAAACCGAGGCTTGTTAGAAAAAGCATTGTACGAACTTGAGTCAGGTAAAGGAGCGGTTGTCACTAACTGCGGCACATCGGCACTAAACCTTTGGGTATCGGCGTTTCTTGGACCTGATGACTTAATTGTTGCACCGCATGATTGCTACGGCGGTACGTATCGTCTGTTCAATACTCGCGCCAACAAAGGCGACTTTAAAGTGCAGTTTGTTGACCAGTCGGATCAGCAAGCGTTGGATGCGGCGATTGCGAAAAAGCCAAAGCTTATCTTGTTAGAAACTCCGTCAAACCCACTCGTACGTGTTGTTGATATTGCGGCTGTGTGTGAGAAGGCAAAACAAGTTGGCGCTTTAGTTGCGGTGGACAATACCTTTTTGACACCTGTGTACCAAAAGCCTTTGGAGCTTGGTGCGGATTTTGTTATCCACTCAACAACGAAATACATTAATGGTCACTCTGACGTGATTGGTGGTGTGGTGATCACTAAGAGCGAAGAGCATGCTGAAGAGTTAGCATGGTGGGGTAACTGCATTGGTGCAACGGGTACGCCATTCGACAGTTACATGACTCTTCGAGGAATTCGTACGCTGGGTGCGCGAATGCGAGTTCATGAAGAAAGCTCTCAGCAAGTGTTGGCGTATTTGCAAACGCAATCTTTGGTAGCGAAGATTTATCATCCAAGTTTGCCAGAGCATCCAGGCCATGACATCGCGAAGAAGCAACAATCGGGTTTTGGTTCTATGCTGAGCTTTGAGTTTGCTGGCTCATTTGAGCAGCTAAAAGTGTTTGTTAAAGAACTTGAACTCTTCTCTCTTGCTGAGTCGCTAGGTGGTGTAGAAAGCTTGATTTGTCACCCTGCGTCAATGACGCATCGTGCGATGGGTGAAGAAGCTCTGGCTGAAGCTGGTGTTTCTCAACAGTTACTGCGCTTATCTGTTGGCTTAGAGGATGCCCAAGATCTGATTGCTGATCTTGAGCAAGCATTTGTGAAAGCTACACAGTAATTGGGAGAGGTAAGGTCATGACTGTACAACGTCAGCTGCATAAATTTGGTGGTAGCAGCTTAGCGAACCCAGAATGTTACCAACGTGTGGTGGGTATTCTTAAAGAGTATTCAGCAGAAAATGATTTGGTGGTGGTATCGGCTGCAGGGAAAACCACTAACCGCTTGATCGAGTTTTTAGAAGGGCTAGATAAAGACGGTCGCATCGCACACGAAGCGCTACAAAACTTGCGACTGTTCCAGACGGAGTTAGTTGAAGCTTTATTAGAAGGAGAAGCGCAAACGCAAGTGCTTGCTTCTCTTCAAGATGAATTCAGTACCTTAGCTGAGTTAACTGCGCCACTTACGGAAGCGCAAAAAGCAGCAGTGCTTGGGCATGGTGAAGTATGGTCGTCACGCTTACTGGCTGCACTGTTATCACAACAGGATCTTCCAGCGGTAGCGCAAGATTCTCGCGCCTTTTTACGCGCAGAAGCTGGAACGCAGCCAGAAGTCGACCGAGCTCGCTCTTATGCACTCATCAAAGAGGCGTTAACTCAACATAGCCACAAGCGTGTCATCATTACAGGCTTTATGGCGCAAAATGAAGTGGGTGAAACAGTACTGTTGGGGCGTAACGGCTCAGACTATTCAGCAACGGTGATTGGTGCATTGGCTGAGGTAAACACAGTGACCATTTGGAGTGATGTTGCTGGCGTTTACAGTGCAGACCCACGTTTAGTGTCGGATGCTTGCTTGTTGCCGCTGCTGCGTTTAGATGAGGCGAGTGAACTTGCGCGTTTGGCTGCGCCAGTGCTGCACAGTCGTACGCTACAGCCAGTTGCTCAAAGCACGATGGATTTGAACCTCAAATGCAGCTATCAACCTGAATCAGGCTCAACGCGTATTGAGCGCGTATTGGCTTCAGGTCGCGGTGCTAAAATCATTACGTCTCTTGATGAAGTGTTGTTGGTTCAACTGTCTTTTATTCATGGTCATGATTTTGAGCGAGCGCAGAAAGAAGTTCTGCAAGCTTTAAAGCGTGCTCAATTGGAACCATTAGCATTTGAAGCACAACAAGATCAGCAAACTTTGCGTTTGGCGTATACCGCAGAGATTGCTGGCGGTGCATTAACTTATCTACAAGAGTTAGCCGTTGAAGCAGAAATCAAGCTTAAAGAGGGTTACTCACTTTTAGCGGCTGTTGGTGCCGGAGTGACGAAAAATGCAAATCACTGTTTTGGCTTCTATCAACAACTTAAGCATGCGCCTGTTGAGTTTATTTCAGAGACGGAATCAGGTTTGAGCTTGGTAGCAGTACTACGCCGTGCAGAAGTCGAAGAGTTGGTACAATGCATTCATAGTCAGTTGTTTCAAGCCCAAAAGTGTGTAGCGGTTGCGTTGTGTGGTAAAGGTAACATTGGCTCAAGTTGGTTATCGCTGTTTGCAGAGCAAAAAGAAGAGCTCGAAAAACGCCATGGTATGAGCTTTGATTTAGTAGCGGTTGTTGATAGTCAAACGTATTGGTTTGATGAAAACGGGATTGATGCAGCAACAGTTGCTCAGCGCTTTGATGATGAAAGCATCGAGAATGATGGCAACTGGTTGACGAAGCTCGGCGCGATACAAAACTTCGATGAAGCAGTCGTACTTGATGTCACGGCGAGTAAAGAGTTGGCGACACGTTATGTGGAAATTGCGCAGCAAGGTATTCACTTGATTTCAGCGAACAAAGTGGCAGGCTCGGCGGACAGTCAATATTACCACCAAGTACAAGACGCCTTTGCTAAAATTGGTCGTCATTGGCTTTACAACGCTACGGTTGGTGCAGGGTTACCGATCAACCATACTGTTCGAGACTTGCGTGAAAGCGGTGATGATGTCGTCGCACTATCGGGTATTTTCTCCGGTACGCTATCTTGGTTATTCCAGCAGTTTGATGGCTCAGTGCCGTTTGCTGAACTGGTCGATTTGGCATGGCAACAAGGTTTGACAGAGCCTGACCCTCGCTCTGATTTAGATGGCTCTGACGTGATGCGTAAGTTGGTTATCTTGGCTCGTGAATCTGGTTTGAGTATTGAACCAGAGAGTGTGAAAGTGGAATCACTTGTACCAGAAGAGTTGCGAGAACTGAGCCTAGACGCATTCTTTGACCAAGGTGATATTCTAAGTGAGATTCTACAAGAGCGTCTAACCAAGGCTCAGAAAAATGACCAAGTGTTGCGTTATGTCGCGCGTTTAGAGCGTAATGGCAAAGCAACGGTGGGTGTTGAAGCATTATCACGTGAACATGCACTGGCAAACTTACTACCGTGTGACAATATCTTTGCTATTGAGAGTAAGTGGTACAAAGACAATCCATTGGTTATTCGAGGTCCAGGTGCTGGTCGTGAAGTCACGGCTGGTGCGATTCAATCTGACCTTAATCGCCTAGCTGGTTTGTTTTAAATTTCACCGAAACAATTTTTGCGAACAACAACAAAACCTCGGACTATCTCCGGGGTTTTTTATTATTTAGATAATGCCATACTGAATTGGGAAGTTCGGCTAGGGATTGGTCATAAAGGAACTTGAACTATCCTCATTATGAACTTGAGAAAAATTCATAATCACAAGGTTGACATTAAATCGCATTCAATACATTCTGTAGACATATAGACGTCTAAACGTCGATTTGAGGAATTTTGATTTCGTGGTGGAGTTGCCACAGGGAGAGTAAGATGGGATACACGCATGCAGGGCACATCGATGCCTTAAACCAGAATATCGCTGAACTATCAGACAACATCAACGTCTCATTTGAGTTTTTTCCACCAAGCAGTGAGAAGATGGAAGAAACACTGTGGAACTCAGTGCATCGTCTTAAAACTCTTCAACCAAAATTCGTTTCTGTCACATACGGCGCAAACTCAGGCGAGCGTGACAGAACCCATTCGATCATTAAAGAAATCAAAGCGGCAACAGGTCTTGTGGCTGCGCCTCACCTAACGTGTATCGACGCAACTCGTGATGAATTGATCGACATTGCTGACGATTACTGGAATAACGGTATCAAAAACATCGTAGCGCTACGTGGTGATATTCCACCGGGTGGTGGTGCGCCAGATATGTACGCATCGGATTTGGTAGAACTGCTTAAAGCGCGCCACGATTTCGATATCTCAGTAGCGGCATTCCCAGAAGTTCACCCTGAAGCGAAAAGTGCTCAATCGGATCTGCTGAATCTAAAGCGTAAAGTTGACGCAGGTGCAAACCGCGCGATTACTCAGTTCTTCTTTGATGTGGAGTCTTACCTGCGCTTCCGTGACCGTTGTGTAGCGGCTGGTATTGATGTCGAAATTGTGCCGGGTATCTTGCCAGTATCGAACTTCAAACAAGCATCTCGCTTTGCGGCGCAGAATAATGTGAAAGTACCAGGTTGGATGAGCAAGCAGTTTGAAGGTTTGGATGATGATCCCGTGACGCGTCAGCTGGTTGGTGCAAGCCAAGCAATTGATATGGTTCGTGTATTAAGCCGTGAAGGTGTAAAAGATTTTCACTTCTACACATTGAACCGTGCAGAGATGACTTATGCACTTTGCCACACTCTAGGTGTTCGTCCACAAGTTGCAGTAGGGGCTTAATGCCCCTTCCCCAGATAAACAAAAGGCTTGCCCATCGGCAAGCCTTTTTCGTTTCATTTAAAGTGACGAATTAGCCGATCACTTCAAGTTCTGTTAGTACTTCTTCTGCCCAGTTAATCCAAGCTTCACGTAGCATTAGGTTACGACGAAGTGTTAGACGCTCTAGACGTGCTTGCTTGTCTAGTGTTGATGGCGTTGCGTAGTACGCTGCTTCGATTTCTTTGTAGTGAGAAACGAGCTTACGAGACTCTTCTACAAGTTCAGAAAGCTGGTCACGGTACGGTGCTGCTGGCTGCACGGCACAAGCCATTAGCTTAGCAGAGAATTCGTCGCGTACAGTTGGGTGTGCAGTTGGTTGATCGAACCACTCGCCCAATGCGCTACGACCTGCGTCAGTGATTGAGTAAACCTTACGATCTGGTTTGCCTTCTTGAGGTTCTAGTACGCAAGTAACCAGCTCTTTCTCAGCCATCTTGTTAAGTTCACGATAAACTTGTTGATGGCTTGCTTTCCAGAAGTAACCGATGCTAGCTGAGAATTCTTTAGTGATGTCGTAACCGGTAGCGTCGCGAGTGCTAAGTACAGTTAGAATTACGTGTGGTAATGACATGTCTTCAATCCAAATGGTCAATAAACTTGTAAACAAGCTAGCTACACTTTCATTTGCGTTCTTAATGACGCTTGAGTTTTTTATGTGTAGATAGCACCAACAATGTTGGTCCTGTCACCTTAAAGCCGTTTATCACCTAGAGTGATGGTGTTTCCACCGAGCTGGAGCCTATTTGATTGGACTTGTGAGCTTCCAGCAGGCAAGTAGTATATAAATAATAAGCATGAAGTGGAATAGTAGGACAAAATTACCCAAAAAAACTAATAAAATACTCAATAGTGTTTTTTGGTAGTGAAATATCTTGTTGTGTAGAGACTTTTTGTTTTCTATTTGGATTAATAATCTAGGTCGGCATTGTTCGAATAGTGGAAGTGATTAGTGAATAACAATAAAGGCTGAGATTTCGCTCAGCCTTTTAGTCAACTTTATGTAATCAGATTAACCTGTATTACGCATGCCTGCCGCAATACCTGCAATCGTCACCATCAATGCTTCTTCTAAATTGGCAGAAGCTTCTTCAGTTTGACGAGTTCGGTATAGCAACTCGGCTTGAAGCATGTTCAATGGCTCAACGTAGATGTTACGTAGGCGAATAGATTCTAGACCCCAAGGGTCGCTTTGCATTAGGTTCTCGTTGTTCTCTACGTTTAGTACCGACTTGATATCACGCTGGAGTTGCTCACGTAGTCGATCACCTAATGGTAGAAGTTGATTCTCCACTAGGCGTTGATCATAGTAGCGAGAGATTTCCATGTTGCACTTGGTGTACACCATCTCAAGCATGCCTAGACGAGTAGAGAAGAACGGCCATTCACGACACATCTCTTCCAGTAGCGCCTGGTGACCTTTGTCGACAGAGTACTGAATAGCCTCACCTGCGCCTAACCATGCTGGCAGAACCAAGCGGTTTTGGCTCCAAGAGAAGATCCATGGAATCGCACGCAAGCTTTCTACGCCACCGTTTGGATTACGTTTCGCTGGTCGTGAACCAAGTGGCAGTTTACCTAGCTCAAGCTCCGGTGTTGCTTGGCGGAAGTAAGGCACGAAATCTGGCTCGCCACGAACTACACTACGGTATGCTTCGCAGCTTACTTCTGACAAGACGTCCATTAGGTCACGCCACTCTTGCTTAGGCTCTGGTGGCGGCAGTAGGTTTGCTTCAAGGATTGCACTAGCGTACAGGTTGAAGCTATTAACTGCTACATCAGGTAGACCCAACTTAAAGCGGATCATTTCGCCTTGCTCTGTTACGCGCAGGCCGCCTTTCAGACTCTTAGGTGGCTGAGATAGTAGTGCAGCATGTGCTGGCGCACCACCACGACCAATTGTACCGCCACGACCGTGGAATAGTGTGAGTTCTACACCTTCTTCTTCTGCAACCTTAACCAGTGAGTCCATCGCATGGTATTGCGCCCAACCTGCTGACATTACGCCTGCGTCTTTTGCAGAGTCAGAGTAGCCGATCATCACCATTTGGTGGTTTTGGATAAAGCCGCGGTATAGGTCGATACCCATTAGCTGCTTGATTACCGCTTCTGCGTTGTTCAAATCGTCTAGCGTTTCGAACAGAGGACAAACGTCCATGCGGTAAGGGCAACCTGCTTCTTGAAGTAGTAGGTGTACGGCAAGTACGTCAGAAGCGGTACGCGCCATTGAGATAACGTAAGCACCGAATGCTTCGCGAGGTTGTGCTGCAACAATCTTACAGGTATCCAAAACCTCTTTAACTGGTTCCGATGGTTCCCAGTCACGAGGCAGAAGAGGGCGCTTAGATGCGAGTTCGTTAGTTAGGAAAGCTACCTTATCTTGCTCGCTCCACTGTTCGTAGTCTCCAATACCTAGGTAACGAGTCAGTTCAGATAGAACGTCGGCATGACGCGTACTTTCTTGACGGATATCGAGACGAACTAGGTGGATACCGAATGCTTTAACACGGCGTAGCGTATCCAGCAGTGAGCCGTTAGCAATCACGCCCATGCCACATTCGTTTAGTGATTGGTAACACGCGTAAAGTGGTTCCCAAAGCTGCTCTACTTTTTGTAGCGGCGCTTTGACTGCCAGTTTCTGACCGTGAACTTTTGCGTCGAGAATGTCTTTTGTTTCGTTCAGTAGCGAACGTAGCTGTTTAAGGATCGCACGGTATGGTTCGTGTTGATCTTCACCCGCAAGCTCTCGAACTTTGTCGTTACACACTGTCATTGACAGTTCGCTGATCAGTTCGTTGATGTCGTTGAGGTATAGGTCTGCAGCTTTCCAACGAGACAGAAGCAGTACTTCACGAGTTACGCTGTGAGTTACAAATGGGTTACCGTCGCGGTCACCACCCATCCAAGATGAGAAGTGCACAGGGCGAGCATCAATCGGTAGACCTTCGCCAAGGTATGATTTTAGACGGTCGTTCATTTCACGTAAGAAGTCAGGTACGGCTTCCCATAGTGAGTTTTCTACTACAGCAAAGCCCCATTTGGCTTCATCAAGCGGTGTCGGGCGCTGTTGACGAATAACGTCAGAGTGCCAGCTTTGAACGATCAGCTGCTCAAGACGGCGTTCAGTTTTCTTACGCTCTTTGAAAGAGAGGTCGCTCAGCTCTAGCTTAGATAGACACTCGTTGATCTTTACAAGCTTGTTGATCATAGTGCGACGAGTGATTTCGGTTGGGTGCGCAGTCAGAACTAACTCAATGTTCAGATCGCGAACCGCTTGTGCCGTGTCTAGCTTACTCACATCATTTTGCACTAGTTTTGAGAACAGCGAATTAATTGCGTCAGGTTCGCAGATATGCTCTTCACAATGGCGTGAAATGGTGTGGTATTGCTCAGCAATATTGGTCAGGTTTAGAAATTGGTTGAACGCGCGGGTCACTGGCGTCAATTGCTCATCTGGTAAGCTTTTAATTTCTTCTATTAAGCTTTCTCTGTCAGCGTTATTTCCAGCTTGAGCCGATTTGGATAATTTACGAATGGTTTCCACTTTCTCGAAGATTTCTTCGCCATGAGCATCACGAATCGTGTTACCCAGAAGGTGGCCCAACATGCGCACATTGCTTTTAAGTGCGGCGTATTTCTCGTTCATTGTCATCCTGCCTCGTAAAAAAACTACATCCATTGTCCTTGTTAAGACTCCAATCTAGCGAAAATAACCAGTTCTAGTCAAATAAAGCAGAGTAAGTTTGCAATTATTCCGCTGCTGACCTGATTTAGAGCAAAATTAGGTCAGCTTATGCCACTCGAAGTGAAAATTAATTACAAAATTGCCGCTTAAAGAAGGATATAGCGTGCTAGAAGAATAGTGGCGAAGATAACAAAATGCAGCTCAATCGAGCTGCATTGTGAGGAAAGTACAGAATGCGACTAACAACAATATTTCACCATCGCACGTGATAACACGTCGATGGTTGGGTCGATAAAGTCGAAAGAGAGGAACTCATCTGGTTGATGAGCTTGATCAATTGAACCGGGACCTAGAACTAAGGTTGGACACAGTTGCTGCAGAAATGGCGCTTCAGTACAGTAGTTGACGGTTTCTGAGCTGGTTTGACAGATCTCTTCAACACCACCAATAAATGGGTGATCGTGTTGACATTCGTAACCCGGAATTGGCTCGTGCAGGGGAATAATTTCTAATCGCCCTGGCCATTTCGCTTCGACTTCTTTCAATGCTCCGCGCAGCATGTTCTCTAAACCATCAAGGCTAATGCCAGGAAGAGGACGAACGTCATAATGCAGTTCACAGCAACCGCAAATACGGTTTGCGCTGTCACCACCATGGATATGACCAAGGTTTAGGGTAGGGCTTGGAATAGCAAAACCCGGATGGTGATACTCTTTAACCAATTTGTCGCGCAGTTGCATCATGGCAAACATGACTTCATGCATTATTTCAATTGCGTTGATGCCGAGCGCAGGATCAGACGAATGACCGGACTTGCCTGTTACGCGAATGGCATTTGCCACATGCCCTTTATGACCTCGAATTGGTACGAGGCTGGTGGGTTCGCCAATGATGCAGTAATCCGGCTTAAAAGGCGCATTCTCAGTGAAATGACGGGCACCTAGCATGGTGGTTTCTTCATCACAGGTCGCCAATACATAAAGCGGCTTGGTTTGCTTACTCCAGTCGATTTTCTTTACCGCTTCATAAATAAAGGCAAAGAAGCCTTTCATATCAGCAGTACCCAAACCGTAAAAGCGGTTGTCTTTTTCGGTCAGCTTATGTGGGTCAAAACTCCAACGTCCTTCATCAAATGGCACTGTGTCGCTGTGACCTGCGAGAAGTAGACCGCCTTCACCTTCACCCATACGTGCAATCATATTGTGTTTGCCTGGCTCCACTTCGATCACTTCAACACTGAAGCCAAGATCTTTAAACCAAGAAGCTAGCTTCTCGATCACTTTGGCATTGCCTTGATCCCAACTTGGATCGGTTGAGCTGATCGAAGAGGTACTGATCAGTCCTTCATAGACCTCTAGAAAACTTGGTAATTGCATGGATTCTTCAATTCTCCTATTGACAGACAGAGCACAAAAATGTAAAACACATATTAAATCATATTTAATGAATAAAAAATCAAAATAAAGCAAAAATTAAATATGAATAGTCATTTTGAGCCTTAAGTATATGGATGTCATGTAATGCTAAAAACCACGATTATCGGAGCCAGCGGCTACACCGGCGCAGAGTTGGCTTTAATGGTCAACAAACACCCTGAACTCACGCTATCAGGTTTATACGTTTCCGCCAATAGCGTAGATGCAGGAAAGAATATTGCTCAATTGCACGGCAAGCTAGCGGGTGTGATTGATATGCCAGTTTCACCACTGACTGACCCTGAGCAAGTTGCTCAAGTGTCTGATGTGGTCTTTCTGGCAACGGCACATGAAGTGAGCCATGACTTAGCTCCTATCTTCTTAGAGGCGGGATGTCAGGTATTCGATTTATCTGGTGCATTTCGTGTGAAAAGCGAAGGCTTCTACGACACCTTTTATGGCTTCGAACATCAATATAACAACTGGCTAGATAAAGCAGCATACGGCTTAGCAGAGTGGAACCAAGAATCAATAAAAACCACTCCTTTGATTGCAGTGGCAGGTTGCTACCCAACCGCTTCACAGCTTGCAATCAAACCTTTATTAGAACACGCATTACTGGATACCAACCAATGGCCTGTGATTAATGCAACCAGTGGTGTATCAGGTGCAGGGCGTAAAGCTTCCATGGTTAACAGCTTCTGCGAAGTGAGCTTGCAACCTTACGGTGTCTTTAACCATCGTCATCAACCAGAGATTGCTCAGCATTTAGGTTGCGATGTGATTTTTACTCCACACCTAGGCAACTTCAAACGCGGCATTCTTGCCACTATCACGATGAAATTGGCACAAGGTGTGACGGAAGCACAAGTGGTACAAGCGTTTGAACAAGCTTACCAAGGCAAGCCAGCGGTTCGCCTTAAAGGTGACGGTATTCCACGTATTCAGGATGTCGAAAATACGCCTTTTTGTGATATCGGCTGGAAGGTACAAGGCGAACACATCATTGTGATTTCGGCGATCGACAACCTACTTAAAGGTGCATCGAGTCAAGCGATGCAATGTCTCAATATTCATTACGGTTACCCAGAACTGACAGCGTTGCTGTAGTCGTTGAAAGAGGGAAATGCGATGACGCAAACCAATCAAGCTCCTTTAGTCATTAAGCTCGGTGGTGCAGCCCTATCTTGCACTCAAACCTTAAGCCAACTGTTTGGTGCCATTGCGGCTTACCAAAAGTCGGCACAGCGACAAATCGCCATCGTTCATGGCGGTGGCTACCTAGTTGATGAATTGATGGCAAAGCTTCAGCTTGAAACCGTTAAGAAAAACGGTCTTCGCGTAACGCCTTATGAGCAAATTCCTGTGATTGCAGGTGCGCTTGCGGGTACAGCAAACAAATTGCTTCAAGGTCAAGCGATTGCGGATGGTCTAAACGCTGTAGGTCTTAGTCTCGCTGATGGTGGGCTATGTCATGTTGAAGAGCTGGACCCAGAGCTAGGCGCAGTAGGTAAAGCATCACCGGGTGATTCAACCCTATTACAAGCGGTGCTAAACGCAGACGCATTGCCGATCATCAGCTCAATTGGTCTGACTGAAAAAGGTCAGATGATGAATGTGAATGCTGACCAAGCCGCTGTTGCAGTGGCCGGTGCGTTAGATGCGGAGTTAGTACTTCTGTCTGATGTTAGCGGTGTACTCGATGGCAAAGGTCACCTGATCAAAACGCTATCCGAGCAAGAAGCCGATGCATTGATCAAAGGGCAAGTGATCACCGACGGTATGATCGTCAAAGTTAAAGCCGCTTTGGAGGCTGCCAATGATCTTGGTCGTCCTATCGAAGTTGCGACATGGCGTTACCCAGAGAAACTGACCCAGCTATTCGCGGGTGAAAGTATCGGAACGCAATTTCTGCCGCAATAGAGCAGAAGCAAACCAGTTAAAGAATTGAACATTAGGAAGTGGTTGGCACTGACCGCCGAGAGCAGCGCCAGTTAAGTTTGGAGAAAAAACATGAGCAAAGTGAACGTAAATAAAGTGGTAGTCGCATACTCAGGCGGTCTAGATACTTCAGTAATCATCCCGTGGCTAAAAGAGAACTACGACTGTGAAGTAGTAGCTTTCGTTGCCGATGTTGGTCAAGGTGCAGAGGAGCTAGAAGGTATTGAAGCGAAAGCAAAAGCTTCTGGTGCTTCTGAATGTTACATCGCTGATCTGAAAGAAGAAATGGTAGCGGATTACATTTACCCTACGCTAAAAACCGGTGCTTACTACGAAGGTAAATACTTACTAGGTACATCAATGGCGCGTCCAATCATTGCCAAAGCGCAGGTTGAAGTTGCACGTAAAGTGGGCGCAGACGCTCTGTGCCATGGTTGTACAGGTAAAGGTAATGACCAAGTACGTTTTGAAGGTGCATTTGCAGCACTAGCACCAGATCTGCATGTTATTGCGCCTTGGCGTGAATGGGATCTAGTGAGCCGTGAAGAGTGCTTAGATTACCTAGCAGAGCGTAACATTCCTTGTTCAGCATCTCTTACTAAGATTTACTCGCGTGATGCGAACGCATGGCACATTTCTACTGAAGGTGGCGTTCTAGAAGATACATGGAACGCGCCAAATGAAGATTGCTGGGCTTGGACTGTAGACCCAGAGCAAGCACCGAATGAAGCAGAAACCGTGACGTTAAAAGTAGCGAAAGGTGAAGTTGTTGAGGTAGACGGTGAAGCGATGACACCATATAACGCGTTGGTTTACCTAAACGAAAAAGGTGCGAAGCACGGTGTTGGTCGTATCGATATTGTCGAAAACCGTCTAGTGGGAATGAAGTCTCGTGGTTGTTACGAAACTCCGGGGGGCACCATCATGATGGAAGCACTGCGTGCGGTAGAGCAACTGGTGCTGGATAAAGCGTCATTTGAATTCCGCGAGGAGCTTGGTCTGAAAGCATCGCACCTTGTTTATGATGGTCGTTGGTTCACGCCGCTGTGCAAGTCTATTCTTGCGGCTTCTGAAGAGCTCGCGCAAGACGTGAATGGCGAAGTGGTTGTGAAGCTTTACAAAGGTCACGCAACGGTAACGCAAAAACGTTCGGATAACAGTTTGTACTCTGAAGAGTTTGCTACTTTTGGTGAAGATGAAGTTTATGACCAAAGCCATGCTGAAGGCTTTATCCGTCTTTACTCACTATCAAGCCGTATCCGTGCGCTGAACAGCCAGAAAAAATAAGCCAATTTAACGTCTTATAAGATAAGAGACCTGCCACTATTGGCAGGTCTTTTTGGTTTTTGCTGACCTTATTGGCATAAAGATAAAATAGTCATGAATAAATATGTAGAAATATTGAATTTCTACTTTATTTTTGTCTACGATTATCGTAACGTTGAGGCATAAGAAAAAGTGAGCAAATGACCACCGATTTGGTCAACACTTAATGAATAACACGTTAGCGTAAGCAATAGTCATCAGGAGAGACGCAATGGCATTATGGGGCGGAAGATTTACCCAAGCGGCAGATACCAGATTTAAAGACTTCAACGATTCGTTGCGTTTCGATTACCGATTGGCTGAGCAAGACATCGTAGGCTCAATTGCGTGGTCTAAAGCATTGCTGTCTGTTGACGTGTTATCTGCAGATGAACAACAAAAGCTTGAGCTAGCACTAAATGAACTCAAGCTTGAAGTGATGGAAGACCCACATCAAATCTTACGTTCAGACGCTGAAGATATCCACTCTTGGGTCGAGCAGCAACTGATCAATAAAGTTGGTGACCTAGGTAAAAAGCTACACACGGGACGTTCTCGTAACGACCAAGTTGCAACCGATCTCAAGCTTTGGTGTCGTCAGCAAGGCCAACAACTGTTGATTGCACTTGATCGCCTACAAACTCAAATGGTTGGTGTTGCTAAGCAGCATCAAGGTACTGTTCTTCCTGGTTATACGCACTTACAACGTGCTCAGCCTGTGACGTTTGCTCACTGGTGCTTGGCTTATGTTGAAATGTTTGAGCGTGATTACTCACGTCTGAACGATGCGCTAAAGCGTTTGGATACGTGTCCACTCGGCTCGGGTGCGCTTGCGGGGACCGCTTACCCTATCGACCGTGAAGAGCTGGCTCACAACCTTGGTTTCCACCGTGCGACACGTAACTCGCTAGACTCGGTTTCTGACCGTGACCATGTGATGGAGCTGATGTCTGTGGCATCTATTTCGATGTTGCACCTATCTCGCTTGGCAGAAGACATGATCTTCTACAACTCGGGTGAGTCTAACTTTATTGAACTAGCCGATACCGTGACGTCAGGCTCTTCGTTGATGCCACAAAAGAAAAACCCAGATGCATTAGAGCTTATTCGTGGCAAGACAGGTCGTGTATACGGCGCGCTTGCTGGCATGATGATGACGGTGAAAGCGCTGCCACTGGCTTACAACAAAGACATGCAAGAAGACAAAGAAGGTCTGTTCGATGCGCTTGATACATGGAATGACTGTATGGAAATGGCAGCATTGTGTTTCGATGGCATTAAGGTTAATGGCGAGCGTACGTTAGAAGCGGCGAAGCAAGGTTACGCAAACTCAACTGAGCTGGCGGATTACCTAGTGGCGAAAGGCATCCCATTCCGTGAAGCGCACCATATCGTCGGTGTTGCTGTGGTTGGTGCAATTGCCAAAGGCTGTGCGTTAGAAGAGTTGTCGATTGAAGAATTGAAATCTTTCTCTGAAGTGATTGAGGCGGATGTGTATGACATCTTGACCATCGATTCATGCCTTGAGAAACGTTGTGCGCTTGGCGGCGTGTCGCCGCAGCAAGTGGCTTATGCTGTCGACCAAGCAGACAAGCGTCTATCTCAACGTGACACTTCAGCAGTCAAAGTACGTCCAGCACGTCTGACGGATATTGAGACACTGGAAGGCATGGTGGCGTACTGGGCAAATATGGGTGAGAATCTACCACGCTCACGTAATGAGTTGGTACGTGACATTGGTTCTTTCGCGGTTGCCGAGCACCACGGAGAAGTCACTGGTTGTGCGTCTTTGTATGTCTATGACTCAGGCTTAGCAGAGATTCGCTCTTTAGGTATTGAAGCGGGTTGGCAAGGTCAAGGGCAGGGCAGTGCGATTGTGAACTATCTGGTTGAGAAGGCGCGCCAGATGGCTATTAAGAAAGTCTTTGTGCTGACACGTACGCCAGAGTTCTTTATGAAGCAAAGCTTCTTGCCAACGTCGAAGTCATTGCTGCCAGAGAAAGTACTGAAAGATTGCGATCAGTGCCCACGTCAGCATGCATGTGATGAAGTTGCACTGGAGATCAACTTGTTCGAACAATTGATCCAGAAAAGTAATGTAGCCTAGGTTAATGATTCTACTAGTATTTAAGAAAATACTAAAAAAATCAGAAAAAAATTTGGAACCTTTGAGAGGAAGCCCGGTCTATTAAAGTACCACTGCTTTTTCTTAGAAGAATCTAAGAGAGCCCCAAGACCGGTATTGGTTTTGGGGCTTTTTTCTATCTGTCATCTGGATGATGATCATCTTTATTTTGTTTTCTATGGCGGCGCTGCCACGGCAGAATAACGAAGCGCATCCAGAGGTGTAAAAACAGCAGACCATTAAACGCAAAGCCCGCAAAGATCAGTGCGATCGACTCGATGCTTTGTGGATCATCTTTAAATGCAAACCACCATACGATCCAACATAAGACAGAGAGCACGGTAAGTTGATCCATGCATCGCTGACAACGCCCGATTTTTTTCCAAAACCAATGCTCTTGGCAACTTCGACAAGTCATTGTTCTACCCAAACTATCTATTTGCTTCTGATTATAACCTCAACTCCTGTTTGATAGTGTTTTTGCTTGGTTTCTTAGTCTCACTTATCAAACCAAAAATGAAAAATTAGCTTGGTCAAAATTGTGTAGCACGTAACTGATGTATGGTGCGCTGTCAGCCTGACAATAGGAAAAATAATAATGTCGACAGAACTTAAAGTAGCACTTGGTTTAGCGGGTAGCTTTTTCACGATTGGATTAACAGCCATTGTGTTGGTGAGTCGCTATGCAATGATGACTGCATAACCACAGCTCTATTGATTCTTGAATTGATAAAGCTGAAAGAAGAAAGCCTCGTCTATGACGAGGCTTTTTGTTTATCGATGTTAAGGATAATGAGGGCAGGATTAACAACCAGGACCACAGTCTAGGCAGTGCTTGATTGTCTCTGGGCCTAAGTGAAGTTTTGCATTCAAATCTCGCAGTGCGGTGCGAACGCCTTCTTCAATTACTGGGTGGTAAAACGGCATATCCAACATTGCTGAAACTGTCATTTTATTTTGATGTGCCCAAGCGAGCAGGTGGGCTAAGTGCTCGGCGTTTGGTCCCATCATTTCTGCGCCCAAGAAGCGTCCGGTGCCTTGTTCTCCGTACACATGCAATATGCCTTTATTGCGTAGCATCACTCGTGAGCGACCTTGGCTTTCAAACGAGACCTCTCCGGTTGCGAAACAGCCGCAGGTGCCTAAACGTGCTTCCAATTGCTTAAAGGTTTCACCAACCATGGCAATTTGTGGATCAGAGAATACAGCAGAAATAGGCGAGCGGCGCAAACCTGCACGAATATCAGGAAAGCGACCAGCGTTATCACCAGCAATACGACCTTGGTCTGCCGCTTCATGAAGCAGTGGAATTTGGTTACTTGCATCACCTGCGATGAAGATGCTCTCTACCGAAGTTTGCAATGTATAGTGATCCGCCGTTGGTACGCCGCGCTCATCTAATGCCACACTGGTGTTTTCAATCGCGAGCTTATCCACATTCGGGCGACGACCTGTTGCTGCCAATACGTAATCGACAATAAAGGTTTCTAGTTCACCATCGTGGTTGATGAACTGAATTTCGACCTTATCTTCACCGTTATTTTCTGGCGAAGCAATACGTTTCATGCTTTCGACTTTTACATCGGCATCAAGGTAAAACTCTTCTTTGAATGCTTTATCGGCGTACGCCATCACTTCAGGGTCCGTCAATGGTCCTACTTGACCACCAAGACCAAATAGCTTCACATTCACTCCTAAACGATGCAGCGCTTGACCCAATTCAAGACCAATGACACCTGGACCAAATACTGCAACGGATTCTGGCAAGTCATCCCAATCGAATACATCATCGTTAATGACTAGGCGATCGCCGAGCTCATTCCATACCGCTGGGTATGCTGGACGTGAGCCTGTTGCGATCACAATGCGCTTTGCGGTGATCTGAGTGTGGTCATTAACGACTAGCGTATTGTCATCAATAAACTTGGCATAGCCTGAAACTTTATCTTCAGCAGGGATCTCATCGACGCCTTCCAACACAAAGCCAACAAAGCGGTCACGTTCTCGCTTTACTCGATCCATTACTTCACGACCGTTAATGTAAATCTCGCCTTGTGGGTGCACGCCGAAACCTGGTGCTTTCTCGATTTGATGTACGCTTTCTGCTGCAGCGATCAAAAGTTTTGAGGGCATACAACCTACACGAGCACATGTTGTGCCGTAAGGACCACCTTCGATCATCACAACACTGTCTGTGTGCGCTTTTGCTGCGCGGTATGCACCAAGACCTGCTGTACCACCACCAATGATTGCTACGTCAACATTTAACTGTTTCATAATGGATTCTCGTTTTGTCCAAACTGAGTTGAGATGACTAAGTTTAGAAGAGTGAATTTGAGTTCATTAATCTTGATAGTCCGAAGAAGAGCAGTGATCAAGACTAAGCATAGGAAGTGATTGAGGGGGTAGTCTCCCGGGCGAGGGATGCTCCGGGAGACTGAGGGCTGAGTTCTGGACAGCTAAATTGCCAACCCAAGCCCATTAGGCAAATTATTAACCTAGGTAAGCTTCTAATTCTTCGCTACCACCGATGTGTTTACCACCGATGAACACTTGAGGAACCGTCGTACGACCCGAAATTGCACGTAGACTGACTGTTGTTGCGTCTTTACCCAAAATCACTTCTTCATATTGAAGACCGTGGTCAATCAGATTTTGTTTCGCTTTCATGCAGAAAGGGCAACCTGGTTTAGTGAACACAGTGATCGATTCTTGAGTTTTGTACTCAGGTGCTACGTAGTTCATCATTGTGTCTGCATCAGAAACTTTGAACGGGTCGCCTGGTTCGTTTGGTTCAATAAACATTTTCTCAACCACACCGTTTTTCACTAGCATGCTGTAACGCCATGAACGCTTGCCGAAGCCGATGTCGTTTTTGTCTACTAGCATACCCATGCCATCTGTGAACTCACCGTTACCATCTGGGATGAAAGTGATGTTTTCAGCTTCTTGGTCAGCTTTCCATGCATTCATTACAAACGTGTCGTTTACTGATACACATAGAATCTCATCCACACCATGCTCTTTAAATACTGAGAATAACTCGTTGTAACGAGGTAGGTGGCTTGACGAACAGGTTGGAGTAAACGCACCTGGCAAGCTGAATACGATAACCGTTCTGTCTTTAAACAGTTCATCCGTGGTTACATTCACCCATGCGTCACCTTTACGAACAGGAAAAGTAACTTGTGGTACAGCTTGACCTTCTTTTGATGCAAACATGATGATTTCCTTTTTAAATTTATGAAATAATTCGTTTTCGAGCTTAGCGTTATTTGTCGCTCAGTTTCGTTTTGTTGAGCTCATTATTGAAAAAAAACTTTGATAGCTCTAATCGTTTAATGCTATGGTTTTGATAGATTATTTCTATCGCCAAACAAGAAGCGAATCGTACGTATGAATATCCGAGATTTTGAGTACTTGGTGGCGCTTGCGGAGCACAAGCATTTTCGAAAAGCAGCAGAAGCCTGTTTTGTTAGCCAACCAACTTTAAGTGGCCAGATTCGAAAACTGGAAGACGAACTTGGTACAGCCTTACTAGAAAGGAGCAGCCGTCGAGTGCTGTTTACTGATTCTGGTTTGCAATTGGTGGAGCAAGCAAAACGCATCTTAAGTGAAGTGAAAACTTTCAAAGATATGGCGAGCGGTCAAAGCGGTGCGATGACCGGTCCAATGCACATTGGCTTTATTCCAACCGTTGGTCCTTACCTATTGCCCAAAATAGTCCCTCGACTGAAAGAAGAGTTTCCTGAGTTAGAATTGTTTTTACATGAGGCTCAAACCCACCAACTGGTACGTCAGTTGGAAGAAGGTAAGCTTGATTGTCTTGTTCTAGCGTCAGTTGATGAAACAGCTCCGTTTAAAGAGATTGAAGTCTATAACGAGCCGTTGAGTGTTGCTGTACCTTGCGATCACGAATGGGCTGGTTTAGACCATATAGACATGTTGGATCTTAATGGGCGAACCGTTTTGGCGCTAGGAGATGGTCACTGCCTACGCGACCAAGCGCTTGGTTTTTGCTTTGCTGCAGGAGCAAAAGATGACGAGCGCTTTAAAGCCACCAGCCTAGAAACATTACGTAATATGGTTGCGGCGGGCGCAGGTATCACGTTATTACCACAGTTATCTGTACCGCATGAGAAGAAGAAGGATGGTGTCTGTTATGTCCCTGCGATTAATCCAACACCTTCGCGCAGCATTGTTTTAGTTTATCGTCCGGGCTCTCCACTGCGTGCTCGCTTCGAAACCTTGGCTGCAACGATTAAAGGGGTACTAGAGGCTCAGGAAGACTCTATTGCCGCTTAAGCGCAAGTTAATATAGGAAAAGGGAGCCCAATGGCTCCCTTTTTTGTTTTATCTGATGAGTGGTTGTTAGAACAACTCTTCTGAGCCGCTACCAGCACCTGAATAGATACTGTCTTCTAAACTGTTACCGACGTACTCAGTTGGCTCAGTTCCTTTCTCAAAATATTCGAACATGGATGAACCATCGACTTTATGAGTCAGAAGACCGCTATCACGATCAATACGAACACGGACGATATCTTCTGGGATGTTTTTCGCTTTTTGAGGCGTACCTTCAAGTGCGACGCGCATGAAATCAATCCAAGCTGGCTCAGCTGTCTTCGCCCCCGATTCCGCACCAGAAATCTGCCCTTTACCAAGGTTGCTGTTCACAGTCGTTCGACCTAGAGTGCGGGAGTGATCGTCAAAGCCAACCCATGCAATAGCGACAATGCCCGGACCGTAACCGTTATACCATGTATCTTTTGAATCGTTGGTTGTACCGGTCTTACCGCCAATATCGCGGCGTTCGAGTTTCTGAGCGCGCCAACCTGTGCCGTTCCAACCGGTACCATCACGCCAGCTACCGCCGCCCCAAATGTTGCTGTACATCATCTCACGCATTAAGAATGCGTTTTGTGCTGAGATAACTTGCTTCGCATATTGTGGTGTATCGTCTTCTAATGCGTTGTCTGATGTTGGCTCATCCATTGCGATATCTTGCTCGCCAAACTCTGCGGCAAACTTATCTTCAACTGGCGCTTCTTGCTCCATTTGAGGGCAATCATGCTGACAGATAACTTTTGGATTGGCTTTAAATAGCACTTCACCGAAAGAGTCTTCAACGTGGTCAATGTAGAATGGTTCAACATAGTAACCACCGTTGGCAAAGACCGAGTAACCTTGTGCTACTTTCATCGGCGTTAAGCTACCCGCACCAAGCGCAATAGTCTCTGAACGCGGCACTTCGTTGATATCAAAACCAAAGCGAGTCAGGTATTCGCGAGTCGCATCTAAGCCTACTTCACGCAAAGTGCGCACCGCCATTACGTTTTTCGATTGTGCTAAACCGATACGTAGACGAGTAGGACCAATGTATGTCGGTGGTGAGTTCTTCGGACGCCATGCCGAACCAGAACCTGCATCCCATTTGTTGATTGGAGCATCGTTAACTAATGATGCCAGCGTTAGACCTTTATTGATCGCAGCAGAGTAGATGAAAGGCTTAATACTTGAACCTACCTGACGGACCGACATGGTCGCACGGTTAAATTTGCTATGGACGAAGTTAAAACCACCAACGAGAGAAAGTACCGCACCATTTTCTGGGTTCATTGCGACAAACGCGGTGTTTGCATTTGGCACTTGGCTCAACTTCCAATTGTTGATGGTGTTGCCATCTTTGTCAGTTGTGCTGACTTCGCGAACCCAAACTTGCTGGCCTACTTCTAGGATCTCTTGCGCTGATTTTGGTGCTGCGCCTTGGCGTTCATCAGTCAGGAACTTACGAGCCCAGCTCATGCCTGTCCAAGCGAGAGTTTGTTCGTCGTTGTTTTTCACCCAAACTTGTGCCGTTTTACCGTCTACTTTGGTCACAACCGCTGGATAAAGTTGACCATATGTTGGCTGCTTCTTCAGATGCTTCTCAATCTGCTCTGTATCCCAAGCAGGTTCGCCTTGTTTCCACAGTACTTTCTCTGCTCCGCGATAGCCGTGACGTTCATCGTAAGCAAGGATATTGTTGATGGATGCTTTGTTTGCTGCGTCTTGAAGCTTGGAATCTACCGTCATGTAAATGTTCAAACCAGACGTATACGCTTTGTCTGCACCGTATTCTTTTACTGCCCAAGAACGTGCTAGTTCTGCGACGTATGGGGCAGACAGTTCGATTTCAGCGCTATGGTAGCGTGCCACAATTGGCTCTGAGCGTGCTTCATCGTATTGCGCTTGAGTGATGTATTTCTCATCCAGCATACGCATCAACACCACATTACGACGCTTTGTCGCTCGCTCTAGTGAGTAAAGTGGGTTCATGGTTGATGGCGCTTTTGGCATACCTGCTAACGTAGCAATCTCGCTGAGAGTCAGTTCATTCAAACTCTTACCGAAATAAACCTGAGCTGCTGCACCAAAACCGTAAGAGCGGTAGCCAAGGAAAATCTTGTTAACGTATAGCTCCATGATCTCTTGTTTTGTCAACAACTGCTCAATGTGAATCGCAATGAAGATCTCTTTCACTTTACGCATGATTTTCTTCTCATTAGATAAGAAGAAGTTACGCGCTAGCTGTTGAGTGATGGTACTCGCACCTTGTTTTGCAGAACCAGATAACGCCACCACAACAGCAGCACGAGTAATACCGATTGGATCGATACCAGGGTGCTCATAAAAGCGGCTATCTTCGGTCGCAATCAGCGCGTGAATCAAATCTTGCGGAATTTCGTCGTAGGTAACAGGAATTCGGCGCTTCTCGCCAAACTGTGCGATCAGTTTCCCATCTTGACTAAAAACCTGCATAGGTGTTTGTAATTCAACATCTTTTAGGGTTGCAACATCTGGCAATTCAGGCTTCACGTACTGATAGAAGCCAAAAATTGTGGTGACTCCAAGAATTATGCAAATCAATGTTAAAAATAATAAACGCTTTATGAACTTCACCGGAGAATCCCTGATTGGTTGAGGCTGTGTAACGGCAAACCCTTGTACTCTTAGGTCAAAAATTTAGCACATAAGAGGTATTAACTCCTATTTGGGTGCTAATAACAACCTTTGCACGAAGAAAATTCTCTGTGCGCTAACTACATAAGCACGCAGGAATTTCGGAGCGAGAGTAGAGATGGATAAGCTATTAGTTACGGGCATAGATATTGGCCATAACAGCCTCAAAGCCGTGGTACTTAAACCCAATGGCAACAGTTACGCCTTATTGGGTTACAAAGAAATAATACTTAAGGAAGGTATTGTCGCTGAAAATAACACCATAAATCATCAAGAAATTGTAAAGACCCTTAAAGAGATAAGAAAAGAGCTGCCATTTTGGGCTCGACGGGTCGCAATTTCTGTTCCTGACAATGCCGTGATCAGCAAGAAGCTGCAAATTGAGCAGAACTTGGAGGAGAGTGAGAAAGAGTTTGCCGTGGTGCAAGCTTTCTCGCATCAATCCCCATTTCCTGTTGAAGAGCTCAGTCTTGATTTTGTAAAGCTTGATGCCGATGAGCAGATGCGTGGAACAGACGGTTATCAAGTATTCGCGACTCGCAAAGATGTCGTTGAAACTCGTGTCGATGCTCTGCAAAAGTCAGGCTTGAAAACCGTGCTGGTGGACGTGCATTCACAAAGTTTAGGGCATATATGGAAACTGGCTGTCGAGCGCTTCCCTGAAAAGAGCAAGTATTGCTTGTTGGATATCAGTGCATTGAGCAGCTCTTTCACCATGTTTACAGAGCAGAGTGAATTGTTCCACAAGGAATTTCCTTACGGCACGCGCACTTCAAATGATCTATTTCAGCAAGACCCTCTTGCTGAAGACACGCAGGTTGCTACCGAGCAGTTTAATCGACAAATCGTTGATCGTGTAAAGCGCCAGATTCAGCTCTATACCTCGATTAATGGAAGTCAAGACATCAAAGGCATTTGGTTGTCTGGTGAAGGTGCAGCTACGCCAATGTTAGCAGAAGAACTTTCAAGTCAGTTGGCATTGGAGTGTGAGTTGCTTAATCCGCTCGGTCTATTCGAGATGAAAGTATCGAAACGCAAACGCCGTGCAGCAGATTGGCAGCATTTTACTGCGGCTGCGGGCTTAGCGGTTAGAGGTATTCAATGGCTAGGAGGCAAACATGCTGTATCACATTAACCTCCTTGCGTGGCGTGAGAATCAACGTGAAGAACACCGCCGCCGCTTTCTCAGTTTGATCGTCTTGGGGGTGATTGTTGCGTTGGGCGTGCAATGGGGCATTGGTAAGTTCTATCAATATCAGCAGGATCAACAACAGCAGCGCCTTGATTATTTGGCGCACTATATCTCCCAGCTTGATAAACGAATCGAAGCGATGAAGATTGCTGAACAAGAGCACAGCAAGATCTTGGAGAGGTTAAAGATCGTTGAAGGTTTGCAAAATGGGCGTAATAAGACCACGGAGTTCATGAACCTGATGCCGTCGGTGATCCCTGAAGGAGTCTACGTCGATAAGATCAAAATGAATGATTATGAAATTGAAATCTCGGGTATCTCTGATAGTACACCTCGCTTGGCCACCATGCTCGACAACATGGAGCGTTCAGCCAAGCTGCTAGATGTCGACATGCATTCTATCGTTCATGGTAAAGCGCGTTTTGGAAAAGAGTTTCAGACTTTCAAAGTTTCCTTCATGTTCAAAGACGCCTCGGTGAAAGGAGGTAACCAACATGGTTAATTGGCAAGATCTAGAAATGGATGAGATCGCTGAGTGGCCATTGGTGCCTCAGATAGTAGTGATCTTGTTGTTAGTTGTGCTGATTCAAGGCCTTGGTTATTGGTTTTATTTAAAGCCAGAGCAAGAACAGCTGAATAACCTTATTCAAGAAGAACAAACCTTAAAAGTTGCGTTACGGATCAAAGCGAACAAAGTCGCTGCTTTGCCTCAATTGCAATCGCAACTTGATGAGCTTACTACTCGATACGAATTGCTACTGCAACAACTGCCTGCACAGAAAGAGCTGGCAACCATGTTGGCTTCGGTGAATGAACTCGGAATTGATAATAAGTTGACGTTCACCCGAATCGACTGGGGTGATAAGCAATCAGAACACTTCCTTTATCGTTTACCGCTCGACATTGAGTTGACAGGGGATTTTCATGATATCGGCCGTTTCTCCCAAGCGATTGCGACGTTGCCACGCATCATCACTTTTAAAGACGTGACTTGGCAGCGTGTCAGCCAAGAGAGTGAAACTCTGCACTTTCGTGTGAAAGCAAACACTTACCAGTTCAAACCAGAGGTGAAGAAAGATGAGAAGTAAATCTTTGCTGATGGTGTGTATTGCTGGCGTTTTGACTGCCTGCCAAGCCAATGATGAATCACTGACGGAATTTATTCGTGACGTGGAGAACCAAGCTCGCCGTGATGTCACCAAACTGCAGCCTGTTGAAGAGTATGTTGTCGTTAATTACGAACCCGAAATATTGCGTGCACCTTTCGAATTACCAAAAGAGGCAACGATTGCGACTCAACCTGTTGCAAGAAAAGACTGCTGGCAACCTCCTTCAAGAAAGCGAACTGGCAAATTGGAAAGGTTTCCTCTTGCGCAACTGCGCTTGAAGGGTGTGATGGGTATCGGCAGCAGTGTTTCTGGGTTGGTTCAGGCTCCGAATGGCACTGTTTACAAAGTAAAACCAGGTCAATACCTCGGACGCAACAATGGCAAGGTTACCCATGTATCCCACAACTATTTATTGATTAATGAAACCTTGCCAGACGGTTTGGGCTGTTGGCAAAAACGCAAAGTTAAGTTGGCTTTGAGATAGGCATAGCTGCATTTATTTTTGATATTGAGTAATGATGAAAATGAGACAAGGATTAACACTGACACCAAGGAAGCTAACAGGGCTCTTCTCTTTATGGTTGTTTCTACTTTTAGCCCCTTTAGTCGCAGCGGAAGAAGTAAAGTCTAACTCGCTTAAGAGCATCGACTTCCGTACTAATAAAGATAAAGACGCGGTTATCGTCGTAGAGCTTGCATCGCCAGCTGCTATTGTTGATATCAAGCGTGTGCAAGAAGGTTTAAGTATCGACTTGCTCAATACGTCAGTTAAAGACGATCAGCTTTATCTACTTGATGTAAAAGACTTCTCTACAGTGGTAGAGAGTGTTGAGGTTTTCCGCGATACCTCTACGACGCGTTTGGTCGCTTACATTGATGAAGATTATACCCATGACTATCGCCTCACAGGACGTTACCTTGAGGTGAAGGTTGGTAAGCTCAAAGCCAACGAAAAAGCACCAGACAAAAGTATTCTGGAAAAAGAAGGCAAGTTGATTTCGATTAACTTCCAAGATATTCCGGTGCGAAATGTGCTGCAGCTTATTGCTGATTACAACCAGTTTAACCTTGTGGTTTCAGACTCAGTTGAAGGGAACCTGACCTTGCGTTTGGACGGTGTACCTTGGCAACAAGTGCTGGATATCATCCTTCAAGTCAAAGGCTTGGATAAGCGTGTAGATGGTAACGTTATTTTGGTTGCTCCGAAGGATGAGCTCGATCTGCGCGAGAAGCAACAACTAGAAAAACAAAAGCTTGAACAAGAAATGGGTGAACTTTCTTCTGAAATTATCAAAGTGAATTTTGCGAAAGCATCGGATATTGCAGAGATGATTAACGGTGAAGGTAACATTAGTATGCTTTCTGATCGTGGCAGCATGACGATTGATGAGCGTACTAACTCATTATTGATCCGTGAGTTGCCGGAGAATATTCAAGTAATTCGCGAAATCATTGAATCATTAGATATCCCAGTAAAACAAGTTCAGATTGAAGCACGTATCGTGACTATCAATGAAGGTAACATGGATGAACTTGGCGTTCGCTGGGGCTTCACATCGATTAATGGTAGTCATACGGTTGGTGGATCGATCGAGAACAACCTTGCAACTATTGGTCTCTACGATGGCGGCGGTGGCGACGGCGATGGTGAAGACGGTGGCGGCAGTGTTGGTATTGATGACTTCCTGAACGTTAACCTTGCTGCAACCAGCCCGAATGCAACCAGTATTGCTTTCCAAGTTGCGAAACTAGGGTCTGATACTTTGTTGGATTTGGAGTTGTCTGCGTTGCAACAAGAATCAAAAGCAGAAATCATTTCTAGTCCGCGTTTAATTACTACCAATAAGAAGCCAGCTTATATTGAACAAGGTACTGAAATTCCTTACCTAGAATCCTCTTCCAGCGGTGCGACCTCCGTAACGTTCAAAAAAGCAGTGCTGAGCTTAAAAGTGACACCGCAGATCACGCCTGATAACCGTTTGGTGCTGGATTTGAGTGTTACGCAAGATAGACCGGGTCAAGTGGTAAAAACTGGTACCGGTGAGGCAGTTGCGATTGATACTCAGCGTATTGGCACTCAAGTATTGGTGAATAATGGTGAGACGGTTGTGCTTGGTGGTATTTTCCAACACAGCATTACAAACTCCGTCGATAAGGTACCTTTATTAGGTGATTTACCGCTCTTAGGGGCACTTTTCCGTCGAAGTTACGAAAATGTCGGTAAAAGTGAGTTGCTGATTTTTGTTACGCCTAAAGTGGTGATTCAGTAAGACTCAGCGAGTAAAAAATCGATTAGATCAAAAATAAAGTTGCATTAGTGGCACCATGCTTGGATAATTTCGGGTCTTATCACGAATTATCTGTGAGGAATTGGTGCCACAAGCCTTGTAGAACAGCAGTTTGGCTGTGTGTTTCTTGTGGCGATCTTATTGAATTAACGTTGTAAATTATCGCTAAATATGGCTGAGAAACGTAATATTTTCCTTGTTGGCCCAATGGGTGCCGGCAAAAGTACAATTGGTAGACATCTAGCACAGCAACTGCATATGGAGTTCGTAGACTCTGATACAGTGATCGAAGAACGCACTGGTGCAGACATTGCTTGGGTTTTTGATGTAGAAGGCGAAGAAGGCTTCCGTAAGCGCGAAGAAGCGGTACTTGAAGACCTAACTCAAGAGCAAGGCATCGTGCTAGCAACAGGCGGTGGTTCTGTTAAGAGCAAAGAAAACCGTAACCGTCTTTCAGCACGTGGTGTTGTTGTTTACCTAGAAACAACTATTGAAAAGCAACTTGCGCGTACAAACCGCGACAAGAAGCGTCCTCTACTTCAAACTGAAAACCCTCGTGAAGTGTTGGAAAGTTTGGCAGGCGAACGTAACCCTCTATACGAAGAAGTAGCGGATTACACAGTTCGTACTGACGATCAGAGTGCAAAAGTGGTAGCCAACCAGATCGTAAAAATGCTAGAAGAGAGATAAGCATTTATCTTTTTCAAATTGGAGCACACCGATGGAACGGATTACGGTCAATCTAGCAGAGCGTAGCTACCCAATCTCAATTGGCGCCGGGTTATTTGAAGACCCGGCGTACCTTTCTCAAATTCTTTCAAGCAAAAACGCAAACCAGAAAGTGGTTGTGATCAGTAATGTTACGGTCGCGCCTCTGTATGCGGATAAAATTCTTAGCCAACTAAAACAGCTCGGTTGTGATGCATCCCTGCTTGAATTGCCAGATGGCGAACAATACAAAAGCTTAGACGTATTTAATCAAGTCATGAACTTCCTGCTAGAGGGAAGTTATGCTCGTGATGTGGTGATTATTGCGTTAGGTGGTGGTGTTATTGGCGACTTGGTGGGTTTTGCTTCGGCGTGTTACCAACGTGGTGTTGATTTCATTCAAATCCCAACCACATTATTGTCTCAAGTGGATTCATCAGTAGGTGGTAAAACCGCAGTTAACCATCCGCTGGGCAAAAACATGATTGGTGCCTTCTACCAACCTAAAGCCGTTATCATCGATACTAACTGCCTATCGACACTGCCAGAACGCGAGTTTGCAGCGGGTATTGCAGAAGTGATCAAATACGGCATCATTTACGATGCTGCTTTTTTCGATTGGCTAGAAGAGAATCTAGAACGATTGTATGCACTTGACGAAGAGGCGCTAACTTACGCTATTGCACGTTGTTGTGAAATCAAAGCGGAAGTGGTTGCTCAAGATGAGAAAGAGTCGGGCATTCGAGCGCTGTTGAACCTGGGTCATACCTTTGGCCATGCCATTGAAGCTGAACTTGGCTATGGTAACTGGCTACACGGTGAAGCGGTATCTTCGGGTACGATTATGGCGGCGAAAACATCTCATTTGCGTGGATTAATTTCGCAAGAGCAGCTTGATCGCATCATTTCCATTATGCGCCGAGCAAAACTGCCAGTGCATACGCCAGATAGCATGACTTTTGATGACTTCATGACGCACATGATGCGCGACAAAAAAGTATTGTCTGGTCAATTACGCTTAGTTTTACCTACGGGTATTGGTAGTGCCGAAGTCATTGCTGATACGCCGCAAGACATAATCAAACAAGCTATCGACTTCGGTCGAGACATTTAACCTTGTAATGGCGCCTTGGGGCGTCATTCTTGTAGTTTATTAAGGTTATTTAGATGAGTTTCGCTCACGTTCTTGAATTGGATTCACAAACCGAGTTATTAGACCGATTAGGCTTATTAACTAACTTTGCGTCTAATCTGATCGCTGTTAATGGTCAAGCCGGGTACGGAAAATCTTGGTTGGCACAGCGATACCTTGAGCTCGGTGCCAGTAACAAAAATCAATGTTTGTTACTTTGTCATTCAAATCAAGATGATGTGCAGCGTCGCATGCTTATCTTGAGTCAGATCGTCTCGGATGCGTTGTTCAATCAGCAAGATACTTTGCTCGATAGCTTGGAGAGAATCTTAGGTGATGACACGTGCGATATTGCCATCGTGGTCGATGATGCGCATTTGTTGAGTGAAAACCTAGTTTCAGAGCTATGGATGCTAGTGCTTGCTGCGCAAGCCAATCCAAATTGGAAAATCAACGTCTTACTGTTCACGCAAACTGGGCGTTTAGAGTCAGTATTGTCGCGTATTAGCTACGGACAAGAGTACAAGCCAGTTGAACTCGATATTGATATGCTGTCAGAAGTTGAAGCTCGTCGCTTTTTTGAGTCGCTAGTGATTCGATATGTCGATGATGACTCTGAAAAACGCGTTCGAGATGCATTCAAGAAAGTTGACCCGGTACCGGGTGACATCATGGCTTTAGGAGAGATGAAAGTGGAAAAAAGGATCATTATCCGCTCAATTGTCGGTTCGCCCCTTAACATTGCACTCGTTGTGCTGGTATTACTTTTGTTGGCGGCTGGTGGATATTGGTGGATGTATAATCAACCAAGCCCTGATGATAAAGCGCAGCAAATCACTGAAGTCATTGAGCAAACTGCCATTCCAACTCTAAACGAGCCAGAGGCTCAAATCAGTCGTGCAGATTCATCGATGGATGATGGCTCAGAGCCTTCGGATGATACTAACCTGACAGACGCTACGGATGATTCAGATGCTCTTCCTCCAGCGGTAACGAGTGAAGTAGCGAGTGTCGGCAGCGAAGATAAGCAGCAACGCGTTGTGATTGAGTCGGATGTCGTTGACGCACTTCTAGAAGGTAAGCCTGAAGCAGCCGATACCACTAACATTGAAACGGTTGTCGAAGAATCTATCCCTCAAGCGAAAAGTGCATCAAATTCCTCATTGATCAATGTGGTTCAAACCGGTCAGCAGCCTGAAGCAGAGAAAGCGACGTCTGGAAAACCGATAGTGAAGTTCTCTTTTGCTCGAGAAGAGCTGAAAGCACTATCGCCTCGTGCTTACACTTTACAGTTGGGGGCAATGACGGCGATGGAGGATGTACAAGCGTTCCTTGATAAGTACGACTTAAATGGTCAGGTGAGAATTTATCCAACCGTTCGTAGCGGAACAGAGTGGTACATTATCACTTACCAAGATTACCCTACGATTCAGCTGGCGCGAGACGCTGTTGAAAGCTTGCCAGATGCACTTAAATCGGTGAGTCCATGGGCAAAATCACTGGGTCAAGTACATCGAGAAATTGATCGCGTGAAATAATCCTGAGCTTCGTTGAAAAATATGTTACATTCCGCAGCCTTAATTTTTGGTCGATAGATAGAGCAGTAGATGAAAAAGCAACGAGCCTTTCTTAAGTGGGCAGGAGGCAAATACGGTCTGGTTGAAGACATCCAACGTCATTTACCACCGGCTCGAAAGCTAGTTGAACCTTTTGTTGGTGCTGGCTCGGTTTTTCTAAATACCGACTATGACCACTATCTACTGGCGGATATTAACCCCGACCTGATTAATCTCTATAACTTACTAAAAGAGCGTCCTGAAGAGTACATCTCAGAAGCGAAGCGCTGGTTTGTTGCAGAGAACAATCGCAAAGAAGCGTACTTGAATATTCGCGCCGAGTTTAATAAAACAGATGACGTGATGTACCGCTCGTTGGCGTTCCTATACATGAACCGCTTTGGCTTTAATGGCTTATGTCGTTATAACAAAAAAGGCGGCTTTAATGTCCCGTTTGGTTCTTACAAAAAGCCTTATTTTCCAGAAGCGGAGCTAGAATTCTTTGCTGAAAAAGCAAAGAAAGCGACGTTCGTATGTGAAGGTTACCCAGAAACGTTCAGTCGAGCGCGTAAAGGCAGTGTGGTTTATTGCGATCCACCGTACGCACCGTTGTCGAACACGGCGAACTTTACCTCTTATGCTGGCAACGGCTTTACGCTGGATGATCAAGCTGCATTGGCTGATATTGCAGAGAAAGCCGCAACTGAACGTGGTATCCCTGTTCTGATCTCAAACCATGACACGACATTAACGCGTCGCCTTTATCATGGTGCGGAGCTTAATGTCGTAAAAGTGAAGCGAACCATCAGTCGTAATGGCAGTGGCCGTAATAAAGTTGACGAGTTGCTGGCGCTATTTCGTGCACCTGACGCGGACAAATCTGACTCTTAATTCTCACACTATTGCATTGAAATAGTGGATCTCCCCACTGGCTTCGGTAGAATTGCGCGCAAATTGTTTGCTGTTTGCTCGCCACTACTGAGGTCAGGTATGAAAGATTTTCTAATTGCTCCATCCATTTTATCGGCTGATTTTGCTCGTCTCGGTGAAGACGTAGAGAAAGTTCTCGCAGCGGGTGCGGATGTGGTGCACTTCGACGTTATGGATAACCACTATGTACCAAACCTGACTTTTGGTGCTCCAGTGTGTAAAGCGCTACGTGATTACGGCATCACAGCTCCAATTGATGTACACCTAATGGTGAAGCCAGTCGATCGCATCATTCCTGATTTCGCGAAAGCAGGTGCATCAATGATTACTTTCCACGTTGAGGCATCTGAGCACGTAGACCGTACGCTTCAACTAATCAAAGAGCACGGCTGTAAAGCTGGCGTGGTTCTAAACCCTGCAACCCCACTTGCTCACCTTGAGTTCATTATGGATAAAGTTGACTTGATCCTACTGATGTCAGTTAACCCAGGTTTTGGTGGTCAATCATTCATTCCTCACACATTAGATAAACTGCGCGCAGTGCGTAAGATGATTGATGAGTCTGGTCGTGATATTCGCCTAGAAATCGATGGTGGTGTGAAGGTGGACAACATTCGTGAAATCGCAGAAGCGGGCGCAGATATGTTTGTTGCGGGCTCTGCGATTTTCAGTGAGCCAGATTACAAGCAAGTGATCGATAAAATGCGCGCTGAGCTTGCAGAAGCAAAATAAGCGCGGATAAACACGCTCTTAAACTAGCGCGTTAACGCTATGATTTGAAAGGCTGCCACCGTACCGGCAGCCTTTGTTGTTTCTAGTGCAAACCGAGAAAAAATATCCATCGCGGTGTGCAAATAATCACTTGCCTATTTTGCGTCCTTTCTGTACTATTCGTGCTCCTTAAAACTCAGTCAATTTTCTTTAGTTCCTTGCTTCCTCTGGACGACTGAGCCATTTGTGGAAGCTGAATAATCCGTAAGGAGCAACCAATGCGTCATTACGAAATCGTATTCATGGTGCACCCAGATCAAAGCGAGCAAGTTGCTGGCATGATCGAGCGTTACACTGGTTCAATCACTGAAGCTGGCGGTAAAATCCACCGTCTAGAAGACTGGGGTCGCCGTCAACTGGCTTACCCAATCAACAAGCTTCACAAAGCTCACTACGTTCTAATGAACGTTGAAGCTGACCAAGCTGTAATCGATGAGCTAGAAACTGCTTTCCGTTTCAACGATGCAGTTCTACGTAACATGATCATGCGTACTAAAGCGGCTATCACTGAGCAATCTATCATGCTTAAGCAGAAAGAAGAGCGTGCTCCTCGTCGCGAAGAGCGTGCTGAAGCTAAGCCAGAAGCAGCTGCTGAGTAATTTTTCTTTTGACCATCCGGATGGTGCTACTTGGCTTCATTGCCAAATTGCCCATTCGTAATTAAGCCTATTGATAATAAGACACTGTTGGTTTCGGATAGAGTTTTACTCTGCAGATTTAGACAGGTAGTCGTCACTGGGCTTAGGTCACAAGTATTCACTCAGATTTAGTACAAGGCAGTAGCATTAAGATAAGTGAGCTTATCACTTGTCACTCCAATCGAAAGATTTAGGAAGTTAGTGTTATCGCCGACAACATTACTCAAATTTAAGATCAGGAGATAGCCCATGGCTCGTTTCTTCCGTCGTCGTAAATTCTGCCGTTTCACTGCAGAAGGCGTACAAGAGATTGATTACAAAGACGTAGCAACTCTTAAAAACTACATCACTGAAGCTGGTAAAATCGTTCCTAGCCGTATCACTGGTACAAGCGCTAAATACCAACGTCAACTAGCTCGCGCTATCAAGCGTTCACGCTACCTAGCTCTACTACCGTACACTGATAAGCATCAGTAATCGGTCGTTTTATTAAGAAAGAGGATTAAGCAATGCAAGTTATTCTACTTGATAAAATCGGTAACCTAGGTGGTCTTGGCGACACAGTAAACGTTAAATCTGGCTACGCGCGTAACTTCCTTATCCCTCAAGGTAAAGCAGTTATGGCGACTAAAGGCAACGTTGAAATGTTCGAAGCTCGTCGCGCTGAACTAGAAGCTAAAGTTGCTGAGCAACTAGCTGCTGCTGAAGCACGTGCTGAGAAAGTTAACGCTCTAGAAGCAGTTGTTCTTGCTTCTAAAGCTGGTGACGAAGGCAAACTATTCGGTTCTATCGGTACTCGTGACATCGCTGAAGCTATCACAGCTGCAGGCGTTGAAGTTGCTAAGAGCGAAGTTCGCCTTCCTGAAGGTGCTCTACGTAACACTGGTGAGTTCGAGATCAGCGTTCAACTTCACTCTGAAGTTTTCGCTACAATCAACCTACAAGTTGTTGCTGCTGAGTAATTCAGTACCAAGCGAAATAGTAAAAAGCACCTCCTCGGAGGTGCTTTTTTTATGTCTGAATATGATGAAAAGCGGGAGTTAGAAGGCAAACAAAAGGTTGACGGAAAATACACTATCCGCCTTGCTCAAGCCCTCTGGCACTTTATCGTGATATTGGCGAGAGTGCGCTAATTTAAGAGCAATGTCTTCGGTAATGTCATTGGTAACACTAAGATCACTGTCGACACGCGTGTTACTTCTACCACTCACTAACGTGATATCTGCAGAAAGGCTCAAGTTATCAAGTGCGTGCCACGTGGTATTGATGTTACCACGCAAGATCCCTTCTTGAACGATATCTGGAAAGACGATGTCATCATCATCAATCTCATCTAAATTTGGCTCTTGGTAGCGAAAACCAGGACCAATTTCTGCCTCAAGGGTGAAGTTTTCAGTATAAGCGAACTGGTAACCCAGACCGCCAGAAAGAGTGTAGTCTTTAAAGTAAGCACTGTAGCGTGAATCAACCCCTTTAAAACTGCCATACAAGTATGTCTTTGGACCTAACTTGTAGTCGGTTTGTGCGCTATAGGTCGAAGAGCGTTTGTCTTCTTCGCCATCTTTGTAAAGGTTGTAGTACTTCCATTCGCCATTAGAACGGTGGCGACCAGAAGTATATTCAGCACTCAGACGAGCATTCAGGGAACGAGAGTCCGTGTTACCTGTGTGAGCTTGATAGCCGAACTCGACCTCAGTTTTTAGAGGATCGGGCACTTCAATTTCTTGCTCTGGCTTTACTGATTCTTCAGCGTACGATGCTCCCGTGCAAAGTAAGCTAAAGCCAAGTAACCAGTATCGGGACACAAAAACCTCGAACGTAAATAAAAAGGAGGGGCATGATACTGATACAGATGTTTTATTGGGTCAATGATAGGTTAATTTTTATTAGACCTAAGCGGTAGAACCTTGTTAGACACCTTTATGAAGGTGTTAAACTTTACAAACAATATGCTTCAGTACGGATTGATGAGATTCTATCGTAATCGAACAAATTCGCACTATAAAAAGCCACTTTTTAGTTCTTCACTTGTGGAATTCTTAACAAGTAATTGTCTCATGAGGGAAGCATCTTAGCTAAGTTTAAGGTTATAATCTTGGGTCATTAGTAGTTATCGAGCAAAGTCATGGCGGAAAACAGAAATCGCAAACCTTCAGACAGTCAGGTCGAAGCACTCAAGGTGCCACCTCACTCGCTAGAAGCTGAGCAATCAGTAATTGGCGGTCTATTACTAGACAATGAACGTTGGGACACCGTAGCCGAACGTGTTGTAAGTAGTGATTTCTATAGTCGTCCCCATCGCCTGATTTTTGAAGGGGTTAAAACCATTCTTGAAGATGGTAAGCCTCTCGACTTGATCACGTTATCTGAACACCTAGAGCGTCACGAACAATTGGAAGACGTGGGTGGTTTTGCCTACCTTGCTGATCTTGCCAAAAACACCCCAAGTGCGGCGAACATTAACGCATATGCTGATATTGTCGCGGAGCGCGCGATTGTACGTGGTTTGATTGGTGTCGCGAACGAAATCGCTGATGCTGGTTACGATCCTCAAGGTCGAAGCTCAGAAGACTTAATTGATATGGCGGAGAGTAAAGTTTTCGCCATTGCAGAATCACGCACTAGCGAGAATGAAGGTCCACAAAACGTGGATAACATTCTGGAGAAAACACTAGAGCGAATTGAGATTCTATATAAAACCCCGCAAGACGGTGTGACGGGGGTAACGACCGGCTTTAATGACCTCAACAAGAAAACGGCAGGTCTACAAGGTTCGGATTTGGTTATCGTGGCGGCGCGTCCATCGATGGGTAAAACTACCTTTGCGATGAACTTGTGTGAAAACGCGGCGATGAGCCAAGACAAACCTGTACTTATCTTCTCGTTAGAGATGCCTGCTGAACAGCTGATGATGCGTATGTTGGCGTCCTTATCTCGTGTTGACCAAACGAAGATTCGTACTGGTCAGCTAGATGATGAAGATTGGGCGCGAATTTCTTCTACCATGGGCATTCTTATGGACAAGAAGAACATGTACATTGATGACAGTTCAGGTTTAACGCCAACCGAAGTGCGATCTCGTGCTCGTCGTATCGCTCGTGAGCATGGTGGTTTGTCCATGATCATGGTCGACTACCTTCAGCTAATGCGTGTGCCTGCTCTTTCGGATAACCGTACCTTGGAAATCGCGGAAATCTCGCGCTCGCTTAAAGCGTTGGCGAAAGAATTGAATGTGCCTGTCGTTGCGCTATCACAGCTAAACCGTTCCCTAGAGCAACGCGCAGATAAGCGTCCGGTTAACTCAGACTTGCGTGAATCGGGCTCTATCGAGCAGGATGCCGACTTGATCATGTTTATTTACCGTGACGAGGTTTACCATCCTGACAGCCCATACAAAGGCACGGCAGAAATCATTATTGGTAAGCAACGTAACGGTCCTATCGGTTCGGTTCGCTTAACATTCCAAGGTCAACACTCGCGCTTTGATAACTACGCGGGTCCAGCATTTGATATTGATGATGAGTAATGCAATGAGCTACATGAAAGCCGCGATGGCATGCATTGACTTGTCAGCACTGCAGCACAACTTACAGCGAGTAAAAGAACAAGCACCAGACAGCAAAGTGATGGCCGTGGTGAAGGCGAATGGCTACGGTCATGGTCTTCGTCATGTAGCTAAACACGCTACTCATGCGGATGCTTTTGGTGTTGCTCGTATCGAAGAAGCCCTTCAGTTACGCGCTTGTGGCGTAGTAAAGCCGATTCTTTTACTTGAAGGTTTTTATTCGCCAGGTGATTTGCCTGTATTGGTGACGAACAACATTCAAACGGTCGTTCACTGTGAAGAGCAATTGACGGCGTTGGAGCAAGCAGAGCTTGAAACGCCAGTTGTCGTTTGGCTCAAAATCGATAGTGGCATGCACCGACTTGGTGTGCGTCCAGAACAGTACGATGAATTCATCACACGCCTTAAAGAGTGTCCAAACGTGGCGAAACCGCTACGTTACATGAGTCATTTTGGCTGTGCCGATGAGCTAGGTAATAGTATTACGACAGAGCAGATCGACTTATTTATGTCGCTTACCGCAGGCTGTCAAGGAGAGCGCTCTTTAGCGGCATCGGCAGGTCTGCTTGCATGGCCGCAGAGTCAACTTGATTGGGTTCGTCCTGGAATCATCATGTACGGCGTGTCTCCATTTGATGATAAAACGGCACAAGACATGGGCTATAAACCCGTCATGACACTGAAATCGCACTTAATCGCGGTACGTGAAGTGAAGAAAGGTGAAAGTGTCGGCTATGGTGGCATGTGGACCAGTGAGCGAGATACTAAAGTCGGTGTCATTGCTGTTGGGTACGGAGATGGTTATCCACGAACAGCACCGAATGGTACGCCAGTTCTTGTTAACGGACGCAAAGTACCAATTGCAGGTCGCGTTTCTATGGATATGCTGACGGTCGATTTAGGTCCAGACGCGACTGATAAAGTAAGCGACGAAGCTATTTTGTGGGGTATGGATTTACCAGTAGAAGAAGTGGCGAGTCACATCGGCACTATCGCTTATGAATTGGTGACTAAACTGACTTCTCGCGTCGAAATGGAATATTCGAAGTAACCCATGAAGAAAAGATTATTCTCAGTGCTGGCATTCTCTGCCAGCCTTTTTTTATCCCCGCAGATAGTCGCGAAAGAGAAAGACTCAGCATTTGTTCCGTTCTATTTCAGTACGGATACCATGGGTAGCACGATCGGTTTAGCTGGTGTGGCAAAAGGTGTTGGTCAACCTCAAGCTGCATTGTTTGGTATGGGGCTGTATTCTGAGAAAGATAGCTATGTCGGTTTTCTTTCTGCCTTCAACTACGCTTTGTCATCAAATCTTTTGTTTAGCACGCAAATGTATCAAGCGCGCTTTAACGACAACCCATATTACCTAGACAATCAAGGTTCAAACAACTCTTCAACGGAAGACAAAACGATAACCAATGGGGATGAAGAGAACTATAAACTCGAGTTCAAGTACTTGCTTCCTTGGGGTAACGTTCGTGAACATGGGTTACTTGGTGCATTCCAACCTATTCGCGATGTAAGTTTTGCTTCTCCGGTCGATTCTGGTGTCAGCTCAATTATCTTCACGCCGTTTTATTCTTCTCGTGAATTAGACATCTACAACGATAAGAAAGAAGAAGCGACAGGGTTTAGCCTGACATTTGACTGGGACAACCGCGACAGTGTGCGTAATACCACGCGAGGCTCCCATACCTCGTTTGATTTAACCACAGGAGCAGACAGCTTACAGGCGGAAGACTTATGGCTAAAGTGGGAGTTCCAAAACAGTCAGTACTATTCCCTAGGTCCGTTAGGTGATTGGTTTGATCAGCAAGTTCTGGCATTCGATTTCTATACTGCAGATACACCGACATGGAATCAGTGCGATGGCGCAGTATGTAGTCGTCCTCCAGAGCAGGAGCAAGTTCGCTTGGGTGGCTTGTATCGCTTGCGTGGTTATACTGCGGGTCGTTACCATGGACGCAGCGCGATTCACTATTCTGCGGAATACCGCGTATTGCCAGACTGGCAGCCGCTTGATGATATTCCTCTGATCAACTATTACGACTTACCTTGGTGGCAATGGGTTGCGTTTGTTGAAGTGGGGCGAGTCGCGGACGATTATGACCTCAAGACATTACATGAAGACATGAAATGGAACGTCGGTGGCGCAGTACGCTTCCAAGTGGAAGGGATTGTTGTTCGTGCCGAGATGGCAAAAGGTGCCGATGAAGGTACTTTCCGAGTTATGATAAACCAACCGTTTTAACTCGATATAAAACAAAGGCTAACCCTGAGGTTAGCCTTTGTTGTCTCTAAGCTATTCGCCGTTGATGGTAGCGATAATGCGTCGGCTGCCACCGTAGTCTCGATGCTCGCCTAAGTAAATGCCCTGCCATGTCCCCAATGCTAATTGACCGCTTTGAATAGGAATTGTCACACTACTACCAAGCAAAGACGCTTTTATATGAGCTGGCATGTCATCATCACCTTCATAAGTGTGTTGGTAGTAAGGGGCACGCTCAGGCACAAACTTATTGAAGTGGGCTTCCATGTCCATGCGTACTGTTGGATCGGCATTTTCATTTAAAGTCAAACTGGCAGACGTATGCTGAATGAATAAATGTAACAAACCTACTGAAAGCGATTGGATTTGTGGTAATTGTTGTTCAATTTCATCAGTGACCAGATGAAAGCCTCGGCTACGTGCTTTTAATTGCAGAGTTTTTTGTGCCCACATATGCGTTCCTTTGGAAAAATTTGGTTTGGCGTCTATCCTAATCCAATTAGAGCCTGTCATTAGTAAATGATATGATTCCCAACGTCATAAATGAATTGTTTAAATTCGAAACAGGGAACGTGACCTAACTCAATGTGAGTGTAAGGGCACTCAGTCATAATTGGCGACTGAAAAAAAATTACAAAGACTTGTTTTGTGGCAATTCGCCCAAACATCTCATTTATATTCTATTTGCTAAATCGGGGATTCCGCAGTTTTCGCTAGACTGTAAGGAATGGAACCTACTGTAACATCGGGATAAAGACCATGTTGAAAAATATCAATCCAACGCAAACACAAGCTTGGAAAGCGCTAACTGCGCATTTCGAATCTGCACAAGATATGGATCTGAAAGAGCTATTTGCTCAAGACGCTGCGCGTTTCGACAAATACTCAGCACGCTTCGGCTCAGATATCCTAGTCGATTACTCAAAGAACCTAATCAACGAGGAAACTCTGAAGCACCTGTTCGCTCTTGCTAACGAGACTGAGCTTAAGTCAGCAATTGAAGCGATGTTCAGTGGTGAAGCGATCAACAAAACAGAAGATCGCGCTGTTCTTCACACTGCACTGCGTAACCGCTCGAACAAACCTGTAATGGTTGGCGGCGAAGACGTAATGCCAGCGGTAAACGCGGTTCTAGAAAAAATTAAATCCTTCACTGAGCGTGTAATCGGCGGTGAGTGGAAAGGTTACACAGGTAAAGCAATCACAGATATCGTAAACATCGGTATCGGCGGCTCAGACCTTGGTCCTTACATGGTGACAGAAGCATTGGCACCATACAAAAACCACCTGAACCTACACTTCGTTTCTAACGTTGATGGTACTCACATCGTTGAGACTTTGAAGAAAGTAGACCCAGAGACAACACTATTCTTGATCGCGTCTAAGACGTTCACGACTCAAGAAACCATGACAAACGCGCACTCTGCTCGTGATTGGTTCCTAGAAACTGCTGGCGATCAAGCACACGTTGCTAAGCACTTCGCAGCGCTATCTACTAATGCTCCTGCGGTATCTGAGTTTGGTATCGACACAGACAACATGTTTGAGTTCTGGGACTGGGTTGGTGGTCGTTACTCACTATGGTCAGCAATCGGTCTTTCAATTGCATTGTCTGTAGGTTACGACAACTTTATCGAGCTTCTAGACGGTGCTCACGAGATGGATAACCATTTCGTATCGACAGATCTAGAAAGCAACATCCCTGTGATTCTTGCTCTGATCGGTATTTGGTACAACAACTTCCATGGCGCTGAGTCTGAAGCAATCCTACCTTACGACCAGTACATGCACCGTTTTGCAGCGTACTTCCAGCAAGGTAACATGGAATCTAATGGTAAGTACGTTGACCGTGAAGGTAACGCAGTGACTTACCAAACTGGTCCTATCATCTGGGGTGAACCAGGAACTAACGGTCAGCACGCGTTCTACCAACTGATTCACCAAGGCACTAAGCTGATCCCATGTGACTTCATTGCACCAGCAATCAGCCACAACCCAGCAAGCGATCACCACCAAAAACTGATGTCTAACTTCTTTGCACAAACAGAAGCATTGGCATTTGGTAAGTCAGCAGAAACAGTAAAAGCAGAATTTGCGAAAGCAGGTAAGAGCGAAGAAGAAATGGCGTCTCTAGTTCCGTTCAAAGTATTTGAAGGTAACCGCCCAACGAACTCTATCCTAGTTAAGCAAATCACACCTCGCACGCTAGGTAACCTGATCGCAATGTACGAGCACAAAATCTTCGTTCAAGGCGTTATCTGGAACATCTTCAGCTTCGACCAATGGGGTGTTGAGCTAGGCAAACAACTAGCGAACCAAATCCTACCTGAGCTAGCTGATGAGTCTGAAATCAACTCACACGATAGCTCGACAAACGGTCTAATCAATGCATTTAAAGCGTTTAAAGCTTAATGTTTGAATAGAAAAAGAAAAGGTCAGCAAATGCTGACCTTTTTTATTGCCTGGGGCAGAAACAAAATAGGTTGGTACGGACCAACCTATTTTTTCTCTATTATTCGAAACAAATCTCGATGAAGGCATTTCCCCACTGTGAAGAGAAAGGCATGATGATGATTGAGCCTTCACACTTGTGGCGAATGGTGTGACCTCGACCAGATACTACAACTGGTGTTGCCATATCAAAGTCAAACCCACTTTCCGCTAGAATGCGTTTCGCACCGCCTGTCACCATATTAGTGATCTCACCAACCATATCCGTCACTTCTTCGTTCAGTCCATTTGGACGTTCACCAAGCATGTTCTGCATGATTTCCAGTGCTAACGCTTCATCAAAGGTAATCGACATTGAGCCACGAGTTTGTGGACCAACCATACCGATAAGACCAGAAACGTCACCTCGTGCGATCTCATCTTTCTTGATTCGCGGTTTTTGTGGCTTCAGTTCAAGCGAAGCCATAGTTTTTAGAACATTCATTAAAGAAGCTAAAAACGGGTTTACAAATTCAGCGCGCATAACGTTCTTCTATCTTTCTTATTTCGTCTCCGAGGAACATGCCTGGCATTCGCCATGGGTTTCGATAACTTGATTCGTCAGTTTGAATCCATGTTTCTCGGCGTTATTGGCTAATAAGGATATCAGCGTCTCGTCTTCAAGTTCAACGACATCGCCACATTTATCGCAAATTAGCAGTTGGAAAAAGTGCTGTTGAGTGTTGAACGAACAGCAAGTGATAAAGCTGTTGTTAGATTCCACTCGATGAATAAAGCCTTGTTCTAGAAGAAAATCTAATGCTCGGTATACCGTCGGTGGTTTCGCTTGTGGTTCACTCTCTTTCAGTTGCTCCAATAGCTCATACGCACTAGAGGCGCGGCGATTAGAACAAATGAGCTCAAAAACGCGTCGGCGTTGCGGCGTCAACCTTACTCCGCGCTCAGCGCAGATATGTTCAATTTGTTCAAGGATTGTTGGGTCCAAATCTTTCACCATAACTATCGGACGTGCTTTATGATAAACCATTTCTATACGAAGTTCGTTTAGAAAGGCTTCATTTTACCTACTATCAGAACGAAAATCATGAATTAAAGCAAGCCAGTGTATATCAGAGAGAGTAACCGATATCACAGAACGAGATCCCAATGCCGAAATATGTCTATTGGTAAGTAAGCTCACAACACTCGCATCCACTGCACGGTGGGTATACAATACCCGACTTCATTTTTTGAGCGCACCGTCGCGCTCTATCTTGGCAACGTAAAAACGGGTGTTTATATCATGACTCATTCTTGCAGGCTCTCTGTAGCACCAATGTTGGATTGGAAGTGATTAGAGAGGTTGATTCAGCTAAAACAAGGCGTTACGTCTATTGCTGAAATAGTGAGGGATGGATGAGGGACGGTTACCACAAACACAAGCAGTAAATCACTCTCGCTCCTATCTTACGTCCCCTACAAACGAAGGTCAAAAAAACGCTTGATGGGCGTGAAAGTTAGCAGCTAAATACCCAAAGCTATAGACAGACTTTGATATTAGGACGCTAGAATGACAAGCTTATTGGGTTCTCCATCAACAAAATCCCTTTTGGCGGCAAAGTACAACTACCAACCCCTTATCCCATTGAGTGAAGTTGCAGAGGAATACTTAGGCTTAACGCCTAACACAGCAAAACGTAAAGCCCGAAACAGTGAACTCCCTTTCCCTGTGGTTCGACTAGGTGAGTCTCAAAAGCTCCCTTGGTACGTTAGTTTTGATCACTTAGCTTCATTTATCGAACGTCAATTATGCGAGTCTCACCAAGACTGGTGCCGGATGCAGCCCTAGTCACTCAACAGGTATTGCTAGCTACGGTATCCTTTTTCTTATATTTTCGATTTCCTCACTTTGCTTTGATGACAATAGCCTATGATCGATAGAGTCATAGGTTTTCATCAAACGGTTTTTTTGTCGGCGTTTTTGCCTTTCGTCACTTTCTTCAAGGGCAGTGAGCCACTTCTTGAACTGTTTCTGCATCTGCAAAACTTGCTTTTCCAGTTCCAGAGCAACTTGAGATTTTTCGTATTGATACTGCCATTCGCCAAGTCGTTTCCCTTTTTTGTTTTCTTCTGGTGCGTAACTACGGTAATCGATACCAATGTGCTTTAGCGCTGATTGATTGAAAGCCTTTTTAATCAGCTTTGTTGCTTTTTTTTGCTGGAGTTCTTTTAGGATGCGATTGCCAACAATTTTTCCTATGACTAGATGGACATGGTCACCACTACCGCCTCTGCCGCTTTGGTGTTGCTGGTGAATAACGGCACGGATTTGCTGACGAAACTGAGCAAACTCTGCTTTATTCAATTTGCAATGCTTGGCTAAAGCGATACAACAATCCCTTACAACGCTTTGCCATTGTTTTGGAGTGGGTCGATACCCTTTGGGGAGCGTCAGGCAATATTCCATCGCATAGCTCGATAGTGGTCGCCCTCCTTTGCGATTGTTGAGTTGTTGTTTGAGTCGAAAACCTTCTCCAGCCAATGCGATTTGATGAGATGTTTTGGCACAACCATAGATGGAGATGATGTGCTCAGTATGCTTGTGGTTTGCATGTTTAGCATTGAGTAAATAGCGCTCCCGCATCATTATACCATCGCTTGCTAGGCGAACGGGTTGGGTAATGACAGTCCAGTTTTTTAGCATGTTGGTTCATTTTCTTTAAGCATACTAACTAGTTGCTCTTGTTCCAAAACTTGCTGCTAACCCTGTATACAGAGCTGCGGTTCCAGATAGGACAACCCAGCTTCGCTGAGTTGTTGTCCACTGGCAAGAAGGGGGGAATCCCTTCTTAACTACCCCTTTGAATGCATCGGTTGGTATATGAGAAAAAATTGGTTAGTTTTAAATAAAAACCTATGAATACTAACTCACCAATACTACAAGCTGTTCAAATTGAAAGGTTCAGAGAAACAACAATCGAAAGTCTTGTTGTCGGCAAATGTAAAGAGGCTGGATTTGTTTCAACTTTGGATATTGAAACACGATCTTCTCGGTTACGCTGGGTTCAAAAGTTAACAGAGCGTTGCCTATTTGCGTACGCTATTGAAAACCAATTGGATGGCAGGGTTGAACCCGAACTTAATGCGGACTCAATTGCTTTACTGATGGTAGAGAGAGATAAAAAAGTTACAGACATTGTGGAGATGATCGCCCAAAAAATCTTGCTAGGAATACCTAATTACGAGGCTTAATAATGTGTTCCTTTACCCTGAAGCGCCAAAATAAGGCGCTCTTAGATAGTACTTAGCTTGTTGTTTATGCGGTAGAACTAGCAGCGAGCGATGTCACTCTGTTGTATAATCTGCACAACTTTCATATTCAATGTGCTGATTATAATGACTAACAACAATTTCTCTTCGACAGCAGCGTTTTTATGGTCAGTAGCTGACCTTCTACGTGGTGATTTCAAGCAATCTCAATACGGACGTATCATTCTCCCTTTCACTCTACTAAGACGCTTAGAGTGTGTGCTTGAAGCGACAAAACCAGACGTTCTCGCAAAATACGAAGTAGTAAAGGCGATGCCAATAGAGGCACAAGATAAACTATTGACGCACGCAGCGCAGTTGAGCTTTTACAACACTTCAAAAATGGACTTAAACCGCCTTGGTGAAACAGGTGTAGCAAGTAACCTAGAGAGCTACATTCAATCATTTAGTCCTAATGCTCGTGAAATTTTTGAACACTTCGACTTTTCCAATACTATCGACAAACTGCAAGAAGCGGATTTACTTTACAACGTGGTAAAACACTTTAAGAAAGAAGATCTCCACCCAGATACTATTAGTAACTACGATATGGGGTTAGTGTTTGAAGAGCTAATAAGACGTTTTGCTGAAAGCTCTAATGAAACCGCAGGGGAGCACTTCACCCCAAGAGATATTGTGGAGCTGACAACTTCATTACTGTTCACAAATGAAAAAGAGTTAACCAGTGCAGGATTGGTACGTTCAATCTATGACCCTACCGCAGGCACCGGGGGCTTTTTATCATCCGCTATGGAATATGTTCTTCAGCTCAACGAAAAAGCGTCTTTATCGGCGTTTGGACAAGAACTAAATCCTGAGTCCTATGCTATCTGTAAAGCGGATATGCTGATAAAAGGGCAAAAGGTCGACAACATTAAGCTCGGCAATACATTATCGAATGACCAACTCTACAGCGATAAATTCGACTATATGCTGTCAAATCCACCGTTTGGGGTAGATTGGAAAAAGATTCAAAAAAAGATAAATGATGAGCACAATCAAAAACGTTTTGAAGGTCGATTTGGCGCAGGCTTACCACGAGTCTCTGACGGTTCGTTGCTATTCTTGATGCACCTGATTAGCAAAATGCGCCCCCAAAGCGAAGGCGGTTCACGAATAGGTATTATCTTGAATGGTTCACCTCTCTTTACCGGTGGTGCTGGTAGCGGTGAAAGTGAAATTAGACGCTACATTCTTGAAAACGACTTACTTGAGGCAATTGTGGCTCTGCCTACTGATATGTTCTACAACACTGGTATTGCAACTTATATTTGGGTGCTATCTAGCCATAAGACCGATGAACGTAAGGGCAAAGTTCAGCTTATCAATGCATCAAAAGAGCGAGCGAAGAATGGTGGTAGAGGACGTAGTGGCGGTAGTGAAGTAGAAGGTGATGATGATGGTGTGTTTTATGCTGTAATGCGAAAATCGCTGGGAAGTAAGCGTAAAGCGCTTACTCCTGAAGCGATTGATACTATAGTGAAAACTTATGGTCAGTTTGTCGAAAATGACTTTAGTAAAATTTTTGATTACGAAGAATTTGGCTATCGCAGGATTACCGTTGAGCGACCTCTTCAGTTAGCTATTTACCCTAAAGATTTACTACGTCTTGAAGCCTTACAAGCAGATAATGCATGGGCAAAAATAGATGAAAATACGCAACAAGCCGTGCTGAACGCTCTTGACTCTTTTGAACAAGAAAAGTACCTGTCTCGTGATGAGTTCCTCAAGCAGCTCAAAACTAAACTGTATATGTTCAAAATTAGCGCAGCGCAGTTAAGACTGATCATTAAACACCTTGGTGAACATGATGCTGAAGCTGAATTGTGTAAAACAAAAGGTCAAAAGGAAGCAAATCCAGAGCTTCGGGATAACGAAAACATTCCCCTAACAGAAACGGCTGCTGACTACTTTGCTCGTGAAGTGTTACCTCATGTGCCAGATGCTTGGATTGATGAAAGTAAAACCGACCCTACAGATGGAGAGGTTGGTGTCATCGGTTATGAGATTCCATTTAATCGCCATTTTTATGTTTATGAACCACCACGAGATTTAGAAGAAATTGATGCTGATTTGGATTCAGTATCTGCTGAAATTCGGAAGTTGCTGAACGAGGTACATTCATAATGGCTAGTAGTTACAAGAAATATCCAGACTACTTTAGTTCAGGTGTGGATTGGATTGGCGAAATTCCCAGTCACTGGGGGGTTAAACGCCTTAAGTATATTTTCGATATCAAAAAGAGAATTGCAGGGCAGTTAGGTTTTGATGTTCTCTCAGTAACGCAAAAGGGAATTATCGTTAAAGATATTGAGAGTGGTGATGGTCAGCTTTCAATGGACTATTCAAAATACCAATTGGTTTTTGAAGGCGATTTTGCTATGAACCATATGGATTTGTTAACAGGGTATGTAGATATATCTTGCTTTAACGGTGTGACTAGCCCTGACTACAGGGTATTCACGCTTAAAGATGATAAACAGTTCAATGCCAAATACTATCTATATTTGTTGCAAATGTGCTACAAGCAAAAAATCTTCTTTCCTCTTGGACAAGGCAGTGCGCATTTAGGGCGTTGGCGTCTTCCTACAGAAGCATTTAATGAGGTTGTATATCCTTATCCGAGCACCTCGGAGCAACAAACAATAGCCAACTTCCTTGATCACGAAACGGCCAAAATTGACGACTTAATGGCTAAACAAGACAAGTTGATTGAACTGTTGAAAGAAAAACGCCAAGCAGTAATTTTTCATGCAGTTACCAAAGGGCTTAACCCAGACGTATCAGTGAAAGACTCAGGCGTTGAATGGCTGGGTGAAGTCCCTGAACATTGGAATGTTGGGGCTTTAAAACATATTGTTGATAAAGAAAAAAATTCAATTGTTGATGGACCATTTGGCTCCAGCGTAAATACATCTGAAGATTATGTAGATGATGGTATTCCTGTCGTAAGAACCGTAAACATAACAAATAAAGGTTTCGTTAAAGATAATCTGATGTTTATGCGTGAAGAGAAGTTTCGACAACTGCAAAGGCACTCTGTACATCCTAATGATGTACTGTTTTCTAAAGTAGGGACTATTGGAAATGCTTGCTTACTTCCGTCTGACATACCTGAAGCAATACTCTCAACTACAGGTAGTTGTAAGATAACAGTTGAACGTACATTGTACCTTCCTGAATTTCTTGTTTGGGTAATTCAGTCAATGAATCAACAGTTGATGTTGATAGCAAACTCGAATGTTCAACCATTTTTGAACATGTCAAACATCAAAAACTTGACGATACCAATTCCTTGCGTAAAAGAACAAAATGAAATTATTGAATGTACAGCCCCAAAATTAACAAAAATTGACTATGCCATATCGAAATCAGAGTTATTAAGTAGCACTTTAAGAGAGCGAAAAGCGGCTCTTATTTCAGCAGCCGTAACAGGTAAAATTGATATCAGTGATTGGGAGGCTTAATTGTGGCAGTTAAACATATTAAGTCTCTAGCCCACTTCATTGCTGCTTGCTCGGAAATACAGGTAAAGGATGACCATACACTGTTTTATCGTGGTCACGCCTCAGATGCTTTTAATCCTTTGCCTACTATTTTCAGAAACCAGAATGATGATGCAAAGAAAAGTCGTTATGTGGAGAGTGAAGGTGAATTATTTCATAATTTGGTGACTCAGTGTCCTGAAGAGTTTAAAGATTGTGTATCTACCTTCGATTTCTTGGTCAAAATGCAACATTATGGTTTACCTACAAGATTGCTTGACATTACAAGTAACCCTTTAGTCGCTCTATATTTTGCCTGTTGCACGTTGATTCCCGAGACCTCTAGGGATAAAAATGCCAAGAATGGACAGGTACTAATTTACCAAGTGCCAAATGATGAAATTAAGTACTTTAATAGTGATACGGTTTCTGTCGTTAGTAACTTGGCTAGAGCAGAAGCAAACTTTGACTTCTCCAATACCGAGGAGCAAGAGCGATTTCTTCACTCAATCCAAGCCGAAAAACCCTACTTCAAACCTTACATTAAAGAGGAACACTTACACTCTGTTATCTGTGTAAAGCCGAAGTTGGACAACCGTCGAATAGTAAAACAGAGTGGTGCGTTCTTTTTGTTCGGTATGGGAAATAAAAAAACAGACCCAATTCGTATACCTGAACATTTCCGTCCCGACGTTAAGCACATCGCTATACCAAAGGGTTCGAAAGAGAACCTGTTAAAAGAGCTTGCAACATTGTCTATCTCAGAGGCAACTTTGTTCCCAGAAATTGATAATGTAGCTAGGTTCTTAAAGAAGGACACTAATATAAAAGTGAAACCTCAAGAGGATACGATTGTTAATTTTGAACAGATAATCTCCCCAGTTTATGAAGCCATAATAATTGAAAAGCTGATGACAGATGCAAGTCTTCTGGAACAAATTAAAAATAACCCTGAAGATCGGGCTAAGCAAGGTGATTATCCGAAGTTATTACAAAATGCAATCATAGAAAGTCAAGGTGAATATGAAGAGGCGGCATTAAAATTACTCATTGAAGAAGAGATTGTAGAACAATTTTCAAGGAATGTTTTCAATGAGTTAAAACGAAGAATTGCGGAAGTTGTATAAAGGGCGAAACAATGTCAGATAAGGCAAAAGAGACAATATTCCAAAACGACATCCTTGACCAAATGCAGTCTCACGGCTGGTTGCTGGGTGAATCGAACAGATACAACAAAGAGTTGGCACTTTACCCTGAAGATGTGATCGCTTTTGCTAAAGCTACACAATCAGAACAGTGGGATAAGTTAGCGCAGCATTTCCCAGATACAGAACATAACCCTCACGCAACCGCTGATGCTCTCCTCAAGTCATTGGAGCAAGAGCTTAAAAACGAAGGCACACTTTGGGTATTGCGAAATAAACTCAATAATCGTGGGGCGAAGTTTGACCTTTGCAGTTTCAAACCTGATCACGATCTAAACCCAACGGCAACGGCACGTTATGAGCAAAACATTCTGCGTGTTGTTCCTGAACTAGTTTATTCACCAAATGGTTATGATGGTCGTTTAGATTTAACCCTTTTCGTCAACGGTATCCCTGTTGCGACTTGTGAGTTGAAGTCTGAGTTTAAGCAGTCGATTGATAACGCCAAAGTCCAATATATGAAGGACAGGCAGCCAAAAGATCCAAAAACTCGTAAACCAGAGCCGTTATTGACCTTTAAACGTGGTGCATTGGTTCACTTTGCTGTGAGCCAATACAATGTCGCAATGACTACTTGTTTAGCGGGTAAAAAGACATTCTTCTTACCCTTTGACCAAGGTACGGCTGACGGTGGCAAAGGTAATGATGTGCCTGAAGACGGCAGCTATGCGACCTCTTACCTCTGGAAAGAGATTTTCCAGAAAGATAACCTGTTGCTTATCTTAAGCCGATACATTCACCTCGAAGTGAAAGATGAAGAACAGTTAGACGGCTCAATCAAAGTCAAAGAGACAATGATTTTCCCTCGTTATCACCAATGGGCGGTTGTTTCTAAGCTGCTTAAAACGGTGGATAGCGAAGGCACTGGTCATAAATACCTAATTCAGCACAGTGCAGGCTCTGGTAAATCAAACTCAATTGCGTGGCTGTCTCACCAACTCGCATCAAAACACTACTATACCGACCACCCAGAGCTTGAAAAACAAGCAGGGGATAAGGTGTTTGATTCCGTAATCGTCATCACTGACCGAACGGTACTTGATAGCCAGTTGCAAGACACTATATATCAGTTTGACCATAACGAAGGTATGATTGCTCGTGTTAACAGAGAAGAGGCTCAAGGCTCTAAATCTAGCCAATTAGCAGGAGAGCTAAAGGCAAGCACTTCTATCATTATCGTAACGATTCAAACGTTCCCTCACGTTTTAGAAGCGATCCGCAAAGACTCAACCCTTGCTGGTCGAAGCTATGCGGTTATTGCCGATGAAGCACACTCTAGCCAAACAGGAACAACCGCACGTAAATTGCGTGAAGTATTAATGGCAGAGCAACTAGACGGTAACGAAGAGCTAGACAGTGAAGATATGCTGCGCTTATCACTTGAAGCTCGTAAAGGTTCAAACAAACTCAGTTACTTTGCATTTACTGCCACACCAAAAGCAAAAACATTAGAGCTGTTTGGTCGCAGACCAAATCTTGATGAACCAGCAAGTGATACAAACAAACCGTCGCCGTTTCACGTTTATTCAATGCGCCAAGCTATTGAAGAAGGTTTTATCCTCGATGTTCTGCAAAACTACACCAGTTACCGAGTTGCTTACCAACTAGCCCACGAAAATCCAGATTTAGACCAAGAAGTGGATAGCAAAAAAGCCGCTTCAAAAATGGCGAAATGGGTTCGCTTACATCCTTACAATATTGCTCAGAAAGTGGAAACCATCATTGAGCATTTCAACGAAAAAGTGAAACACTTGCTAGGCGGTGAAGCAAAAGCGATGGTTGTAACCAGCAGTCGTTTAGAAGCGGTGCGTTACAAACTGGCGTTTGAAAAATACGTTCAATCTAAAGGCTACGATAATGTTAATGCAATGGTTGCGTTTTCTGGTGAAGTGAATGACCCAGACTTACCCGATCAGCCATTCACTGAAACCAATATAAACCCGAATCTGCGTGGTCGTGATATGCGTAAAGCATTTGATACCGCCGATTATCAGGTAATGTTGGTAGCGAACAAGTTTCAGACGGGGTTTGACCAACCTAAGTTAGTTGCGATGTATGTCGATAAGCCACTAAAAGGTGTTGAATGTATTCAGACACTTTCACGTTTGAATCGCACCCACAAGCTTAAAGACAAGACCTTTGTGCTCGACTTTGTGAATGACCCAGAAGAGATCTTGGCAGAGTTTAAGGTTTATTTCCAAACGGCTGAACTGGCTGGCGTGTCAGATCCGAATATCGTCTATGAGCTGATGAAAAAGCTTGATAAGGTCGGTATTTACCAATGGCGAGAGGTTGAAGCGTTTGTAGATACTTACAATGACAAACAAGCTAATCAAGCCAAACTAGCCAATTTGTGTAAACCAGCCGTTGACCGCTTCTCGGTTCGTTACAAAGAAGCCACTCAGGTACTTCAATCGGCACAGGCTGAATTGTCCAAAGCGAAAATCGAAAAGAACGATAAGAGGATTAAGTTTGCAGAAAACAGCGTCAAACACGCTAAAGAAGCACGAGATATTCTGGAAGTATTCAAGAAGGATTTAATCTCATTCTATCGCTACTATGAGTTTACTTCTCAGATCGTTAATTTTGATGATTATGAGCTAGAAAAGCTCAGTATCTTCGCTAAACACCTTCATCCACTATTACGTTTAGATATCGTGGAAGACGATATAGATTTAACTGATGTGGTAATGACCCATTACCGTTTGCACGAGCAGCGTGAAGCGGATTTGCAACTAGGTAATAAAATTGGCGAAGAGCCTAAACCTTACCTACCAGCGGCAAAAGAAGGTTCTGGCGCAGCGCCTAAAGATCCAAAAACTGAGTTTCTCAACGAGATCATCGAGAGAATGAACGATTTGTTCATTGAAGATGGATTATCTGAAAATGATATGCTCAATTACGCAAATACCATTGCAGGTAAAATCTCAGAAAATGAAGTGGTAATGGATCAGCTTCGCAGTAATACCAAAGAACAGGCGATGCTAGGGCAGTTCCCTGAGTCAATCAGCAATGCCGTGATTGAAAGTATGGATGTTCATAACGAAATGGCAATGAAGCTACTATCTAATGAGGCTGTTGCAAAAGGCTTTGCTGGGTTGATGTTTGATGTATTGATGAAGGGTTTAGGTAAGTCTGAAAGTTAATTTTGGAAGAGAGAGCCAGTTTTTGTTACTGGCTCAACTTTAAGGGCGTACTGTGTTGTTAAAATTAGAATAGTTACGGTTCTAGTGTGGCTTTGCTATAACATTACTTATTCTGCTTTTTTATCGCTGATTTCGTCCACACGAGAGTCTCGTTTAATCTTGAACTTAACTCTAACCAATGGGTTGCCTCTTCTCTGATTGTCCTTGATTTGCTCAATATCAATTTGAAGATCAGTTTTTTTGATAACTTCTTTTACAGGTTGTTCAACTAGACGCTTGAAGAAGTGCTTCTGATGTGAAAACTCATCAAGACCGAACCGTTGCCTTATCTCTTCAACTTTCAACTCAAACTTACGTTTGTAAAGACCATTCAGAAACCAATGATAGTAGCGTGCAGCATGTGAAGAGCTAAAAGAGTTAATAGTGGATAGAGCACATGCTTGGTAGCCACTTTCAGCAACAACAGCTGACATAAAATCTAAGGAGAAACTCAGAACAACAAATTTCTGTTTTTTTACGTCGCATCTATGTACATAAACGGTGTCTGTAATCCTAGCTGGCTTAGTTGTAGTAACACCATTTCGCTTCTCCTTGAACAATATATCTGCTTGACATAGCTCATCAACAGCCTTGTAGAGCACTTTGTAGTTATTGCTTACCTTCTTGCCTGACTGGATAATTCGGACAGCCTCCCTAGCTGGAATTAGAATGGTTCGGTCTTCAATAAATCCGTAGTGCCAATCCAAAGTCTTGTGAGCATCTTCGTTACTGAATCGTTTGGCGGTGAAATAAGGCTCATTGTCAAAATAACTCATTGCATAGTTCAATAGTCGAAGTGATTGAATACTTAGAGAGTAATCGGCAAAGACCAGTGAGCTTTTGAGTTTTACTTTCTTTCCGCCATAGGGGTTAGCCGGAGGAACATTTCTAAGCGCCGAATCACTCAGTTGATATGGTTTTCTTTTATTTGATTCTTGACGGTCAGCAAGCCCACCTTGTGTTTGGAACGCAAGAGAATCATTGGAAAGTAATTTAGAAAAATTATGCTGAAAAGTGTGGCTTAATGCGTTCATGATAATTACTTTTCCAGAAGGCTAGTGAGAAATTTACAAGTGTTCAAGTGTCGAAAGAAAAAAATACGTCTACCAAATTGTGTAACCATGTGTCCCAAAGTCAGTAAGTAAAAACTACCAATTTCTGTAACTTCAGATACCAAATTAAGTACCCCAATGCCTCTGAAAGCATTGGTACATAAGGGCTGTGTCACTCTTTATTACCTATTATTTATATATTTCATTTATCACCTAACTTACATACCAGCGAAAAGGCACTTTTCTGCTGGGATCTTTAACTCTCACCTATTTACTTTAAGACTTATTTCTATGACCAAGTAGTTGTTGAATTTCGGTTACCCCTCATCGTTTAGTGGTGCCATGTTTTTTGAGGGGGAAGTAGGTGTACTGAACACCTATGCTTTTGGTAAGAGCTAGCCCTCATCAACAGTTCTGATTGAAGTTGAGGGCGTATACGAAGGTTAAGCTACCAGCCGACTGGTGTATGAAGGGTAGAAGCGAAGATAGATGTTGTTGAGAATGTTTAGATCTCTGTGTCCCGATACTTTCGATATCGAAGATAGATCCCAGCCCTTGTCGTACAATCGACATAATGCTTCTGCTCGAAGGTCATGAAATCTCAAGTCTTGAATGTTCAGTTCTTTCATTATCGTTCGCCAAGCAGAGCCAAAAGAATTTTTGTTGTATGGAAAAATAGGATCCGTATCTTTGCCTCGTGGTTGGCGTTCAATAATCTCGATCGCTTTTGGTGAAAGTTCAAAGCATGAGCGAACCTCTCTTCCTTTTTTTGGTGACTTACGCTTGGTAATCGTCAGAGTGCCTGCATCTTCATCGTAGTTTTGCCATGATATTCGTTTACTACAAATCTCTCCGACCCTTGCCGCTGTTTCAATTGCAAACTCGAAGATATCCAGTAATGGAATCTTCCTCCGCTTGTTCGAACATTCCAGTCTAAGTCGAGCCGTAATAGTATTTAGTTCTGATTGAGTAGGGCGACGTGTTCTTTCTTTGCTTTGAGTAACGTAGCCTTTTCGTTTGAGTGTACTTAGAGCATCTGGATATGACCTAAGATCTACGTTGCAACGAAGTATAGTTTTGGCATCTTGAAGTTGAGTTTTCAAAGTCGATAAGTTGTGGGCAATGGTTTGTGGTTGATTCTTCCAGTTGTCGTGCATGTAAACGGCTAAGTTGTACCAATGGAAGCTATTAACTTTTTCTGCTGGCACTGAGCTAATAGGCGTTTTTTTCGAGATTCGTTTGAGTAGGGCAATGGTGCTTTTTGGGGCGCCTTGAGGGTGATTGATGATTAACTCGATCACTTCACCGATAGTAAGGTAGCTCTTTGTTCCACAGAAAAAACCGAAATCACCGCTTTTAAACTGTTTTTGGAGTTTTCTTATGAATACTTCCGCTTGTGCTCGTGAAGGGAACGTGCGAGTTTTTTGACCTTTAAATGGATCGTTCTTTAAGCCCCTAACTCTGACTTTGTATTTGGAGTTAACTTTTTCGATAAAAATTGATGGCATTGAATCCCCTCTAAGTATTGATATTTTTAGAAGGTGTTTATTTAACTGTTTGATTTTAAATAAGTAAAGTGAAGGCGTTTTTCAAGTAATTCACGGACTTCGCTGGGGGAAACCTGTGAAGAGTTGAAGTGATTCACATACTTAAAGCAGATTTGATAATCTGTTTTTTTAAGATATTTATTACTATAAATGTTAACTAGATCACGGTTAGGCTTGATTTAGTCAAGCCTAACTTTAACTGTATGACTATCTATCGTGCAGGTTAGCTACCCCTACACGTAGGTAGATGTTGTTTAATACGTTGATATCTTTATGCCCTGTAATCTTAGATATCTCAACGATGTTTAGCCCCCTTTCAAAAAGCTGGCATGCTCCTTCAGCCCTTAGGTCGTGGTAGTGCAGGTCTTCAATGCCTTGGGATTTACACATACGTTGCCATGCCGCCCCAATTGAAGTTGGGTTGTATGGGAATATACGCTCTTCGAGTTTGGGCTGACGCTCAATAATCTTCAGCGCTTCGGGAAAAAGTGGGATAGTGCAATGATTTCCCGCTTTTTTGCGTGGGTCTTTGCGATCTCTGATGGTGATTGTGTTGTCGACTAACGAAAGATCCTTCCAAGTTACACGTGTGATTTCACCTAAACGCATACATGTAAGTATCGATATGTGGAAGATATCTACTAATGGTATGTGGGATGCACGATGGTTTTGTCTTTTGAGTAGCCCTTCTTCAGCAAGAGCTAGTTCTTCTTTGCTAGGTCTGCGGTCACGTTTATTGCTTCGACCAATGAGCCTATATTTAACGAGAGTTGGAATAGCCTCATTGTGGGCATGAATATTTGCTTTGTATCCAAAGATAGGGCCAGCAACATTAATGACGCTTCGCAGGTAAGTGATATCTTGATATACAGTTTGGGGCAAAGGTGCACTAGGTTCATTAAGTCTTTCTCTGCAATGTCTTACCAGATGTGTTGCTGTCAACTGATCTGCTTGTACCAAAGCGATATCGTAGCTACGAAGTCTGCGTAATACCGCTTCTTTTGAGCGACCAAGATCTTTTGAGGTTATCTGATCGTTAAGATACAAGGTAATCAGATCTCCGATGAGGATATTCTGCTTAGGCATGTCTATCGATGGTATGCCATTGTCCTCTAGTCCTTTTACGACATCGTCAGCCCACGCTTGTGCGAGAGATTTTTTGTCGAATGTTTTAGATTTCTCGAATACTCGCTTGTTATGCCGTGAAGCTCTGACTCTGGCTTTATATTTGACCCCTGATTTACGTGCGACCTTTTCGATGTTGATTGTAGCCATGTTTACCTCTAGCGTTGGATAGATTGCTTTAGAGGTGATTTACTTTTGCTCAGCAGCATTGAAGCTATGTCCGTAGATAGCTATAATCCGCCGCCTTTAATGGTATTTTTAGGGGGCATTGCATGTCCCCTGTTTTGTCCCCTATCTGTCCCTCGGTGCTAAAATAAGCTCAAATGAGACAGATAATGTTGCAATGCCCCTTTGTGGTATTTGCCTTAAGATGCTGATACTAAAGGAGTATTGTAAAATGTACCCATCATCTAGACTCTCTGTCGCTCCCATGCTCGATTGGACGGATCGTCATTGTCGCTACTTCCATCGCTTAATGACCAAAGAAACCCTGCTGTACACCGAAATGGTGACTACAGGCGCGATCATTCATGGAAAAGGGGATTTCCTGGCTTATAACGAGGAAGAGCATCCGTTAGCCCTTCAGCTTGGTGGCTCAAACCCAACAGATTTGGCAACGTGTGCCAAGCTTGCGCAAGAGCGTGGCTACGATGAGATTAACCTAAACGTTGGTTGTCCATCGGATCGCGTTCAAAATGGTCGATTTGGTGCATGCCTAATGGCAGAGCCGCAGTTGGTCGCAGACTGCGTAGCCGCGATGAAAGATGTGGTAGACGTGCCTGTTACTGTGAAAACACGTATCGGCATCGATGACCAAGATTCTTATGAATTCCTAACGGATTTCGTGTCTATTGTTTCTGAGAAGGGCGGCTGTGAGCAGTTCACTATCCACGCACGTAAAGCATGGTTAAGTGGTCTAAGCCCGAAAGAGAACCGTGAGATCCCACCATTGGATTACCCACGCGCTTACCAATTGAAGAAGGACTTCTCACACCTAACGATTGCGATTAACGGTGGCGTGAAATCTTTAGAAGAAGCGAAAGAGCATCTACAACACCTAGATGGTGTGATGATTGGTCGTGAGGCTTACCAAAGCCCTTACTTGCTAGCATCTGTTGACCAAGAGCTGTTTGGTTCAAATGCACCAGTGAAAAAGCGCAGCGAAATCGTTGAAGAGATGTTCCCGTATATTGAAGCGCAATTGGCAAAAGGTGCTTACCTTGGTCATATCTCGCGTCATATGTTGGGTCTGTTCCAAAACATGCCTGGTGCTCGTCAATGGCGTCGTCACATCAGTGAAAACGCGCACAAACCGGGTTCAGGTCTAGAAGTGCTGCAAGATGCACTGGCGAAGATTCCAAAAGAATTGAACGTGTAAATTTCACCAGTGGTTGGTGAAATTTACCAACTGATAAATAACAAAGCCAGAGTGCAGAAATGCCTCTGGCTTTATTTTTACTTATAGATCATGGTATTAGATATATATTTATAAGTTGGTATGGAACCTGCTCTAGTAAAACTAAAACAAAGGAGAAGTGATTATGTTGGAGCTGATCTTTATTTTAGTTTTCACAGCAACCCTATTAGTAACCGGTATTACTATGGTAACGGTATTTGCCGCAACAGGTATCGCATTGGTTGTGATGTTCTTATTGGGTATGGTAGGCGCTGTACTAAAACTATTGCCTTGGTTGATAGTCATTGCACTAGGTATATGGTTTTTTAAAAACTTCGTTGCCCAGCCTCGTTATAAGTAACGGATAGTAGAGATTTAGTTGATGGTGGGCTGTGAGAGTATGTTAGTATTTCTCACATGCCCCTTAATGTTGAAATCAGCTATCTCGGAGTAAAAATTACATGACATATAAAGCGACCATCGCTTTAGCGACACTATCGTTGGCTGCGTCTTACCCTTGTTTCGCAGAACAAGAGTCTTCTTTCACTACGACGGTTGGTGGGGAAGTTTGGGTAGCGGATACCAAAGTGAATGAAGTAAGAAGAGATAGCGACACAACGGGGTCTTTCTACGCTGCGATTGAGCATGACGTGAAATACGTACCGAATGCGCGCCTTCGTTACTCAAGTGTTGATGCGGATTACATGGGTTTTGAGAAGCTCGACCTTACTCTTTACTACCAAATTCTTGAACACGACCTGATGCACTTCGATGCGGGTCTTACTTTTAGTAACTTGAGTGATACAAAATACGTAGACGCAGGCACTAATGCTCGTACGGAAGATTTTGATGAGCTGATTTGGGCTTGGTATGGCTACGCAGAAATCACTGTGCCAAATACAAACTTTGATGTAATTGGTGAGATGAACTTTGGTGATAACAAAGGTATCAAGAGTACTGATCTAATGGCTGGTGTTCAGTATCGAATTCCTTTTCAAGAGTCTCAACTCACTTTCCGTGGTGGTTACCGTGTGATTGATTTAGAGTCAGAGGAGTTTTTATCGAGCCTAGGTAAAGAGTTTATCTTTGCAGACGGCTTCTTCGTTGGTGCTCAATACTCTTTCTAACTACATAACATCAAATCCTTTAAAACGTCGCTTTATAAGCGGCGTTTTTTTATATCACTTCATTATATTAAATCGAATTTCTCGCCCAAGTTTCACTCTTCTACCATGCTTATCTAGGAGCAATGTATAAAAGTTGGAGCAGGGATTGCGATGACAATAAACGAATTACGACATCTATTTCGTGACAACCAGCTAGTCGAAGCCATTATAGAGCCTTCAATTCAAGAGGGAGGATGGGTTGTCGAGTTTCGCCATGCCCGTGGTGGGTTTGTTTGCCTCACAGACAGTCATGGGGAAGAGTGCCTATATGATGATCTTGATACGGCATCAAAATCGGCGTTGGCGGTTGGCTTTCAACAAGTTCGTATTGAGGATCGTTGAGCACTAAGCTCAGCGTTCTTACTTCCAAAAAGTTATAAAACATTCTCTTCTATTCTTTCTTGTTATTAGAGAGAGTGGTTAATCTATCGTCACGCAATGAATAGGGATGTCGTGACAATGTCTTTTCAACAGAATGAATATTCTCACAAGAAAGTGTCGGAAGATAATAATGGGCAGGGTGCTAATCCACCAATCGCAAGCCCACTAAATGACCAGCAATTTAACTCACTCCAGCAAACTGTCTCAGAGTTGTCTTCACAGCAACTTGCATGGGTCAGCGGTTACTTCTGGGGACTCGCTCAAAACCAACCAAGTGCAGCGGCTGCAACACCAATCGCACAGGCTGCTGCTTCTGTTGCTGCAAAACCAGCAGGTAAGCTAAGCATCATTTTTGCTTCTCAGACTGGTAATGCGAAAGGCGTTGCTGAAGCGCTAGAGCAAGAAGCCAAAGCAGAAGGCATTGCTGTAGAGCTGTTTGATGCTAGCGATTACAAAGGCAAGAACTTAGCAAAAGAGACTCACGTGATCATCGTGGCGTCGACCAATGGTGAAGGCGAAGCGCCAGATAATGCCATTGAACTGCATGAGTTCCTTCAATCTAAAAAAGCACCCAAGTTACCAAATCTACAATACGCCGTGATCGCACTGGGCGATTCTAGTTATGAGTTCTTCTGCCAAACGGGCAAAGACTTCGATACTTACTTGTCTAAGTTAGGCGCAACTGCCTTCATCGATCGCATTGATTGTGATGTGGATTATGAAGCGCCGGCCGCTGAATGGCGTAAGCAAGCGCTTGAACAAGTAAAAGAAGCCCTTTCTTCAGGCAATGAAGCAGAAGTAGTCCAACTGCCTGTTGGTCAAGCTGCTCCAGGACATTCTGCTTATAACAAGCAAAATCCATATACCGCAACGTTACTGACAAGCCAGAAAATCACAGGTCGTGATTCAGGTAAAGACGTTCGCCATGTAGAGATTGATCTCGAAGAGTCGGGTTTGACCTATCAGCCAGGTGATGCGCTAGGTGTTTGGTTCGACAATAGTTCAGAATTAGCCAACGCTATCTTAGCGAAGGCTGGTCTATCCGGTGTAGAAAGTGTTGAAGTCGATGGCGAAAGCCTTTCTATTCACAGTGCATTGGTTAGCAAGTACGAAATCACCGCATCAAACCCTCAGTTTGTCACTAAATTCGCAGAGCTATCTGGTAGTAAGAAACTACAAAAGCTAGTGGAAGATAAAGACAAGCTTCGTGAGTACGCTGCAAATACCCAAGTGGTAGATGTACTTGCAGAGAAGAAGACCAAGTTAAGTGCAGAAGAATTAGTTGGTTTACTTCGTCGATTGACACCTCGTCTATATTCTATCGCTTCGAGTCAAACGGAAGTCGATGAAGAAGTTCACCTTACCGTAGGCTTGGTTGAATACGACAAAGGTGATGAAAAGCGCTATGGCGGAGCATCAAGTTTCCTCGCTCAACGTCTAGAAGAAGGCGGTGAAGTGAAAGTGTTTGTTGAGCACAACAATAACTTCAAACTGCCACAAGATGACAACACACCAATCATCATGGTTGGTCCTGGTACCGGTATTGCGCCTTTCCGTAGCTTTATTCAGGAGCGTGATAACCGTGACGCTGAAGGCAAGAACTGGTTGTTCTTTGGTGACCGTACCTTTACTCAAGATTTCCTTTACCAAGTTGAATGGCAGAAGTACCTCAAGTCAGGTTTGCTGACTCGCCTTGATGTTGCGTTTAGTCGTGACCAAGCAGAGAAGGTTTATGTTCAACATCGCATCTTAGAAAACGCTGAACAAGTGTGGCAATGGATTCAAGATGGAGCCTACATCTATGTATGTGGTGATGCCACTCGTATGGCAAAAGATGTTCACGATTCGCTGGTATTTGTAGCCGAGCAACAAGGCAAGCTATCTCGTGAAGAAGCCGAAGCATTTATCAACGATCTACGTAAAGCGAAACGTTACCAAAGGGATGTGTACTAATGAGCGCGAATCAACAATCAAACAGCCAAGAAGTATTAGGTGAGGTGCTTGGTCCACTCTCGGATAATGAGCGCCTTAAAAGAGAAAGTAATTTACTGCGTGGAACGATTGAACAAGATCTGCAAGACCGTATTACTGGCGGTTTTACTGCAGACAACTTCCAATTGATTCGTTTTCACGGAATGTACCAGCAAGATGACCGTGATATCCGTAACGAGCGTGCTAAACAAAAGTTGGAGCCGCTGCATAATGTCATGCTTCGTGCTCGTATGCCGGGTGGCATCATTACACCAAAGCAATGGCTAGCGATCGACAAGTTTGCAACCGAGCACTCTTTATATGGAAGTATTCGTCTTACTACTCGTCAAACGTTCCAGTTCCATGGCGTGCTAAAACCAAATATCAAGTTGATGCACCAAACGCTAAACAGCATTGGTATTGATTCGATTGCAACTGCGGGTGACGTTAACCGTAACGTATTGTGTACCACTAACCCAGTGGAGTCGGAGCTACACCAAGAAGCTTACGAATGGGCGAAGAAGATCAGCGAGCATCTATTACCAAAGACGCGCGCTTATGCCGAGATTTGGTTGGACGGTGAAAAAGTAGAAAGCACGGAAGAAGACGAACCGATTCTAGGTAAGAACTATCTACCACGTAAGTTTAAAACCACAGTGGTTATCCCACCGCAAAATGACGTAGACGTACACGCTAACGATCTTAACTTCGTAGCGATTGCAGATAACGGTAAGCTGGTTGGTTTTAACGTGCTTGTTGGTGGTGGTCTAGCGATGACACATGGCGATACATCAACTTATCCACGTAGAGCGGATGACTTTGGTTTTATTCCATTAGAGAAGACGCTTGATGTTGCTGCTGCTGTAGTAACAACTCAACGTGATTGGGGTAACCGTTCTAACCGTAAGAATGCAAAAACCAAATACACATTAGATCGTGTCGGTAGTGATGTGTTTAAAGCGGAAGTAGAAAAACGTGCCGGTGTTAAGTTTGAGCAAAGCCGTCCTTACGAATTCACGGAACGTGGTGACCGTATCGGATGGGTTGAAGGTATCGATGGTAAGCATCACCTAGCACTCTTCATTGAAAATGGTCGTCTATTAGATTTCCCAGGTAAACCACTTAAAACGGGTGTTGCTGAAATTGCCAAAATCCATAAAGGCGATTTTCGTATGACTGCAAACCAAAACCTGATTGTTGCTGGTGTACCAAAAAGCCAAAAAGCGAAGATCGAGAAGATTGCTCGTGAACATGGTTTGATGGATGACGGCGTAAGTGAACAACGTAAGAACTCGATGGCGTGTGTGGCGTTTCCAACGTGTCCATTAGCCATGGCAGAAGCAGAGCGCTTCCTTCCTCAATTTGTAACCGATGTAGAAGATATTCTAGAAAAGCATGGTCTGCCTGAAGAAGACAATATCATTCTTCGTGTAACAGGGTGTCCAAATGGTTGTGGGCGAGCAATGCTGGCAGAAATCGGCTTAGTTGGTAAAGCGCCAGGTCGATACAACTTACATCTAGGTGGTAACCGAGGCGGTACTCGTGTACCGAAGATGTATAAAGAGAACATTACGGATAAGCAAATCTTAGAAGAGATTGATCTGCTGGTGGCTCGTTGGGCTGCTGAACGTGAAGAAGGCGAGGCATTTGGCGATTTCACGATTCGAGCTGGCATTATCCAAGAAGTATTCGTATCAAAGAGGGACTTCCATGCTTGATTCTGTAGCGTCCAAACCGGAGCTAACAGAGTTACTGACATTAACTAAGACGGAGCAAATCCTCCGTCTTGCTCAAATCAATGTCGAGCTCGAACAGCTTTCGGCACAAGATAGAGTAAAGTGGGCATTGGAGAATTTGGAAGGGGAGTTCGCTGTCTCGTCCAGTTTCGGTATCCAAGCCGCAGTGATGCTCCATCTTGTGACACAACAAAAACCGGATATTCCAATTATCCTAACGGACACCGGCTATCTATTTGCAGAGACATATCAATTCATCGATCAGTTGAAAGCGCAACTGAACCTTAACCTTAAAGTGTATCAAGCTAAAGAAAGTGCGAATTGGCAAGAAGCACGTTATGGAAAACTTTGGGAACAGGGTATAGAGGGAATTGAAAAGTACAACAAGATAAACAAAGTCGAGCCAATGCGACGAGCTCTGCGTGAGCAAAATGTCGGTACTTGGTTTTCAGGACTGCGTCGAGAGCAAAGTCAATCTCGTGCTGGTCTTCCAATCTTGTCGATCCAAAATGGTGTATTTAAATTCTTACCTGTGATTGACTGGACGAATAAAGATGTGCACTACTACCTAGAAGAGCATGGTTTGAGTTATCACCCTCTATGGGATCAAGGTTACCTTTCTGTCGGTGACACTCATACTACTAGAAAGTGGGAACCGGGCATGTCGGAAGAAGAAACTCGTTTCTTTGGTTTAAAGCGTGAATGTGGATTGCATGAAGACGATGGTAGTGAGCAGGATGGCTCAGGTATTTAGATGCTAATCTGGCAAAAGCCGTGTTTAGGGTAAATAAAGAAAGCTGCTGTAAAGCAGCTTTCTTTATATATAGTGAAAGAAAAAGGAGCATAAAAAGGATAACTCTGTGGATAAGTTGTATGCAGTCTTGGGGTAAAGTTGGATAAATAAGGCTTTGATCGAAAAGTCGTCGTTTAACTATTATTTTTGCAATTTTTGCAAAATAACGCTTGCCAATGTGAGCGCGATCTCTATAATGCCTCCTTGTCGACAGGGCAGAGCTCACAAGGGTTCGAAGCTAAGTCGGCAAGGTCAGAAAGAAAAGCGAAATAATTAATTGCCTTTACTTTTAAAAAGTAAAATAAATAGCAAAAAGTGTTTGACACAGAAAATTATCTAGCTAGAATGACCGCCTCTTCCGAAGTGATGTAAGTCACAAAGAAGAGTAGCTCTTTAAAAATAAGAA
>NZ_BCUF01000031.1 GCF_001591145.1 Vibrio harveyi NBRC 15634 = ATCC 14126 = KCTC 12724 | reverse complement strand
GACCAGAGTTAGCTTGTTGAACACCGTCCATGCTTAGTGCACGGATTGCATTAGCTAGATACTTTCGTGTTAGAAGAGAGCGATCCATAGTAGTTACTTCTCGATATTTGATTTAAATAGAGGGAACTCGTCGGAACAAGTTCAAATAGAATTTTTTGAATAAAGCGTTGATGCTAAAAGCGAGTAGGCTGGCTACTCGCTTTTGGTAAGCAATTAAAGCTTAGCTGCGATCATGTCTTCTAGTTTGCCTTGGTCAACCGCGAAGTTACGGATACCTTCAGCTACTTTCTCAACAGCCATTGCGTCTAGGTTGTGCTCCCATAGGAACTCAGCGTGAGACATTGGAGCTGGACGCTCTTTAGAACCTTTAGAATCAACTAGCTTCTCTACAACTTCGCCTTCAGCAGCTTCTAGCTCAGCAAGAAGAGCAGGAGCGATAGTTAGACGGTCACAGCCAGCAAGTTCTAGGATCTCGCCGATGTTACGGAAGCTTGCGCCCATAACAACCGTGTTGTAACCGTAGTCTTTGTAGTAGTTGTAGATGTCTGTTACTGAGATTACACCTGGATCTTCTGAAGCTTCGAAGTCACGACCTTCTTTCGCTTTGTACCAGTCCATGATGCGACCAACGAATGGCGAGATTAGGAATACACCTGCTTCAGCACATGCACGAGCTTGTGCGAAAGAGAATAGAAGCGTTAGGTTACAGTTGATGCCTTCTTTTTCAAGGATCTCTGCAGCGCGAATACCTTCCCAAGTAGAAGCCAGTTTGATTAGGATACGGTCGTTAGTGATGCCTGCGTCGTTGTACATTTTTACAAGTTGACGCGCTTTAGCAACACTGCCTTCTGTGTCGTAAGAAAGACGAGCATCTACTTCTGTAGAGATACGACCAGGAATAGTTTTTAGGATCTCTTTACCGATGTTTACTGCAAGCATGTCACAAGTGTCTTGTACTTGTTGTGCTTTGTCGTTGCTTTGTGCTTTTGCGTATTCGATAGAAGCGTCGATTAGAGGTGCGTACTCTTCGATTTGAGCCGCTTTTAGGATAAGAGATGGGTTCGTTGTTGCATCTTCAGGTTGGTACTTTTTGATTGCGTCAATTTCACCAGTGTCCGCTACTACAGTTGTTAGTTTACGAAGTTGCTCTAACTTGTTGCTCATAATCGATCATCCTATATAAATGGGCTTAAGTGTGGTTTTGAGTACCACAGCTTGTGCATTTGCAAGCGTGTCGGCTAATCGTCTCATCATAATTAACGAGACATCTGCTCAGCCAACTACGGAAAATTTCGGTACCGAACATTTGCTTTGAACATTTGATCGGTAGCTGAGTAAATGATGAATCCATATTTATCCTATCCATGCTGAAAGTCAATCGTCGAAACCGACTTTAAGTGAAGTTCATCAACGTTTTTTTGCTGTGTGTTCAGAGCGTGACCCAAATAAACGTTTGCCCTTATTGTTCAAGGCTTGAGCAGCAGTGAAATTAATAAAAAGACATAGTGAGAAAATGTCATTGCAGTGAGCAAATGTCGCAGTAAAATTGGTAGGTAACATATGCTAAGTCAATGAGCAGATGCTCACTAATGCATACAATGTCGATCCTCTAAAAGGGCGAGAAAAATCATGAGCAGTTCTAACCAAGATATTTCTATTGAAAGTACAGACTTGTTGACGGAGATCTCCGTTGCTTATTATCAAGATGGTGCGACACAAGAAGAGATATCGAAAAAATTTTCCATATCACGTGCCAAAGTTGGGCGAATGCTGAAACAGGCTCGTGACGAAGGCATTGTTGAGATTACCGTAAAATATCACCCTGTGTTCAGTGCCAAGATAGAGCAGCGCCTCATCGAACGCTTTGGTGTGAAGCGAGCGCTGGTTGCTTTGGATCAACCTAATGAAGAAGCGCAACGCCTGCAAGTTTCTGGTTTAGTCTCTAATTACCTGACGAGTACTCTTAAGAACGGCATGGTGGTGACGGTAGGACAAGGGCGTAACGTATCTTCTGTGGCTCACCACATTGGTGTTATTACGCCGCGCGATTGTAAATTTGTGTGCGGTATCGGCGGGATTCACCCTCGTGGCGGTATGTTCAACGCCGACCATATATGTCGACAATTTGCCAAGAAATACGGCGGCACATCGGAAACCCTATACGCGCCTGCCTATGCTGAAAACCGCGAGCAGAAGGTCGCCTTTATGCAAAATGCCACGGTTAAGCAAACCCTGGATTTGGCGCGCAAAGCGGATGTCGCCCTCGTTGGTATCGGTGATATGAGTGAAAACAGCTACATGGTTGACCTTGGTTGGTTCACTCCAGATGAAGTGGTTCAATCTCGCTTGATGCAAGGTGTCGTAGGGGACTTTGCCGGTTATGACTTCTTTGACATTCACGGCAACGTAGCAAATACGGTGATGAGTGACCGTGTCATAGGCTTGGGTATTGAAGAATTTAGACCTATTGCAGAAGTGATTGCGATTGCAGCTGAAAACAGTAAGCCATTGGCGCTACTTGGAGCGTTAAGAACCGGAGCCATTGATGTGATTGCAACCAGCGTAAGTAACGCACTGACGGTTCTTAACTTGGATGAGCAGATGCACGGCAACAGTGCATCAGAGGTTTAGCACAAATAATATGCAAACTATGTAATCAGGTGATGAGGATTTATAAATGACTCGCAACCTGATTTCGTTTCCAAGTTAAAAATAATCCTCAGGAGTAATTTGTAGTTAATTACTCTGGAGGAAACGATGAAAAAGACACTTCTCGCAGCTGCTTTATTTACGGGGTTAACGGGCATAGCGCACGCCGAGCAAAAAGTCGTCGCAGGCTATTTTGCTGACTGGCAGTATGCAAATGCAGACAACCCTTATACGGTTAAAGATATTCCGGCTGATAACCTAACTCATATTATCTACGCGTTTTTGAGCATGTGTGGTCCTCACACTGGTGCCTCAGAAACTGTGCAAAAACTGGTCGCAAAACAGTGTGAAGGTAAAGAGCCGTATACCGCGATTCTGGTTGATACCGAGGCGGCACTTGAAAAAGACTTTGGTCCGGTCTCTGTCGGCGTTTCATATAAAGGGCACTTCGCTCAATTAGCCGAACTTAAGAAGCAACACCCTGAACTGAAAATTCTCCCTTCTTTTGGCGGTTGGACCATGTCTGAACCTTTCCACGCGATGGCAAAAAACCAGCAAGCGATGGATCAGTTCTCTAAAACAGCAGTCGAGCTGATTGCTCAATACGATTTCTTTGATGGTATTGACTTGGATTGGGAGTATCCAGGGGGTGGCGGCTTGACTACGTCTCCTTGGAACCCAGATACCAAGCTGACGGATGAGCAAAAAGCACAAGAGCGTGACGCCTTCACTTACCTAGTTAAGACTATGCGTGGTGATTTAGACGCGTTAGCGAAAAAGACCAAGCGCGAGTACGAGCTTTCAACAGCAGTGGGTGTTGGTCCAAAAGCCGCGGGCATTGATTGGAAAGCGGCGCAGCCCTACTTAACCAATATGTTTGCCATGACGTATGACTTCCTTGGTGGTTGGGGACAACAAACAGGGCACACAACAAACTTGCATGCCACTGACCGCAGTTGGTGGGGCATGGGCGCTGACGTGTTCATTAATCAAATGATTGAGCTGGGTATTCCTAGTGAGAAGTTGGTGATTGGTGCCGCGTTTTATGGTCGCGGTTGGCAAGGAACCAAAGATTTCTCCGGTGGTTTACCAACTCAAGATTTATTGTCAGAGAAAGGCGCGCAGTTTGGTACTGGTGAGAATGGCTACTTCATGTTTTGGGACCTTATGAAGAACTACAGCGCAAAACAAGGTTACGAATATAAGTACGATGAACAATCTCAAGCCCCTTATTTATGGAACCCTGAGAAAAAAGTGTTCATTTCATTCGAAGATCAACGCTCTATCAAAGCCAAAGCGGATTGGGCAAAGCAAACGAATCTTGGTGGCATCTTTACGTGGGAGCTATCAGGTGATCCGAAAGGCGAGCTTGTTGAAGTGATGTATAAGGAAATGCAGAATTAATCTGTAAAACGTCACATTATTGTTTGTTCTTAAAGCCGTCGTTATTCTGCGACGGCTTTTTCATTTTGGTTTTGCTCAGAGAATTCGATTAATTGTTTGAAAGGTAATGGCTTAGAGTAGAAATATCCTTGAATCAAGTCACAGCCACACGCGGCTAACTGATCACGTTGCTGACGAGTCTCTACGCCTTCCGCGAGAACTTTCATGCCAAAGTTCTTACCAATCGCAATGATGTTTTGCACCATGTTAAGTGCTTTTTCATCATCTTCGATATTATCAATAAAGCTCTTGTCAATTTTGACTTCATCAATCGGAAGTGCTCTTAGCATCGAGAGGGAAGAGTACCCGGTACCGAAATCGTCGAGAGAGATTTTAAAACCGAGCGCATGCAAGCGCTCACAAATAGGTGCGAACTTATCGAGGTCTTCAATGAATAAGTTCTCAGTGATTTCAAGCGTGATGCGGTGTTGATCGACTTTGTATTTGTCTATTAACGCCACTAAGTCGTCAATGAAGTTTATTTGAATAAACTGTTTTACCGAGATATTAATCGACATCTGAATTGGCTGCGCTGCCATTTTCGTAAGGCGAGCCATGTCGATCAAGCTTTTCTCGATAATCAACTCCCCCAATCTCACCATCAGACCTGAACTCTCCGCTACTGGGATAAACTCATTGGGTGGGACGAACCCAAGCTCTTCATCTTGCCAACGCACCAAGGCTTCAACACCATAAATTTTGCCATTAACGTTCAATTGCGGTTGATAAACTAAGAATAGATTTTGTCGTTCTATCGCTAGCCTTAAACGTTGTTCCATCTTCATCTTGTGAAGGTGTTTTGCCTGCATTTGTTGGTCAAAAATACTGTATGCATTGCGCTCTTTTTTTGCTTGATACATAGCGATATCTGCAGAACGAAGCAAGGCATCTAAGTTTTGACCGTGAGAAGGGTAAAGAGCAATACCGACGCTGCAACTCAACAGAAATTGGTTTTCTTGAACTAAGTAGGGTTCGGATAGGTAATTGATCAGCTCTTTTGCCAACGCTCTCACCGTACCTTCGTCGGTTTGGTTAACAAGCAGTATAAACTCGTCACTTGCTTCTCGAACGATCAGACGACCATCACAACCAAAGGTCTTTAAGCGTTGTGCGATCAGCTTCAATACCTCATCCCCAAATTCGTGACCATGGGTGTCATTCACGGATTTAAAGTTATCGATGTCGATAAACATCAGGCTAAATGGCGTGGCTGAGCCATTCACCCAGTGTCCAATATGTGCACGCAGATATTCTCGATTTGGGAGTAGCGTGAGGTGGTCATGATGCGCTTGATATAAGAGCTTTCGTCGGGTACCCAATTCATTATTCGCAATGGAACGAACCAGCGCATAGAACCCACCTTGAATAAATAGGAACACGAGCGAGTATAGTGCGAACTGATCGAAAAAACCGCTCTGGATATACCGAAGATCCGTCGAAGACGATGCCCAAAGTTTATAATCTGGTAGGTATTTCAATGTGACCAGTTGATTAATTCTTGGGTCATCAGCAACAATGTTTACTGCGCTTGCAAGTGTTCTGACTGTATCTCGGCTCCATCCATACTTGTTTTCGATCTGTTCGAAAACGATAGCCTTGGTATGCCCGTCAGCAGGATGGCTGTAACTGTTGAGGTTTGCTTGTTCAGCCGAAGTAAAGGTTAGATAACCATCTTCACGATTTAATGACACTCGATTGTGTTCATTTGCGTGAACGTCGCTTCGAAAAACCAAAGAGGAGTTCATGTTGAAACCCGCCGTCATCACCGCGAGAACCTTACCATTTTTATCTCGAATAGCTTTTCGGATGGGGATAACAAGAGAGTCGAGCGCAGGCATAAAGTAAGTTCTACCAACCACCATGTGATCAGACTGTAGTGCGGCTTCAAACGTTCCTCTTGTTTGAGGATCTTGCTTCAAGTTACGCAGTTTTTGTAGGTCCAGATTCGAGCTTATCGCTAAATAATCGCCTTGTGGGTTTGTAAGACCAAATGCGGCGATCGCTGGGTGGATATCCATCAGCTCATCCAGAAGAGGTCGCATTTGCAATGAGGCGGTTCGAGTAAAGTCGTTCTGTTCAATCAATTGGTGACCGACAACTTCCAGTAAGGTTTCTTGTCCTTTAAACAGTGACTGTACAGATGAAGCAAACAGCTCTAATTGCAAGAGCTGCTTGTCTTTGTATTTATCGAGTATGGATTGATAATGATAATGACCAAACAGAGAGAACAAACCGACACTGATGGTAAAAAGTGTCAGATATAGCGTCCAAATGTTCTTCTTTAAGCCGATCATATCGTATTACTGCTCCTGATATTAATGCTCGATTGGTAGGGTTTCATCGGCACCCCACTCAGTCCAAGAGCCGTCATAGACTGATAAATTCTGCAGACCAATTTGATAGGCGGCGAGCAACAAAATGCACGCGGTCACACCGGAACCACAGCTAAAAATGATTGAACTATCACTGTCTAATGTTAATCGGCTAAATATCTGTTGCAACTCGGAATTTGGCTTAATGTGACCGTCCGTTAAGAGTTCTTGAAACGGCAAGCAAACTGAATTAGGAATGTGTCCACTGCGTAACCCTTCTCTTGGCTCAGGAACTTCACCTAGGAAGCGGGCTTTAGCTCTAGCATCGACAATATTTGCACTGCAATTATTAGAATGGGTTAACACGGTATGCGCGCTTAAGAATGCATCTGGGTTTAGTTTACCTGTGAAGTTGCCAATCTCTGTTGGTTGAGACAAGGTATCGACAATGGGTAGTCCTGCTTCAACCCAAGCCGGAAGCCCCCCATTTAGAATGCATACGTTGTGATGACCCATCGCTCTGAACATCCACCAAGCTCTTGGTGCGGCAAGAGTGCCGGAATTGTCATACACCACAACCACATCTTCGTTATTTAACCCAAGTTGTTGAGCACTGCTATTAAAGCCTTGCTCTGTTGGCATCATGTGAGGCAGGTTGGAGTTAGGTAGGCAAAAGTCGTTGTCGTAATCAAAGCGCAAAGTGTTAGGTATCCATTTATCTTTGATCTTTTTGCCTTCTGATGGGATCTGAAAAGCAATGCTGGCGTCTAGGAGTTTGACATTGGGTTGGCTGATGAGCTCTTTGAGTTCATCTGTTGTGATCAGTGCTTGCATCGTCTTTAGTTTCCTCACAGTAGTATGGAATGTTTTGCCGTGAACAGCTTAAGCTCATTCGCAGTTTATAAACGTGAGCGGTTGCTCGAAGAGAGAATCAGTCGCTTGGCTAAATGTGACAATAGCACCTTCTGAACACTGAACATTTGTGGGTACTGCGACTCGTTTGAGCCCCAAAACGTCAGATTCTACTGTTAAGTAACGTCTTTGACCGTCCAGTGATTGCGTTAAGGTGTTCGATATTACTTCCGCTGTAATTAACTGTTTTTCTTCTGAGGACGTTAGCCATAGAGCCAAACACAACAGAGCAATGCCACTAACAAAAGCCAAGATGTAGGTTTTGGGGTTGTCCAACGTATTTTTCCCGCCGCATTAATAATCTTACTGTTTTACAACAAAAAAATCGCATGTTCAAAAGAACGATGCGATTTTTAAGTGTGAGTTGTTTTCTATCTTCACGTTTTCAGCTTGTTTTGGCTAAAGAATCCAATTGCTATCACCTGAAGAAATCACTTTCTGTATTGGGTCCGAGCCATCATAAAACCAGATTTCTACAAGAAGATTCCCTTGGCTGTCTGAGACGTTGAAGTCAAAGTTTGCGGTTCCGTTATTCAGAGGTACAGAGGCCACTTTGCTCGGGTATTTTGCGTCATATTTCCCAGAACCACTCTCTTTGAAATCTTTGTAAACGCTTAGGTGTGCACGCTGTGAAGAGAAACCGCTGATATCCACATTTAATGAGCCTTGTACTACAGGGTTGTAGTTAAAGCCATCGGGCACTTCAAGATCTTGCATTGTAGGATCTTCATCTGGCACTGCAGTCTGTGTCGGTGGAGGGGGCGCACTCGTACCGCCTCCACCACCACCGCCACATGCTGTTAAAGCTAATCCCATGATGATTGTAATTAAAGTTCTCATAATGTTCTCTCCCTATGGAATGTAGCACTTGTTTGGTGTTGGAGCGGTATGCCAATCTGTACCTAACTCGCCAGCAGATTCAGCCCATGTTTTGAACTGAGGATAAGCCTCAACCATATCGATACGTTCGAGTGGCCAATCCCAATCCTCAACGATTAATAGTGCCCAAGGTAGGTTGTTCGCAGTTTTAAAGTACACACCTTGTGAAGGGTTACTTGCGTCCACACCAACACCGAAGAGGTTTTGGTCATCAAATTGCTCTGTTGGCGCTTGGTCGGCTAAGTGAACTTCCCATTTACGTCCTGGTTGGAAAGTAATGCCGTCACCATGGTAAGTTCCTGGAGTCGCGAAGATGAACGGGTCGTAAGGCATCGCTTGTATGGATGAACGGTCAGAGCCTTCAGTAAAGTAGACGTTTAGAGTAAAGGTGAGAGACACGCTGTCGTCGCACCCAGCTTCTGTTCTAAAGAAGTTACAACCGCTCGAGGCATGTTGGCTCAAGTCTTCACTAATGATGAATATTGCTTCGTCAGAAATGCTTTCTAGCCCGTTGGACGCCTGCTCAATGCCATTAAAAGAGAGTGTTGTGAGACCATTTTCAATCGCGCTTCTCGAGATGCCCTGTAAGCGGATGGCGAACCCATTTTTGTAGTCTGCACCGTACGCAGCCAAGTCACCAGTGATTTGGATGTTCTCTACATGACCATCTAAGCTGGTTTCCGTGATTTGGAAAGTCACGACAACGTCATTCATGTCGTAGTCTGCTGTGTAGGGCCAGTTATCTTCATAAGCAACGGTGGCGAAGCTTTCTGCACTTGGGAAGTATTCAACAGAATACCCATTTCCCGTGATCGCAATAGGGTAATCTTCGACCTCACCAGATGTCGAACCACCGTCGTAATTCAACCCAGTTTGTTGGCTGAAGCGGAATCGACTCCAACTCGAACCTTCTGTTGCCGCAGTAGAAACAACGAATGGCAGTGGATTATTTCCGGCTGAAAGCAGTTCATCGGTAAAGACCTGTTCGCCTTCATCATCAAAGTCACCATCGCGGTTCCAGTCAAACCACGCAGACAGATAACCAGAAGTGGAGGCGGTGACATTCACAATGGAGCTTAAGCCAGGATCAAGCGCGGATACAAAACCAACACCATCCTCATCTGCTGTGCCCACGGAGTTATCATTTGCTTGACCGTCAGCGTCACCATCTGGGGCGACAGAACCAAGCCAAGTTACGTCGTCGACTTCGTGACGAGGTCCGTTAGAAGCTAGAGTTGTACTGTAACTATCGGGTGCATCGCCAAAATCGATAGGATCGTCTTCATCAATAACAGGTGCATTTGCACAACGTGCACCATCATTCTGACTTGAGCTTGGTCCGTTTGAGACAAACTCAACTGCCGGAACAATCCCTGCTGCAATGTTAGCGGCGTTTTCTGAAGACAAGTTGATACGATAGATCTTACCGTCTTGGTTACGTGATACATAATAGTTGCCGTTTACATCGAAATAACCAGCGCCGAATGTGCCTGTTTCGCCAGTATCACCGATTGCAGTTGCATTGCCATTTGATGGATTGAACTGGTATAGGACACCAGAGTTGTTGTCGATACCATAAAGAGAACCGTCACCGGGATGGAACGCAAAGTCGGTAAGGTTGACAGTCGCCGTCGAGCTAATCTTTACGATGTTTAATGTTGCGTTTGGATCCGAGTCTAGTGGGGAGAGATCAATGGAGAATAGACCTTTCCCTTTACGGTACAAATAGTAAACGTGATTGTAGACGTCACCCACAAAGAAGGTGTGATCGGTAGGTAGACCGGAAACGTTCAGTGTTTCTGCTTGAAAGTCTTTCCCTAATCGAACTATCTTTTTGTTCGTAGTGTCGTAGCCATAAATGTAACGGTCAGTGAAGTCAAAGCCCACGCCGTTAATACCCGAAGCTAAACCCGTGTCGTCCTCTAAAAGAGTAGTAGAACCTGTAACCAAATTGACGCCATAGATTTGAACTGGGGTTGATTGAAATAGGTATGCTTTGCTTGGGCAGGTGTCGAACGGCGTGGCTTGTGCATATGCACTTGCCATTAAAGTCCCAAGTAACAGTGATGTCCTTTTCATAATTCGCCCTCTCATTGGTTCGTGATATATGCAATGAAAGGAATGTGCCAACTGATAATGCCCTTAATATCAATGCTTTAGATGTAAGTTTTTTATTTTTTTTAATATGAATCTCAAAATGACAATCGCTTTAAGCGGGTAAATCCGAGTTCAAAACCTGCGCTTTGCAAAGAGCTCCGCACGTACACTGTCACACATCTAACTTGTACACTCGCCAATAGGAAGTACCCCATTAGTGGTTTCTCATGAAGTTCATACTTTTTCACCGAAAGTACTACTTTGGCTGAGAGGGTATTACTGAGGAATTACAGTTAAATCTAGTAGTAACAACTACTTAAACATCATTACTTATTTATAGTGTTACAAATAACATTAATAATTTATGCAATATTTATGAGTATGATTCCGCTAGTGTTTAATAGCGCTGATAAAATCAAAAACTAAAGTGTTTGAAGTTTAGTTATTTGTTAAGTGTTACGACTAATTATAGATAAGAAGAACTATAATTAAATTAAGTGATAATAGTTCTCGTTACTTTGAACTGTTTAATGTATTTGGTTAAAAGTTTTTAATTAACTTTAAAAAAATGATCCAAGGAATTAATGTTTTCCAAAATTTAAAAGAGAAGCTCTTGATATGGAAAAACACTTACCTTTAATAGTAAATGGACAAATTATTTCTACTGAAGAAAATCGATTTGAGATCAGTTTTGAAGAAAAAAAAGTTAAGATTGATTCCTTTAATAATCTTCATTTAACCCAGATGGTGAATCATGATTATTTAAATGATCTAAATATTAATAACATCATCAATTTTCTTTATACAACGGGGCAGCGTTGGAAGAGCGAAGAGTATTCAAGAAGAAGGGCATATATTCGGTCTCTTATTACTTATTTGGGGTATTCACCACAAATGGCAAAACTAGAGGCAAATTGGATTGCAATGATCCTTTGCTCTAAGAGTGCGCTCTACGACATTATTGATACCGAACTTGGCTCTACGCATATACAAGATGAATGGCTACCGCAGGGTGAGTGTTATGTGAGGGCTTTTCCTAAAGGACGCACGATGCATTTGCTTGCGGGGAATGTTCCTCTCTCCGGTGTGACCTCAATACTACGAGGCATACTGACGAGAAATCAATGTATTGTGAGAATGTCAGCATCGGATCCTTTTACTGCCCACGCGCTAGCGATGAGCTTTATTGACGTCGATCCGAATCATCCAATTTCTCGTTCCATCTCCGTATTGTATTGGCCTCATGCATCGGATACGACACTCGCTGAAGAGTTACTCAGTCATATGGATGCAGTGGTTGCTTGGGGGGGGCGGGATGCCATTGATTGGGCGGTTAAGCATTCTCCTTCACATATCGATGTTTTGAAGTTTGGTCCAAAGAAGAGTTTTACCGTGTTAGACCATCCAGCCGATCTAGAAGAAGCCGCCTCGGGTGTTGCCCATGATATTTGCTTTTATGACCAAAATGCCTGCTTTTCTACTCAGAATATTTATTTTTCTGGAGATAAGTATGAAGAATTTAAATTAAAACTTGTTGAAAAACTGAATCTCTATCAAGAAGTTTTACCAAAATCAAAACAAAGTTTTGATGATGAAGCTTTATTTTCTATGACTCGTCTTGAGTGTCAATTTTCTGGTTTGAAAGTTATATCAGAACCGGAAAATAACTGGATGATCATCGAGTCAGAGCCCGGGGTTGAATATAACCATCCATTAAGTCGTTGCGTTTATGTCCACAAAATAAATAAGGTTGATGATGTTGTTCAATATATAGAAAAACATCAAACACAAACGATTTCTTTTTATCCATGGGAATCTTCCAAGAAATATCGAGATGCATTCGCCGCAAAAGGGGTAGAAAGAATCGTTGAATCTGGGATGAATAATATATTTAGAGCTGGTGGCGCACATGATGCAATGCGCCCTCTTCAACGTTTAGTTCGATTTGTTTCTCATGAAAGACCATATAACTTCACCACTAAGGATGTATCTGTCGAAATAGAGCAAACCCGCTTTCTTGAAGAAGATAAATTCTTGGTTTTCGTCCCTTAAATAAGGAAAATTACAATGAATAATCAATGCAAGACTATTGCACACGTGTTGCGCGTGAACAATGGTCAGGAACTCCACGTCTGGGAAACGCCCCCAAAAGAAAATGTGCCTTCTAAAAATAACACCATTTTAATTGCTTCTGGTTTTGCCAGAAGAATGGATCACTTTGCTGGGTTGGCCGAGTATCTATCTGAAAATGGTTTCCATGTGTTCCGTTACGATTCTCTTCATCATGTGGGGCTCAGCTCGGGTTCGATTGATGAATTCACCATGACGACGGGCAAAAATAGTTTGTGCACTGTTTATCACTGGCTGCAGACCAAGGGCACACAAAACATTGGCTTGATTGCGGCAAGTCTCTCAGCTCGTGTCGCCTATGAAGTTATCTCTGATCTGGAGCTGTCTTTTCTGATTACTGCGGTTGGTGTGGTGAACTTGCGTGACACACTAGAAAAAGCGCTTGGTTTTGATTACCTCAGTTTGCCTATCGATGAGCTACCAAACGATCTTGATTTTGAAGGTCATAAGCTTGGTTCTGAAGTGTTCGTTCGCGACTGCTTCGAGCATCACTGGGATACCTTAGATTCTACTCTCGACAAAGTAGCCAATACCTCGGTTCCTTTAATCGCCTTTACCGCTAACAACGATGATTGGGTTAAGCAAGAAGAAGTCTATGACATGTTAGCGCATATCCGCACTGGGCATTGCAAGCTCTACTCCTTGCTTGGTAGCTCTCATGACTTGGGCGAAAACTTGGTCGTGTTACGTAATTTTTACCAATCCGTCACCAAAGCCGCCATCGCAATGGATGGAGGCAGCTTAGAAATCGACGTCGACTTTATCGAGCCTGATTTTGAACAACTCACCATCGCGACTGTGAATGAACGTCGCTTGAAAGCGGAAATTGAAAGCCGTACGCCAGAAATGGCTTAGGTCTTATCGTAATACCAACAAATAAGGAAATGTTATGAAATTTGGAAACTTCCTTCTCACTTATCAGCCACCTGAGCTATCTCAGACCGAAGTGATGAAGCGATTGGTTAATCTGGGCAAAGCGTCTGAAGGTTGTGGCTTCGACACCGTTTGGTTGCTAGAGCACCACTTCACTGAATTTGGGTTGTTAGGGAATCCTTATGTTGCTGCCGCACACCTATTAGGTGCGACAGAAACGCTCAACGTTGGCACTGCAGCTATCGTATTGCCGACTGCCCATCCGGTTCGACAAGCAGAAGACGTAAACCTACTGGATCAAATGTCAAAAGGACGATTCCGTTTTGGTATTTGTCGCGGTTTGTACGATAAAGATTTTCGTGTCTTTGGTACAGACATGGATAACAGCCGAGCCTTAATGGACTGTTGGTATGACTTGATGAAAGAAGGCTTCAATGAAGGCTATATCGCGGCGGATAACGAACATATTAAGTTCCCGAAAATCCAACTGAATCCATCGGCTTACACACAAGGTGGTGCTCCTGTTTATGTCGTCGCGGAGTCAGCATCAACGACAGAATGGGCTGCAGAGCGTGGCCTACCAATGATTCTAAGCTGGATCATCAACACTCACGAGAAGAAAGCGCAGCTTGATCTTTACAACGAAGTCGCGACTGAACATGGCTACGATGTGACTAAGATTGACCACTGTTTGTCTTACATCACCTCCGTCGATCATGACTCAAATAGAGCCAAAGATATTTGCCGCAACTTCTTGGGCCATTGGTACGACTCATACGTGAATGCCACCAAGATTTTTGACGACTCTGACCAAACAAAAGGTTACGACTTCAATAAAGGTCAATGGCGTGATTTTGTGTTGAAAGGCCACAAAGACACCAATCGCCGAATTGATTACAGCTACGAAATCAACCCAGTAGGGACGCCTGAAGAGTGTATCGCGATTATCCAGCAAGATATCGATGCGACGGGTATTGACAATATTTGTTGTGGTTTTGAAGCAAACGGTTCTGAAGAAGAAATTATCGCATCTATGAAGCTATTCCAGTCTGATGTGATGCCATATCTCAAAGAAAAACAGTAATTAATATTTTCTAAAAGGAAAGAGACATGAAATTTGGATTATTCTTCCTCAATTTTATGAATTCAAAGCGTTCTTCTGATCAAGTCATCGAAGAAATGTTAGATACCGCACATTACGTAGATCAGTTGAAGTTTGACACGTTGGCTGTTTACGAAAACCATTTCTCGAACAATGGTGTGGTTGGTGCCCCACTAACAGTGGCTGGTTTTTTACTTGGTATGACAAAGAACGCCAAAGTGGCTTCGTTGAATCACGTTATTACCACGCATCATCCAGTACGTGTGGCGGAAGAAGCGTGTCTACTTGACCAAATGAGTGAAGGCCGTTTTGCCTTTGGCTTTAGTGATTGTGAAAAGAGTGCAGATATGCGCTTCTTTAATCGACCAACGGATTCTCAGTTTCAGTTGTTCAGTGAGTGTCACAAGATCATCAATGATGCATTCACTACTGGGTACTGCCATCCAAACAATGATTTTTATAGTTTTCCTAAAATCTCCGTTAACCCACACGCGTTCACTGAAGGCGGTCCTGCGCAATTTGTGAATGCGACGAGCAAAGAAGTGGTTGAATGGGCGGCTAAGTTAGGGCTTCCACTCGTGTTTAGATGGGACGACTCAAACGCTCAAAGAAAAGAATACGCCGGTTTGTACCACGAAGTTGCTCAGGCACATGGTGTCGATGTTAGTCAGGTTCGACACAAGCTGACGCTGCTGGTCAACCAAAATGTAGATGGTGAAGCAGCAAGGGCAGAAGCTCGCGTGTATTTGGAAGAGTTTGTCCGTGAATCTTACTCAAATACCGACTTTGAGCAAAAAATGGGAGAGCTGTTGTCAGAAAATGCCATCGGTACTTATGAAGAAAGTACTCAGGCAGCGCGAGTTGCGATTGAGTGTTGTGGTGCTGCGGACCTATTGATGTCTTTTGAGTCGATGGAAGATAAAGCGCAGCAAAGAGCGGTTATCGATGTGGTAAACGCCAACATCGTCAAATACCACTCGTAACGTTTAACTGATGCTGAAGGGGCAGCGATGCCCCTTATATCACCATTCTTTTCGCGCGATAGCGCTAACTAATAGAGGCATTTATATGGACGTACTTTCAGCGGTTAAGCAGGAAAATATCGCAGCGAGCACAGAAATCGATGACTTGATTTTCATGGGAACTCCTCAGCAATGGTCATTGCAGGAACAAAAACAGCTGACATCTCGCCTTGTTAAAGGGGCATATCAATACCATTACCACAATAATGATGATTATCGTCAGTTCTGCGAGAGGCTGGGAGTCGGAGAGGTGGTGGAAGATCTCAACGATATCCCCGTTTTCCCTACTTCTATTTTTAAGTTGAAGACCCTACTAACACTTGACGATGACGAGGTCGAGAATCGCTTTACTAGCAGTGGCACTAGTGGCATCAAAAGTATTGTTGCACGAGATAGACTCAGTATTGAGCGGCTTCTTGGCTCAGTAAATTTCGGTATGAATTACGTTGGTGATTGGTTTGACCATCAGATGGAGTTGGTGAACTTAGGCCCAGATCGCTTTAATGCCAACAATATTTGGTTCAAATACGTCATGAGCTTAGTCGAGCTCCTTTATCCGACCGCATTTACTGTCACTGAGGATGAGATCGACTTTGAGGCGACGCTAGCTAATATGAATCGTATTAAGCAGTCTGGTAAAACCATTTGTCTTATCGGCCCTCCTTATTTTATCTATCTACTGTGCTGTTTCATGCGCGAGCAAGGTCAAACTTTCAATGGTGGTCGCGATCTTTACATCATCACTGGCGGCGGCTGGAAAAAACATCAGGATCAATCGCTCGATAGAGACGAGTTCAACCAACTTTTGTGTGAGACTTTTACCTTAGAAAGCCCAGAGCAGATTCGAGACACATTTAATCAAGTTGAACTGAACACCTGCTTTTTTGAAGATACAGAACACAAAAAGCGTGTACCGCCTTGGGTCTTTGCAAGAGCTCTGGATCCTAAAACATTAAAGCCGCTTCCTCATGGCCAGCCAGGACTGATGAGCTATATGGATGCCTCGGCGGTTAGCTATCCATGTTTTCTAGTGACGGATGACATCGGCATTGTGCGAGAAGAAGAAGGCGATCGTCCAGGAACCACTGTTGAGATCGTTAGAAGAGTTAAGACGCGAGGTATGAAGGGGTGTGCTCTCAGTATGTCTCAAGCGTTTACTGCTAAGAGTGAAGGGGGCAACTGAGATGTTATGTTCGATAGAAAAAATTGAGCCGTTAACAAGCTTCATATTCCGAGTGTTGCTCAAGCCGAGTCAGCCTTTTGAGTTTAGGGCAGGGCAGTACATTAACGTTAGCTTAAGCTTTGGCAGCTTACCGTTTTCTATAGCCTCATGTCCCTCAAATTGTGCGTTTTTAGAACTCCATATTGGTGGCTCAGATATCAGCAAGAAAAATACGCTTGTGATGGAAGAACTCACCAATTCGTGGGTCTGCGGTAACATGGTTGAAGTAAGTGAGGCGCGAGGCGAGGCTTGGCTGCGTGATGAGAGTGTCAAACCCTTGTTATTGGTCGCAGGCGGGACCGGAATGTCGTACACCCTTAGTATTTTGAAAAATAGCTTGGAGCAAGGGTTTACCCAGCCGATTTACGTCTATTGGGGTGCCAAGGATATGGATAACCTGTATGTGCATGACGAACTGGTGGATATTGCGCTTGAAAACAAAAATATCAGTTACGTGCCAGTCACTGAAATATCAACCTGTCCGCAATACGCTAAGCAAGGAAAGGTGTTGGAGTGTGTGATGAGTGATTTCCGTAACTTAGCTGAGTTCGATATCTACTTGTGCGGTCCTTGCAAAATGGTTGAAGTCGCTCGTGATTGGTTCTGTGACAAAAGAGGAGCAGAACCAGAGCAACTTTACGCGGATGCGTTCGCTTATTTGTAATCAGAATTGGGGAGAAGAAACTATGAGCTCAACGTCACTACTAGATGAGTTTGGCACTCCAGTACAAAGGGTAGAAAGAGCGATTGAGGCTCTGAAAAATGGCCTTGGTGTTCTATTAATGGATGATGAGGATCGCGAGAATGAGGGCGACCTTATCTTCTCTGCACAGCATCTTACTGAAGCACAAATGGCGCTCATGATCCGCGAAGGCAGCGGTATCGTGTGTTTGTGCTTAACGGAGGAACGCGCCAATTGGTTAGATCTTCCTCCGATGGTGAAAGATAATTGCAGTAAAAACCAGACCGCTTTTACGGTTTCGATTGAAGCGAAAGAAGGAGTGACCACGGGGGTCTCTGCGAAAGATCGCGTTACAACGGTCAAAACGGCCACTTATTTTGATGCTCAACCAGAAGATTTAGCAAGACCAGGCCATGTTTTTCCGCTGGTTGCGAAAACAAATGGCGTGTTGGCCCGTCGAGGTCATACCGAAGGTACGATCGATTTGATGTATCTAGCAAACTTAGTCCCATCAGGGATCCTTTGCGAACTGACTAACCCTGATGGAACCATGGCGAAACTGCCAGAGACCATTGAGTTTGCAAGGCGCCATGGAATGCCAGTACTCACTATTGAAGATATCGTCGATTATCGAACGGGTATCGACCTGAGAAATGAATATAAGAGTGGCTTAGTGCGTGAAGTGAGTTGGTCTTAGTATTTAAAGTTCCTTTGTTCAGTCGCCTAGCTGACTTTCCGCCCTTATCGGGCGGTTTTTTGTTCTGTAGAAGTCAAAAATAAACCCGCAAAAGCGGGCTTATTTAAACAAGGTGGGTTAGTTGCAAACCGGGCAGCTTGGCATTTTCATTAGGTTCATTTCTCGCCAAGACATGCTGAGTGCATCAAGGATTAAAATCTTCCCTTTTTTGGGTTGACCGTAATTCGCAATGACTTTAATTGTTTCCATCGCTTGAACGGCGCCAACAATACCCACAACAGGCGCCATGACTCCGGCTTCGACACAACTTAACGCACCGCTGCCGAAGAGGGCGCTTAAGCACTGGTAACATGGTTGAGTAGGATCATCGTAAGTGAATACGCTTACTTGCCCTTCCATGCGAATAGCTGCACCCGAAACCAATGGTGTTTTTGTTTCAAAACACAAGCGGTTGAGTTGGTTGCGTGTATCTACGTTATCTGATGCATCTACAACGATAGTGTGTTGTTCGATGAGTTCTTTGAGCTCAGTATCATCAAGGCGTTTTGCAATGGTGTCCACGGCAATATGTGGGTTTAGCTCCCTTAGTGCCTCAGCCGCTGACTCGACCTTCTTACGACCAATATCTGCATCGTGGTGCAGCACTTGACGCTGTAGGTTAGATAGCTCAACGATATCATCATCAATCAATGTGATTTTACCTACACCGGCAGTCGCTAAGTATTGGCTTGAGGCGCAGCCTAAACCGCCAGCACCAAGCATCAATACCGATGCTTGCTTAAGTGCTTCTTGCCCATCAAAGTCAAATTGACGAAGAATGATTTGGCGGTTGTAACGCAACATTTCCTGATCAGAAAGAATATCCACAACGACTTCCTAGTAAAGGGTTGAGTTGAATAGTTGAATCTGAACCGTTTCGCCTACTTCGACGCGGCCGCGTTCACGCTCCAATACAACAAAACAGTTCGCTAGGCTCATTGATCGGAATGCACCAGAGCTTTGGTTACCTGTTGTTTCAACCACAAACTTGCCATCTTCTAAGGTATAGATGCCACGTTGGTAATCGGTACGCCCCGGTGCTTTCTTAAATGCTGTTTTGGTTGTCGCTGGAATAGACTCCGGAGCCTTCCACTCTGTATGTCCTGCGAGTTTTGCCAACATCGGTTGAACAAGCACGTACATGGTTAGCACCGCAGAAACAGGGTTGCCCGGCAGACCACAGAACCAAGCAGTACTTAGCTTACCAAAGGCGAAAGGCTTACCTGGCTTGATTGCCAGTTTCCAGAAACCGATCTCACCAAGTTCTTCAAGAATGTCTTTTGTGTAATCCGCTTCGCCAACGCTGACGCCACCAGAGGTAACAACGACATCAGCCAACGTTTGTGCTTTTTCAAAGGTCGCTTTGAGTGTTTCTGGGCAGTCGGGGATGATGCCTAAATCGACGGCTTCACAACCAAAGTTTTCAATCAACGGTTTGATCCCGTAACGGTTGCTGTCGTAGATTTGACCTTCTTCTAGCGATTCACCCAGTGGTTTTAGCTCATCACCAGTAGAGAAAAACGCCACTTTTGGTTTACGAACGACGGTCACATGGCTGACGCCAAGAGACGCAATCATTGGAATATCACGCGGCGTTAAACGAGCACCTTGCGCAAGTACAATGTCGCCTTGCTTGATGTCGTCACCTGTTGGGCGGATGTTGTTTTGTGGCTTCACGTCCGTTTGGTTGAACTGAACACCTGCATCCGTTACTTCGGTGTTCTCTTGCATGATAACGGCGTCACAACCCTCAGGGATTTTTGCGCCAGTCATAATGCGAACACAGGTACCTTGAGGCCATTCACCTTCAAAAGGTTGCCCTGCGAATGATTTGCCCGCCAAAGGCAGTACCGAAGACGACTCAAGATCTTGAATGCGAATTGCGTAACCGTCCATTGCTGAGTTATCGAATGGTGGCACATGGATAGGAGACAAGATGTCTTCTGCCAGTACAAAGCCAAGAGCATCAGCAAGTGGAAGAGAAAGAGTGGTTTGGATAGGTTTGATTCGCGATAGCATTTTATCCATCGCTTCTTCAATTGGCATCAAGCCAGGTGCGTCGCAGCAGCCCATTGAGAAAATCCTGTGTTCTTTTGTTTTGTGGCAACTTTACCATAAAAAGGGGACCGAGTAAGAATGTCCACCTATAAAATATGGGTGTAATTATTCAAAAATCCGAGTATCCTTGTCAGCCATCCGAAAGGGGTAAAAAACCTGCGGAGCTCAAGAAAATCAGCTCAGTACCTTCATTTGATGTGACTTGGTGGAAAGACACGAACTGAGCAACTCAAAGCGAAAAGTATGAATGCAATTTTGGTTGGATTTGTACAATCGGCTGAAGTAACAAAAGAGGAAGTGGAATGTCAGGTCTTAGCGAGTCAGCGAAGTTAGTAAAAGAAGCGCTAGAGCAACGTGGTTTGGAAACGCCAATGCGCCCAAACAATGTAAGCCGTGAAGAGAAGAAAGAGAAGATCGAACACCACATGCGTGAGATCTTAAGTTTGCTTCAACTTGACCTTACTGACGATAGTCTAGAGGAAACGCCGCATCGTATCGCTAAGATGTACGTGGACGAAATCTTCTCCGGTCTAGATTACGCCAATTTCCCGAAAATCACTGTGATTGAAAACAAGATGAATGTAAGTGAGATGGTTCGCGTGAAAGACATCACAGTGACCAGTACTTGTGAACACCACCTTGTTACGATCGATGGCAAAGCTGCCGTTGCTTACATCCCACGTGGCAAAATCATTGGTCTGTCTAAGATCAACCGTATTGTCCGCTTCTTTGCACAGCGCCCTCAAGTTCAAGAGCGTATGACACAGCAAATTCTTGTAGCACTTCAAACGTTGCTAGGTTCAGATGATGTGGCGGTGACTATTGATGCAACGCACTACTGCGTGAAATCTCGTGGTGTTATGGATGCAACCAGCGAAACAACGACGACAGCATTGGGTGGTATTTTCAAAAGCAACCCAGCGACACGTGCCGAGTTTTTCCACGGTTTACGCTAAGTAATCAAGCAAGTTTCTAAGAGGATGGTAAATGCCATCCTTTTTTGTATCTATCTGAAAGTCATAGATAAGATGGATTTGAGACGACAAAAATCATTTATCGAACTTCGTGTTGACAGTTATTTGAGTTGCCTTTAATATCCGCGCCCAGCAAACGGTTGCGAGGGTTTTCTCTCTTATTTGATTTGCTTATCTGATTCTTCAAGTTCAGCTGATCTCGGTCAGTTGTCTTTCTTTTTTCTAATAATAGAAAGGCAACAATATTGAGACTTGGCATGACCACACAAACTACCGTTCACTCTTCTATTCCGACTTCTGCACAAGCCTCGGAAAATAGCTGGCAAAAGAAAGCTATTCTTAGTGTCGCGTTCTTAATGGCGACTACTTCTGTTGGTCCTGGCTTTTTAACTCAGACAGCAGTCTTCACCAATATCTACAAAATTGACATGGCGTTTCCAGTCTTTGCATCCATGTTCATTACTTTCGGTATCGTGATGAACTTATGGCGCATTGTGGGTGTATCTGGCATGCGTATTCAAGACATTGCCAATAAAGTAGCTCCGGGCATGGGCTACGTGGTGGGTATTCTCCTTGCTCTTGGTGCGGTAGCGTTCAACTTTGGCAACGTGAGTGGAGCTGCACTTGGCATCAATGTGCTAACAGGGGTTGATACTACCTGGGGGGCTTTGTTTACCGGGGTTGTGGGATGCCTGCTGTTTGTGGTGCACAATGCATCTAAACGTATGGATCAGATGGCGCGCTATCTTGGTCTGTTTATGATCATTCTGATTGCTTACGTTGCAATGACCAGTTTGCCACCAATGGGTGAAACCATGAGCGCAGCGGTGATGCCGACAGATATTGGTAGCTTACTGCTCCCAACACTGACCATTGTGGGTGGTGCCGTCGGTGGTTACTATACGGGCGCACAACGCTTGGTTGATATCGGCTTACAAGGAAAAGACAAGGTTCCGGCGATTAAAACCGCGGCTTGGGCGGGCATTTCTATTGCAGTGGTGATTCGTATTCTGCTGTTCTTAGCCGTATTTGGTGTGATTGCGACAGGCGCAACGTTGGATTCTGCAAACCCGGCTGCTGATGCCTTCCGTCAAGGTGCTGGCGAAGTGGGTTACTTCATTTTTGGCTTGGTATTATTTGTCGCGTCGATTACCTCGGTTGTGGGGAACTCGTACATGGCCATCTCCCTGATCAAAACTCTATTCCCAATCGTGGCTCGTAACGAGAAAGTGTGGTGCGTTGGCTTTATCATTATCACATCACTTGGCACAGTGACCATGAACATGCCGATTCTACTTCTTATGCTTGCAGGTTTGGTTAACAGCATTATTTTGCCAATTGTACTAGGCATGATGTTGGTAGCGACACGCAGAAAAGATATTGTGGGTGACTACAAGCATCCGGTCTATTTAACCTTTACGGGAATTGCGATTGTGGTGGTAATGGCGGCATCAAGCATGACCAACATCAGCAATTTTGTGTCGAAGTTCATCGGGTAACGTTGCTCGTTGAAGACAAAAGAAAACGGCCTCACAATGAGGCCGTTTTTTATGTTTGTTTCGATGGTGTCCTAACAAGCTCTGGCCAGTACATTTTGACATAACCAGCAGACACCCAAACCACGAGCACGGTTGCGATGCTTAGTTCTAGAAATCCAAAATCGTGTAACCAATGCCAATGCGGGTGAGATTCCGCGAAGAATGTGGTGAGACGATGCATTGCAATCGCACTGATCACGGAAGGAAAGGTGACCGCTGCGATAGATGGTTGAAACTTCAAACGCATCAAACGGAAATAACACAGATAAATTAACAAGGTCATCGTAATGGCGATGCCTGCCAGTGCGCCCGTCAGGATCGGATCTGGTTGCGCAAAGTTGACTAGGTACGCAGCCAGAGAAAGATTCACAGGCGCAGCCATGATCGCGAGTGTTGGTCGTGCTCGACGCGGCAGAGAGCCAAAGAATACCAAGCGATACAACACCAAAGGCAACATGAAGAAGTAAATGCCGATACACATCATCGCCAAAGTTTCAGAAAACACGTTGTGTCCAAACTGAGAGCCAGCAAGAGAAGAGCTGATCAAGCCCACAGGATAAAGAAACCAGCTTGGCACTATGTTCGACATCTTGAAGTTCATGATTTGAAAACCAAAGAACAGCACCATCATCGTGAAATGCAGTAACACCGCCATAAACCACAGCGGGTAGGCAATGATTGGCGTTACCACGGCAAGATAGTCACACAGCATGAGTAACGCCATGCTCATTGGCGCCATTAAACTACCGCTCAGTGGGTGCTTGATGTCCGCCATAAACAGTCGAGGGCTGGTGGCGTATTTAAGTAGAACCGGGGTAAGAAGAAGAGCTCCGAGTGCAGCAAGAAATGGTCTTATTGGTTCTCCAATCTGTGGAATGTACAAAGCCCAAGCTTGTCCAAGCCCTATCATGCCTAGTGCTAACGCCGCTTGTGACGGCGGAACACTATAAAACTGCACAAGTCTTTTCCAGTTCAAAACGGCTCCAGAAATGGGTTAATTGCTCTAATTTAAGGCGCAAATACTAACAAGTTTAACGTCTTCTTACCTTTCATTATGATAGGTAAATTCCAGAGAATGGGAATTTTGTGAGTTTGGTAGGAGATTTATGTAGAGACTTGCAAAAAAGTAGAATTACTGGCTCCAAAAGAATCTTAATGGTGAAAGATAATTTGGAGCCGGTACACCCAAGTACCTTGGGTATATTAGGTTAAGCTTGGTTTTCAGGCAGATCTTGTTGACGTAGCTTGTCATTCTTAAGCGTACGATGTAACAACTGGCTGTAAATTGGTTGTCCACCAAGTAATTGCGCCACTATTACTGCGCCTAAGCTGGTAATAATAAGTGGTAGGATCAGGTAGTAGTTATTGGTCATCTCGATAACCAGTAAGATACCTGTGATTGGCGCACGTACTGTTGCGGCAAATAGAGCCCCCATGCCTGCAATTGCGAAGACACCTGGTTCGATAGTCAATGAAGGTAACAGCATGTCTGCACTTGCTCCAAATGCATAGCCAAACAATGTGCCCAAAGCCAGCATTGGAGCGAAGATACCACCAGGTGCACCAGAACCAAAACAAAGTAGGGTAGTGATCACACGACCAACGAACAGCATAACTAAAATAGAAATTGAGTAGTTGCCGTTGGTAATGTCTGGAATCAAGCCAATACCGCCGCCGGTTAGCTGAGGAACATAAAGCAGTAGCAAGCCAAACACACCGCCCAAAATAGTACCTGTGATCAAGTAACGTTTACGGTCGTTTTTATGTAGGGCAACAAAGCTGTCTTGCGCGATGGTGATTAGCTTATTGAAAATCACACCAAATACGCCAAACAAAGAACCGAGTAGCAAGAACAACCATAATGATTGTAATTCCGGTGATTGGTATTGCGGCATGGTGATTACCGCTTCTTGACCGTTAATCGCGCGAAACACAATGTTTGCCATGATCGCCGAAATGATCACTGCTCGAATAGAAATTAAAGAGTAGCGAAATTGAGGACGCATTTCCTCAACAACAAACATGATGCCTGCTAACGGTGCATTAAACGCCGCGGCTAAACCACCGGCTGCACCGGATGCTAATAGAGAGTGGCGAGTATCATCGTCTTTAATACGAAATATATCGGTAACCATGCGACCAACCGCGCCACCCATTTGTACAGTTGGACCTTCACGACCTAAAACCATACCTGAGCCAAGTGCGCCCATACCGCCAAAGAACTTCACCGGGATGACACGCCACCAACGTACCGGGCGAATATTGTCCATTGCACCTTCTATCTCAGGAATGCCGGAGCCAGAGGCTTCTGGTGCGAAACGGTGCACAAGGTAGTAACCGATGAATGCTAATGCACCACTGATTAAGATTGCGGCCAGCCACAAAGGCAGCACGCTACCGATTTCGCTTTTTAACCACTCAGTACGGGTTTCAGAAACAAAGTGAACAGCAATCTCAAAGTAAGTGCCGACAAGACCTGCTAGCGTACCAACGATGGCCGCCATAAAGAGGACGGAAAATGAAGTTGGCGTTGACCCTCGAGAGACAAACTGGTTAATCGCATCTTTAGGTACGTGCGCTAACACAGATTTCACAATTCTCTCGCGTTTGGTCATTAACAGATTCTCCTGACTACAGATTGGAAGGGACGGAAGAAATTATACGCTCAGGAGAGTCTAGACCTAATCAATAAAGATGCAATTTAGCTTTCCACTATTGAGCGGTTCAAGTGTCGATTGTCTAAATATTGATAAACTTTGTGCTATTGATCCCATATATGGCACTATTTTTTTATCGGTAAAACTTGTTTTCTGAGCAAAATGAACCATGCTTTAAGTGTAAAGCAACATGACTGCTTCAGAAGGAGGGATGTGAGGTTTTACACACAATTTGGATGGATTCAAACCCTACAGAAATTCCTCGTTATTTGTTCGGGATGCATCAATAGACTTCCCGATTCGCATACTCACGATTGAGTCACGAGGCAGAGGCGCACGCATAGGTGCGCCTTTTTAATGCCTATTATCTTCCCCGTTACTTATTTTAAATAACCGTATGAAGTGTTGATAATTCCATTTTGGTATGGCATTCTGTTTTCTCGTAATGGTTCTCGGCGTGATGGATTACGCGGTTTAGGCTTTATACAAAGATTGATGCGGGCTAGAAGGTCCGCTTTTTTGTGTCTGAAATTCGAGCTGAGTACTTGCTTATCTTAGGTATAGGGGCAAAGATAGCGTTTTCGATAACATCAAATTTAATCGTCAAGTAATACCATGTCGCGCTTTTCTCTTTGTTTGCTCATCTTCTCAGGGTTATTTTCTCAAACTACATCGGCTCAAGATCTATGGTGGCAGGCGATATTATCGAGTGCTCCTGTTGAACAAATTCAACAAGCGATAACGACAGGTGGAGCTTGGTATCGATGTGAGACACAAGATAGTACCGAAGCGTTTTGTTTGGATGATTTTCACTACTACCATCAGCATCTCTACGGAGAGTCAACAATAGAAGATCGTGAGGTCTATTTGTCTTTTCTTACCGAGTACCAACCCCAGAGTTTGAGCGAACTGATTTTAAATTTGAGGAAAGATGGGCTGGTGATGCAGAAGGTGGAGATTGATGGGCAACAATATGATATTTCTGAAGCGATGAGGCACGCCACGCCTGAAGAGGTAGATAAAGAGCTGATTGTCTTTATTAATCGCTATCCACAGCAAGCGCCACGTAGTATTGACTGGGTGTTAGCACAAGAGTTTGGCACGCCAACGCCAAGATTAAACGTCATGTTAAACAGCGATGGCGAGATGATTGAACTAAAGGTGATCCGTTTCTAAAGTGTTATGCTTTAGACGTCTGAAGCCTCAGTTTTGTTTTCGTGATGGAGAGCCAAAAATGTCGCCATCGCAGATTCATCCAAAAATCCATCCGACTTTTTATGCGCGCGTAGATACTGATAACCCGCAACCAATTTGCGGTGCTGCGCTTCTTCTTCCCCAGAAATTACACCATTCATGACATGTTGATAGGCGAGTTTGTAAGCCTCCATATCCACTACTTCGGCTTGGCGATATAAGTAACCACAACCCGTCGCTAGCCATTCTAGTGAGCAGTTTGCTCGCATCGCTATTTGGTTCGCTTTGGTTAAACTTGGCTCACTTCCTTTGAGATATTTCCTGATCAAAGCTTCAGATACATCGACGCGTCGAGCGAAGCCGCTGACGCTTTCTTCGCCTATAAGGGTGGCGAGTCGTTGGGCAAAAGACATATTTCGTACTCCAGTTCGAATTGCGAAAGTTTACCCGTTGAGCGAACGGTAAAACAAGACTAGGATGAAAGCAGATTAAGAAAAGGAGAGAAACCCATGGTTGCAAAAGTAGTGACTGCACCAAACGGTCCAGAGTTTTCTGAGCTGGTTCAAGGATATTGGCGTGCAGTAGATTGGGGCATGACAGCGCAAGAACGTTTGTCATTCCTAAAGCAACATATTGAGTTAGGTATTACGACTGTCGACCATGCTGACATCTACGGTAACTACGAATGTGAAGCGCTGTTTGGTGAAGCATTGGCGTTGGATAAAAGTGTTCGTGAGCAAATCCAGATCGTGACCAAATGCGACATTAACTTGTGTGGTGATAAAACACCTGAGCGTAAGATCAATCATTATGATACTAGTGCGGCGCATATCTACCAATCCGTCAACAACTCACTTGAGCGTTTAAATGTTGATGAGATTGACGTGCTCTTGATTCATCGTCCTGACGTTTTGATGGATGCAGATGAAGTGGCAGAAGCGTTTTCGGAGCTTCATAAAGTCGGTAAGGTGAAGCACTTTGGTGTTTCTAACTTCACACCTCGTCAATTTGAACTTTTGCAATCGCGCTTAAGCAAGCCACTTGTGACTAACCAAGTGGAAATCAACCCCCTTAACTTTGAAGTTGCACACGATGGTACGTTAGACCAGATGCAAACTTTACGAGTGCGCCCGATGGCATGGTCATGTCTAGGTGGTGGTTCAATCTTTACGGGTGATACAGAGCAAGCGGTTCGTGTTCGCAACGAGTTAGAAATGATTCGTGAAGAAGTCGGTGCGAACAGTATTGATGAAGTGATTTACGCTTGGGTTCGTCGTTTACCATCGAAGCCAATGCCTATTATTGGTTCGGGTAAGATTGAGCGAGTTCACTCAGCGGTTAATGCACTGAATATTGAATTGACGCGTGAGCAGTGGTACCGAGTTTGGGTCGCTTCAAAAGGTCACGGTGTGCCATAGAAAGACCGAAAAGTTTTATCTTCTTAGGCACTCTTGATATCCAAGTAACCACGCATTTCGAGGTTATAGGATATATTGGGTGCCTTTTTGCCTTCTAGATTATCTTTTTCATTCTAATTGCTAAGAGCAACCCTTTGCGTATCAGGCTTTGTCGAAGTTTTAATCACACTTGCGCAACATCACTAAATGTATAGGGAATTGCGTTTTTTATTGGTTCACTGGTTCACTCATCTATTCATATTGCGTATGCTAGTCCGGTAAACAAGAAATAATAAAAACTCCTCGTTAGTTTTCTCGTACTTTGTGCTGCGACAATCTGTTAGACTCCTGCGCAGATTGTTGAATATATAAAGGTGGTAGAATGTCTTTTCCTGTACTCATCTGTGATGACTCTGCGTTAGCACGCAAACAGATGGCAAGATCACTGCCGGCAACATTAAATGCAGACGTGACATTTGCCATTCATGGTAAAAACGCGCTAGAAGAACTAGCGCAGAAAGAATTTAAACTGATGTTTCTTGATTTGACCATGCCAGAGATGGATGGTTTTGAAACATTGGAAAACATGAAACGCTTAGGCATTCAAACCCCAGTTGTGGTCGTGTCTGGTGATATTCAACCCAAAGCAAAAGAGCGTGTATTTGCACTCGGTGCGAAAGCGTTTATTCAAAAGCCAATTGGTAAAGACGAGCTTAAAGCGACGTTAAAAGAGCTGATTGAGCCTAATGATCGTCCACAGGTCATCACTCCTACAACGATTGAGCTGCCTATTCTGCGTCGTCGTGATATTTACATGGAAGTGGCTAACGTGTCGATTGGTCGAGCGGCAGATGCCTTGGCGCGTCACTTTGATGTTTTTGTTCAGCTTCCACTTCCAAACGTAAATATCTTCGAAGTCAGTGAGCTTCATATGGCATTGAGAGATTTAGCATCTCATGACAACGTCTCAGGTGTTTGTCAGGGGTTTTGTGGAGAAGGCATTGCGGGCGAAGCACTGGTTATCCTAAGTGACTCAAGTGTCTCTGACTTGAAAAAGCTAATGAAGGTGCCAGCAGATAGCGAAGAGTTAGAAGAGCTCGAACTGCTGATGGATATCTCTAATATCTTGGTAGGCGCATTCTTGAATGGTTTAGGTGAGCAATCTGAGGTGCGATTCTTCCAGAGTTCTCCTGTATTGCTCGGGCAGCACATCTCTATCGATTCAATTATTGAATCAACCACGGGGGCATTTAGTCGAACCATGACATTTGAAGTGAGCTACAACATTGAAGGTACATCAATTCGTTGTGATCTTCTGTTTATGTTCGTTGACGAGTCGCTGCCTTTGCTAGACAACAAATTGTCATACCTAATGGAGGACTTCTAATGCTGAATCTACCTGCAGAATTTGAACAATTCCATTGGATGGTCGACATGGTTCAGAATGTCGACATGGGTTTGGTTGTGATCGATAAAGATTACAACGTACAAGTATGGAATGGGTTTATGACCCATCACAGTGGCTTGCAATCTCACGAGGCAATTGGTCGCTCCATTTTTGATATTTTCCCAGAGATCCCACAAGAGTGGTTCAAGCTAAAAACCAAGCCGGTTTATGATTTGGGCTGCCGAAGTTTTATTACTTGGCGTCAGCGTCCGTATTTGTTCCGCTGCCGTAACGTGCGTCCTGTGACACAACAAGCAGAGTTTATGTACCAGAACGTAACGCTGAACCCAATGCGTACACCTACAGGAAAAATCAATTCCTTGTTCTTGTCTATTCAAGATGCGACGGCTGAAGCGTTGATGTCTCAGCAACACAACTAAAGGTTGATTAAATAACGATATTAAAAGCCGAGGTTCGCCTCGGCTTTTTTGTATACTTAAATCGTGTCTTCAAATGCGCAGAATAATCATATGGACTTTAATCTCGCTCTCAAGCTCTACACCGCTGAACAAGTCAGAAATGGAGAAGTAATGGCAGCTCAATTGGCGGGGGTATCAATGTATAGCCTTATGCAACGCGCTGGAATGGCTGTGTATGAGCGTTTTCTTCATCTTTATCCCAGAGCACGAAATGTGTTGGTGGTGTGCGGTAAAGGCAATAATGGTGGTGATGGTTATGTGTTTGCCACTCTAGCAAAGCAGGCACAGCTGAATGTACGCGTGTTTCAGTTGGGTGACCCTTTAACCTTGAAAGGTGATGCTCTGAGAGCGTTCGAAGATTGGCAAGCTAGCGATGGAGAGAACAGTGCTTGGGATGATTGGCATAGTGCATTGTTAGAAGCTGATGTGATTATCGATGGCATGTTAGGGACAGGGTTAATGGGAGAAGTCAGAGCCGACTCTCGTCGCTATATAGAGCAAATCAATCAAGTCCATTGTCCTGTAATCGCTATTGATGTGCCATCGGGTCTAAGTGCTGATACTGGCGCCGTTTTGGGAGAGGCTATTCGTGCAGACCATACCGTGACATTTATTGGTGTAAAGCAAGGTTTGTGCACGGGGCAAGCAAGAGATTACGTTGGAGACCTGCATTTTTCCGGCTTAGGTGTGAACGTCGAGTTCGAGTCGATTGAAGAAGAAAGCGCGTTAGGTATTGATCATCAGATTATCGGTAGACTGCTACCGGAAAGGAAAGCCACTGCTCATAAAGGCGATAACGGGAAACTCCTCTGTGTAGGAGGTAATCAAGGTATGGCAGGCGCGATTCGATTGTGTGCTTCTGCCGCAGCGAGAACAGGGGCGGGTTTAACCGCAGCGATTACCTATCCAAGCTCGCTACTACCGTTACAAGTGGGAGCTCCAGAAATAATGAGTCGAGGCATTACACTTGATGAGCTCAAAGACACCGATAACGAGCTGGTTAAGCGTAGTCGTTGGGCTGATGTTCTCGTCTTTGGTCCTGGTTTTGGGCAAGATGAATGGGCACATCAGGCATATCAATTCTTATCTCAGAAAAACAAACTCAAAGTGGTGGACGCTGATGGACTAAACATCCTTGCTATGCTCAATCAGAGAAATGATGTCGTGTTTTTACGAGACGAGCAACGCGTTATGACACCGCACCCCGGAGAAGCTGCACGCTTGCTCCATGTTTCAACAAAAGAGGTAGAGCAGGACCGTTTTGCAGCGGCGAGGCAGCTTCATGAACGCTACGGTGGAGTTGTTGTACTCAAAGGCGCGGGCACTCTTATCTATGACGGTGTCAGAATGTATGTTTGTCTCGCGGGTAACCCTGGGATGGCGAGTGGGGGAATGGGAGACGTCTTGTCTGGTGTGATTGCTGCGCTACTTGCAAAAGGACTTCCTATTGCTGTGGCGGCTCGTTTAGGAGTGATACTTCATAGTCATGCAGCCGATATTAATGTCCAGCAAAGTGGTGAAGTTGGCTTGTTGGCGAGTGACGTTATCGAATCTCTTCGATGTGCCATCAACACACCAAAGAACTGAACAGAGCTTTTTTAGCTCATTCGCTTTCAAGAAGAGGCAAAAAAGTGATGTTGGGCATGAAAAATTTGAAGAAATATTTTTTGAAGAATCGCACTAACTGGGTTCGTTTGACGTTATTTTGAGCGTTTATGAGAAGTTAAACAGTAACCTACGATGAAAATGACGCAAAGGTTTGCGCAAAGGATAAAATAATCGAGCGTTTTAACTGTTTGATATTGTTAATTAAGTTGCGATTTTGGGAAGAGGGGAGGTGTTTTTGATATGCGATTTCCAAGATGGTATCACAAAAAAAAATCAAATATCAGACTTGTAGGAAATAAATCACAGCCTATAATGCTGAAAACCGGAGCGTCTGCCAACGCTCCGGTTTTTTTGTGTCCGAAGAACAGTGAACTCGTCTGCCAACGATTTCACTACGCACTCTGAGATGACACATATACTTATGAATCAAGGAATTACACAATGCGTATCGAACAAGAACTTAAGTTAGGTTTTAAAGATGTACTGTTTCGCCCGAAACGTTCTACCCTTAAGAGCCGTTCTCAAGTAAATTTAACCCGCGATTTTACATTCAAGCATAGTGGTCGTCAATGGTCTGGCGTACCAGTAATTGCGGCTAACATGGATTCGGTTGGTAGCTTTGCAATGGCTAAAGCGCTAGCAGAGCATGGTGTAATGACCGCTGTTCACAAACACTACACAGTTGAAGACTGGGCAGAGTTTGCGAAAACAGCAGACAAAACAACGCTAAACAACGTGATGGTGTCAACGGGCACGTCTGATGCAGACTTCCAAAAAACTAAAGACATCATGGCGATTTCTGATGAGTTCATCTTCATCTGTATCGACATCGCGAACGGCTACTCAGAGCATTTGGTGGAGTACGTACAACGTGTTCGTGCTGAATTCCCAGACAAGGTTATCTCTGCTGGTAACGTCGTAACTGGTGACATGTGTGAAGAGTTGATTCTTGCTGGTGCAGACATCGTGAAAGTAGGTATCGGTCCTGGTTCTGTATGTACAACTCGCGTCAAAACCGGTGTTGGTTACCCACAACTTTCTGCAATCATCGAATGTGGCGACGCAGCTCACGGTCTTGGCGGTATGATCATCGGTGATGGTGGCTGTTCATGTGCGGGTGATGTAGCGAAAGCATTCGGTGGCGGTGCTGATTTCGTCATGCTAGGTGGTATGCTTGCTGGTCACGAAGAGTCAGGCGGCGAAGTCATCGAGAAAGACGGCGAGAAGTTCATGAAGTTCTACGGTATGTCTTCTAAAAGCGCGATGGACAAGCACTCTGGAGGTGTTGCTGGCTACCGTGCAGCTGAAGGTAAAACCGTATTATTGCCATACCGTGGCAGTGTTCACGGCACTATCCAAGACATCCTTGGCGGTGTTCGCTCAACATGTACTTATGTAGGTGCAGCAAAGCTTAAAGAGCTAACCAAGCGAACTACGTTCATCCGCGTGCAAGAGCAAGAAAACAACGTATTCGGTAAAGAGTAAGTCGACTGAATATCGGAAATTGTTGAAACATCCATAAATTGATATTTACAGCCATATATTGATTTTTGGTACAGTCATAATTTGATATAGCCTCTTCATAGTCTAGGCTTGTGTAAGTTTACGACAAAATCGTGAAGAGGCAATATTATGTCTGCTCTACCTTCCCCTTCTATAGCCGCCCTGCTTGAACTTGAAACTGCGTTAACCATAGACTGATTAAGAATGGCGAGTATTGGACGTATCATTCCACAATGCCAATGCAGCCGACTAATATAAAATGCCCACAACGTGAGTCTCCGGTTTAAGAAGTTGTCTTTTGAAAGACTAGCTAGTATTTGAAAATAAAGAGCCGCTTTCCAGCGGCTCTTTTTTGTCTGAAATTTAGCAAGTGGCGATAGAGACGATAGATTAATGCTCTAAATACGGTTATTGGGAATCGCTTCAGACAGATAATCAGGTACGAAGTCTACATAGCGTATCGTTATGCTCATATCTGTGAGGCTTAGAATGTCCCTTTTCATTAGATATAAGTATTTGTTGTATCAATAAAGGCATTTAAATCTATAAATGCTGATGCATATCACCCAAAGAGAAAAATGGAAATGTCATAATAAAGGGAAATGACTATATAAAATAACAACATAGCCTAACTCTTATGTTGAATACCATTTCGACCACGAGGGCAATTGTGCTTATAAACATGTCTCGCTTTTCAGAATAACAAAAAAGGAATTTATTGTGACAACGACAGTATGTACAACAACGATGAACAGAAAAGACAAACTACAAACGCTAATGGCTCAGATGAGTGATGGATTATTAGAAAGGGAGCATCAAGTTCGACTAATGATGCTAGCCGCACTTTCCGGTGAGCATGTCTTACTCGTTGGGCCTCCAGGAACGGCTAAAAGTGAATTGGCAAAGCGACTGAAAAGTGTCTTTGTTGAGGCTAATTACTTTGAACGATTAGTGACACGTTTTTCTGTTCCAGAAGAGCTGTTTGGGCCGCTTTCGATCAAAGCGTTGGAAGAGGATCGTTATAACCGGCTTACTAGTGGGTACCTGCCTGAAGCATCTGTGGCGTTTATCGATGAAATCTTTAAAGCAAACAGTGCAATCTTAAACAGTCTTCTAACTTTGCTGAACGAACGCCAGTTTGATAACGGCAATCGAAGAGTCAATGTTCCTTTAATCTCTGTTGTAGCAGCAAGTAACGAGTTACCGGAAGGCGAAGAGCTCAGCGCTTTATACGATAGATTCATTCTGCGTTCTTATGTGTCGCCTGTGTCTACGGAGTCGTTTGACGCATTACTTTGTGGGGCATTAGAGGGGTTCGACCCAGAACTCAATGTACGTTTGAAGGTAGAAGATCTAAATGAGGTACAGCGCCTAGCTGAGAAAGTTGAGTTGACTTTAGCAACGATAGAAGCGTGTAAAGAGTTTCGTAATTACTTAGCGTCACAAGAGATTTACGTATCTGATCGACGTTGGCGAAAATTGGTGAAGCTGATGAAAGTGTCAGCTTTCACATCTGGCCTTAACGAAACAAGTATTTACGATACTTGGATTCTTCCTCATTGTTTATGGGAGCAGCCAGAGCAATTTGAGGGCCTTCAAGATCTTTACAAGCGCTTGGTGACAGTCGATGGAAAAACTCCACCATCACGCCTATTACAAGTTTTGAGTGTATGGGAAAGTAGGTTAACAGAAGAAAGCAGCCCGCATAAAAAAGATACTCAAGGAAAACTACTCTATATCGATTGTGATGGTAATGAAACGACTAAAAAGTCTAGTGAACGTCAAGCGAAGGATAAAAATGGTAGATTGCTCTTTAAAGACGCTTACGATGGAACTAAAACTACGAGCCACAATTACAATCGCAATCCCCCTTGGATGGAAAAAGTGGAGAACGATCCATTGATTGGTAGTGTGCGTTTTTCCAAGGCTCATATCGAGAGCCGAGTATTAAGCGTTCAAGAAATAGCAAGTAACATCGATCAATACATTGGTACCGTGAAGCAAGAATTACAGACAGTTGAACAATACTTTAATAACCACCTTTGGTTAGATTGTAACTTGTTACCCGGAATTGTCGACTCACTTAATGAGTCACTCAAACAGGCAGAAAAACTGTTAAATAGAGCTAATAAACTAGTAGATGGATTTAGTCGTTTGCCGTTGGAGGAAGACCCGCGTATTGAGATTGCAGCGTTAGTTTCTTCTGATAGTCCGTTGGGAGGAGAGTTGTGTGATTAAAGTACCGTATCAGATTCGCTCTCCCTTATTGAACTTGGATAGCCAATTAACATGCCTAGATAATGTGCCGGAGAAGTTTCTTCCGGCAGTTATTTCAAGTGCTAATGGTGAGTTAGTAGCGCGGTGCGAGTCCTTAGTGAATTCCAGAAATGAACTTCTACAAGGAGAAAGTCCAGCAAGTCTATTTCCCTTAACACCACAGCCACTTACCAATGTGATTTGCAAAGAGATAGAAGAGTCTGGATTAAGCCAATATTGCGCACAGAATGAAGAGGTCACTGATGCCTTGCTATCTGACATTCTCACGGCAATAGACCAGCTTCAATCTAAGGCATCGCCTATGATAAGTGACTTGATTAAGCAGCTAGAAGATGAAGCGTTAAATCAAATCAAGCAAGCTTTAGAGAAGAGAAAGAACAAGCGCAAACAAACTAAACCTATTTCTCTCACTAATGCGCAGCAAACAAGAATTGCCGAAACAGCCTCGGAGGAGATCTGGCAGCAACTGCTCTCTGAACGGGATGTTGATGGCATCTTGCCTGTTATATGGCAAGAGAGGGTAACGGTATGGGCTCAATTAGAAGAGGTATTTACTGAACTTGGGTTGATTACTGGTTTAGGCTTTGACTTATCAAAAGGCATTTTTCAAAGCCATGGTTGGCTAGATATTGTTCGGTTAAACAAGCTTGTTAAAAAGCTTCCCAAGTTACAAAGCTTGATTCGAGACTTAGGGCGTGAAGATCAAGCTGAAGGGGCTGTACTTGAAGAAATCGTCATCAAAATGAGTGTCGCGACTAGACATGAGAAGTATGTAGCAACACCTCTTGTTCCAATGGAGACTAAAGGCATTACTCGGTCAGATTCGATCTCTAGAATGTTACCCCAAGAAGCGTCACTGTTAACCAATCATGTGCTTAAAAAACTGTGGCATGCTAAGCGAGCCGAGCATTCTTTACTTTCTTACTCAGTGGAAGGGACCGAGGTGCTGGAAACAGTAGAGCAACTAGATCAAGAATCCGTTAGTGAAAAGCAGGGCAATAAAAGCAATAAGAACCGAGGTCCGATGGTGATTTGTTTGGATACTTCAGGCTCAATGAAGGGATTACCAGAAAACATTGCCAAAGCGACTGTTTTGGAATGCTTGAAAGCGGCCTACAAAGATCAACGGCGTTGCTACGTTTATCTCTTTGGAAGTAAGAAGGAGGTTAGTGAGCTTGATTTGACGTTAGATGCTTCGGGGTTTAATGACCTACTTAACTTCCTCACGATGTCTTTTGGAGGTGGTACAGATGCTGAAGGGCCACTCAACAAAGCGCTGGAAAAGTGTGATTCAGAAGAGTGGTATAAAGCAGATGTCTTGCTAGTGAGTGATGGCGAATTTCCAGTATCTTCAGGTCTGAGTAGGAAAATTAGCAACCGAAGAGAGAAGCAGGGACTGCAAGTCCATGGTATTCAAATCGGGAACTCTCGCTACACATCGATGAGTAAAATTTGTGACCCGATACATTACTTTTCAGAGTGGGTTGATTTAAAGCGCTAACCGTTCATTGGTGGTGCCAATCTGCTTTCAGCGCGATCAGTAGCCAAAAGTGACTAGCTTATTGAAGTAACTCAACTTTATTAAACCTAGTTGTCATTGATTTAGTCCTAAATATGGTAAATTCCACTTTATGCATATAGTCATGATAACTAGGACAAAGGATGTCAGAAGCGAAAGCCAACTTTGAGTACGCGATCTCAGACGCAGAGCAATTATTAGAGTGCTACGATCAGTTAAATGGATGTAGCTCCAACTCCCAACCTCCAGAGGTACTTAAGAGGGCTACTCTAATAATGACCCTTACTGCTTGGGAAACCTATGTAGAAGATATAGCTAAAGAGCTTGTTGATGCGAAGTATGGTGTCGTTAAGGGGTCCCAACTTGGGCGAATAGTAGAAAATCGGCTCGAAGAGCACCTTAAGTACTTTAACAGTCCGGGCTCTAGAAAAACGAAAGCATTATTTGAAGAATTTTTCGGTATTGATGTTACTGAAGCTTGGGTTTGGAACAATTTTCAAACAGCTGATGAAGCTAGAGCACAACTCAACAAATGGTTAAAAAAACGAGGAGAGGCAGTTCACCGCGCTCAAACTGATATAACTGAAGCTCACATCGTTAAGCGTGAAGAACTGAACAAGTGTATCCGATTCTTTAGAGAGTTGGTGAACGTGACTGATGCAAGGTTATCGGAACTGTAATGATTAGATCTTTTCTAATCTTAAGGTGGTTCTTTTGATGAGTCTTACTAGCTAGCTGGAAGTAACTTTCTTACTGTTGTAGTTTCGCTGAAATACTCGTTTCACAAAAATATCAATTTATGGTTGTTTTACGCGATATGAAGATATGGTTGTTTTTATTTAAGTGTATGATTTTAAATGATTCATTATTTTCATTTAATGGTTGTTTCAACAGAAATTTCTAATAGTTAAGAGCCGCTAGCTAATAGCGGCTCTTTTTTTGCGTAAATTGTGTTGTTAAACAAAGAAGTAACAGAACTGGTGGTTTGAAGATCATGCTGTCCAAGTTGATGTTGATAAAGAGACTAGAGAAGAGCATAACGACACGTTTTCGGGGGGAAGTGGTCAAAGTTGGTAACCTCACGAGATTGGTCCGACTAACGTGCATACTAGTTTTCATTATATGGGGGAGGTGAGCGCTAGGTGCATGGCAATGGAGATTCTAGTCCATGTATTTAGCAGTGAAACTTGGATTCACTCGAAATGTTCGAAGGGCATTCCAACTAAACAGGATTTCTAGGTTAACCTACTTCGGGTAAAAATCGAGTTAAAGAGCAGCGCATATTTCAAGATGCATTGGAAGCTAAGAATGAAATTTGGAAAAGATGATGACGGTTTATAGGATTACAGATAATTTAAATGATTTTCAGACGATATGTACGACTCCCGATGAAATCGCTATCCAGTTAGGTGATTTCGACTACTTTGTGAGGATCTTATCGCAGGCTACTGAAAATCAGTCTCTGAAAGATATCTGGAAGCCAGTAGAGCTAGAGTTTGAGGATGTTTTTGCCAACAATTCTGTGTTGCCTGATATTAGCTTATGGTTGCGAACATATCTTGTTTTATCCCCCAAAGCATTTGGAATTTTACATAGTTACCTATCCAAAAGCGGAGAGTTTTTACCCACTTACTACCAAGGCGAACAATGGCATTTATATACGTCGATGACATTTGGACAAGAAGACAGACAAAAGTGTGTCGAAAAGATCTCTTATGGAAGCATTGAAGGGTTAGATACTCTTGTTTTTATTGATGATGATGTCAAAGACAAAGCCGTATTTAAGTCGAGATTGGAAGGTGTGGCAAATTTATACTGTACCGATCATCTCAAGTCTTTATGCGAACAAAACCAGCTCGATGGCATCGTATTCTCTTCCGAGTTAACTGACTATTTTAATTGAGTTCTTTTCATCAAAATTTGGTTAGTGGTGAAACTTATAGTTTGCTCGCTGTTGCACCTCGACGCATTTATTGACTTCATTAAGATGAGGGGTGAGGGCGGCGGTTAGCACCTAACCAAACTTTCTCGCCATGCTTTAAGTTATCTCTCTAACTTATCAAGTCACACCTTACTTAGGGTCTTATGGTGACTACTTCTGTATATATCCTTATATTGTTGTTGAATAGCAACAGTGATTTGATTTAATTGCTATATATCAACACCAGTGCTTTTTCATAACATACCTCTGTTGCAACGGGGAACGTTGTAAACCTCAGAAATCAATGGAGTAAGATATGAAAACTACAAAGTTAATTGCCCTTTCATTAGTTGCTAGTGCTGTTTTAGGTACAACATCTGTAGCAGCAGAAACCTTCTTAGGGGCTGACTATCATGATGGTAAGAATAAAGTTGCTTTCCTTAGCGAAAATGTTCGTATTGCTGGCAATGTGTTTCTACCGCCAAATTATGATAAGAGCAAAAACTATCCAGCATTAGTGGTCATTACGCCAGCTAGCGGTGTGAAAGAGCAAACGGCAGGTATTTATGCCGAAAAAATGGCAAAGAAAGGTTACATTACCTTAGCTTTTGACCATCGTACTTATGGTGAAAGTGGCGGCTATCCACGTGGTATGGAAAATGCGCCAATGAAAGTTGAAGATATCAAAAATGCCATTACATTTTTGAGTCATTTCCCAGGTGTTGACTCTCAGCGTATCGGTGAACTGGGGATCTGTTCAGGTGCTGGTTACAGCTTGCAAGTTGCGATGCAGGATACCCGCTTAGATTCAGTCGCGACAGTTAGCGGTTTTGTTGACTTTACTGACTACGGCATGGGTGGTGCAACACAATATATGGACCAACTTACCGGTGATCCTGTTGAACAATATCGCCAACAAATTCAAATGGCTAGTGATGCGCGCCAGAAGTATTACGAAACCGGCGAGGTTGTGCTTGTTGATGGAATCCCATCGGCAGAAAAAGCCAAATCGATGAATGAGTTTTGGGTGCGTGCTGCAGATTACTATCGTAACCCTGCACGTGGCGGTGGTGCGGAAAACTACTCACCTATGCGCGCTGCAATGTCACTAGATACGCGCTATGCCTATAATCCATCAGAAAATATGGCATTACTGGGAGATACACCTTTTTTAGCCATTGTTGGTACAGAGGCGCTATCAGCATACTTCAGCGAAGTTGCAGTAAAACGTGGCAAAGATGCTGGTATTGACGCTGAATTGTTTAAGATTGAAGGTGCGCAACATTTCGACTTATATGATCAAACCAAGTATGTTGATCAAGCTGTCATTAAGCTTGATAAGTTCTTCTCGACAACGTTACTATAACTTACTTGATGCTTTTATAGAGGTGAGTGGACATCATGTTTGTAGATGATCATCAACGAATAAGAGAAGACAGTCTTTAGTAAAAATTAACTCTTTGTTTTTAAGAGATTAAAAAGATTAAGAGCCGCGATGAGCGGCTCTTTTTTATCCTGTTTTTAGAACAGCAGTTTGTACAATACGGTCGCTTTTACTACTGCGCTAAGTCAGCAATAAAAGTCTGTTTTTTGCTTACGCAAGTCTGCAGTTCACCTTTGATCCATTGATTAAACAAACCAAAGTCAGAATGCACCGGCCAGAAAAGGGAAGCGACAACTCTCTTGCCAAAAAAGTCGGGGTGGTCGGTAATGATCTTTAGCTTATTCTCTTTCATGTTCTTCTCAATAAGAAATTCTGGCAAAAATGCCATGCCTCTTTGAGCTTTGCATAAATCGAGAATCGTGCCTAAATCGTCCAATCTCCACAAGTTATATGAGGCAATGTTCGATAAGTTGAGCAACTCTTCGCATCCATCCATAAGAAGAACACGCTGAGAAGGGTTACTGGTCACTGAGGCTAAATCTTCATGTGCAACCCACCAACAGTTAACGTGAAACAATTCGTCAATGTTAAAGTCGTTGTTTGTTTTGTGGTATGGGTTCCCCAAGGCAAGATCTATTTTTCCCTCGTTGATGTAATTTCCCAAAATAAAGCTTGGCTTGGTGACTACTACCAAATCGACATTTGGAAAGGCTTCCGAGAAATCCAACAGTGTTTTTTTTACATCTTTATTGAATACCAATGGATCGATCCCGACACGGTAAACAATTTGTTCTGAAATATTCATTTGTATCGCTGTTGTAATCAATTCTCGGTACCTTGATACAACGGGTGCGGATAAATGAAATAGACGCTTCCCTTTCTCAGTCAACCAGACTTTTGAATTTTGCCTATTAAATAAATTGAAGCCTAAGTCTGACTCAAGATTCTGAACAGCAGTGCTAACAGTAGATTGGGATTTTCCAAGCTTACGAGCAGCGGAGCTAAATGAACCTTCCTCAACTACAGCTACGAACGAAACAATATTTTCGAATTGTAGTTTCATGATTCGACCAACCTTTTAAAAGCAAGCAAATTATAGGTTTTTGATTTGTAATTTGTATATTTGCAACACAATAGCGTGATGAAACTCGTATTTCAACTCGTTTTATAAAGCAAAATTAATTATTGGTGCTAAATTCAACGTAAGTATATTCCTACATTGCATAAACAATCATCACATTTATCTATCTTTTTGATAAAAATAATTTTTGAAAATAATAAAGTAATGACTCTATTGATGATCTATGTCTCACCGTGTGAATTAATTACCTTATAGCGAGTATTGTAAAGAATACTCGATATATGTCTGTAAGCTATTGTAATTTAAGTGCTTGTTGGTTCTTTGTGATTTTTTCAGCATAACTTGATGTACCGGTCTTTGCCAAATCTATCGATTCTATCGATAGGGGCTATTTTTCCATACCTTTTGGTATTCAATAGAATGGCAAAGCTTTTGTAAATCAACTTCATAGGAACTAAACATGATTACTAAACTGTACGTAAAAACAAGCCTGTTTTTGTCACAATTTAAAAACGACGAGCGCGGTGTAACTGCAATCGAATACGGTCTAATTGCTGTTGCAATGGCGGTATTGGTTACAACTGCAGTTGGTGATGGTGGCTTCATCGACAAACTAGAAAAAGCATTTACTCAGGTCGGTACTGCTATCGATACTGCGAGCAAATAAGCCAAGTAATTACCTTACTGGTTTATGTAGATAATATCGCTAGATATTTGTGCCAGACCTCTGTTTCTCATTGGTCTGGCTCAGTTAATTTAGAATATCTAATAAATGTTATTTGAAGCTAATCTCGATAAATTCAGGCAAGAGTCTTAATTTTGAGTCATGAATTGTATTTATTAGTATTGGCAATCGCGTGTTTGTATGTATCTATTACCGATTTTCTTCATCGTAAAATACAAAATAACGCTTTGCTTTTACTCCTCTTGTTGCAGAGTTTTCTTTCACCATTAGATCTTCAGATTACAACCTTTTTGCTGGTGCTAGGGATAGGGTTAATACTCTATGCTCTGATTTGGATTGGAGCTGGTGATATTAAATATGCCGCAGTGTTGTCACTGACAATCCCTCTCAATGACTTACCATGGGCCTATATTATGACGGCGTTTGCTGGTGGTTTTTTAGCGATTATTTATTTAGTTACTAGAAAATTAATAAGCAACACGTCGAGTAGCCAAGAAGGCCTTCCGTATGGGATAGCAATTAGTGTTGGATTTTATTTAATAATTTTAACTCAAAATACGCCACATATTTAAACCTCCAAGAATGGGCACATTATGAGATCTCGACTGGTTTTACTTGTTGCTATTGTTGCCTTGATCGTAGGCGCGCTTGGCGTTGTCGACTTGTTCAAGAGTCAACCTCAACCCGAAGCTGTCGCTGAAGTGGTCGATAACAAAGATGAACAGCATGTTGCTGTATGGATGACCACCGAAGCTTATGAAAAAGGACATGCGATTAGTGCACAAGGAGTTATCAAACAACAGCTCCCACTTAGTGAAGCACTAACGCTTGGCGTCAGAGAAGACGCACAAATCAGTTTTTCACCATCCGTTTTATTAAACCGAAGCCTAAATCCAGGCGATGTTGTGTTACCAGAGTACCAAGTTTCTCCCGGTCAACCAGGGTATATCGATCTACTGGTAACGGAAGGCATGACCTTGTATCCACTGAAAGTGAGTGATCAGAACTTAATCAAAGATTACATTCGTCCTGGCTCATATATCGACATTCTTACCGTGAGCTCTCCAAACGCTAATCTTGCTGAAAATATGGATAAGCCGAAGCGCTTTCGAGGTGTAAAAGCGTCCATGTTCTTAAAACATGTCAAAGTACTCAATATTGGTGATGGCGAGGGTGAAAACAGCAACATTACCGCTCGAACACCAAACAAAGAAGACGGTATGACGACGGTGGTTATCGAAGTGAAGCCAGATGAGTTGGCAAAACTAGCGTTGGCTCAACGAACTATGCATATCGAAATTTATCGAAGCCAAACCTATACGCAGCCGGAATACGCGGAAGTACGCAATGTTATCGACAATTATACCGGAATCGAAGAGTTACGCGGTAACGTTAATGATCCTAGAGAGGCTTTGTAATGATGATACACCATCGAATTAAGCAAGTACTGTGCGTTTCCTTTACCTCTCTTTTGATTGGCTTGCTTTCTATAACAAACACTTTTGCTGCTGACCGATCTATCACACTTAATGACGGTCAGCACATTCAATTAAAGATGCCGATTGGAAAGGTGTTTATCAGTAACCCTGATATCGCCGACTACAAAATCATTAATGACAATACGCTAGTGGTTTTTGCCAATGGCATTGGTCAGTCTCGCTTGATTGTCTATGGAACAGACGATGATGTGTTGCTTTCTGACCGCATCATCGTTGATTTGGATCTAAGCGAGGTTAGACGTCAACTCAAGTTCCATTTTCCTGATGCCAAAGTCAAGGTTCAATCGGTGGGCGAGCAAGTCGCAGTGAGTGGTGTTGTTGATTCTGAAGAAACTCGTGATGACATTTATCGCATGGTGGCAACCTTACTCGGACGAGAAAAAACCGAGAAGTGGGAGAAAGTCGAAAAGCTGGAGTTCAAATCTGACTATTCAGATTATGAAGAGCCAGAGAGCATGGTTTTCGCTCGCAATATGACTTGGAAAGGAATCATTGAACGCATTAAGGTTGCAACGACACAACAGGTAAACGTCAAAATCTCAGTCGCTCAAGTTAATGAATCTTTTAGTAAAACAGTTGGGGTCGATTGGAGTTCTATTGGTTCTAAAGCGGGTGAGTTCGTATTTGACCAATTTGATGCGGCAAACCTAAGTACCTTGATCACTGCATTGGGTGACGATCAGGTTGCAGAAGTCTTGGCGGAGCCAAACCTGACGGTACTTTCCGGTGAATCGGCGAGCTTCCTTGTCGGTGGCGAAGTGCCCGTTATTGTGTCGAACAACAACAACGTGAATATTTCGTTTAAAGAGTTTGGTATTAAGCTCGACCTTACAGCGAAAGTACTTAGTCAAGACAAAATCCGAATGCAGCTAGCGCCAGAAGTGAGCGAAGTAGAAAGCTACGTCGAAGCTGCAGGCATTAAAGTGCCACAGTTGTCGTCACGACGTGCAATGACAACCGTTGAACTGGCAGACGGAGACAGCTTCATCCTTGGCGGGTTAATGAGCAGTGCTGATTTAGAGAAAATGCAAAAGATTCCTTTCATTGGAGACATTCCTGTACTTGGTGCTGCATTTCGTAAAGCAACGACAGAAAGAAAGCGAACTGAGTTGATCATCGTGGCAACAGTAAACCTCGTGGAACCAATCAAACCGAAAGATATTCAGCTGCCACACATCAAGAAAACCTCAACGTTAGCGCGTTGGTTGAATATTGATTCTGACGGTAATTCTAACACGTCATCGGATGCGACGATTCGTCTGCTATCTGAAGGAGGGTTTATTCAATGAAGAAGCTAATACTTATTGCTTTATTGACATTGTCACTCTTTGGTTGCGCAACAGAGCGATATTTTGGCGGAAATGGCGCTGAAGCCGTGGTGTATAAAGAGCATCATAGCTTTGAGTTTGCAGTAAAGAATCGTGCAGAAACAGAAAAGCAGATTAAGCAACTGATTCAAAAAATCGAATCGATGGATAAAGAAGCCACTTACGTGATCGATTACAAATCCGCGCGCAGTAAAACGATGCTAAAGAAGACATTTGAGCAGTATCCGTCACACATTATTGCCCCGCAAAGAGTGGAATATCGTTATACGCCAGCTTTACCAAGTGATCTGAATATCCAAGTGACGTTAACGCGTTTGCAAACCCAGCAATGCTCGCCTGCACAGATTCAAGTTCAGTTAGGTGAACCAGACTGTTTTGTTGAATCGATGCGTCTTAAACAAGTGTCCTACAAGTCTAGATTGGTAGGAGAATAATAATGTTTGATTTAACTAAAGCGTTAACAACGAAAGCAAAACCGGCACAGTCTTCTACGACAGGTGTTGCTGGATGTACGTTGTTTTATCAATCACAAGAGTGTTTAAACCTTGTTCAGGAAGTGTTTCGATTCGAAGGTTGGAATGACCCAGAATGTGTAAGAGCTAACGCAGGCTTAACCAAGCTGACGGAACAACATAGCAGTCATATTGTTATCCTTGAACTGAACGAATCGAACAACGTCGTTGAAGATGCTAAGTCTTTCGCTAGCAAACTACCAACACACAAAGGTGTCGTGGTCATTGGTAAAGAAGATGCAATTTCGACGCTTCGTTCCCTCAAAGACATGGGCTTTTACTACGTCTTTTGGCCGGTGAACAAACAAGAGTTTGCAGACTTCTTAAACCATGTTAGTAAGAACTTGAAGACGTTCTCTGGTGTTAGCCAGAAGCGTAAGGCGAAGCGTGTAGCAGTGGTGGGTTCAAAAGGTGGTGTTGGTGCATCATTCATTACTACTGAATTGAGTTCGTTACTATCCACTCAAGGTTCCGATACCATTTTGGTTGATCACCAATACGCAGATACCAACATCGATGTTTTATTGGGACTGAAAGATTTTAAACCGCGCGGTATCGATGAGTTTACTGCTCCCTTGCATGAAATGGATGAAGAGGGAGCACTTAGCTACCTGTTTAACGCACGAAAAAATCTGCGTCTGTTGGCTATCGATGGCGACATGAGTCAAAGCGATATTCTCAACTATAACCAGACGCTCTGTGATCTTTTAGCTCGAAACACGAACTTCATTATTGAAGACTTCTCGGGCGGTGTGGACTTCAAAGTTGAACCTCAACTCTTGGTAGAAAACTTTGATGTGGTAGTGCTGGTTTTGGATGCGTCGGTTTCTTCCGTAAGAAGTGCTAAACGACTGTTTGAGAAAATTTCCAATTTACAGCTCACATTATCGTCCCGAACTCGTGTGATTACGTTGGTGAATTATCACCGTCCGGAAAACGCGTATGTATTACAACGTCCTGACCTTACCAAATACTTAGGTGCGGATGTTGACCTCGAAGTGGGGTACTGCAAGTCGTTGTCGCACATCATTATTGATGGCAAACGAGGTCATAAGCACGATCGTCATATTAACCGTTCTATGGAACTACTGGTCAAGCTGATTAATGGTCAACCTGTTGATCAAAAAGGCATGGGATCTTGGTTGAAGAGGGTGCGTGCTAAATGAGTTCGAATAAAGACTTATACCTCGCGTTTCGCGGGCAAATATTTGAAGCACTAGATGCTGAAGCGGTTCAGAAAATGAGCCGCCGAGACTTAGAGGCTCAAATCCAAGCCGCAGTTGATCTTCTTGCAAACAGCTACCAACGTCCGATCACTTCGATGATGAAGTCAGGCTTGGTGAAAAGCTTAATTGATGAACTGTTTGGCTTAGGTCCATTGCAGCCTTTGGTTGAAGATCAGTCTATCTCTGACATCATGGTAAATGGACCTAACAACATCTTTTTTGAAAGACACGGTAAAGTCCAAAAGTCAGAGGTGTCTTTTGTCAACGAAGAGCAGTTGTTAGCAATTGCTAAACGCATTGCTTCGCGTGTTGGACGACGTGTTGATGAACTGTCTCCAACGGTTGATGCCAGACTTGAAGATGGCAGCCGTGTGAATATCGTTATCCCACCCATTGCGTTGGATGGGACCTCGATTTCAATACGTAAATTCAGAGAGCAGAACATCGGCTTTGAAGATTTGATTGGTTTTGGTTCTATGTCTCCTGACATGGCGAGAGTGCTGATGATTGCGTCTCGTTGTCGAATGAATGTGCTGATTTCTGGCGGTACGGGCTCAGGTAAGACGACGCTGCTTAACGCATTGTCTCAATACATCGCTGAAGATGAGCGTATTGTCACCATAGAGGATGCGGCGGAATTACGCTTGCAACAACCTAACTTGGTTCGATTGGAAACGCGAACTTCGAGCGTTGAGCAGACTGGGGCAGTGACGCAGCGTGATTTGGTGATTAACGCACTTCGTATGCGTCCAGACCGAATCATTCTTGGTGAGTGTCGTGGCTCTGAAGCGTTTGAAATGTTGCAGGCCATGAACACGGGACACGATGGTTCTATGTCTACACTGCACGCCAACACACCGAGAGATGCGATTGCGCGTGTGGAATCGATGGTCATGATGGCGAACTTAAACCAGCCGCTTGATGCGATTCGAAGAACCATCGTCAGCGCTGTGCAAATGATTGTCCAAGTCAACCGACTGCGCGATGGGTCTCGTAAGATCACCAGTATCTCTGAAATCGTCGGTTTGGAAGGCGATAGTGTGGTGATGGAAGAGATCTACCGTTTCCGTTATGACGATGCACATTTTGGAGAAACCGTTAAAGGTGACTTCGTAACCAGCGGCATCATGCAACGATCTGAGCTTGTAAAGAAAGCCCAATTCTTCGGGCTGTATGACGAGCTGATGGCATCGTTTAAGGGGATATAACATGCTTTGGCTCTCACTTATCCTCTTTGCGTTCGTACTGCTTTTGGTCAGAGACTCAAAGGTCAAAAAGGTCGATCAGTTTTTCAACATCGAAGAAGCTGAAGCGGAAAACTTCAATGCTATCAACGTAAAATCACTGGTACGAAAACAAAGTTGGCAAAAGTTCAAAGAGTCTATTTCTCCAACACTAAAAGTACTTGGACCACGTTCATCGCTGTATATCGCTTTGTATATCACGGCGAGTCTCATCGCCTCTTGGTACGTCGTGGTTAAGCTGTTGTTGATGACGAACACCGGGTTGATCGTAGGCTTGTCTTTGGTGTTTACCATCATGGGTTACCGCTACCTAGTGACAAGAAGGCGACGTGATTTTGAAAACACTTTCCCTGATGCGCTAAACATTCTGATGAGTGCGGTAACCGCGGGTGACAGCTTAATGCAAGCCATCAGTTATGTTGGCGAGGTGATGGATAACTCGATTGGGCGCGAGTTTAAACTGATGGGGGACCGACTTAAGTTGGGTGAGTCTCCGGAAGTGGTACTTCAACGTTCGTGTAAAAACTACCCTTACCCAGAGTTTCTGTTTTTCACTGTAACCCTTAGAGCAAATATTGCGCGAGGCGGTCAGCTGAAAGGCGTACTAGCAAGACTTATTCGAGTTTTGGTGGACGCAAGAACCCTAGAGAAAAAGAAGATGGCCATGACGTCTGAAGCGCGAATTTCTGCCAAGATTGTTGCGGCAATTCCGTTGATTTTCATGATCATTCTTAACTATGTAAACCCTGACAACGTCAATTTCGTCTTGTATGACCCTTCTGGTCGTATCGTGTTGTTTTATGTACTTGGCAGTGAGTTATTTGGCTTGTTCATTGTTTGGTTGTTAGTCAGAGGAGTACGCGCATGATGCTATTGATTGCCCTTATTGTACTGTTTGTTTCGTTGCTTTTCTTGATTTTCGATTCGCTTCGTACAGAACAACGACGCAAAAAAGTCGCCCTTTATATTGGTGGTGATGCTGTACGTGCGCCTTCCCGTGTTAACCGCTTTTTTGTTCGTTTCGGTAAAGAGCATCGACATGAGCTGGAACAAAAACTCATCGAGGCCGGCTATTACAACACAGAGTGGGCGAAGTTCTACTTCCCTGCCAAATTAGCGGTGCTCGTGGTTGTTACAGGATTGGTGTTGTTGTCGGATATGACAGCAAATAATCAGCTAATCATCATTATTTTTACGCTTATTGCTGTGATTGTCTTGCCGGATACTTTGCTTCAAATGCGACGCAAAATGTTGATCTTTAAGACATCATCTCAGTTACCGTACTTGCTGGACATGATGTCAGTTTGCGTGCAAACCGGTATGACGATTGAGGCGGCATTGGTTTATCTGGGCAAAGAGTTGGCTGAGTTTGACTCTGACCTTTGTTATCAAATTAAACGCACCTCAGATTCGGCAAAAATCCACGGGCTAGAAAAAGCGCTAAATGACCTCAGTGATCGTATTCCAACACCGCCAATACGAAGCTTCGTGCTGACTATCATTCAAAACTTGCAATACGGTACATCAGTGGCTCAGGTGTTGAGCGATCTCGCTGAAGACATGCGAAAAGTGCAAATCCTGACCGTTGAGGAAAAGGTAGGCAAACTCTCCGCTAAGATGAGTGTCCCGCTGATCCTCTTCATCATGTTCCCGATCGTTATTCTGATTCTCGCACCGGGAATCATGCAAATGACATTAAATATTTAGGAGAGTAACCAGTGATTGGAAAACGCATTTCTCTCGTTTTGTTAGCGGTGGGCGTGTTGGCAGGTTGTCAATCGACACCTTCGCAACAGAGTCAGCTACAAGATGACGTCGCGAGCATGGAAAAAGTGAAAAACTACGATGGCTTAATCTCTTACTACAAATCTCAGTTAGAGCAGGGTTCGCAAGATCCTGAAGTGAAAGAAAAGCTGGCATGGGCGTATTTCCATAAAGGGGATATCGAGTCGGCAAACTTTTATGTTCAGCATTTGCAAAAAGAGGGGATAGAGAGCCCTGACTTGTACCAGTTAGAAGGGCAAGTGTTTGATGCAAAAAATGACACTGATAGCGCGGTAGAGGCGTATTTATCTTCCATTAAAACGGGTAATGAATCAGGACAAATCCATGTATTACTGGGTGTGTCGTACGCCAAGTTAGGTAAATACGAAGATGCTTACCAAGAGCTGAACAATGCACGTTTGCGTGGTTATGATGATGTCGCGATCAAGAACAACATCGCGATGATTCATATGGCAAATGGTGAATACGAGCAAGCCATCGAAACACTGATGCCAGTACTAAAAGATAACCCGGAAAATAAAGTAGTGAAGGCGAACCTAGCGATTGCCCTTATGAAAGCGCAGCAGATGGATGCAGCGAAGAAACTACTCAAAGGTGATTTTTCGGATCAAGAGCTCCACAGTATCGCCGTCGAATTAACTCAATATAGGAGTTAATGATGAAATTGCTTTCTAAACAAAAAGGGGTAACGGCGATCGAGTTCGTAATGGGCGCGCTCGTTTTGTTCTTTGCCACTTTTGCCATCTTTGAGTCGAGTTACCAAATCTATGTTGTGAACATGACGGAATATTCTCTTCGAGAAACTATACGAAACACCAAGATTTACGAGGGCAAAGGCATAAATCAGCAGTACGAGGACAAGTTTAAATCTCTGATCGAAGCTGATGGTAACTTGTGGCATTTCTTAATCGATAGCTCGCGATTTTCTATCAAAGGTCGTTACTACAAAACCTATGATGACTTCATTGCGAATAGAGGATATTCGGATGAGGGCTTGAACTTCAACTACAACTTAGCGGAGATAACGGTCACTTATCGTTACTCTCCGATCATAAAACTTGCCGGTGCAGCAGATCGAGATATCTCAAGCACAATGGTACTGAACTTAGAGCATGAGGGGTGGAAAGATGACGCTCCGTAAACAAGGTGTATGTTCTCCAAAACGCCAAAAAGGCTCATTTATGGTTGAGCTTGTGTTCATTCTTACTGCGTTATGGGGTGTTTACCTTTTTGCCGCGGATTTGAGCTATCAGTTGCTTTTGCGAGCCAAGCTTGATCGTTCTAGCTTTGCGTTGGTGAACGTAATCAAAGAGCGTTCGCGTTACTTTGAGGGCGACGTGTTAGGTGGAAAAAATCTAGCGGTAACCAATGCCGATTTAGAAGACTTATCCAAAGTCGCGAGTCGAATGCTCGGCACGCCCCCAAACGATGTGGCTATCAAAATCGAGTCATTGACCAATAAAGTGAATGTGGCGGTATTTACCAGCAGTAAATACAACAGACTAAATTGCAAAACGGATTCAATACTCGCACACGCAGATTTGGCTCCGGTGGAAAAGGGCGTGGTGTATCCATTGTACCGCGTCAGCCTTTGTGAGGAGCAAAGCTCTTGGTTCAAACCGTTCTTTAATGGCGGTACCGGCACAACCGTGAAAGTTGGCTCTTCTTCAATAATGCCAGGGAGATAGTGAAATGAGAATGCAGCAATATCAGCATCGAAGTCTCCAACAACAAAAGGGCGTCGCTGCTGTATGGATGGGCTTGTTGCTCGTGCCGATTATGGGCGTCACTTTTTGGGCTGTTGAGGGCACCCGTTATGTGCAGGAGTCGAGCCGATTAAGGGATTCTGCGGAAGCTGCGGCAATGGCCGTAACGATTGAAGACCAACCGGGTGCAGCCCGTGCGCTGGCAACGAAGTATGTCGAAAACTATGTGAGAGACATCAAGTCAACCAACCTTTCTGCTCAACGTTTTTATCAAGCGGAAGACAAGGATACTGGTGCTCTTGAGTATATCCAATACACAGTGAACGCCAGAACAACGCATGACTCTTGGTTTGCAAGCAGCTTTATCCCATCGTTTGATAAGCAGCAGGAATTAGCTGGACGATCGCTGGCAAGAAAGTACCCTGCTTATCTTGGGGATAACAACATTGATATCGTTTTCGTCTCGGACTTTTCTGGCTCGATGAATGATAAGTGGGGCTCAAGTCGGAGCAAAAAAATTGACGATTTGAAAACCGCGATCGATCAGATATCAAACAAGATTCTTTGTAAAAAAATCCGTCAAGACTTCGTCGACGGAGAGTGGAAAGACGTTTGTGATGAGCCTGGAGAAGACACCACCGGGGACAAACTGCTTAACCGAGTTGGTTTTGTGCCGTTTAACGTTCGCACCAGAGAAATTGTGGCAGGCAATAGAGCCAATGCGACAAGCCAACTAAGTTACAAGAACGGGTACAAGGCTTATTTGTCACCTTATAGTTACAACGATATCGATTGGGACTACTGGCGCACGTATTCGGCAAGCGAAGTGTACAATTGTGCTTATCGGCAGTCGTACTGCCAAAGTCCTCGGTCAGAGAATCAGAATTATGCCAAACGTATTCGTGATGTTCTCGAAGCAGATCGCTACGCCGTAGCTGATGTCTACAACTATGTTGATTTACCGACTTCGGTATCGACCATGTTTACTGATAAATCAGGATTAAAGCCTAATTTCTATGGTGTGAGCGGCACCCGACTGTTTAATGCTCATGGTTCTTCAAATTCATCGCAGTTTTATAACATTCAATTATCGAACAAACTTTCAGATTTGGACTCGATTAAGTCGATGTGGGCAGACGGTGGTACCGCAGCGTTTCAAGGCATATTAAGAGGGTCTCAGGTTCTTCATGATGGAGACCCAAACAGTACCGATGAAGAAGAGCAGCAAGCTTACAACAAGAAAATCAAGATGTTGCTGATTTTGAGTGACGGGCAGGAAAGCCCTAACAACGGCATTCTGAAGGGGCTAGTAGACAACGGTATGTGTGACAAAGCCAGAGCAGAGATTCCGGGCTTATACATCGGTGTTATTGGTATCGATTTCCGTGCATCTCAACAAAGTGGTTTTCAAGACTGTGTTGTTAATCCAAGTGAAGACATCATTGATGTATCTAACTTAGATGAATTGATTGAAAAGATAGAAGAACTCATCCGCAAAGGCTCAAAAACAAGCGGAATAACTAAGTTGTACTAGAGGAAAATATGAAAAAGTTAGTCATTGGTGCATTCGCTATCTCGACGTTGCCGTTTAGCCTGATAGTTAAGGCAGAAGAGGGGATTAGCGTTTATTGCGACAATACCTTCAGCGAGTACCAACATAGTATCAAAGTGGATGACGTTGTCGGAATTGCTCAACATCGACAGGGCTTTTTGCAAATAGAGCAGAAGTCTAACAATGGTGAGCTCAAACAAGCATTGGCAGGTAAATCAAAGTTAGGGTTGGATCAAACAGGCTGTACGACATGGATTAGCAATCAAAATAACAATCATCAAGGTGATGGCTTGGTTGCGCGTCTGCATTTTGGTTTTGATAAATCCAACTTAACACCAATGGGCAGCAAAGCTCTGAATCAACTCGCAGGTTCGCTTAAAAATAGCGATAGTGCTATTGCGGTAGATGGTCATACCGACAGCAAGGGCTCTGAAGGCTATAACCAATCGTTAGGCTTGCAACGTGCGTTGACAACGTCTAACGGTTTGATTGCGCAAGGCGTGGATAAAAGCCGTATTGTCGTTCGTTCATTTGGTGAAACTCAGCCGATTGCGTCGAATTCAACCGCTGAGGGGCGAGCACAAAACAGACGCTCAGAAATATGGGCTTCTAAGAATGATCAGGCAAAACCAGATCAAATAAAACCAGACGAAGTAAAGCCAACGGAATAGGTTTTAATCGTATAGCGTTCACCTTGCCTAAAACGCAAGGTGAAGCATTAACAACAATGGTGTCGTGGTGGGTCAATTTGGAGTGGCAGTGGGTAAATCTAAAACAATAATAGCCATTATGGTGGGGGTAGCGTGGAGTGGTATGACCGCTGCCTCAGAGCTCATTAACTTTAACGAGCAAGATACATTAAACAGCATTAATACTGCTTACGACCAGCAGTACAGTGCGCTGAGAATTGATGAAAACATCTCGCACTACAATAAATTGAATGCTGAAATAGAGTCCACCAAGATCAAATTGGCGACCAATGTCGAGATGATCAAATCTGACTCTAATCGCTTGAAAGACAAGTTGGTTGATGGTGTATATGACGAATCCTTAATTCTGACTTTGCGCAATATGTCTGCCAAAGTGAATTCAATGAAAAAGGAAATTGAAACCGCAGGGAAGTTGTTGGTCGAAACTAAGCAGCAATTGTCACAAGACCAACAAGAGGCAAGTCAAATTGAGCGGGTGAAGAATGACGCACTCCTTGCTCTGTACGAAAAGATAAAAGCGCGTCATTTGAATGAATCAAAACGTGTGATAAACGATACTTATTCTGGTCAATTGCAGTGTAACGTTGCGGAAAGTTTATCAACGTGCGTAAACCGAAATCTCCCTTCTATCAAGAACGCTTTTGTATTAAGCAAAGGTGGTTTATCTCGAATCAAACTCACGAACTTTAAAGTCGTGGATGCAAACCAAAAATTAAACGGCGACCTTTCTTTCACTGCGGACGCAAGCTACAAGCACAATTACAGTGCGAATACAGAGGTTGAACTGAGACAAGCACTTGATCTTGATAACGTGCGCTTTGTGTTCCGTTCAAACTCACCACAAACGGTTTTCTACATTAATGACCAGGAAGTTGGCTCTGGCGAGCGAGTTGATGTAACGGGCAACTATGTGGGTATTTATAGTGTGCGAGCCGTGAACAATCATAAAACCCAGTCGCTTAAGCTAAATCTTAAAAATGGTGGCGACTACTTCTTCCCGTTTGCGAGCAAAGCCAGTGCTCCGAAGGCGGTTCCTACACGTTTAGCGGTAGAAGACAAGACTGATGCGAACAGTGAAAAGGCTCAACCTAAAGATACAGTAAGATTCTCTGAGAGTTTGTTACCACCTAAAGTCGTCGCTGAGCTGGAGTCTGCAGAAGAGCCCGATCTTCAGCGTTACACCAATAAGGTACTGTACAAAGATGAAGCCTTTACTTATCTATTGCCAAGATTCAGAGGTAACAAAAAGTCTCATGACATCTTCTTAAGTCAGGCTGACGCACAGAAATATTGTGAGCGTCTATCGTCTCGTTTGCCAAACAAAGCCGCTTATGAATACTTGCGCCTCTACACCTATCTATCTCCGGGAGATTACTGGACGAAAGATGGCAAAGTGTATTCATCGGAGAAGCATGAAGAATTGGATCAAGCATTTGATACAAATAAGTTCATTTGTATGGTGAACATGAACTAAGACATCGTTCCCCCTTTAAATCTTATTAGTAAACAAGCACATTTAAGAGCCGCATTTCGCGGCTCTTTTTGTTCCTATTACTGGAAACTTCCTGAATTCGACTGACGCAACAACGTTGGGCGTTATCGACTTTCTCTGTATTGCAGTGAAATTTTGTTACTGATGATCCTGTCTTTAACCATAGCCTCTAGTTATTTCTGTTCATCAATATGGATCGAAAAATCATCTCGTAGAGGCCTTGAATGACGAGTGAATAGCAATGGGACAGAGAATATGAGTGAAGTGGCAACGTTAGAAGCTTGGCTGTATCAAGGCAATGTGCCTCTGTCGATGCTATTTCTCGGAGTCGTATTGTTGTCATACTTACTTGAAGATTTGGCTATCGTTACTGCCGCTACTTTAGCGGTAGAGCAAGTGATGCCAACACCTCTTGCGTTATTGGCGATTTTTACAGGTATCGCCACAGGAGACATAGGACTTTATTGGCTGGGGAAATTGGCACAAAAGGTACGTTTTTTCCGCTATCGCTTGCTTCGATATCAACGTGCTAGGCGCGTGCGACGCACACTTCATCGTAAAGCTTTCATTACGTTATTCATCGTTCGGTTTATTCCCGGATTAAGAACCGTAGGATTTACGCTTAGCGGATTTTTGGATGTGCCCAAAATGAAGTTTCTCATCGCCGTGTTAAGCGCGACGAGTTTATGGACTGCGTTGATTTTTGGCTCTTTCTTCCAACTAGGCAGCATGCAATGGCTTCAACAACATCAAATAAACAGTTTGTTGATTCCGATTGGATTGGTCGTGATGTTGCTGCTCAACAAACTGATTTCAAAAACATTGTTAAGGAACACATATGGTGCAACTCGCCCACGTTGAAATGATCCCAAACGGAATGGTTAATGCCGGTATGCCCATTCTTCAAGAACCAAAGCGAGTAGTCTCTCCGTTTGAGTTTTTACCAGCTTGGTTTTTTTATACACCCGTGGTGATTCAAAGCGCGGTCCTCAGCGCTATCCACCGAGATTGGGCATTACCTTTGATCGCAAACCCTTCAATCAAGTTAAGCGGTATGGTGGGGGAGTCCAAGCATGACATTTTCGCTTCTTCGGGAGACAAAACTAAGCAGTGGATATTGCCTTTTATCACATTAACTAAGACGCATGAACAGCTTGAAACTGTTTTAGAAGACGCAACACAGCAGTTAAAACGATCGAGTTTAGAGTATCCATTGGTGGCGAAACCTGATCTTGGTTGCCGTGGTGCTGGCGTGAAGTTATTGCGTTCAGATGAACAGCTAAGAAGCTACATTAAAACGTTTCCCGTTGATGGACGTTTCCTGTTACAGAAGAAATCAGAGTACAGCGCTGAAGCTGGGGTATTTTACGTCAGGCAGCCAGGCGAAACCCGAGGGAAAATCATCTCACTGACATTAAAATATTCCCCTCGAGTGATTGGTGATGGGCAGTCTACGCTTAAGCAGCTTATCGAGAAGTGTCCAAGGGCCGGTAAGTTACAGCACCTTTATTTACCAAGGCACAGTGAGAAATTAGAAGTGATCGTCGCGAAAGGTGAAGAATTTCAACTAGCCTTTGCAGGAAGCCATTCACGTGGTGCCATTTTTCGCGATGGTAACCGATTCATTACGCAAGAGCTGGAAAAGAAGCTCGATCAAGTGCTAGGGGATTTTAATGGGTTCCATTACGGGCGATTGGATATCAAGTTTAAAGATATTCACGCTCTAATGAATGGTGAACATTTTGATATCTTAGAGATTAATGGTGCGAGCAGTGAAGCGGCACATATCTGGGATAGCGATACACCACTAACTCATATCTTCGCCACATTGCTAAAGCAGTACCGATTACTTTATCAAATCGGATCAAAGCAGAAGCTGCGAGGGCATCAAACGCCGACACTGGGTGCTCTCATTCAAGCATGGCGAGAAGAGAAAGTCCTGACGCAGCTGTACCCGATGACAGACTAAAAGCATTGATCTATACCCAAGTATCTTGAGGTTATTTGGGTATGGATACTCCAACAACGGGTGATGAATGGGGACATCTGTTGTTCAACTTCACGCCATAAAACAGTTATTCAGTACTTTTCTTATTTAATTTTCAATTCTTTGTAATTTTTATCTCATTTGCCCTGTCTTTTTATTAGCACCAAATAAATCACACAGTGAATATGCTTTCTTAGTGAGGGCAATACCTCGATAGAACGTATTTCCGAATAAGGAATTTAATGATGAGAAAATTATTCGCATTACTGATGGTATTAATCAGCTTCTCTTCTTTTGCGGAAGATGAAATTTATACCGGATTTTTTAGTAATAAGGCATTAAGCGGTTATGACACGGTCTCCTATTTTACAGAAGGTCAGCCTGTGAAAGGAAACAGTAACTGGAAAACTGAATACAAAGGGGCAGACTGGTATTTTTCTTCTCAAGATAATTTAAATAAATTTATAGAAAATCCAGAAGCTTATGCGCCACAGTATGGTGGCTATTGTGCATGGGCGGTATCCGCTAAAAATGATTTTGCCCCTGCGGATCCTAAACAATGGGCAATTGTTGATGGCAAGCTGTATCTAAATTACAACGCAGAAGTGAAGCAGTGGTGGGATGATGACCGCGCAGGACATATTGCTGCAGCCGATAAAAACTGGCCAACATTGATTCAGCAGTAATAAGACTCAGAAATAATAAGGTTCATCTCATGACATTTATTCCAAAGAAACATATACCTTCGATTTTCATTGCTTTCGTTTTTATTCAATCATTATTTTTTAAGTTTACTGGTTCATATGAAACCGATCATATTTTTGGCACGTTAGGAGAATGGTCAGGGATTCATTGGTTTGGTGTTTATGGCGGGTATTTAATTGGGACTGCTGAGTTAATTGCAGCCATTTTACTGTTTACTCGTTTCCATGGTGTTGGTTCAACAATGGCCGTTGGGATTATGACAGGAGCCATTTTATTCCACTTGTTTACGCCGCTAGGTGTTGTCATGCCTGAATTTAGCGCTACGGGCGAAGTGATAGGTAATGATGGTGGGTTGCTATTTGGTATGGCTTGCCTTGTTTGGCTATCCGCTATTTTCTTAACCATTCGCGATATTAGAGCTCAGGGCTCTTTTACAAACACCTTGCTAATGAAAGGAGCCTAATATGGTTGAAAGTCCTTTCCGGTTATCAAGAAAAACGCCATTTGGAATAGGTGAGTCTGTTGTCGAGTGGGCTACTGGGCTTTCCAAGTTAGATTCCTTGTACAAGCAAGAACCGTTACCTGAAGATAGTCATTCATTTATGCATGAAGCGCTTGCTCGAATTGGTACTCAATATCGAGTTCAACATGGCAGCTTAGAGAATATTCCCAGTGACGGCTCGGTTTTGGTTGTTGCTAACCATCCGTTTGGTGGAATTGAAGGGATCATTTTAGCTTCCTTGATTTCCCAAGTGCGCAAGGATGTCAAAGTGCTTGCTAACGAACTGTTAAAGCGAATTCCTGAGCTGGATGAATTGTTTATTGGTGTTAATGTGTTTGGTGGTGAAAAGGCAAAGCAAACCAATCGACGAGCAATTAAAGCGGCGAACCAACATCTCAAAGAAGGTGGGGTGTTGATTATCTTCCCTGCTGGAGAAGTCTCTTCTTGGCAAGCCAGTGAAAATAAAATCACTGATAAAACATGGAGTCACTCAGTAGCAAAATTTGTTAAGCATGCTCAAGCGACGACTGTGCCTTTGTTTATAAGTGGTATGAACAGCAAATTATTTTATCAAGCAGGGAGAATTCATCCGCTTCTTAGAACGGCACTGCTGGGACGAGAACTTCTCAATAAGTCGGGTGAGATCATTTCTGTTTCAATCGGCAATCCAATCCCTTATCGCGAGATACAAGGGTTTGAAAATGATGAAGATATTACCCAGTACTTCCGTTTGAACACCTATTTAATGGGAAGTATGGACAGTCGCAAGGAGCTCACTCAACAAACTCTTCATGCAGAACCAATAATTGCGCCTATTCTTACAGAGACTTTAGAAAATGAACTTCTGGATCTGTCTGAGTTTAAATTATTAGAGCAGGCTGATTTTGAAGTGTACTGTGCGCCTACACCAAAAATGCCGCAAATGATGCGTGAGATTGGGCGCGTACGAGAAGAAAGCTTTAGAGATGTTGGAGAAGGCAGCGGCTTGAGCTGTGATGTCGACCTCTTTGATCCCAACTACCATCAGCTCTTTGTTTGGCATAAAACCAACCGAGAACTTGTGGGTGCTTATCGTTTAGGTCTGGTTGATGAGCTGATTGAACAAGGCGGAATTCATGCCCTCTATTCAACCAGTTTGTTCAAATATGATGAGGCGTTTATCAAAACTCTAGGTTGCTCGATTGAGCTGGGGCGCTCGGTGGTTGCGAAGCAATACCAACGCAACATGCACTCATTGCTCTTATTGTGGAAGGGCATTGCCTCTTTTGTTCAGCGCAACCCAAAGTACACCCATCTCTTTGGTCCCGTAAGCATCAGCAACGATTATAGCCCAGTGGCAAGGCAGCTCATCGCCTCCGTTATGTCGGTTCATTATTACGATAATGACAAAGCCAAATTGGTTTCGCCAACAACGCCTTTAGAGAGAAACGATCAAGAATTTTGGCGACCGGATATGTTGAGCTCACTCTCTCAGTTGCCTTTGTTATCCAAAGTGCTCAGCCGTCTTGAACGTGGTATGGGAATTCCGGTGCTTCTCAAACAGTACCTGAGCATGAATGGCAAGTTAGTCTGCTTTAATGTCGACCCAGCGTTTAACTATACGCTAGATGGTTTGATTGTCGTGGATCTGACTTCGGTGCCGGAGAAAAAGCTTGGTAAATACATGGGTTACGACAATGCCGTGAAGTATCAGTTAGCCCATAAGAAAACGGATTTAAGTGAATAGCTATCTATAGGAGTAAGAAATACGATGCCTTTTATCAAATTAGTCAATTATCGTGATGAGCTGACAGCTCAACTCGAAAATATCGCCCATCAGTTTCAACTGCATTCCTTATTGATTATGGAATCTAAGCCGGATCAAATGGTGGTGTTTGCGGCGAATGAGCAACCTATTTACCACGTTGGTGATGCTGGTCCTAAAAGTAATCAACAAGGCTGTCATGAGCTGTACTGCGAACGCGTCGTTGATACTGCACAGCCGTTGCTGGTGGCGGATGCAAGTATGGATGAAGAGTGGAAGGGCAATGAAGACTTAGTGAAATTTGGTCTCGGTGTGTATTACGGTGTGCCAATCACCTTTAAAGGTGAAGTTATTGGGACGGTGTGCGCACTGAATAATGAGCCTTTCGATTTCGCGAAAGGTACGCCTAGTGCGATTGATCAAATCCATCAACTTCAACTCAACGTAGAGCAGCATCTCCAAGCCACTCACTGATTACTGTGAACTAAAGAAACTCTGACAATTCTTGGTCAGAGTTTCTTTGTTTTGTTGAAGGAAGATCACTGGCAAAAAGTAATACTATAAATTTTCAAACATAATTAGAATAAAAGATACAATCTATTCTAGGTAAGGTTTACAGATATCAGGAATTGTAGATTTACTTAGTGCATAAAGAAACTTACCGCTGTTGGTCCCAACCTCTCTTTTGTCAACCAAAGGAGAAGATGTTGACCATATAAGACCTTTACCATTACCGTAAACAACGGCATCTCCGGACTGCAGCGCGCTTTCTCCTGTTAGTATAGAAACACTTACATGATGCATCTTTTGATTTACTCGGTCATAAAAATACGCTTGATAACCATTTCCTCCAATTAAATTGTATTCACTATTCTTAGATGTAAATGCGATGCTTTCTCCATCCCTTGATATGGTTGGGTTTCGTATGTCATATAGTATTTTATTGTCGGGTCCTGCAATGTAATTAAATTTCTTAGTATCAATGCTATAAGTAACTAAATATCCAAAGTTAGAAGAGCTAGTTTCACTCATAGGTTTTTTGGCTATATAGATTAAGAATTTACCATCTGGGCTAATTGAAGAGTAAAGAGAGTTATGAATATAATCGGTGTTTGATTGACTTGATATTACTTTTGCGTGTTTACTTGTGACTCTATCGTATAAATATATAGCAGTTTCACTTTCAGAACCACTATAGAAGTTGTTATTATCCATCTGTTGAGGTGATACATAGGTCAGATAACGTCCATCGTTAGAAATAAACCTATTTGGAGAAAGAAATAATTTACTTAGCTTTCCATCCAAGCCGATATTAATCACTTTCGACTGTTCATTTTCAATGTCGGTGAAACCTATCACCTCTTCAGTATTGCTTCCCCACTTATTATTTGTTGAACACATGTAAGAATAGTAGGCGTACTTTTCATTAATTGGGTAAATGTTAAAGTAACTAGGGCTGTTGATACAATCACTGTTTACTTCATCTGAGTATCTAGCTGTAAGAAGTTTATCTTCTAAACGATCCCAAACGACGCCTTTATATGTTCGATAACTTTCTTGGTAACTAAAGCCAATATATCTACCATTGGGAGATATAGTTGGATTTCCTATAACAGTATTTTTAGGTAACTCAGATGGAACTCCCAATCGTGTTGTCTCATTGGTTTCCGTGTTTTTTATGAAATAACCACCTTCAGTAGAATCTCCTGATAGAGGGATCTTGGGCAAGTTATTGTGGAATAGAACGTATTTACCACTCTCAGTTACTGACATTCCGGTAGGTCTAGCAAAATAAGCACCATGACCAGCAGGGAGCATTTGAGAATCCGAGTTTATAATGTAAGGGCTATACTCATTGGCAATTAATGAACTGAAACTCGTTGATTCGAAGTCTGCAGAGTATGAACTAAGCGATAGAGCTGATAGCAATAAACAAGATAAGGAGCGCATTTTTAGGCCTTAGTTTTATAGGGTAAAGATATTAGGCGACGGGCAGTGTGCTTCTATTAAGTATTTGATTTATAAAATGCGAATGTTGATACGTTGTTCACAAAAACATTTTTATATTTAGAAGCTAAGGCTTTAGCTTGCTTTTCGAACGACGTTGTTTAGGTGGGATGTGTAATCTCGTTTAAATTCTTTTCTACTCTTCTACATATATTTAAAAGTATACTTGTCGTGAAATGGCAATTCTATTTCTCAACCGCTCGATATGATGCACCTGTATTGAGACAACTGACTCGGAGATAGAAACCATGAGTATCGTAATTAAAAATGCAAACGTGTTTAACGGTGTGGATGAGCAACTTCTGAAGAACGTGGACCTTCTGATTGAAAACAACTTAATCACACAAATCGGGAAAGTGGATGACTCGAATGCTGAGCAAATCATCGATGCAGAAGGCAAAACGGTGATGCCAGGCTTGATTGATGCGCACGTACACATCACGCTTTCAGCAGGCTTTAATGAGCTAGATGGTATGACGAGAGAAGAGATTGCGATTCGTTCTGCGAGAATTTCTGAAGAGATGTTGATGCGTGGCTTTACGACCATTCGTGATGTTGCTGGCAACACACTGGGCTTGAAAAACAGCATCGATAAAGGTTACGCCAAAGGTCCTCGAATTTTGCCTTGTATGGCGGCGATTTCGCAAACTTGTGGTCACTCAGACTACCGCCAAAACCAAGCGCAAGAACGTCTAGCGAGCGGTCATGAAGACTCGCCACTGATGAAGACGGGCGCGTTTAAAGTCGCGGATGGTCGTGCTGAAGTATTAAAAGCTGTTCGTGAGCAACTGTTCATGGGTGCTTCCCAAATCAAGGTGATGGCAGGTGGTGGTGCATCCTCTACCTTCGACCCGCTGGATACGTTGCAATACACGTTAGATGAAATGAAAGCAGCGGTGGAAGCGGCAAGCGACTATGGTACCTATGTCGCGGCTCATATTCACACAGCACCAGCGATGAAACGTGCAGCAGAAGCAGGTGTAATGTCCTTTGAGCACGCTACTATTATGGACGATGAAATCGCTCAAATTGTAAAAGAGAAAGGCATTTGGCTTGTTCCGTCATACTTCACGTCATCACTGATTGCGGAGCGTAAGATCCCGCTGCCAAACGAAGAGACTTACCGCAAGACAGAACGCGTTGGTAAGGCAATGTTTAAGTCTGCTGAGCTTATCAAGAAATACGATATTCAAAACCTAGCGTTTGGTACTGACTGTGTCGGTAAAGCAAACGTTCATGAAAGTCAGATGCAAGAGCTTGGTGCGATTGAAAAAACGTTCGACACCATCACTGCACTGCGCATGGCAACTTCAAACTGTGGCCGTTTGTTTGAATTGTCGACTTACAAACACCCTTATCAAGAAGGCAAATTAGGTCAAATTGTGGAAGGTGCGTATGCAGATTTACTTATCGTCGACGGGAATCCACTTGAGGGTGTTGATTGTGTAATGAAAGACGAAACTAAGAAAGTCATCATGAAAGATGGTGTGGTTTATAAGAACACATTATAAACAAGTTATCCTGTTTTCAAAGGCGCTCATCGAGCGCCTTTTTTGCGTCTTGGGATTAGAGTGTATGTCACTTTTCAAAAACCTTCTCGGCTAATCTATTGTTGGCTTCATCCATTTGGTTCTTACTGCCAACATCTACTCGTGTTAAACCATCGTGCCCATTTTAAACTCATCCGTATTGGCTATCGAGAGCGCCGTAATGTTCTTCTAGCATTGAATTTAGTTATGTTCTACCACGGGAGTGTCGAAGGGAGAGCACCTTAAATTAAGCGGTATAGGAGAAGACAGAGGCAGAGATTTCATCTCTTAGAGCGACATCGTTACTGGCTGGTTATTAGATGGCGTGCGTAAAGTAAAAAGATAGGGGAAAGAGACGGAGATGTCCCAAGCGTCTCAAGGTTACCTGGGTAAAGCATAAAAGGGCTGATGAAATACAAACAAGACAAACAAAAAACCGCGCCTTAAATAAGGCGCGGTTCGGACTAAAAAGGTTTTGGTGAAAGGGCTTGTAGGGCTTACTTCATCACATAACGATAGGTTTTTATTACCAACCAGCCAAAGGCTTTGCTAAAAATTTTTACGGCTTTAAAAGCAACTTTACCAATCGTTACCATCAATTCGCCAGCAACAGTAAGGCACGTGTGTAAATCAGTTTGTTTGAACTCTGCGTAAGTCATGTTGGTCTCTCATTTTTAAGTGGGGGACTCCTGTCGCTCAATGCATACCCTGTAGCGACATAGTAGGAATAAGTGAGATTAGGGACTTACCATTTGGCGCCACCTCGCACGTAAAGATAGAAAATGAGTATTGCTTGGAATGGTTATAAATAACCAAGGTGAATTTATGATGAGTGGATTACAGATACAAAAAAGCCACCACTAAACAGTGATGGCTTTGTCGGACACTTGATCGACTAATATTTTACGAACAACATTTTTCTTAAGCTGTTACAGCGAGATTTATCTAACGGGTCACCAAGGTATTCTCCATCTTCAGCGGCTTTCTTCATTACTAAGGCTCTTGCTCGGTCACCGCTGTCTAGGTCTTGATACTCTTCCAGTGTTTTCAGCTTCAACAAACGGTATTTCGATTTGTCTTTGCCAGAGGCGACGTGGTCGTAGCAATAACTCATTGCTCCTGCATTCGCACCGATCTTGCTGGCGTCTGTAATCGCGTAAGCGTTAAAGCCAATTGTGCTCGTCAATAAGATTAAAAGGGCATTGCGTGCTTTCATTTCTGTTTCCTAATTCAAATAAGTTGACGAATAAGGTAGGGAGAAATGGATAACAAAAATTGCCATTAAGCGACATTTGCGAACAATCAATCACTTTGTCTGTTTTGTCAGAGCGAGGTTAGCGATAAACCAGTGGCGCGAATTGGTAAATTTCTATTCTCCGAATTGAATAACCTCTGCTCATTGAATTATTCGGAGCATACGTCATGAATGCGAGACAATTTACTAACGACAATAAACGGAAGTTGCTGCCCATTGTTTATCTGTTGACGATAACCGGCTGGGGTATTTACACACTTACGTATGATTACAGTTGGCAGGCACTGATGCTTTTTGCCATCGGGTTATTGATGGTTATTCGTAATTATTATCTTGAGAGCGAACGAATTGATGAAAAGATTGCCAGTATTGCTGCTCACTCAGTCATTGGTGTGGTGATTCTCGATCAACATTTGCGAGTAGACTACGTCAACAAAAGTTTCTTGAGGCTGACGGGGTACACAAGTGAACAATTAAATGGTGAAAATCTAAAGCAGTTTGGCTTTCGTCCATTAAATGAAGCACTTACTAAGTTGGGCGCTAAAGCGAATTGGAAAGACGAGATCAAAGTGACCAATCGTTTTGGAGACCGCTTAACGTTAGATGTGCACATCACACATTATAAAGTGGGGGTAGGTACGCGAGATCGTTATGTCGTGAGTTTTCGAGATGTTAGTCATCGTGCTCGACTAGAGAGCAAATTAAAGAACTTAGCAGAAAAAGATCCTTTAACGGCGTGCTGGAACCGTCGTCGTTTTGACGAAGAATTAGCTCGCTACGCAAACATCGCCGGTCGATATGGGGTTTCTAATGCCACCTTAGCCATCATAGATATTGACCATTTCAAACAAATCAACGACCAGCACGGTCATGATGTGGGCGATGCCGTACTCAAAGACCTCGCTAGATTGATGAAGTCGGAGTGTCGTGAAACTGATATTGTTGCACGTGTTGGGGGAGAAGAGTTTGCCATCATTATGCCTGAGACCAATACTCGAAACGCGTTTGAAGCGATTTACCGTCTGAAAGAAATCATTCAGTCGAAAAGTGTATTGGGCATCACGGTCAGTGGTGGCATTACGGCAATCAATCGTTCGGTTGAGCAAACCTATCGTCGAGCAGACAAGGCTTTGTACCAAGCCAAAACTTTAGGACGAAATCGTGTTTGTGGCGCGAAAGGTGAACCGCTAAGCAAGCACGTTTCTGAGATGGAAGCGCTGATTGCTGCTAGTTCTCGATAGTCGACTTCCTAAAGCATACATTAGATTAAGAGCCGCACATCGCGGCTCCTTTTATTGCTGAAGCATTGTTAATTATCTAGGTTTACGAGTGGCTTGCTGATCAGTTCCACTTTTTGACCCTGTTGGATTTTAGCGACTTCGGTGAGTGCTTGTTTGACTTCATTTTGGTTTCTAAGTACTGAGTAGGTTAGATCAAAGTATTTGCTTTCACCTGCTCGTATGGTTGGAACTAAGCCTAATGGGCGTTGGTACTTCGTGTTGTAGGCGTAACTGGTTCCGGGCTCAATGCCAGTCACATAACCCTGTTTGTATGTATCGGTATTTTTCCATAGTGTCAGTACAGGCAGTTGCTCTACGTTATAACTGAGCGCCACACCTTTATCGCTTTTTTTGTTGTGAAGCACCGCTAAACTTTGTCCGGAATCGTCACCTATTGGCTTCAAGTTAAATACCATTTCATCATAGCCTTTTGTTGGTCCTTGATAGGTTTGCCAACTATCTAAGCCCGCCTTTGCGTAGTTGTTGAATGGAGAGACTTCCTTGACTGCTGCGGAAAACTTCGCCCCTTTTTCAAGAATAGGTCTACCAAAGTTAGAGTGGTAAATAATCTGGTACTCGTCATCGTAGTCAGACATGTTGGTTAACTTATCGTGTAGAGAGAATGAGTTGCTACCTGGCAGTATTGATAACTCTGTATGAGTCACCAGTTCTGCTTTTTTGAAAGTGCGTTCTGAAACGGTACCTTGCACCCTAATTCTGTGTGGGGGATTATCATCAATGATCACTTTTACTGTAGAAGCGGGTGTATTTTGGACTCGACCATGCAGGCTTAGAAGCTGACCGTTATCATCAACGCCCGGGTGACCTGTCCATTCATACCCACAACGTACAAGCATTTCATTGAACCCATCGAGCCAGCCAAGACCATTGCGACTTTCCAGCTCGATGAATGCTGGGTTAACGATCTCTTTGACAGGTGAGTCCCAGCCAAGAATTCGCTCTCCATCCATTTTGACATCAAAGATGCCCATCCCACGAGTTGGGATAAGGGTAACTTCCAAAATGCCGTTGTCTATGACGAGAACATCAACACCAAATTGTTTTCCACCGTGCAAACGTTTTTTTTCAATGCTGAAGGGCAAGTCTGGATTAAAGCCGAGGGAGCGACTAGTCATTTTCCAATCTCCAACGTCTTGATTTAAAGCAGAATTAGTTAGAACAAATTCTGCTGAAGAAACAGGTAGGGTAGTGAGTCCGAGTAGCATAGCGGTACAAGCGATGTACGAATTTTTCATCCTTTATTCCTTATTTATTTTTCAAATCTAAGTATTGCTGAATCGATTCAGCATTATTATATAAATTGCGCTATTTTTGAGCAAAGTAGGCTGATATGAGTTGTGATCAATATGCTCATTAGAGGGTTTTTTAATGATCTTTTTGATTGCTGAATCAAATTCAGCAGAAATATTGAGTGCGAAAATGAAAGTCGTTTTGCTGAAGCTCGCTCTTAGTTAACTAAATAGGGGCGTCAAACGACTCGGAGACACCTAGCTATTCCGGTTCGTTGTTTTCCTTGCTGTACTGGGCGATTTTAATTGACACGAAACGTTTACATTTTGTTGCTGTGGATTCGCTGTGGTGAAGTGGTATGCCATTCCTTGGTCAATTAATAAACTTAAAAATAAAATGTGTAGAAAATGTTTGAGCTCATTGTATTTGTCTTTGTTTGTACTTTTGATAAGAACGGGGTCTTCATGAGTCTTTGTATCTATAATTTGCGTTATAAAAATCCTAATTATTGATTTTAAAGGTTTTTATTTTTCTGTTTTTACGTATTAAATCTTCGTAAGCTCTATCTTTTCTCAAGTTTTAGTAATGATTGTAGTCGAAATGATTCGGCTGTATCTGTCATTTTTTCTAGATAATTAGTTTGAGTTCGAACTAAATTTAAGGCATTTTATATTTAACTAACCGTTCAATTAAAAATAACAAGGATGCAAAATGCCCAAGGTTGGGATGCCTGAAATCAGAAAACCGCAGCTAGTCAAAGCGACGATGTCGGTCATCGACAGAGTAGGTTTGCACGCCGCGAGTATCTCGTTGATCAGCAAAGAAGCAGGGGTATCAACAGGGATCATTAATCACTATTTCGGTGGAAAGCACGGCTTGTTAGAAGAGACCATGCGTGAAATCCTGCGCCAGCTTTCTGCCACCATCAAAGAGAACCTAAGCCAACTGCCGGCTGATGCGCATCATCAACGTATTAATGCCATCATCGACGGCAACTTTGTGGGTTTCCAAGCCGAGAACCAAGTGGCAAAAACGTGGTTGGCATTCTGGTCGTACTCCATGCATGACGCCCAGCTCAAACGTCTGCAACGAGTGAATGAACGACGCCTCCTTTCTCACCTAAAAAAAGAATTAAAAGCTTTGCTGGATAATGACCAAGCAGAGCTAGTAGCGCATGGTATTGCGTCACTGATTGATGGCATTTGGCTGCGTGGAACGCTCAACCCACAAGGCATCGATGCCGAGAAAGCACGCATCATCATCAACGACTATCTCGACAAACAACTCACGTTCTACTCAAAACAAAAATAAAGAGTCAAACCTTCAAATGGATATGAAAGCACACTACATCGATGGTGCCATGCACCTAGGATGCTCAGAAGAACACTTCACCACATACAATCCAGCCAATGGTGAACCGCTTGCAAATGTGAAGCAGGCTAACCAGCAAGATATGCAAGTGGCAATTGAATCTGCCAAGCGCGGTTTTGCGATTTGGTCTGCCATGACGGCGACAGAACGCAGTCGTATCCTGCTTAAAGCGGTGGCGCTACTCCGTGAAAGAAACGACGAGCTGGCAGCATTAGAAGTCGCGGATACGGGCAAACCAATCCAAGAAGCGAATTGCGTAGACATTGCAACGGGCGCTGATGTGATCGAATACTACGCAGGTCTTGCGCCTAGCATGCATGGCGAACAGCAATCGCTGAATGAATCGCAGTTTTTCTACACTCGCCGCGAGCCTCTGGGCATTTGTGCAGGTATTGGTGCGTGGAACTACCCAATTCAAATCGCGATGTGGAAATCTGCCCCTGCGCTTGCTGCAGGTAATGCGATGATCTTTAAGCCATCAGAAGAAACTCCGTTAACCGCACTCAAACTGGCAGAAATCTACAGCGAAGCGGGATTGCCGGATGGCGTGTTCAACGTTATTCAAGGTGATTACCGAGTAGGGCAGATGCTCACCGCACATCCGGACATCGCTAAAGTCTCTTTCACTGGCGAATCCGGTACGGGCAAAGTCGTGATGGGTGACAGTGCTGCGACGTTAAAGCAAGTCACTATGGAACTTGGCGGTAAATCTCCAATGATCATTTTTGATGATGCCAAGCTAGACGACGCGGTTTCTGCTGCAATGGTTGCAAACTTCTACACCCAAGGTGAGGTTTGTACACACGGTACTCGCGTGTTCGTTCATGAAGGTATCTATGATGAGTTTGTCGCTCAACTTAAGAAACGTACCGAACTGCTGGTGGTTGGCGATCCGCTTGATGAGCAAACCCAAATTGGCGCGCTAATTTCCAAAGAGCACGAATCAAAAGTCCTTTCCGCAATTGAACAAGCGAAAGCAAGCAAAGCAACGCTATTAACCGGCGGCTACAAAGTCACAGAAAACGGTTTGGCGAGCGGCAATTTTGTTGTGCCAACGGTTTTCACTGATTGCGAAGACGACATGCCGCACGTGCAGCAAGAGATCTTTGGTCCCGTAATGTCAGTGCTTAAGTTCAGTGATGAAGACGAAGTGATTGCTCGTGCTAACAAAACCGATTACGGACTTGCGGCTGGTGTTTTCACGCAAAACCTCTCTCGTGCGCACCGCGTCATTCACCAAATCCAAGCAGGAATCTGTTGGATTAACACCTGGGGTGACTCCCCAGCTGAAATGCCAGTTGGCGGTTACAAACTGTCTGGCATTGGACGTGAAAATGGTGTCGAGACCCTTAAGCATTACACCCAAACCAAGAGCGTGTTAGTGCATTTGGGTGATTTCGACAGCCCTTACGCCTAATCAGTCAGGAGGATTTGTAATGCAACAACACTACGATTACATCATCGTCGGTGCGGGCTCGGCAGGCTGTGTCTTGGCAGATCGCCTGAGTGAAAGCGGTCAGCACCAAGTCTTACTGCTGGAAGCGGGTGGCTCAGACAAGAGCATATTCATTCAAATGCCAACGGCGCTGTCATACCCAATGAACACTGAAAAGTACGCATGGCAGTTCGAAACGGTTGCGGAAGAGGGTTTAGACGGACGCCAACTGCATTGTCCACGCGGCAAAGTGTTAGGCGGCAGCTCTTCGATCAACGGCATGGTTTATGTTCGTGGTCATGCTTGTGACTTTGACCAATGGGAAGCAGAAGGCGCAAAAGGCTGGAACTACCAAGCTTGTCTGCCGTACTTCCGTAAAGCGGAAACGTGGACAGGCGGCGCAGACGAATACCGTGGCGACAGCGGTCCGGTAGGGACGTGCAACGGCAACGACATGAAGTTGAACCCACTTTACCAAGCGTTTATTGAAGCGGGTAAAGATGCAGGCTACCCAGAAACGCAAGACTACAACGGCTATCAGCAAGAGGGCTTCGGTCCGATGCATATGACGGTAGACAAAGGTGTGCGAGCCTCTACCTCTAACGCTTACTTAAGCCGTGCAAAAAAGCGCAGCAACCTCACCTTGATGAAAGGCGTAACGGCTCATCGCATTTTGCTTGAAGGCAAGAAAGCGGTCGGCATTGAGTTTGAACAATCTGGCAAAATCAAACAGTGTTTCGCCAACAAAGAGGTTGTGTCGAGCGCGGGTTCTATCGGCTCGGTACAACTGCTGCAACTCTCGGGTATTGGTCCTAAGACTGTGCTTGAGAAAGCGGGCATTGAAGTGAAACACGCACTAGAAGGTGTGGGTAAGAACTTGCAAGACCACCTTGAAGTGTATTTCCAGTATCACTGCAAACAGCCGATCACGCTTAACAGCAAGTTAGGTTTGATCAGCAAAGGTTTGATTGGTACGGAATGGATTCTGACGCGCAAAGGTCTGGGTGCAACCAACCACTTTGAATCGTGCGCGTTCATCCGTTCTCGTGAAGGATTGAAATCGCCAAACATTCAATATCACTTCCTACCAGCAGCAATGCGTTATGACGGGCGTGCGGCATTTGATGGTCACGGCTTCCAAGTGCATGTTGGTCCAAACAAGCCTGAGAGTCGCGGCAGTGTCGAAGTGGTTTCTGCCAACCCAAATGACAAGCCAAAAATCGAGTTCAACTACATCTCGACGGAGCAAGATAAGCAGGATTGGCGAGACTGTATTCGTCTAACGCGTGAAATCCTCAATCAACCTGCAATGGATGCATTCCGCGGTGAAGAAATTCAACCCGGTCTTAACATCACCAGCGACGAAGCGATTGATGAATGGGTGAAGCAAAATGTAGAAAGTGCTTACCACCCATCGTGTAGCTGCAAAATGGGTGCAGACGATGACCCAGTGGCAGTTCTGAATGAAGCCTGCCAAGTGCGCGGCATTGAAGGCTTGCGCGTGGTGGATTCATCCATCTTCCCAACCATTCCGAATGGCAACTTAAACGCCCCAACCATCATGGTCGCAGAGCGTGCCGCGGACATGATCTTGGGGAACGTACTCGAACAATCGAATAACACACCGGTTTGGATTGCTCCGAACTGGCAAGAGACGCAAAGAATGCGTCCGCCGAAAAGAGACTTAAGCTCAATCTCATAAAGTCAGTAGGGTCTGTTTA
>NZ_BCUF01000030.1 GCF_001591145.1 Vibrio harveyi NBRC 15634 = ATCC 14126 = KCTC 12724 | reverse complement strand
TTCTGCCATTGACGCTAGCGTATCTTCTTCGCTGAATTCAGGAAGTTCTAAATCGTCTAGGTTGAACTCTTCTTCATCGATATTAGATGCAGTTGAGTTAGCTGCGACTGGCTCTTGCTCTGTTTTGCCCTCAGGCTCAATATCATCAACTAGCCAATCTTCCTCTTGAGGAATACCAAATTCATTTTCAACTGTGTTCGGCGTCGGAGTGAAAGCAGGCTCTTCTTCAATATCTGAAGTTGCAATAGATTCACTTTCAGCTTGGTTCACTTGTGGCACGTCGTCTGATGGAAGCTCCGCTGTATCAAGCTGCTCAACAGATTCTTCCACCACTGCTAGTTCTTCAACTGATGTTTCTGGCTCGGATTCAAGCTCCGCCTCATCCGCGAATTCCGTTTCACCGCCAATCAATGCGTCAAGCTCTGCAGCAAAGTCCGCACCTTCTTGCTCTGCAGGTTTTAGAGCTTCGCTGTCGGTATCGAAGAGATCATCCAGCTCCGTCATTAACGGGTCATGCTTTGGTGAAGCATCTTCTAGGTCACCAAAGAAATCATTGCTGTTGAAATTAACATCGGATTCAGACTGCTCGGCTTCAGCTTCTGTGCTGAGAGGCTCAGTCAGAGGCTGACTTTCAGCCTCTGGTTGGTTGTCACTAAGCAGCGCATCAATATCCAAACCGGAATCTAATCCAAGTGCTGCTTTTTCATCTTCTAAATCTAATGTTGATTCGACGCCAGCAGTAGTTTGAGGAGTCGAAGTTAACGCTTCCTCTTCTACAGGCTCTAAATCATCAAAACCAAGCGAGGCAAGCAGGTCTTCATCATCTTGAATGTTCTCTGGTTCGTCATCTTCACGAATTAGATCATCAAATGGGTCAATTTCACTGTTCGGTTCGCTGTGCGATTCTTCGTTATCGTCATCTAACAGCTCGTCCAACAAATCAACGCTATTTTCATCAATGTCTGCCAGAGCATCGTCATTCTCGAAACCTGATAGTTTTTCTAGCTCATCAAGCGGATCAAAGTCATCGTCGGATGAGTCCTCATCATCAAAGCCAATCAACTCATCGAGTAAATCGGTACTGTCTTCGTCGATCGCAGGCTCTTCGCTCAAGCCCGCGATATCCTCTAGCTCTTCAAGAGGGTCAAGCTCGTTAAGGGACTCACCATCATCTTCGCCGATCAACTCATCAAGAAGCGCCGATGCGTCATCTTCACTTGAGTCGTTTTCTGTTAGACCGGAAAGCGCCTCAAGTTCATCAAATACATCATCATCTGATTCGCTTGATGTTGGTTGCTCGTATTGTGCTAGCAGTTTATCGATGTCATCGTCCGTTGCTTCACCAGCTGAAAATGCGTTCTCAGTTACAGCTGGCTTATCTTCTTCAACGTCCAGATTGAGATCATCACCATCTAGGTCAGCAAACAAGTCGTCCAACATTGCTTGGTCGACGCCATCTGTTTGCAGCTCTTCTGCCGGTTCATCAGCTGCGAGTAATTCAGCAAAAGCATCATCAGACATCGCATCAGAACCATCTTCGTCAGAAAGATCGAAGCCAGCATCATCGTCATCTAGCACTTCAAGTTCAGGTGCCACCTCATCCAAGGCGCGCTCCATTTCTTCAAGACCCAGGGCTTTTTCTTCGCCATTAACCTTGATGCCATTACTAGAGGAATCAAATTCATCAAAGCCAACGTCTAAATCGCCATCGTCACCGATGCCAGCAAATGGGTCCTCGCCATCATCACCTTCAAGATTGAAGTCAAGCTCGTCATCATCAAGGTTCCCGAAGACATCCTCTTCTTCAGTTTGCTGTTCTTCTTGTTCGAATAGGTTTTCAGCTTCGTCATCATCTCCGAACAAGTCGTCATCAAGGCTCAGCTCTTCGTCTAATTCATCTGCAGCTGCTAAACCAATTGGCGCAGCAAGAGGATCTGTACTTTGCTGCTCTTGCGCAGCCGCTTCTTCCTCTTTCGCTTTCGAGCGACGACCAAGCATCATCACGACTAACAAGGCGATTAACGCACCCGGAATCAACGCAGCAAGACCAACAAGCCAGCCATTCGATAGAATTTTATCCATCGTACTTGGCTGCATACGCTGTTGCTCGGCAACACGCTGACGCTCTTCAGCTAACAATTTTTCAACTTCTGAGCGAATACGCTCTTCGTCATTCAACGATGTTTTCAGCGTTTCAACTTCGCTTTGTACTTCAGAAAGCATCAAACGCAGGCGATGATTCTTCTCTTCCAAAGACTCCAATTCACTTTGCGAGCCTTGCAGTTTGTCTTTCAGCGCACTGACTTGCTTCTCGCCTTCTGGTGAGGTGGTCACTGCAGGCACTGGCGTCTCAGGTTTTACCACTTTTACCAGCTCTGGTTTCGGAGCTTCTGGTTTCGCAGCCTCTGGTTTTGGATCTGGCTTTGCGGTTTCAACCACTGGTTTTGGCGGCTCAACTTTCGGTTTTACAGGTTGAGTAGGCGTTGCTTTTGGCTGAGTGAGTCGAGCTTCATGCGCTTTCATAATGGCAACAGCTTGCGCAGTTGTTGCGCTTTGCACTTGCTCCAGAGAAGGGACACGTAATCGACTACCAGGAATCAGTTCGTGGATATTCTGTTTATCAAACGCTTGAGGGTTGATTCTATAGATGGCGAGCAGCGTTTGTTGTACGGAAACATTTCGAGAAGGTCGCAATTGAGAAGCGATCGACCATAAAGTCTCATTTTGACCTGTCGGGCCAAAGAAGCGCGACGGTTGGTCATTTTTAGGTGGAGCGGGCAACGCTCGTTCAATCTCCTCAGCAAAGCTCGGAGACGCTTGCACTTCACCAGAGGGTCCTACAAGACGAATACCTTCGGCTTGAACCAATGACGATGTCTGAGTCGCGCTCATCAGCACAAGGGCTGCTAACAAACGCTTATAATTTTGACGCATAGAAGGCTCAGTTTGGTGCTAGTAACAATTTGAAATAGTGATCGGTTAAATATATCGGATATAGCCCTCAAAACTATAGCTTTGAGGGTAAAAAATGTGTGGCTCTCACCATATTCGTACTAATCTCACACAATTTTACGCTATTCGAACAAAAAAGCCTCGCATAGTGCGAGGCTTTAAGGTTCTTAACGTGGTCGACTTAGTAGTAATCGCGAATCAGAACTTCTGCAATTTGAACTGCGTTGGTTGCTGCGCCTTTACGAACATTATCGGCAACAACCCATAGGTTCACGCCACTGTGATGGCTGATATCGTTACGAATACGACCAACCATTACATGGTCTTTGCCGCCCGCATCACGAACTTGTGTTGGGAAGTCTTCACCGTGGAATACTTCAATACCATCTGTTTGCTCAAGTAAGTTAATCACTTCTTGTGCATCGATTGGTGAGCGAGTCTCAATATGAACCGCTTCTGCGTGACCATAGAATACAGGTACGCGTACACAAGTTGGGTTTACTGTGATTGATGGGTCGTTAAAGATTTTTTGCGTTTCCCACACCATTTTCATTTCTTCTTTGGTGTAGCCGTTTTCCATCATCTGGTCGATTTGTGGAATACAGTTAAACGCGATCTGTTGAGAGAATTGCTTCTTGTCAGCAGGTAGACCATTTAGCAGCTTCGCTGTTTGGCCTGCTAGCTCATCAATACCTGCTTTACCTGCACCTGATACAGATTGGTAAGTTGAAACGTTAATACGTTCAATGCCCACTGCATCATGAATTGGTTTTAGTGCCACCAGCATTTGGATGGTAGAACAGTTCGGGTTTGCAATGATATTGCGATTACGAAATTCTGCAATCGCTTCTGGGTTTACTTCTGGCACAACCAAAGGAATGTCATATTCGTAACGGAAGTTCGACGTGTTATCGATAACGATAACGCCTTCATCAGCGGCAATTGGTGCCCATTTTGCTGACAGTTCGCCACCAGCAGAAAACAGTGCGATGTGCGCTTGAGACCAATCGAATTCTTCTACGTTTTGAACACGTACCGTTTTACCATTGAAGCGGTAAGTCTTGCCTTCACTACGCTCACTCGCAAGTAGGAAGATTTCACCTACCGGGAATTTGCGCTCTTGAAGCACTTCCAAAATTGTTTCACCGACCGCACCGGTCGCACCTAATACGGCAACATTGTATTGCTGGCTCATTGACTTACCTCAACCTGAAAACCTAGTTCTGCTAATGGTGCAAGATTGCATGTTTCGTTACCCATTAGCGTGACAGCGCTGTACTCGCGGCGATCCCAGTAGTTTTTACGCATCAGGTCAAAAGAGCCTGACTTACTGATTTCGCGGCGGAAAAGAGCGTCATCTTTACGCACATCATAGATTAACTGCGTGATGTTGTGCAGCGTTGCTTCATCCCATGCTCTGTCCAATACCATAGTAGGAACAGGCGCGGTTGGCAGTAAATCGCTGGCATGCGCACGTAATTCGTTATTTAAGAACTCACAGTAGCTGTTGAAAATCATTGTTGTACCGCGAGCTTTCCCTTCCAGACCATAGCCTGCAACATGAGGGGTTGCGAATGCTAGCAGAGGCAGAAGCTCCATATCAACCTCTGGTTCAAACTCAAACACATCGAGTGCCGCTGTAAAGCCGTCGTTTTTCAGTAAACGTTGCTTTAGCGCTTGGTTGTCAACGACCGGACCGCGCGCGGCATTGATAAGAATTTGATCGCTACGAAGACCATTTAGCACTGCCTCATCAATCAGGTGATGCGTTGGATGTGGACCATCTTTAGTGATAGGCGTATGCAGCGTAATGATGTCAGAACGTTCGATCAGCTCGGCTAGCGGAGTGAAGCTGCGAGAATCACCCTCTTCTTGTTTAAATGGATCATTGATGAGCACGTTTATGCCCATGCCTTTCAAACATTTTTCAAGGTAGCTACCGACTTGACCCGCGCCAATAATACCAACGGTTTTATCGAAAACTGAGAAGCCTTGTTGTTGTGCTAGCACCATCATGACGCTGAACGCGTACTCGGCAACACCAACTTTGTTACAACCAGGTGCTGCGGTGAAGAAAATACCTTTCTCTTGCAATAGCGCTTGATCAACATGATCCATACCTGCGGTTGCTGTACCAACGAACTTCAGCTTGTTTGCTTTGCTGATCAGTTCTGCGTTTACTTTGGTAACTGAGCGAATCATTAGCGCGTCGACATCGACTAAATCATCGGCGGTTAGTGTACGACCAGGTTTTAGAATCACTTCACCGAGTTGGCTGAATAGCTCTTCAGCGTACGGCATATTTTCATCAACAATAATTTTCATAGCGCCAGCGTTTAACATCCATTTGTATGAGTTCGTTTATTCGCAAGATGCGAAGCTAAAGCGATTGTGCCCTTTTCTTGAAAAATCTCAACAACTATACCCAAGTGACTTTCCTAAACAGGTTTCAGAAAAGAAAAAGCCCGGCTAAATTAGCCGGGCAAAGTTCCAGAACAAAAGGATCCTATCCCGCTCTCCTTGGGATAGAGTCTGCGTCTGTTCGATCAGTTTGACTGATCAAGCTCTGGAAACTGGTTTGTCGGTCCGTTGACGCCATTTGAGAAAATCATAGTGACATTCCGACCAACAAATTCAGTTAGCTTTGAGTCGCTTACGCTTGGTACTTTTTGATTACCAATGTCGCGTTTGTACCACCAAAACCAAAGCTGTTTGACATAACCGTCGTTAACTCAGCTTCACGAGCTTCCGTTACGATGTCTAGACCTTGTGCTGCTTCATCCAAGTTAGAGATGTTCACACTTGGAGCAATGAAGTTGTTGTCTAGCATTAGCGTTGAGTAAATCGCTTCGTGAACGCCAGCTGCACCTAGTGCGTGACCTGTCATTGCTTTTGTCGCAGAGATTGCTGGGCTGTTATCACCGAATAGTTCTTGGATAGCGCCTAGCTCTTTCACGTCACCTACTGGAGTAGAAGTGCCGTGGGTATTGATGTAGTCGATAGCATCAACATCTTGCATTGCCATCTTCATACAACGAACGGCACCTTCACCTGATGGTGCTACCATGTCGTAGCCATCAGAAGTCGCACCGTAACCTACGATCTCACCGTAGATTTTCGCGCCACGAGCTAGAGCGTGCTCTAGTTCTTCGATAACTAGCATGCCGCCGCCACCAGAGATTACGAAACCGTCACGGTCTGCATCGTAAGTACGAGATGCTTTGTCTGGTGTTTCGTTGTATTTAGTTGATAGTGCGCCCATCGCATCAAACATCATAGTTTGAGACCAATCTAGCTCTTCACCACCACCTGCAAAAACGATGTCTTGTTTACCAAGTTGGATAAGCTCCATCGCGTGACCGATACAGTGTGCAGACGTTGCACAAGCTGAGCTCATTGAGTAGTTCACGCCACGAATCTTAAATGGTGTTGCAAGACACGCTGATACTGTTGAAGACATAGTACGTGGAACCATGTATGGACCTACGCGTTTTACGCCTTTTGCACGCATCGTGTCAGTTGCTACTGTTTGGTTTAATGCAGAAGCACCACCAGAACCAGCAACGATACCTGTACGATCGTTTGAAACTTGTTCTTCAGATAGACCAGCGTCTTCAATTGCCTGCTGCATTGATAGGTATGCATAAGCAGCCGCATCACCCATAAAGCGCATCTGCTTACGGTCAATAAATTCTGCTGGGTTGATTTTCAGATCACCCCATACCTGCGAACGCAGACCGTTTTCTTTAAACTGCTCAGACGCAGTGATGCCAGATTTGCCCGCTTTAAGAGACGCTAGAACTTCTTCGACGTTGTTACCGATACTTGAAACAATACCCATACCGGTGATTACGACTCGTTTCATTATGACATTCCTATAATTCAAAAATCCGCTAGATAATAACTAAGATAGTCAACAAAAGTGGTCAGCTTTCCCAGAAATTCGTACAATCGCCGAATTCTAACCGCGCCAAATCACATATTTGCACCATTATGACTTCGATTAAAAACGCAGAACTTGGTTGGAACGAAGCTGGTACACCGGTTTCTGACCAATTTGATGATGTTTATTTCTCCAACGTAAACGGTCTCGAAGAGACGCGTTACGTGTTCCTCAAACAAAATCATCTACCAGAAAGATGGCAGGAATTTGACCAAAGACGTTTTGTTATTGGTGAAACCGGATTTGGCACAGGGTTGAACTTCTTAGCCGTGTGGCAATGGTTTACCGAATTTCGTCGCGAATATCCAGAGGCAACCCTAAAAGAATTGCATTTTGTTAGCTTTGAGAAGTACCCACTAAGCAAAGCTGATTTAGAAAAAGCGCATCAATCATGGCCAGAATTGGCAGAGTTTGCCGAAAAACTGCAACAGCACTATCCAGCAGCAGTGCCTGAGTGTCATCGCATTGTTTTAGAAGACGGCGCTATCACACTCGATCTTTGGTTTGGCGATATCAAAGACTGCATGCCGCTTGTTCCTTATGAAGAGCAAGGCTTGATTGATGCTTGGTTCTTAGATGGTTTTGCACCGAGCAAAAACCCAGAAATGTGGAACCAAAACCTATTCAACGGCATGGCAAAATTGGCGAAACAGGATTGTACGGTCGCAACCTTTACGGCAGCGGGCTTTGTGCGTCGCGGCTTAAACGAAGCGGGCTTTGCAATGAAAAAAGTCAAAGGCTTCGGCACCAAACGTGAAATGATCGCAGGTTCGATGGAGCAGCGTGAAGCGCATTCAAACCACCTACCTTGGTTTAACCGCACTGCCTCGACCAATCATGATTCCATCGCGATTATTGGTGGCGGTATCGCTAGCGCGGCTTTGGCTAAAACGCTGATTCGTCGCGGTCAAAATATCACGCTTTACTGCAAAGACGCTCAACCTGCAGAAGGCGCATCAGGCAACCGCCAAGGCGCAGTGTACCCATTATTAAATGGTCCACACAAAGGCGTTTCTCGTGTATTCGCTCCGGGCTTTTTGTTTGCCCGTCAGTTTGTTGACCAAGCAGCGCAAGATATCCAATTTGATCACGATTGGTGCGGCATTACTCAGCTGATGTGGGATGACAAATCTGCAGATAAATTAGAGAAAATGCTTGCTGGCAATTTCACACCAGAGTTAATTCATAAACTATCTGCTGAAGAGACCGCAGAGAAGATAGGCTTGCCGATTGATATGGCATCGGTTCACTATCCTCTTGGCGGTTGGTTATGCCCTGCTGAACTCACGCGAGGCTTGATAGCTCAATTGGATAAAACAGAACTTTTTGAAGCGAAGTTCGAGCATCAAGTCGAGTCGCTCACTTGGGACGAATCGCGCAAGGTTTGGATATTGAAAGCGAACGGTCAAAGCTTTGAACATTCAACTGTAGTGGTTGCTAATGGCAGTGAGTTCCAAACACTAAGCCAAACCGCTGATTTACCAATGGGTCAGGTAAAAGGTCAAGTTAGCCACGCACCAGCGACAGAACCTTTGTCCAAGCTGAAAACGGTACTGTGTTACGACGGTTACATGACACCTGTTAACCCGAATAATCAGCACCTATGTATCGGTGCAAGCTACGACCGCAGCCACCTCGATTACGAGTTTGACGAGGATGCGCAAAAAGACAACGCTGAGAAATTGGTGAAGTGCCTGCCGAACCAAACTTGGACGAAAGAGGTGGATACCTCTGGTAACTTGTCACGCCAAGGTATTCGCTGTGTTAGCCGTGACCACCTTCCGTTTGTAGGGAACGTAGGCGACTTTGAAACCATCAAAACGCAATATGCGGATCTGCAAAATCAACAAGAGCAAGACGTTGACGCGATTCACCAGTTCCCTAACCTATTCTGTTTCCTAGGTTTAGGCTCTCGTGGTTTGAGCTCAGCACCTCTAATGGCAGAAGTGTTGGCATCACAAATCTGTGGCGATCCGTTACCACTGCCTGTTGATGTCCTGACTGAGCTGCACCCTAGCCGTATGTGGGTAAGAAAGCTACGTAAAGGGAAGGCAATTACTGAGGTGTAATTTGCTTTTAGTATTTCGCTGAAAGCAAAAGTCTGTTGCTATTCCTGTTAAAGACGAACGAATGCAGTTGGGGGATCTCTCGATTCATTACACAAAAAAGATCCCCTACTCAATCATTCTTCCTTCTAGGGAATGTTCGAATTTAAGTCTTTAACTTTAACAGCTAACAGGAGCAACTCATTCAGCGACCTTCTAAACGAAAACTCCCTCGTCATTCCCAATAACGACAAAGGAGTGTAGTCGGGAATCTCTCGGTTAATGACGCAAAAGAGAAGCCTTAATTCAATGTCGCCACTGCTGCTTTCACTTGATCTGCAAGTTCCGAATTACGGAACTTGCCCGCTTCTAAATCAAAGTTATCGTAGAAGCTTGGAATAGATTGCGATGCTTTCACTTCCGCACCAAAGTAAGGTGCAGAGCCTGTCGCCGCAGCGAGTACCGTTTGTGCACCTCCAGGACCTGGTGAAGTCGCTAAGTACACCGCTGGTTTATTTTGGAATACGTTACGCTCGATGCGTGTCGCCCAATCGAATAAATTCTTATACGCTGCTGGGTAAGAGCCATTATGCTCAGCAAAAGAAATCACCAAAGCGTCTGCTGTTGCGATGTCAGCAAGAAACGCTTTTGCGCCCTCTGCCTGACCAATTTCCTTCTCTTTGTCTTCGCTGAACAAAGGAACATCGTAGCTATTGAGATCTAACACTTGCACGTCTGCACCTTCAACAAGATTGGCTGCGTAAGTCGCGAGAGTTTTATTGATAGAGGTAGAGCTAGTAGAAGCGCCGAATGCGATAATTTTCATGGTTGTAGTCCTTTGTTCACGTTTTGTACTAACAAGAGTAAGAGGTGAACGAGTGTGCTACAACCACAAAAATTTTAAGGAGAGATTCGAAAATTTCGAAGGAGTTTAATTCAACTCTTTTTGCTTCAACCAGAGGTTTAGCGCAACCTGTCGAAGCTTATAAAAACTGATGGTGGCTTAAGCTTGTGCTTGAAGCTCTTGCCAAAGGTCGTTAACAATCACGCGGTCTGCTGGTGTTAATTCTGAACGCGCTTCTTCAAGACTGTTTTCGATGCGAGATTTCAACTCAGCCACATCGTTAATGCCTTCTTCTTCACACGCCGCCGCAGACAGAGAAATGTGACCACGTAAATAACCACCAGCAAACAATTCATCATCCGATGCGGTTTCAATGCGTGCATCAATCAGTTCTAGTAGTTTTTCTTCAAATTCAATAATCATGGAGCTTCTCTGAGGTTATTTAACGATAAAGTCAGACGTTTCCAGCGGCTTGGTTTGGTAAAAGGCACGCAAGGCATCCGATAGCATTTGTACGCGAGATGGAAGACCGTTTTCTAAAATACCCATTACTTCATTGTGCACTTTGTGCATAAAACCAAGACGATCTGGTTCAAAATCGCCGTGTAGATTGTCACAACTAACGTTAAAAGGGAAGTCAGCACTTTTCGCGAGAATCCACTCATAAGCTTGGGGGCGAACTTCAACTTTTTCGAACTCAGCTTGAACCTCTGCTGTACGACCATCTGGCTCGTACCAGTAACCAAAATCTTCTAGCAAACGGCGCTCTGGTCCTGCTACACACCAATGGGCAATCTCGTGTAGTGCTGACGCGTAAAAGCCACGAGCAAAAATAATCCGATGATGTGGGTGCGCTTCGTCAGCTGGTAAGTAGATAGGCTCATCACCACCAAGTTCTAATTTGGTATTAAAAGACTCAAGAAACGTGTCGTTGAAGATGGTGATAAGGTCTTGATATTCGTGATTCATCATCGATTCTGTACTTTAAATTGGTATGCGGTGCGCATTGTCGCTGTTTTTCTTACACAGGTAAAGCCACACAACATGTTTGGTTATTAGCTGAGTTAATCTGAAAGTCGCTTTCTCCATACAATTTCTCATTCGTCACAGATCACATTTCCCACTACACTCACGCCTTATTTTTACGCTTAATGATGGCGACTTCAACGCCACTTAAAGCGAGATTCTTTTTGGATTTAAGCCTATCCCCAAGGCTTAGATCTTGTTGGTAAGTTTTGCTGCTGTTTTCCTTAATCTCAAGGACATAACAGAGCCCTTTTATTTGAGTGTCCCCTTATGCTGCTAAGTGTGTTGTATATCATTGGTATCACGGCTGAAGCCATGACTGGTGCATTGAGTGCTGGTCGAAGAAAAATGGATTGGTTTGGTGTTATGTTGGTAGCCAGTGCAACGGCAATCGGCGGCGGTACAGTACGCGATATTTTGCTAGGTCACTACCCATTAGGTTGGGTAAAGAATCCTGAATTCTTAGCAATTACATGCGTTGCGGGTGTACTGACAACTGGCTTGGCGAAGTGGGTAATCAAGCTGAAAGGTCTGTTCATTCGTTTGGATGCGCTAGGCTTGATCGTATTTAGCATCATCGGCACCAAGGTAGCGATTGGCATGGGCTTACACCCTGGCATTTGTATGGTGTCAGCACTTGTAACTGGCGTATTTGGTGGTCTGCTACGTGATTTGATTTGTCGTCAAACGCCGCTTGTGCTGCATGAAGAGCTTTACGCCTCTGTAGCACTTATCGCATCAGGTTTGTACCTAGCGTTACTTGAGTTCAACGTACCGGACGTAACCGCGACGATTGTGACTCTGATTACTGGTTACATGTTGCGTATGGCGGCAGTACGCTTTAAATGGCGCTTGCCTTCATTCCACTTGGAAACCGAAGGGTCGATTCACTGATTCAAATAGAAACCTATTAAAAGACATGAAAAAGGCTGCTCATTGAGCAGCCTTTTGTGTTTCTATCGAGTTAAGCTTCAAACTTAAATCTTTGGAGTCTCGGTTTGTACGCCATGGTTTTGACCACGGTGGCGTAGCAAATGGTCCATAACGACAATAGCAAGCATCGCTTCTGCGATAGGCACCGCACGGATACCCACACAAGGGTCATGACGACCTTTAGTGATCAACTGAGTTGGTTCACCTTCTTTAGTGATAGTCTCACCTGGCACCGTAATGCTTGAGGTTGGCTTAAGCGCGATGTTTGCAACAATCTCTTGACCAGTAGAGATACCGCCAAGAATGCCGCCCGCGTGGTTACTACCAAAGCCTTCTGGTGAAAGCGTATCACGGTGCTCGCTGCCTTTTTGGTTTACCACATCAAAACCGTCACCGATTTCCACGCCTTTCACCGCATTGATGCTCATTAACGCGTGCGCGATGTCTGCATCCAAACGATCAAATACAGGCTCACCAAGACCAACAGGCACGTTGGTTGCCACGACCTGAATTTTAGCGCCGATAGAGTCGCCTTCTTTTTTCAGATCACGGATACGTTGATCAAACGCTTCCACTTTGTCTGCATCTGGGCAGAAGAACGCGTTGTTTTCGATTTCATTCCAATCCACTTTATCGATTGAAACGTCACCCATTTGCGACAAGTAAGCGCGGATTTCTACACCGAACTCGTCTTTTAGGTATTTCTTAGCGATTGCACCAGCCGCCACACGCATTGCCGTTTCACGAGCAGACGAACGGCCGCCACCTCGATAGTCGCGCACACCGTATTTTTGGTGGTAAGTGTAATCAGCGTGTCCTGGACGGAACTTGTCTTTGATGTCTGAGTAGTCTTTAGAACGTTGGTCCGTGTTCTCGATCATCAGACCAATTGAAGTACCTGTGGTTTTACCTTCAAAAACGCCAGAAAGAATTTTTACTTCGTCCGGTTCACGACGTTGGGTAGTGTAACGTGATGTGCCAGGACGGCGACGGTCGAGATCCGTTTGCAGATCTGCCTCAGTGATTTCCAAACCTGGAGGGCATCCGTCTACGATACATCCTAGTGCGATACCGTGACTTTCTCCGAATGTCGTTACTCGGAAATGTTGTCCGATACTGTTTCCTGCCATTACTTCCTCAAGTTCTTGTCGCCACGCTCTCCATGAGCGCAACTGCTTTTCAATTCTTCGTGGAATCATAGTGGCGGTATTACGTTTTGATGTAAAGCCCGATTTGGCGGAAAAAACAAAACAGCCGAAATTTTCCAAGCTCAGTGCGAAGCGGATAAAAAAACACCGAGCACTGGGCTCGGTGTTTTCATTGTTTATTCGAATGGTGTATTTCGACAGATTTAGTCTTTGTACAGTTTGAACTCTTCTGCACACTCAACCAATTGGTCACGCGTTAGCATGAATACACCATGACCGCCGTTCTCGAACTCAATCCAAGTGAATGGAATTTGTGGGTACTGTTCCATCATGTGAACCATTGAGTTACCAACTTCACACACAAGAATACCGTCGTCTGTTAGGTAGTCTGGTGCGTTAGCAAGAATACGACGAACCAGTTTTAGACCGTCAGTACCAGCAGCTAGACCTAGCTCAGGCTCGTGCGTGAACTCGTCTGGCAGGCTGTTCATGTCTTCTTCATCCACGTAAGGTGGGTTAGACACGATCAGGTTGTATTTCTCTTTTGGAAGATCGCGGAACAAGTCAGAGCGGATTGGGAACACTTGTTGCTCCATGCCGTGATCTTGTACGTTTTGCTCAGCCACTTGTAGAGCGTCTGTAGAGATGTCAATCGCGTCAACTTCTGCTTCAGGGAAAGCGTGCGCACAAGCAATCGCGATACAACCAGAACCCGTACATAGGTCCATGATGCGCGTAGGCTCTTCCACCAACCAAGGTTGGAATTCCGCTTGAATCAATTCGCCGATTGGAGAACGTGGCACAAGTACACGCTCATCAACGAAGAACTCAAGACCGCAGAACCATGCTTTGTTCGTTAGGTATGCAGTTGGTGTACGCTCGTTGATGCGTTTTACTACGCGCTCAACGATACGCAGACGCTCGCTTGTCGTAAGGCGAGAGTTCAATACGTGCGGAGGCACATCAATCGGCAAGTATAATGTTGGCAGGATAAGCTGAACTGCTTCATCCCACGCATTATCAGTGCCATGACCGTAAAACAGGTTAGCGGCGTTAAAGCGGCTCACCGTCCAACGAATCATATCTTGAAGGGTATGGAGCTCCGATACCGCCTCTTCTACAAAAATCTTATCCAAAATTGCCTCCGAAAAGCGCTACAATACTGCCATAAATTGTAAAAATGAAATTGTTTACCTAATGAGCAAAAAAGACACCGAACACGATGACGATTTCGCCTTGTTTAAGGATGCAGTACAGGGCGTAAAAAAGTTGCGACAGGATACCATAATCCAGCAACCAAAAAAAAATACTAAGCAAAAAGAAATCACACGCTCAAACCGTGAAGCGAGTGATTCTGAGTTTTACTTTTCTGATGAGTTTGTTCCGCTTCTTAATGAAGAGGGACCAACTCGTTATGCGCGTGACGATGTGTCCACTTATGAAGTGAAACGTCTTCGTCGTGGCGTGTACGTGCCTGACGTCTTCCTAGACATGCACGGCATGACACAGCAAGAAGCCAAGCGAGAACTCGGTGCGATGATCGCGTACTGCGTGAAAAACGAAATCCACTGTGCGTGTGTACAACACGGCATCGGTAAGCACATTCTGAAGCAGAAAGCGCCGCTTTGGTTAGCTCAACATCCAGACGTAATGGCATTCCACCAAGCGCCTCTAGAGTTTGGCGGCGATGGTGCCCTACTGGTGCTACTGTCTATTCCAGAAAAATAACTCACCGACTTCGAGAAGTACTTCTCGGACGAGCAAGAACGACAAAGGCAGGTTAACCCTGCCTTTTTGTTTTTCTCGAGCCATCATCCCGAGAGGTGGTGCTCTATGGCGTGATATGCCAAAGCACTTCACCGCGTTGTGTTTGCGGATCAAATTCAATGCACACCAAGCCAGATGTCGGGAACATTGGCGGCGTCATGTCTTTCACAAATTCCGAGGTAAGGTAGCCCACCAGCGGCAAGTGCGACACAAGCAAAAGAGATTCAAGCTTCTCAACTTCAATCAACGCATTAGCGAAATCAAACACTTGGTCGGATTGACCGTAAGGCGTGATGTCTTCACACGTTTCGATGCTCTTAGCCGAAAAGTGTGCGCTGATTTCTTGCCAAGTTTGCTGCGCTCGAATGTACGGGCTCACCAGTACTTTGTCGAATTGAGCAAAACCTTGCTCTTTACATGCTCGGGCAACTGCTTCCGATTCAGTTCTGCCTCTTGGGGTCAGTTGTCTTTCTGCGTCGGTGTTCGCAAAATGCTCTGCTTCACCGTGACGCAAGATAAATATTTTCATGTTATTTCCTAGGGATAGCTAACGCTACCAAAAGGTTGACTGCTATCTTTATACGGATAGCGGGCTAACTTTAATAATGTCGAAACAAAAATACTGATATAATTATCGGTTCATTATACCAATTCGCTTGCTAAAGATAGCGACTTTCTTAACAATCTATTAAAAAGAATATACTCAGTTCATCACATTCTACGATGAAGTTATGAACTCAGTGCATTCCTTCAAATAGCTCGAACCCCATAGCAATTTGCTGATGGGCTTATGCAGTACTCTTACGAATAACAAAAATGCGGCAAGCAGTATTTGTCGAAGCGCAAACTTTGCGCCTCCCCGCTCGGGGATCATAATTACTGTAATGCGAAATCTGGAGACGCATCGTGCACCTAAGTCCAAACGATTCAAATCAATACCGCTACATTACATTGAGTAATGCCCTGCGCGTGTTGCTGATTCATTCCGACACGGCTCAACAGTCGGCAGCAGCCCTAGCAGTAAACGTTGGACACTTCGATGATCCGATGGATCGCCAAGGTCTGGCACACTATCTAGAACACATGCTTTTTTTGGGTACGGAAAAATACCCTAAAGTGGGCGAGTTTCAAAGTTATATTAGTCAACATGGTGGCACCAACAACGCTTGGACGGGCACCGAGCACACCTGTTTCTTCTTCGATGTCACACCAACTGCTTTTGAAACTGCGCTTGATCGCTTCAGCCAATTCTTTACCGCACCACTGTTTAACGAAGAAGCGTTAGACAAAGAACGCCAAGCGGTCGATTCCGAATACAAGCTCAAACTGAACGACGATTCTCGCCGTCTGTATCAAGTCAACAAAGAAGTCATCAACCCAGAGCACCCGTTTTCAAAATTTTCTGTCGGTAACTTAGATACACTTGGCGATCGCGAAGACAAATCGATTCGAGACGAAATTGTTGAATTTCATCACTCGCAGTATTCTGCCGATTTGATGACGCTGACTTTGTTTGGCCCGCAATCTCTTGATGAGCAGCAAACATGGGTAGAAGCCATGTTTGCCGACATTCCAAACCACCAACTACGCGGAAAGTCGATCGATGTGCCTATCGGCACTGAAGAAAGCACAGGCATCTTGGTTCAAGTCGAACCAATCAAAGAGTTCCGTAAACTGATTCTCACGTTCCCAATGCCGGGAATGGACGCGCACTATAGCGTGAAGCCCCTTTCCTACTTTGCTCACCTGTTGGGTTACGAAGGTGAAGGCAGTCTGATGCTTCAACTCAAAGAGAAAGGCTGGATTACCTCCCTTTCTGCAGGCGGCGGTGCGAGTGGCAGTAACTACCGCGATTTCACCGTAAGTTGCACACTGACGCCAAACGGCTTGGACCATATTGATGACATCGTTCAAGCGGTATTCCAATATCTCTCTATGATCAAACAAGATGGTATGGATGAGTGGCGCTACTTGGAAAAACAAGCGGTGTTGGAATCCGCTTTTCGCTTCCAAGAGCCATCGCGTCCAATGGATTTGGTCAGCCATCTAGTGATCAATATGCAGCACTATCAACCGGAAGACACGGTTTATGGTGACTACAAAATGGCAGGCTATGATGAAGCGCTTCAACGCTCATTACTCCAATATCTTTCGGTTGAAAATGTTCGCGTTACATTGATAGCGAAAGGCTTGGAGTACAACCAAACCGCAGAGTGGTACTTCACGCCTTACTCGGTAACGCCGTTTAGCGAAGAGCAGCGCCGTTTCTATCAACAAATCGACCCAAGTTGGCAATTCGTTCTCCCAGAAAAGAACCCATACATTTGCTACGAACTCGATCCAAAACCGTTTGAAAACGGTGGCTCATTGCCGGAGTTGGTGGAAGATGTAGAAGGCTTCCGTTTATGGCATTTGCAAGACGATGAATTCCGAGTACCAAAAGGTGTCGTTTACGTCGCCATCGACAGTTCACACGCGGTAGCATCACCGAAAAACATCGTGAAAACGAGACTATGTGTTGAGATGTTCCTCGATTCTCTAGCCAAAGAGACGTATCAAGCTGAAATCGCAGGCATGGGTTACAACATGTATGCTCACCAAGGCGGCGTCACGCTGACATTATCGGGTTTTAGCCAAAAGCTACCTCAACTGCTAGAAATGATTCTGCATCGCTTTGCTGCACGTGAGTTCAGCCCTGCTCGCTTTGAGACCATTAAGCAACAACTGTTACGCAATTGGCGGAATTCATCACAAGATCGCCCTATTTCACAGCTTTTTAATGCATTAACAGGTCTACTCCAACCTAACAATCCTCCATTCGCAACATTGGTTGAAGCATTGGAAGAGATTGAAGTGGATGAGCTGTCAGTGTTCGTTGAATCGATTCTGGCTGAGCTACACGTTGAGATGTTCGTTTATGGCGATTGGCAGCGTCAGCAAGCTCATGACATGGCAAACACATTGAAAGACGCATTGCGTGTGAAAGAACAACGTTACGAAGAGGCGCTTCGCCCACTCGTCATGCTGGGTGAAAACGGCAGTTTCCAACGCGAAGTAAACTGTAACCAGCAAGACTCAGCAGTGGTGATTTATCATCAATGTGAAGATATCTCGCCTCGTAATATTGCGCTTTATTCCTTGGCTAATCACTTAATGTCGGCAACCTTCTTCCATGAAATCCGAACCAAACAACAGTTAGGCTACATGGTTGGCACGGGAAATATGCCGCTTAACCGTCATCCGGGGATTGTGCTTTACGTGCAGTCACCGAATGCTGCACCAGCCGAACTGGTTACCTCAATCGATGAGTTTTTAAATGCGTTCTACATGGTGTTGTTAGAGCTCAATGAATACCAATGGCACAGCAGTAAGCGCGGATTATGGAACCAGATTGCAACGCCTGACACCACATTGCGCGGAAGAGCGCAGCGCCTATGGGTAGCAATTGGCAACAAAGACACCGACTTTAATCAGCGTGAAAAAGTGTTGGAAGAGCTTAAAGAATTGACCCGCACCGATATGATTCGCTTTGTGGTCAATGAGCTTAAACCTCGTACTGCGAATCGTTTAGTGATGCACTCACAAGGCATCGCTCACGCGGACGAACCCCGTATCAATCTCGGTTTAGAAGTGGGCTCGATCGAAGAGTTTCAACTGCGTCCAAAAGACTTCGGTCTCGGGTAAGAGACTCAAGTATAGAAATGGCATGAAATGGTAAAAGCAGTCATTTCGTTTATGCTGTAATTACCTTGTTCAACAATTACGCAAACACGAGGACTAAATGAAAAAGCTACTTTTACTTGCTGCTGTACTTATGCCACTCGCGCCTGTTGCCCATGCAGACATCACAATTAAGGGTGACGATTTCGAACTGAGTGAAGACTGTTTGCGCCTTGATGGTGATAACGTATCAATAAAGTCAGACGACTGTTCTGGCAAACACGACAAAGGAAAAGGTAAAGGCAATGCCAGTATCCATGGCGACGACAACCCGGGTAAAGGTCATGGAAACGACAAAGGAAAAGGAAAGAACAAAGGCAAGAATGACGACTGATTCTCTGTCAATTGCCACTCTTTCAGAAACAAAAAAGGCTTGCGTCATGCAAGCCTTTCTCTTTTTAGCGCTAGCCATTAATCGTAGAAGTTACGACCTTCACCCGCACGAGTGAGTAAGCCATCACATGGCGCGTAACGATCACCGTATTTCGATGCAAACTCGTTCATTTTCTCAACCAGTTCTTTCAAACCGAATTGATCCATGTAACGGAATGGACCACCTAAGAATGGTGGGAAACCAATACCAAAGATCGCGCCGATATCACCATCGCGTGGAGAACGGATAATACCGTCGTCTAAACAGCGAACCGCTTCGTTTAGCATTGGCAGTACACAACGCAATGCAATGTCGTTGTCGCTCAGTTTAGATTCTGGCGTCAGGTTCAATAGCTTGTACACGGACTTATCGACTTCTTTCTTCTTACCTTTGTAGGTGTAGAAGCCTTTCCCACTCTTACGACCTTTTCGACCGTCATTCAGTAGTGTGTCGAATACGTCTGGACCTTTAAATCGTTCGCCTAATTCGTTAACCAAGATCGGCATGATCTTAGCACCGATATCAACACCGACTTCATCCAACAATGTGATAGGACCAACTGGGAAACCAAAATCAAGCAGCGCACCATCAAGTTGTTCGATTGGCTCATTTGCCAGCAAGATGTGCGCAGCTTCGTTCATGTAAGGCGCAAGAATGCGGTTTACATAGAAGCCTGCTTTATCTTTCACGACAATTGGTGTCTTGCCCTGCTTCTTCGCTAGTGCAACAACGGTAGAAATGGTCTCTTCTGACGTGGTTTCGTGAGGAATCACTTCCACCAGTGGCATTTTTTCTACCGGACTGAAGTAATGCAGACCGACGATGTTTTTTGGACGCTCTGCTTTTTCTGCAATTTTGTGAATTGGTAACGAAGACGTGTTGGTCGCAAAGATGGTCTCTGGTTTTGCATTCGCTTCAATATCCGCAACCATCGTCTGTTTAAGGTCAAGATCTTCAAACACCGCTTCAATAACCACATCAATATGATTGAAGCTTGTGAAATCAACGCCTCCAGACAGTTGCAGCATTTTCGATTGCAGGCCCGCTTTAGAGATAATACGGCGCTTACGCTGCTTTTCGAACAACTTATAGTTGTAGTTCAACGCGTTAAGCACGCCATCATTGCTGACGTCTTTAATACGTACTGGCACTTTCGCCTTCGCAACAGATACATGGCTGATGCCTGCCCCCATTAGACCACCACCCAACACGCCAACTCTGTTGACAGCTGCTGGCTCGGCTTCCGCACCGTTTTCTTTCTTCATTTCAGTAGTAGCAAAGAAAATAGAGCGCAATGCTTTTGATTCAGAGCTCATCACCAATTCGCCAAAGCGCTTTGCTTCAAGCTCTTGACCTTGAGCAAAGCCTTTTTCAAGACCGTGCTGAATGACTTCGAGAATCGCAACTGTTGCTGGGTAGTTACCGCGGGTCTTCTCATTGGTTTTCTTCGCGGCTTGCTCAAACACAAACTTACGACCTAAACCACTGCCCGACATCAACTTCTCTTTTGTCGATTGCTTCTTCTTACCTTTGTTCTTCCCTTTTTCGATAAGCTGCTTAGCTACATCAAGAAGAATCGTCTCTGGTACACACGCATCAACAACGCCAAGTTTTTTCGCTTTCTTCGCACGCAGTTGTTTACCTGTAAGGATGAGGTCTAACGAAGGCAGCAGACCAATCAGACGAGGAAGGCGCTGAGTACCACCAGAACCAGGCAACAAACCAAGTTGCACTTCAGGCAAACCAAGACGCGTTTTATCGGAATCGGTACACACACGGTAGTCACACGCTAGAGCAAGCTCTAAACCACCACCTAGACATGGACCGTGAATCGCAGCAACAACCGGATAAGGCAGATCAGACAGTTGCTGGAATAACTCTTGCCCCTGCTTAGCTAATGCTTCAGCTTCACTCGCCGTTGTGCACGCTTCAAGCATACGAACATCGGCACCGGCAACAAAGTTATCTGGTTTTAGGGAATGAATGATCATCCCTTTCACGCCGCTGGTGTCTTTTAGTTGAGCGAAGATCTCTTTCATCTCATCTGCAAACGCCGCTTGCAGCGTGTTCATTTTCTCATTTGGCACATCGATGGCTAGCCAAGCAATGTTCTGCTCATCAATCTTTAGACTAAATGCTTTTTGCTCGCTCATTACTCAACCTCCAAAATCATTGCTGCACCAAGACCACCTGCGGCACATGCGGTATTCAACGCAAGACCACCGCCACGACGTTTAAGCTCACGCAGCGTTTGCGTCATCATACGTGCACCAGTTGCGGCAAATGGGTGACCGTAGGCAATGGAACCGCCAAGGACGTTGAACTTATCCATATCGATTTCACCTATCGCTTTCGAGCGACCTAGGTTTTCTTGGGCAAATTTATCAGAAGCAAACATCTTTACGTTCGCCAATGCTTGGGCAGCAAAGGCTTCGTGCATATCGATAAGCGTCAGGTCTGAAAGCTCGAGACCTGTGTTCTCCAACACTTTTGCCGTCGCGTATGTTGGTCCCATTAGCATGTCCATTTCCACACCAATGGCTGAGAATGCATAACCGCGGATGTAGCCAAGTATTTCCATACCAAGCTCTTTCGCTTTGCCCTCGCGCATTAGCATCACAGCAGCACCGCCATCGGTTAATGGCGTACTGTTCGCGGCTGTTACGCTGCCATATTGACGGTCGAAAGCCGGACGCAGTTTTGCGTAGCCCTCTAATGTCGAATCATGACGAATGTTGTTATCTTCAGAGATCCACTTTTTGTAAGGTTCTGGGAAAGCGGTCATCACTTCGTCTTGAATTTTGCCGTCTTTCCAAGCTTGCGAAGCTAGAGAGTGAGAACGGTGCGCCAAAGCGTCTTGCTCTGCACGAGTAATGCCGTGTGACTTCGCCATTTGCTCAGCAGTTTGACCCATTGAAAGCCCAGTCGAGTACTCAGCTACCGCTGGCGGTACTGGCATTAAATCTTTAAAGCTGAGTTTTTTGAGAATGTTGAGCTTTTGACCCAGCGTTTTGGTTTTACTTAGCGCAAGCAAGTTCGCGGCAAGTTTCTTAGAAACACCAATTGGTAAAACCGATGAAGAGTCCGCACCACCCGCGATACCAACATCAATGCTGCCCGCCATAATGCTCTCAGCAACGTTAACTGCAGCTTGGAAGCTAGTCGCGCACGCGCGAGTAACACTGTAGGCATCAGTATGGATGTGCATTCCTGTGCCAAGCACAATTTCACGTGCAATGTTTGGCGCTTCTGGCATTTGAACTACTTGTCCAAATACCACTTGTTCGATGAGTTTCGGATCGATGTCTGTGCGAGCAAGCATTTCGCTCACTACCATTTTGCCTAAATCGACCGCTGGCACCTGGCTGAACTCTGTGCTTTGACGAGCAAAGGGGGTTCGTAGCCCTGCGACAATAGCAACACGTTCACCGTGGCGTGTTTTCACTTCCTGCTTGCCCATTGTTTCTCCTTAAATACAAGAGGTCTGACCTGATGCATTGTAATCAGTTTGTTAAATTTATCAAACATGCGTTTAAATAAACGTGAAGCGAGTAGATCTATTGCTCTAGTTCGTTGATTCTTAGGCGATTAAGAATGATTAACTATAGTGAGTTAAAATGAAGAGAAGTGTGCGGAAGGTAAAATTGAAGCAAAAAAAAAACCACACAAAACTGTGTGGTCGGAATATCTATAAAACAATTAACATACGCCAATTGTAAAATTAATCAGTTTCCTGATTAGGAGAAAGTAAAGTCAGCCTTCAAAAGGAAGTGTCATCTTGCTCAACATGTTAGTCGTCAATGACTAACTAGATGACAAGATGTACTATAGCCCCTTCACTGCATCAGATTTTGAAATAGATCAATTTTATGGTGATTTTATAGTTTCTGAACGTATCAAAGTACGAAAGAGTCTTGATCACTCTAAAATAGTTGCATGAAAACGCTTATTAAAACTATATAGAATAATTTATCATCACTTCAAATAAGTGCTTGATCATTGAAGAAGTATATTGTGCTGCTGCGACACTACATCTCGATGTAGTCGGATCGTTCATAAATACAATCGGTATATATGACCTCACAGAGCAAGATGGAGGCTCCTGTGGCAATATTTAAAATGTTTGGAAAGAAAAATTCCAACAGTCCGGTCAACTCTGATATGGACAGACAAAGAAAATACGAAGCTCTTGTTCGGGGCTATCACAGAGACTTGTATCGCTACGCTTACTGGTTATGCAAAGACAAGGCGATTGCAGAAGATTTGGTTCAAGAAACCTGTTTGCGCGCATGGAAGTCACTGGATAGTCTTCAAGATGAAAAGGCAGCAAAATCTTGGCTTATTACTATATTGAGACGAGAAAACGCGCGCCGCTTCGAGCGTAAACAATTTGATTTGGTTGATATCGATGACTACGGCAATGATGCTAAAGTTAGCGATGACCCACATCATCAGCAGGAATGGCTACAAGCTCAGATAATGAAGCTTGACGTCGAATACCGTGAGCCTTTGTTTCTTCAAGTTGTTGGTGGTTTCAGTGGAGAAGAAATCGGCAGCATTCTTGATCTAAACAAGAACACTGTAATGACGCGCCTTTTCCGCGCCCGTAATCAATTAAAAGAGATGTTGGATTCTCAAGATACTCAGAGAGGACAAAAAAATGGATGATTTAGAATTTCGTCGTCGTATTTTGTCGGATCCAAAACAGAAGGATGAAGAGATTCTTCAAGCTTTAGCTGAGAACGACGCTAACAGTAAGTTTGTTGATGACGTTTTGGATCTCGACCTTAAAATCAAGCAAGCCATGAATGTGGATGTGCCTGAAGATCTAGCCGACAAAATTCTGTTTAATCAAACGTCGAATGCGCTTGATGACGATAATGTGGTTAGACCGAACTTTGCTCGCAAAGCAATGGCGTTGGCTGCATCGGTTGCTTTTACTGCTGGTTTATTGGTAGGTCAAATCAACTGGGGGAACGTTATTGTCTCTCCAGCTCAAGCGAGCCTAGCAGATACCGCAATGAAACACGTGGTGGCGGAAGAGTCATTTGTACGCAACCTCGATGAGGATGTTTCAAGCAAGCAAGTAAACGCGAAAATGATGCCGTTCCATTATCAACTTAACGGTAGCTTTCCGTACCATGTTTACTACTTAAACCATTGCGGCTTTGGTGAGTCAAACGCCCTTCATATGGTTTTTCAAGGTAAAGAAGGCAAAGTAACCATGTTTGTTACTGACGTGAAGAGCGACCAGAAAGTCGATTTTGATAAAGATGGTATGAGCGGTGTTGTGAAGCCTGTGGGTAAAGCCAGCATGATTCTTGTTGGTAACAGCGGTGAAGACATCGATGCTATTGCAGCAAAACTTGCTCCAATGATGGAGCCGATGTAATAACTTCAGCGAAACGACACTACTAGCTACTAAAAAGCCGCTAAATTTCGAAATTTAGCGGCTTTTTGTTTATGAATAATACAAAAAGCATTCACGCCAACTATTGAGTTTAGAGTCAAAACTCTAAATTATGCACTTTAGGTGCAATTTCCCGACATTTAGACATCATTTCTGCAATTTTTATTCAAATTTATCCAATGGTCGGATTTGTATGGTCCACTCTTAATACTACTATCTGCGCCACTGAGCAAAAGCTCAACTTATCGTCCAAAGAGACGAAACTAATAAGGAATAAAAAATGACTCAGAATACGCGTCTGTTTAAAAAGACTCTCCTAGCAGTGACGGTTGCAATGGCATCTGGTCAAGCAATGGCGGCTGGTTTCCAGCTAAACGCACAATCAGCGACTGGTATCGGTCGTGCATTCGCCGGTGATGCGGTAATTGCAGATAACGCTTCTGTAATGGCTCGTAACCCTGCGGCAATGGCTCTATTTGACAAAACTGAGCTATCTCTTGGTTTTGAAAGTATTACTTCTCTAATTGAAGTAAAAGACGTTACATATTCGGGAACATTCACTGGTCCTCAAGATGTTGCAGACACTGATGATGTCGGCGGCACTTCAATCGCTCCAAACATTCACCTTATCGTACCTGTTAATGAAAAATTTGCATGGGGTGTAAACGCATACTCAAACTTCGGTACTAAAACTGAGTTTTCAGATAGCTATGTAGCAGCAGAGTATGGCGGTCTTACTGACGTTAAAAGCTTTAACTTTGGTGTAGCTGGCTCATACCGTCTAAACGAACAATGGAGCTTCGGTGCAGGTCTAGACCTAATTTACGGTCAAGGCACAATGAAGCGCGTTGCAGGTAAAGGTTTTCCACCTATGAACATTGGACCAGTACCAGCTGCAGGTACTCCACTGTTAGACGTGGATAAAGCTGATGGCTTTGCCTTTGGTTTCAATGTTGGCACTGTGTTTGAGTTAGATGAAAACAACCGTTTTGGTCTATCTTACCGTTACAGCCCTGAGTTTGAAGCTGAAGACGACAAAGGTCAGAAGATCACACTACCTCTACCAGATATGGCTGAATTCTCAGGTTACCACAAAATTACCGACACTAAATTCGCAGTTCACTACTCTATCCAATACATTGGTTGGAGTGCGTTTGACAAAATTGAATTCGAGAACCTACAAGATTCTGTACTGACTGGCAGCTATGACAAGCCTTACGAATGGCAAGATGGTTGGCACTACTCAATCGGTGGTACTTACTACCTAAACAACGACTGGACACTACGTGCAGGCTACATGTACGACACTAGCGCACAAGATAAAGTGACTTCTATTTCAGTGCCAGACTCAGATCGTCAGTGGTTCTCTGCAGGTTTCACATACCATATCGACACCAAGTCTAACGTAGACTTTGGCTTTACTTATCTAATGGGTGATGATGTTAAAGTTAACGAGAATACAACCGTAGGTGTTGAGCTAAGTAAAATTCAAGCGACAACGCATGCAGATGCTATCCTATTCGGCTTACAATACAGCCGCAGCTTCTAAGCATCACGTAGCAAGCTAATATAAACACTCTCTATATAAAAGGCTGGAATTCCAGCCTTTTTTCTTATCTATCGTTTTACATTCACCCAATTTGGGCGCACACGTGTAATCAAATCTCACAATTATGACTCACAAGTGTTCGCTGAGTTTTTTTCACACCGCCATTACAGTTAGTTAGATCTTCTAAATAGATTGAAATATATAGATAATTCACCTGAAAACACTGTTTTATTGGCTTTTCATTTTTAAAGTAATAACTCTAGACGTAAACTTTCGCCCCACGTTATAAATAACTCAGCGAACATTACAATGAAAACCAACAAGACTCTCCTATCAACAGCAGTGGCATTCGGTCTACTTAGTACTTCAGGCGTTGCAAACGCAGCAGGTTTCCAACTTGCAGAATACTCTGCGACTGGTCTAGGTCGTGCATACGCTGGTGAAGCGGCAATGGCTGATAACGCAAGTGCACAATGGCGTAACCCAGCTATGCTAACTTACCTAGAAGGCACACAAGTGTCTGTTGGCGCTATCTATGTAAACCCAAACATCGATGTTGATGGCACGTCGACTTACGTGAATGGTCCAAACGCTGCAAACTCTCATGACTTTGCACACGATGCTGTCATTCCGAACTTCTACTTTTCTCACCAATACAATGACAAATTTGCTATTGGCTTTGCCCTTGGCACTAACTACGGTATGGAAACGGACCTAGGTAAAGATTTTGCCGCAGCTAACTTTGGTAACCAAGCTAGCGTATTCTCAATGGAAGCGAACCTAAATGCAGCATACAAGCTAAACGAAAAGCTTAGTGTTGGTGGCGGTATCCGCTATGTCATGGCAGATGGCAGCTTCGGCGCAGTTATGCCACCACAGATGGGTGACAAGCTAGCAGGAACCACTCTTAAATACATGGAAGGTGACGATACGGCATGGGGCTGGCAAGTAGGCACTGCATGGCAAATCAACGCTAATAACCGTATTGGTTTTGCTTACAAATCTGAAGTAGATCTAACACTAGAAGGTTATGCAAAAGGTCTTGGTTTCAACCCAGCAGATCCAAATGCTCATAAAAATGGCTCGATGGACCTAGCTCTGCCAGCAACAGCGGAACTAGCAAGCTACCATCAGTTAAATGAACAATTAGCGATTCATGCGAGCATCAACTGGACTAATTGGAGTAGTTTTAAAGAGCTAGTAGCCGACTTCCCAGGTGAAGCATCAAATTTGATCAAAGAAGAAAACTGGGAAGATAACTACCGCTTCGCTGTAGGTACTACTTACAAACTTGACCAAAAATGGACGCTACGCTCAGGTGTTGCATACGACACTTCTGCTGTGAGTGACGAAAACCGTACAGCTACTATCCCTGAAACGGATCGTCTATGGTTAAGTATTGGTGCTGGTTACGAATGGTCTAAGAATCTAACACTAGACGCTGGCTTTACCTATATTTTTGCGAAAGATGCTTCAATGTATGAAGGTCGCACTGATGGTATGCCACCAATGAAAGATCCTGCTACATTTGGTGGAGAATTCTCTGGTGAAGTAACAGGTAACGTATGGCTAATCGGTGTTCAAGCGAACTACAAGTTCTAATCTGAACGCTATTTATCGATAAAAGAAAGTTACCGATAAAAAGAAAGGCTTGGTTTTCACCAAGCCTTTTTGTTTTTCTGTATAAAGCGATTAGAAGTCTTCTTCTAAATACTCGTCTAAGTACGCTTCTTCTTCCGCATCTACTTCATCAGTCGTACTGATTTCTGCTTTAAAGTTTTGACGTTGAATGTAAACGTCACGAGTTAATACATATGGATCAGGCGATGCTTCAAGCTGTGCTTCTTGTGGTACTAACAGAGCACGTTTTTCCATACCTTCCAGCGCCCATTTACCTAAGCCTGCCCAGAAGTTTAGGTATGAAAGTGGCAAGTACATACCATCCACAGTGTCTGTCACTTCACGCAATGTATATGGACCGTAGCCCGGTACCATAAAATATGGACCATTACCTACACCATAGTGACCAACCACACTACTGAACTCTTTGTTGTCGTACTTGGTGATACCAGCAGCCGTTGCAACGTCAAACAGACCTAAGATACCGAATGTCGAGTTAATCCAGAAGCGGTTAAAGTGATCAACGGCTTTAGTGCCATTTCCCATAACTAGGTTATTCACCACACTCGCAGGTTCGTCTAAGTTAGCTAGGAAGTTAGCAATACCAGAGCGAATTGGCACAGGCGTGTAATCAACATACGCAAGAGACACTGGGCGAACTAAATACGGGTCAAGATAATCGTAGTTCAGTTCCCACATTGTGCGGTTGAAACTTTCCAATGGATCATAAACATCAGAAGTTGTTTGATTAGTTTCGTTTTCTTCTGTTACCGCTTCCTCGGGTGCAGTTGAACAGCCAACCAGTCCAACAGCGAACAGCAACAAGAAGATGGATTTACCCTTGTTATACATTCTACGTTCCATAACGACGATTAATACCCCTAAATGACCTGTGTTTTACGTACGTTTAGTACTTTGGAAAAAGTCATTTGGGTATATAAGTAAAGGCCAGCATGCGCTGGCCTTTATTATTCTACTCGATAGTTGGTAGTCATACCACAAAACCGTCCTAACAATCCTTAAGTGTCAATTATTAGAGACGTTCATGAATTATTGATACTGTTTATCTATCATCACTTCTACTGGCTGACCAAAATCAACGACTTGGCTTTCACCATGCCAATCTTGGTCACGAGTTGCAACGTTACCATCCGAATCAACACGAACGCGAACCATCAACTTATCTAGAGAAGATAGCTTCTGACCGTCCATCATCGCATTACCATCATCCAGTACGACTGTACGAGGGAACGTACCTAATGGGTAGCGAGCTGCCGCAACAGGCATCGGAGAACCATCTGCGCGATGTACTGACACAATCAATACCGCATTTGGATCAAGTTGAGCTTCTGGAGCTACGTTAATAGTCACTGCCACACTCTTGTCTGGAGAAACCGCTTCACCCATTTGCTTACGTGCACTTTCGATACTGCGACCTAGCATTTCATAGCGGCTGTCTTCAGGACCGATCATTTGCTGCATGATACCCCAATACTTAATCGCTGCTGGGAAATCTTGGCGCTCAAATGCATCAAACGCAAGTAGAGAGAAGACACGTAGGTCAACGTAATCTTGTTGCATCAGTTTACCAAGCAGAGAACGAGCCGTTGCTTGATCCATCTCGTCTTGGGAAAGCATCAGAGCTTGTGCGTAACCAAGTTGAACATCTGGATCTTTTGGTTCTAGCTTGTACGCTTTTTCCATTGCATCAATGGAAGTCGTCACATCTCGGTTCGCCAAAGCAATACGACCTAATAGCAACCAACCGGTTGAGTCTTCAGGTTGGTAATGCAGGCGTGTACGCAGAGCCAAAGAGAGATCAGCCATTTCATCATCACTGAGTGGCTCAGATGCTGCAGACATTAGCTTTTTAGAAAGTTCAGGAAGGTTATCGTTTACTTCCTGCCACTTCACAACGTCTTGAGATGCGCCAAACTTGTAGTAAAGACCGTAGCTCAATACCACTGTCAAAATCACTGATGGGATCAAAACAGCAATCGGAGAAACATGTGTTTCCTTTTGCTTTTTATCACCAGGGATATCGTCCAGAAGAGATTGCTTCAGATCGGAAATCAAATCATCTTGGCTCTCGACTAGACCTTCGTCTGTTTCTTCAGCAAGCTCAGATAGGCGGTCTTTATAGAACGCTTTGTTAAGCTCATCACGTAACACTTCATCGTTGTTGGCTTTTTGCTTAAGCAGCGGCAGTGCAACTAAGACACAAGCTATCAGCGTAAGAACAACGGTAGAAACCCAAAATAGTGTCATTACTTCTTATCTCCGTTGTTCTCTTCATCAAGCAATGATTTGAGACGCGCTTCTTTTTCTTCGTCCCATTGTTCGTTACTTGCTTGAACTGCTTTTGCTTTTGATTTTCGGCTACGCAGCACGATTAAACCAAAGCCACCTAATACCACTGCTAGTGGACCTAGCCACAGAATTGCAGTAGCAAAAGTAAACGGAGGATTGTACGTTACGAAGTTGCCGTAACGAGCAATCATGTAGTCCACGATCTCATCTTTCGACTTACCTTCTTTGGTCATTTCGTACACCTTATGGCGTAAGTCTTGAGCCAATTCTGCATTCGAATCAGAGATGGTGTTGTTCTGACATTTAGGACAACGAAGAGTATGACCAAGCTCTTTGAACTGCTGTTCTTGCTCTAGATTGTCAAACTCATACACTTCAATCGCTGCATGAGCAGCAAGAGAAAATGTCATCGCAGCAAAAGCCGCTAAGAAAAACTTTCTCATTGCTTCGCCTCCTCAACCAACTTGGTGTACAGCGGCTCCAACGTTTCCGCCCAGTTGCGAGGGTTTACATCACCAACATGACGGTAACGGATCACACCGTTTGCATCGATGATAAATGTCTCTGGTGCACCGTACACACCAAGGTCTAGACCTAGCATGCCGCTACCATCAAACAAGCTGATCAGGTATGGGTTACCCAAATCGTTCAGCCAACCTACCGCTTTATTGCGATCATCTTTGTAGTTCATGCCGATGATCTTCACACCTTTCCCTGCAAGCTCATTGAGGTACTTATGTTCAGCGTAACAAGTCGGACACCAAGTCGCCCAAACGTTAAGCAACAGTGGTTCGCCTTTAAAGATCGACTGATCGTACTGTTTACCAGGTTCAGCTAAATCCTCTAGATGGAACTCAGGTACTGGCTTACCAACCAGTACTGACTCAAGTTTCGTTGGATCGTCACCCTCTTGGTTGCGAACCAACTGAGTTGCGAAGATACCCGCCAATACCATGAAAGCTACCAACGGGATAAATAAGACTTTCTTATTCATTTATTTTGCCTCCTGCTCCGCTAGCTTTGACTTATCGCCTTTCTTAGCCGTTTTGCGGAAGCGGTAACGTCTATCAGAGATAGCAAGCGCACCACCCAAAGACATGATCAATGAACCAGTCCAGATCCAACGAACGAATGGTTTGTAGTAAATACGAACCGCCCAAGAACGGTTATCTTCTAGACGTTCACCCATCGCAATATATAGGTCGCGAGTGATACCGCGGTCGATTGCCGCTTCAGTCATCATTGACTTCGCTGTACGGTAGAAACGTTTTTCAGCGTGCAACGTGTTCACATACTTACCATCATTCGTGATTTCAAAGTCTGCGATGTAACCATCGTAGTTTGGACCATCTTTGTCACGTAGACCTGAGAAGTAGAAATCATAACCGTAAATCTTGAAGTGCTCACCCGGAGCCAAACGCACGTCACGTTCGATACTGTAGTTTTGCACCATCGCAATACCAATCACAGTAACGGCTAGACCAATGTGACCAAGCATCATTGCCCAGTGGCTACGTTGAAGTTTACGAACACCTTCGCCGAAGCTGTGACGGTGAGTAGCACGCTCGTACAGTTCAAAGCCATGCATTGCAATGATCCAGATTGCCATTACCCAACCGATGTAAGCCATCGCTGAGAAGAAATCGGCGAACAGGAATACACACACAGCACCTAGTGCGAAAGCAAGCACACCAGAAACAATCATTGGCTTAATAAGCTTAGATAGATTGTCGCGCTTCCAACGAATCATAGGACCAATACCTAGTAGGAAGGCGAACGGCATCATCAACCACGCAAACAGCATGTCGAAGAATGGTGCACCGATAGATACTGAACCAAGACCAATTTGTTTGTGAACCAATGGTAACAAGGTACCAACCAATACTACGACTAGCGCAGCAATCAGAAGCACGTTGTTAGCAAGCAGCGCGTTCTCACGCGACACCAAATCGAAATTACCACGTACGCGAACCGCTGCCCCTTTCACTGCGAATAGCAGGAGTGAGCCGCCGATAACAAAGACTAGGAAACCTAGGATAAACATACCGCGTGATGGATCAGACGCGAACGCGTGTACCGATACCAAAATACCGGAACGCACTAAGAAGGTACCTAACAAACTCAAAGAGAACGCAGAGATAGCAAGAAGTACCGTCCACGCTTTAAATGTACCGCGTTTTTCGGTTACCGCTAGAGAGTGCATTAACGCCGTACCCGCTAGCCAAGGCATGAATGATGCGTTTTCTACTGGATCCCAGAACCACCAGCCACCCCAGCCAAGTTCGTAATATGCCCACCAAGAACCTAGTGCGATACCTAGTGTTAGGAATACCCAAGCTGCCGTAGTCCAAGGACGAGACCAACGAGCCCAAGCCGTATCAAGACGACCAGTCATCAAAGACGCAATCGCGAACGAGAAGGCAACCGAGAAGCCTACGTACCCCATGTAAAGCATAGGTGGGTGAACAATCAAACCTGGGTCTTGAAGAAGCGGGTTCAAGTCACGGCCATCTACCGGGAAGAACGGCAAAGTGCGTAGGAACGGGTTCGAAGTCAGGATGATAAATAGTAGGAAGCCCACTGAGATCATGCCCATTACCGCAAGTACACGCGCAACGGATTCTTGTGGCATACCACGACTGAAAGTAGCGACCGCGACTGTCCACGCAGCTTGGATAAGTACCCAAAGCAGTAGTGAGCCTTCGTGCGCGCCCCAAACAGCCGTTAAGCGGTAGTACCAAGGCAGTTGGCTATTTGAGTTACTTGCAACGTATTGGAGCGTAAAGTCGTTGGTGTAGAATCCCCAACATAAAATCGCAAATGAGAAAAACAGCATGACGAACATCGACCATGAAAGTGGTCGTGCTGTGTTCATCAGCATAGTGTTGTTATTTGATGCGCCCCATAACGGCAATATGCTTAGCAACAATGCCATTGCTAGCGAAAGTATGAGGGCAAAGTGACCGATTTCAGCAATCATTGGCCGCTTCCTTGTTTCTGTTCTGATGTGTACTGCAGAGGCTCGTGAGTCTTCTTCATTGCTTCTGCAATTTCAGGTGGCATGTACTCTTCATCGTGTTTTGCCAACACTTCAAAAGCTTTTACGGTTGTTGCGTCTTCAAGAACACCTTGAGCAACAATACCCTGACCTTCGCGGAACAAATCAGGAAGAATACCTTCGTACACGATCGTCACTTTAGGACCCACGTCGTGCAGATCAAAGCTCACTTTTAGTGACTCTGGGTCACGGCGAACTGAGCCTACAACCACCATGCCGCCGATACGCAAACGCTGACCAACTTCTGGTTTAGTACCGTCAGGTTTACCATTTACCAATTCCGTCGGCGTGTAGAATAGATCCATATTTTGGTTCAACGCATAAAGCATCAAACCGATGGTTGCACTAATACCGATAAAGATAGCCAGAACGATGCCTAGCCTCTTTTTACGTCTCGGGTTCATAACGTGTTCTCCATATTCTTCGCCGCGTCGACTCGCGCTTGACGATCAATTTTCGCTTTCACTTCTTTTAACAACGCATCCCCACGGCGGATACTCGAAATTAAAAGAATGATCATAGATAAGAAAGTAATACCAAACGCGCTCCATACGTAACCTGCGTAGCCACCCATGGCAAAGAGTTCGCTCAGAGATTCAAAATGCATATTCAATTACCTCACTGAGTTTTTTCAGCCGCGAGTTTTTGCACCCAAGGGCGATGACTCTCTTTGCTGATAATTTCGTTACGGAAGCGCACCATCGTTACCGCGCCAAAGAAGAACGCAAAACCAAAAATGTTTAGCAGCAACGGCCAAAGCATATTGGATGAGATGGATGGTTTTTCAAATTTGGTGATTGTCGCGCCTTGATGAAGCGTATTCCACCACTCAACAGAGAAGTGGATAATCGGTAGGTTGACCACACCAACGATTGCCAAAATACCCGCCGCTTTTGCCGCTGTCTTTTGATCGTCAAACGCGTGGTAAAGTGCAATAACACCAAGGTATAAGAATAGAAGAATAAGTTCAGAGGTTAGACGAGCATCCCATACCCACCAAGTGCCCCACATAGGTTTACCCCAAACGGCACCCGTTAACAGAGCAATAAAGGTGAATACCGCACCAATAGGCGCCATGGCCAGTGCTGCCATGTCAGATAGACGTACTTGCCAAACCAAGCCGATAAATGCAGCTATAGCCATCGACATGTACACGCCCATAGACCAAATAGCCGAAGGTACGTGGATGTAAATGATTCGGAAACTATCGCCTTGCTGGTAATCCGAAGGTGCAAATGCGAGCCCCCAGACGGTACCAACCGATAGGCATACGAGGGCCAATACAGAAAACCAAGGAAGAAACTTACCGCTCAGGTGATAAGCTGCTTCTGGCTTGGCATAAGGATGTAGCCATTTCCACATGTTAAGTTCTCACTCTTACTTCAGGGACACTGTCCAGAGGGTCGAGACCGTAGCAGTGCTTTAATAATAATTCTTTGATCAAACGTCGCTAAACGCGCACTTTACTGAGTTAGTTAACACTAACTCTCAATGCTGCGCTGATGGCGAATGGTGTGAGAGTGACAGCCCCCATCAACATTGCGCCTAAAATCGCTAATTGCCCGTTATACGCCATACCCAGTGCTGCGGCATCAATCGCGGACGTAGCGAAAATTAGAATTGGGATGTAAAGCGGGAGAATTAGCAAACTTAAAAGAACGCCGCCTTTTTGTAACCCAACAGTCAGTGCTACACCAATAGCACCGATAAAACTCAACGTCGGTGTACCGATGACCAATGTCAGTACAACAGACAGCCAAGTATTAAAATCAAGAGATAATAGAATCGCCAACAATGGACTGATTAAGATCAGAGGCAATCCCGTTAACAACCAGTGAGCTATGACCTTGGAAATCACAACAAGTTGCAGTGGGATCGGCATTAGCATCATTTGCTCAAGCGCACCATCTTGATAATCATCACGGAATAGACGTTCTAATGATAATAAGGCGGATAGCAACGCAGCAACCCAAACAATGCCTGCTGCAATACGTGCTAACAAATTAGGCTCTGGACCGATGCTAAGAGGGAAAAGTGTGATAACAATGATGAAAAACCACAAAGGGTTCAAGATGTCTGCTTGACGGCGAAATGCAATCAAAAGCTCGCGGCGGATAATGGTCGACATTGCCGAAATCATATTAGTCACCCAGTTTTATTTTTCTAAGTTTCGGGCTGTCTGCAAACATATCTTGGTGTGTCGTTAAAATCACAATGCCACCATTGTCTGCATGATTTGCAAACAACGATTCAAGCACCTTCACACCTTGCTTATCGATTGCAGTTAACGGTTCGTCCAAAATCCATAAAATTTGATTACTTAGCCACAGTCTTGCCAATGCAACGCGACGCTGCTGTCCTGCAGAAAGTTGTGCTACAGGCACATCTTCTCTGCCTGCAAGACCCACTTGGGTTAAAGCAGCAAAGATTTCTTCATCTGAGGAACGATTATTATGGATAGATTGGTAAAAGCGCAGGTTTTCAAACGCAGTAAGTTCGCGTTTAACGCCAGTTTGATGCCCTAGGAACAAAAGGTCCTGATGGAAAACATCACGAGACTTTTCAACCTCTTCGCCTTTCCATTTGATGATGCCTTCTTCTCTGTCCCCTAACCCTGTCACAATACGCAGCAATGTGGTTTTGCCTGTACCGTTACGTCCTTCAATCTGGACCAACTCTCTAGGTTTAATTTCGAATTGCAGGTTTTCAAACAGGACCCTGTCATCACGGATCGCAGTTAGGTTAGAGACTTCTAACATAGGGCTTCAACTAAAAAATGAACGAGTCGCTATATTAGCACAGCTTAGTTGTGACAAAACAGGATAAGAAAGCGATGATGTATGTAAGTTCGTGAGTTTTTGTTAACTTATAGTCACATTTTGATAAAAATAACCATAAGTGATTATAAGTTTTTATTTTAAAAATAAAAAAAGAAGCCGAAGCTTCTTTTTTCATTCTTTATCGACGTCGTCCACGAGGTGGGTATGTCGGATCATCTGATGGTTGACCGCTAAGTGGAGGGATCTTCTCTTGACCTGCCAGTTTTTTCTGCAGAGAAAGCATCAATTCTGCTTCTGCTTTTGGCAATTCACACTCTTCAATCAACTCATTGATGTCAGCGCCAAGTTGAACCATTTTAGAAGCACGGCTGTACAAACGACCATCTGTATCTGCGTGCTCAAGTTCACGAATGCGCTCATTAAGATGTTGAATCACATCTTGTTGCTCAGTGACCTTTTGACCTAAACCAACGACCACTGAACGCACTTCCAACAATTGCTTGTTTAGCTTTTGCACTTCTTTTTCTGCGTGACGTGCTTGCGCACGCTGCTGGTCCATTTGCTTTTGCAGACCCGCACGAACGCGAATTTGCAACAAAAGCAAAATCAAGAAGGCAAATGCTAGACCGCCCACTAAGAGCGGTAAAGATAGGAAGGTTTCGTCAGCCATGATTCATCAGCCAATTATAGGTGAGCCATCTCATCCCATTCGTCATCAGTTAGCAGCTTGTTCAGATCAACAAGAATAAGTAGCTTGCCATCACGGTTGCTTACACCCTGGATGAATTTCGCGCTTTCGTCCGTACCTACAGAAGGCGTAGTGTCGATCTCAGAAGAACGTAGGTAAACAACTTCAGCGACGCTATCTACTAAGATACCGATAACTTGACGCTCAGACTCAATCACGATGATGCGAGTGTTGTCAGTAACTTCACCTTCCATCAAACCAAAACGTGAACGTGTATCGATAACCGTTACGACATTACCACGTAGGTTGATAATACCCAGTACGTAATCTGGCGCACCTGGAACCGGAGCGATTTCTGTGTAGCGAAGAACTTCGCGAACTTGCATTACATTAATGCCGTACGTTTCTTCTTCTAGTTGGAACGTCACCCACTGAAGAACTTCGTCGTTCGATGTATCTTTCTTCACTTCTACTTCAAAAGCTTGAGACATAGTTAATCCTCGTAATTGTCGTTCCCGACCAAAAATCTAATTCAGTGATTTTACATCTAAACCAGCGTTTAGCATGTCTATAAGTGCTTGGACATGAATTAAAGCACACATTTTTTCTTTCACCATGCCCGCTAGCCAAGGGCGCTTACCTGCTTGTTCACGCCAACGGACTTTGTCGATATTGAGTGTCTCAGTACCCATTAATTGGTTACTTGCCAACCCCCACATGCTTTCACCAAGCATAACGACGTATTGGTAGTTATCTTTGTACTCTTCGTCATGAAGCTTATCAGCCATCACCCACCTCGCAGTGTCGACAACATCAAATTGTTGCTCACGACTGGTTTGCAAACCTAGGTACCATGCAGGACGACCAATCAAATGGTTCAGTTCCGTAATTTGATGGATACCACCGAGCTCATCAAGTGGAACGGCAAACGTCACACCATTAACATCAAAGTACAGCACCTGAAAATCTTCGCTACGTTGCGTGCTTTCCCAAGTGTTTGGCAACAGTGAGCCTGTTTCCGTTTCCAGTTCGGCTTCTGTCTCAATGTGCTGTTCGACTTCCACATCGGCTTCAACGTCAACTTTAGGCTCAAACGCTTCAGTTTCAGATTGAGTCCAAACTGGTTCTAGCTGCTCGGTCTCAACAGCAGGAATCAATTCTTCTTCGATATCCCACTCTTGAATTTCATCCACGGCACCTGCCGCAGCTTCGATTTCAATTTCTGGTTCGATTGATTTAGCTTCGGCTGCGATATCAATCGTGTTTTGATCCAAAATGTCATCGATATCCAACTCTGCCACTACATTGGTGGATTCCAGCTGGCTTAACAATCGTTGAACGTCTTCCAAATTAGGCGCTTCTAACTCAGGTGAGTAAGTATCGCTGTATTGGTACGACTCTGGTTCCGCGTATTGTATTTGTAATTTTGGCTCTGGCTCTGGCTCTGGCTCTGGCTCTGGCTCTGGCTCTGGCTCTGCAGATGATAGTTCTTGAGCGAGTAAGTCAAGCTCTTCCTCTTGCTCAATGACCTCGACCTCTTCGCCAAGTAATGCGCTGAAGTAATCATCAAGCGCCTGTTCACTGGAAAGTACGTCGTTATTGCTCATCGAACGCCAACCTCTCCAAGTAAATCAGCAGTTGCTTGTAAGCAAACACACCACGACTACCAGAAGCAAAGTGTGATGCTGGTAAATGCTTTAAGCTTGCATCACGGAATTTCGTGTCAATCGGCACCGCAGAAGTCCATACCTGATTCGGATAATCTTTCTTAAGCTGAGTCAGTGTCTGCAACGAAGCTCTTGTGCGCTTATCGTACATGGTTGGTACGATCGTCACTTTAAAGCCACCTGGACGAGACTTCTGCATAATGGTCAAAGTGCGCATCATACGCTCAAGACCTTTCATCGCTAAGAACTCAGTTTGAACAGGGATCAGGATACGATCACTCGCAGCTAGCGCATTGACCATCATTACGCCAAGAATTGGCGGGCAGTCGATCAACACATAGTCATAATCTTCTGCTACGGCTTGAAGCGCTCGTTTTAAGATCAAGCCCATGCCGCTGCGGTTTCCCATCACGCGGTCAAGCGTTGCAAGTGACATATGTGCCGGGATGATGTCCATTCCTTCAAGTTCAGTCTCGACGATTAACGGCTTTACTGTCTCACGTGAAAACGTCTTCAATTGGAACAAATCAAACAAGCTCGACGTTACTGCATCCGGATCATAACCAAGGTAAGTCGTCAGTGACGCATGAGGGTCTGTATCAACCATCAATACACGATGACCTTTTTGGCTCAATAGCCCAGCCAACGTCACAGTTGATGTCGTTTTCCCTACCCCACCTTTTTGGTTAGCAACACTCCAAACGATCATGATCTTTCCTACGCTAAGCCCACTTCTACCAACATGCGTTCCGCAATGCGGTCGAGAGGTAAATCTTCTGTAGAGATGCCCGCTTTCGCAACCGCTTGTGGCATACCGTAAACCACACAACTATCTTCATCTTGAGCCCAAATTGTTGAGCCTGCTGATTTCAACATGCGTGCGCCTTCACGACCGTCAGCCCCCATACCTGTCAGTACCATCGACAATACTTTGTCACCGTATACTTTTGCAGCAGAGCCAAACGTAACATCCACACAAGGTTTGTAGTTCATGCGGTCGCCGCCATCGATAATGCGCAGACGAGCAGCACCTGCACGACCGTCGATCATCATTTGCTTACCGCCTGGCGCCAAATAGGCAACGCCAGCTTGCAATACATCACCATCTTGAGCTTCTTTTACTTGGATCTTACAAAGCGTATTTAAACGACTTGCAAAAGCAGCAGTAAAAGTAGCTGGCATATGTTGGATCAACACGATTGGGTGCGGATAGTTTACGGGTAAACGAGTCAGAATTTTTTGCAGAGCAACAGGACCACCAGTGGAAGTACCGATAGCTGTTAACTGATATTTCTTACCTGAAGCGCGGTATTTTGCTGCCACAGGGCGACTTGCAGTTGCTGCGGCAGGCGCAGTATTGCGTGATGCTAATGGACGAGTTGTTGAGCTCGGTGCAGTCGCAGCAGGTTTCGCCATTGGGCGACGCATGAATGCGCGCTTAGAAGCAATTTGAATGACACGTTGTTGGAGTAGCGATACCGCTTCATCACGGTTACGAGCAATATCTTCAAATTTCTTCGGTAAGAAGTCCAATGCACCAGCGTCTAGTGCGTCAAGCGTAGCCTTCGCCCCATCATGAGTCAGGGACGAAAACATTAGGATTGGCGTAGGAGACGTAGCCATAATTTCACGCACGGCAGTAATACCGTCCATGACTGGCATTTCAATATCCATAGTGATGACGTCAGGTTTTAGAGTTTTGGCTTTCTCAACCGCTTCTCTGCCATTAACCGCAACGTCTATCACTTCTAGGCGCGATTCTGAGTTGATGATTTCGCTAACGCGACGACGGAAAAAACTCGAATCATCAACGACTAGTACTTTAATCGCCATCTTATTCCTTTTTTCAACTCCAGCTTCGCTTAAATGCGCGAAGCTGCAGCGTATTGCTTAAGTAGATCTGGCACATCAAGAATCAATGCGATGTGACCGTCACTGGTAATCGTTGCACCTGCCATACCTGGCGTGCCTTGCAATAGGTTATCCAGTGGCTTGATAACCACTTCTTCTTGACCAATCAATGTATCCACCACAAAGCCGACACGTTGGCTACCAATTTGAACGATAACAACATGACCATGACCAATGCGCTCTTCTACACGTGGCGACTTAGAAGCTAACCAGTTTTGTAGGTAGAACAGTGGGATAGACTTATCACGTACGATAATGGTTAGTTGACCATCAACAACGTTGGTACGGCTAAGATCTAAGTGGAAGATTTCATTAACCGATGCAAGAGGCAGTGCGAACGGATGACCGCCAACACCAACCATTAGTGTTGGTAGGATCGCAAGCGTCAGTGGTACTTTGATGGTGATCTTAGTGCCTTTACCCAATTCTGAATCGATATCGATAGAACCGTTCAAGGTGTTGATCGCCGTCTTAACCACGTCCATACCTACACCACGACCAGAGATATCAGAAATCTTCTCTTTGCTCGAGAAGCCTGGTGCAAAAATGAGGTTGAAACACTCTTTATCCGACAAGCGTGCTGCTGCGTCTTCATCCATCATGCCGCGTTTTACTGCGATACCACGGAGTTTATTGGGATCCATACCGCCGCCATCGTCAACGATAGCCAGTTCAATATGGTCACCTTCTTGCGATGCAGACAGAATCACTTTACCAGTACGAGATTTACCAGCTTTCGCGCGGTCGTCTGGCATTTCGATACCATGGTCAACCGAGTTACGCACCAAGTGGATCAATGGATCTGCAAGTGCTTCTACTAGGTTTTTATCAAGATCGGTTTCTTCACCGCGCATTTCAAGCACGATGTCTTTATTTAGGTTACGCGCCAAGTCACGAACAACGCGTGGGAAGCGACCAAACACTTTCTTGATTGGCTGCATACGCGTTTTCATTACCGCACCTTGAAGGTCTGCGGTAACAACATCTAGGTTTGCTACTGCTTTCGACATTTCTTCGTCGTTGCTATTTAAACCAAGACTTAGTAGACGGTTACGCACCAATACAAGCTCACCCACCATGTTCATGATGGTGTCTAGAGTTGAAGTATCAACACGCACTGTTGCTTCTGCTTGTGGTTTCTTAACCGCAGGCGCTGCTGCTTTTGCTTCTTCTTTTACTGCAACCGGTTTTGCTTCTGGCTTAGGTGCCGGAGCTGGCGCTGGCGCTGGAGAAGGCGCAGCCGCTACTGGAGCAGGCTGAGGTGCTGGAGCTGCTTTTGGCGCTTCAGGCGTAATATTTTCTGATGCTGGTTTAGTCGCAAAATCTAACTCTTCGATAGATGGACCTTTACCCGAACCATGTAATTCGTCGAGAAGTTTTTCAAACTCTTCATCGGTCATCAGATCGCCGTCAGTTGATGCTGACGCAGTAGGAGCAGCAGGCTCTGGCGCTTTAGGCGTTTCTACTGGTGCCACTTCTGATGCCGATGGGCTCTTACCTACGCCATGCAGCTCGTCAAGAAGACGTTCAAATTCATCATCAGTGATATCACCACTGTCTAATGAAGGTGCACTTACTGGCGTTGGAGCCGCTGGTGCTGCTGGCGCAGATGCACCCGGAGCAGAACCTTTACCGTGTAACTCATCCAGCAGTTTCTCAAACTCGTCTTGAGTGATTTCATCAACAGAACCCACGCTAGAAGGTGCTGCTTCTACTGGCGCTGCTGGTTGTTCGATAACTGGCTCTGGAATAACTGGTTCTGGCTCAGCAACTGGCACTTCAACCGCCGCAACGACTTCGTCTTCAGACTCAGGTTTGCATAAACGATGAAGTTCTTCCAACAGTGCAGGATCGGCTGCATCCAGTGGTTCACGGTCTTGAACCGCTTGGAACTGATGGTTAACCGTATCAAGCGCTTTTAGCATGGTGTCCATCAAACTTGGCGTGACTGAACGCTGACCGTTTCGCAATACGTCGAACACGTTCTCAGCACCGTGACAAGTGTCAACCAGCTCTGCCAATGATAGGAAGCCTGCACCACCTTTTACAGTGTGAAAGCCGCGGAAAATCGCGTTTAGGAGATCTTTGTCTTCTGGATTATTTTCCAGTTCAACCAACTGCTCAGACAGCAGCTCAAGAATTTCCCCAGCCTCAATTAGAAAGTCCTGAAGAATATCTTCGTCTAAATCGTAGCTCATACGTTACCTTTAAAATCCAAGACTGGACAACAAGTCGTCGACTTCGTCCTGCGATGAAACCGCATCTTCCCTGAGTTCAGGGTGAAGAATCGGGCCTTCTGCTTCGCTTGATTGTTTAATCTTTTTATCTGACGGTTCTGGCAAAACTTGAGTCTGTTCTTCTGGTTTATTTCCAGAAAACACGGTCAAGATCTCAACCAGGCGATCTTCCACTTCATTGACAAGCGTGATCACGCGGCGAATGATTTGACCCGTTAAGTCTTGGAAGTCTTGTGCCATAAGAATTTCGGTCAACTGACCACGCAATTCAGTGCTATCACCTTCGACTTGAACTAACAGCCCATCGATACGGTGGCAAAGTGCTTTAAAATCGCTTAATTCGATGCGTCCGTGCATGAGTTCGTTCCACTGAGGGCGAACTTGTTGAAGGCACTCATGCAGGTTGTCGGCGATAGGTAAGCAGCAATCAACCGCATCCATCGTTTTATTCGCTGCCAACTCAGTTTTATCAATCACGTATTGCAGACGGTCCCTTGCGTCCGGGATTTCCGCTTTCGCAATTTCTGTCATGCGTTGATCGATGTTGAAGTGCTTAAGTGAATCATGAAGGTCGCGGGTTAATGTTCCGATTTCTTTTAGCATCGGATTCCCATCGCTTTCATATATCGAGGCAACAAGCTCATTGGCTTGGTCCTGTTCCCCGTTTTCTAGCATCTGAACGAGCGACTTCGCCTGCTCTAGTGAGATCATCCTGAATAGACCCTTTTTTACGTTTAGTTCTTTCTTATCGCTTTTTAAACGTCAAGCGAGCCACCCTTTAGTAGTAGGTATTAGAAGTGATGACTCGATTAACAAAGAGAAAGAGAGAGTTATAAACGTTCGAAAATTTTATCTAATTTTTCTTTAAGCGTTGCAGCTGTAAATGGCTTAACGATGTAGCCGTTAACGCCTGCTTGCGCTGCTTCGATGATCTGCTCACGCTTTGCTTCCGCTGTGATCATTAGCACAGGCAAGTGCTTCAGTTCAGCGTCAGCACGGATGTGTTTCAGCAAGTCGATGCCTTGCATACCTGGCATGTTCCAGTCGGTTACAACAAAGTCGAAGTCACCTTTTTTCAGCATAGGTAATGCAGTTAAACCATCGTCCGCTTCTTGAGTGTTATTGAAACCCAAGTCACGAAGCAGGTTTTTAACAATACGGCGCATTGTTGAGAAATCATCAACAATAAGGATCTTCATGTTTTTATTCAAAATTGCCTCCACTGAATCGTAAAATCAGTGTGTTTAGTCATTTTGTGTCCACGCACTGAGCTTGGTGCGTAAACGTTGCATCGCTTGACTCAGTATTTGGCTTACGCGAGATTCGCTCACACCCAACACATCGCCAATCTCTTTCAAATTGAGTTCTTCGTCATAATAAAGCGAAAGTACTAAAGCTTCACGCTCTGGAAGCTGTTTTATTGATTCAACCAGTGCTTTTCTGAACGATTCATCAGCTACACCCTTAAACGGGTTGCTGTCATCGGTCTCATCAGCCGGTGAAATCACATCATCAGAGACGCCTAAATCTTCAATTCCCACTAATTTTGAACAGTTTATATCGGTAAGAGCACTATGATATTGGTCTAGTGTCATACCAAGATGCGCTGCTACTTCAGCATCAGATGGGTCGCGATTTAGTACACCTTCCAGCTCTGCGATCGCTTGGTTAATTTCGCGATTGTTCTTATGAACAGAACGAGGTACCCAGTCGCCTTTGCGAATGTCATCTAACATTGCACCGCGAATACGGATACCCGCATAAGTTTCAAAGCTCGCACCTTTAGAACCATCATAATTCTGCTGAGCTTCGATAAGACCGATCATGCCGGCCTGAATTAAATCCTCTACCTGAACACTCGGCGGTAAACGGCCTAACAGGTGGTGAGCAATACGCTTAACCAACACCGAGTAACGTTCAATGAACGCCTGCTGGCTATTAAATTTGCCATGTTGGTTATAGGTAATCGCTTTATTCACCAAAAGGGTCCTCTGCGAATTCAGTACGATTTAGCAACCTTTCCACAAAAAACTCTAGGTGTCCACTTGGTGTTTTAGGTAGTGGCCACGTTAGTGCTTTGTTCGCTAATGAGCTGATCGCTAAAGCCGCAGGAGAACGTGGGAATGCGTCCACAACGATCTTCTGTCTTTTCACGGCTTGACGTACTTTGTCATCCAATGGAATACATGCTACGAGTTCAAGGCTGACATTCAAGAAGCGCTCTGTGACTAGAGTCAACTTTGCGAATAATTCTCTGCCTTCACGGTAGCTTCTGACCATATTTGCAACAACTTTGAAGCGCTGAACCTGGTGTTCTTTACTCAACAGCTTGATTAATGCATATGCATCAGTGATTGAAGTTGGCTCATCGCAAACCACAACCACAACATCTTGAGCTGCTCGTGAAAAGCTAATCACCATGTCAGAAATGCCCGCAGCTGTATCAATCAACAGTACGTCCATTTCCTCTTCAAGACTACCAAATGCACGGATGAGTCCAGCATGTTGAGCGTGAGACAGCTCAGTCATGCTTTGTGTGCCAGAAGTTGCAGGGACTATCTTTATACCATAAGGGCCTTCAACAATCGCATCTTTTAGCTCACATTCACCCGCAAGGACATGCCCTAGGTTACGTTTTGAACGAATTCCGAGCATAACGTCCACATTAGCTAGACCTAAATCTGCGTCGAGAACCATCACTTTTTTGCCTTGGCGTGCCATGCAGATCGCCAGACCCAGTGTTACGTTTGATTTACCCACACCACCTTTGCCGCCAGTAACAGCGATTACTTTAGTCAATGATGGTTGTGTTAAGCGACGGAGGCCGCTTGCTTGATCGTGTATCATATTCTCAGTCATAGTAGTCCGCCGCCCTAGAGTCCTTCGTTATCACTATTCCAAAAGTGAGGTTCGTTCTCTGTCGACTTCTCTAACAGTTCATTTGCTTTCGCAATCATGTATTTTGGTTGTGCTATCACAATGTCTTCTGGTACGCGCTGACCGTTGGCAATGTATGCCACTGGCATCGCGTTCTGAATCACCACGCTGATGAATTCGCCTAGACTTAACGACTCGTCAAGCTTAGTCAAAATACAACCCGACAGCGGAATGCGTCGGAAGTGATCCAGAGTTTCCTGCAGAACTCGACGTTGTGCAGTAGCTGGCAAAACAAGGTAGCTGTGAATCACTTCTCCGCTTTCTTGCATTAAGGTATCGAGCTGCTCAGAGAGTCTTACGTCTCGTTGCCCCATCCCTGCCGTATCGACCAAAATCAGTCTTCTGTTTCGTAGCTGATATATAACATCGGCTAACTCGTTAGAATCTTTAGCAACTCTTACAGGACAACCCATAATTCTTCCATAAATTGAGAGCTGCTCATGTGCACCTATACGATATGTGTCCGTTGTCACAAGGGCAACATTATCGGCACCAAACTCCATTGCCGCACGTGCCGCTAACTTAGCCACCGTAGTCGTTTTACCCACTCCAGTTGGACCAAGTAATGCGACGACACCGCCACGCTTCAGAATGTCTTGTTTCGGAATGTTGATCTGATCCGCCACAAGAGACAGCAGTGCTTTCCACGCTCGCGCTGGTTTCGTATCTTCTGGAATGTAGCAAGCCATTTGGTCGGCAAGTTCAGGTGAAACACCCATACGCTCCAAACGCTTAATCAGCATTGCTCTTAATGGCTCGCGGCGTTCTACCTCTTGCCACATCAAACCCGACACTTGATGTTCCAACAAACGACGAATCGACGTCATCTCTTCACGCATGTTCTCTAGCTCATCGGCAGAGTCATCGCGTTCATCCGATGGACGGCGACGGTCATAGCGCGTTGGATCCAACTTAGGAGTTGGGCGGTCAAATCGGTTGTCTTGCGCAATCAGTTTCGCCAGTGGCGAGTCTGGTTGGTAAGGCGCAGGTTTCTCTTGGTTATAGCTTTCACGGTGCTTATTTTGGCGCTGCAGCAATGCGGACAAAGAATCTTCATTCTCTGCGACATGGTCATCTGACTCGGCTGCACCGCTGCTGTATTGCTTGAGCATGTTCGCGAAACGTTGCGTCATTGAGCCTGATTTATCTTTGTTCGCGTTTAGGCTAATTCTGTCATCATCTAAACGGCGATCTTGGAAACGCTCTGAAGCAGATGACGGCATTTGACGTTGTTCGCTATAACGATTTGATTGAGCTGCGCCACGGTTAGGAAGCGATTGCGCTTGTGAGGTTGGTGCTGCGTTAGACTCACCGTCAATCGCTGCAACGATCTCTACACCGCCCGCCACTTTCTTGTTCGACATGATCACCGCTTCTGCGCCAAGTTCTTCTTTCACTTGGAGCAACGCAGTTCGCATGTCTTTGGCAAAAAATCGTTTAATTTTCAAACTATGAATCCATTAATGATGCGAAGGGCTTAGTTGCCCACTGCTTGCACAATTCTGATCTGTTTCTCGTCCGGTATTTCTTGGTAAGACAGTACGCGGAGGTTAGGTATTGTGTTCTTAACAAACTTAGCCAGTGTTGAACGCAATACACCAGATGTCAGCAGAACCGCAGGTTCCCCTTTCAGTTCTTGCTCTTGTGTCGCTTGGCTCAGAGAGGACTGAAGTCGCTCTGCCAATCCCGGTTCGATGCCGGCAGATTCGCCACCTGATGCCTGCATTGTTTGATGCAATATTTGTTCCAGTTCAGGTATAAGCGTTATCACTGGTAACTCTGGCTCTATACCATTGATTTCCTGAACAATTAGACGTTTCAAACTGATACGAACGGCAGCAGTCAAAATGTCAGGTTCTTGACTCTTGCTTGAGTACTCCGCCAAGGTTTGCACAATGGTTCGAATATCACGAATCGGAATGGCTTCGTTAAGTAAGTTTTGTAGTACTTTCACTACCACACCAAGCTGAAGTTGGTCTGGGACAAAATTCTCAACCAACTTAGGTGCACTGCGCCCTAGCATTTCCAATAGGTTCTGTACTTCTTCGTGACCAATCAATTGCGACGCGTTATTGGTAAGCAATTGGCTTAAATGCGTCGCTAGCACGGTTGAAGAGTCAACCACCGTGTAACCTAACGCTTGAGCATGTTCACGCTGCTCTTCACGAATCCAAACCGCTTCCAGACCGAATGCCGGGTCCATGGTTGGCTCACCTTCGATCATGCCGTAAACCTGTCCAGGGTTAATCGCCAGCTCTTGGTCTGGGCGAATTTCTGCCTCACCAACGGCAACTCCCATTAGCGTGATACGATAGCTATTAGGTGTCAGCTCAAGGTTGTCACGAATATGAACCGCAGGGATCAAGAAACCAAAATCTTGCGAAAGCTTCTTACGTACCCCTTTTACACGTTCTAGCAACTCTCCGCCTTGGTCACGGTCAACCAAAGGAATCAAACGGTACCCGACTTCTAGACCGATGATGTCGACGGGTTGCACATCATCCCAAGACAGTTCACGTTGAGAGATCGGCTCACTGCCATCTTCAGCTTTCGCTGGTAATGCTGGCTCTTTGGCTTTTTGTTTCTGTTTTTTGTCCAGCCAATAGGCACCACCACCCGCGATTGCCGCCAGTGACAAGAACGAGAAGTGCGGCATGCCCGGGACGATACCCATCACACCAAGGATAGCAGCAGTAATCATCAATGCTTTTGGGTTGTCGAACATCTGAAAAATCAGCTGCTCACCCATATCTTCATCAGTATTTTGACGCGTTACCATCATCGCCGCTGCGATAGAAAGTAATAGCGATGGAATTTGCGCCACCAAGCCGTCACCAATGGTCAGCAAGGTATAGATTTGCATCGCTTCAGAGAAGCCCAAACCGTATTGCGCCATACCAATCGACAGACCGCCAATAATGTTGATAAACAGGATTAAGATACCTGCAATCGCATCACCTTTTACGAATTTTGACGCACCATCCATTGAACCGTAAAAGTCGGCTTCTTTGGTAACTTCAAAACGGCGTAAACGCGCTTGGTCTTGGTCAATCAAACCAGCGTTCAAGTCCGCGTCGATCGCCATCTGCTTACCCGGTAAGGCATCCAAGGTAAAGCGTGCACTTACCTCAGAAATACGCCCCGCACCTTTGGTAACAACCATAAAGTTAATGATCATCAAGATGAGGAAGACCACAAGACCGACAGCGTAGTTACCGCCGATAACTACGTTACCAAACGCTTCGATAACATTACCCGCAGCGTTCCCCCCTTCATGACCATAAAGCAGTACCACACGAGTAGATGCAACGTTCAACGCCAGACGTAATAAGGTTGCAATAAGCAGCACCGTTGGGAAAGCCGCAAAGTCGAGTGGACGACGTGTGTAAACGGTCACTAACAACACCACCATGGCTAAGGCGATGTTAAAAGTGAAGAACAAATCCAACAGAAACGCTGGTATGGGTAGTACCACCATTGCAAGGGTGGCCAATACCATAACAGGCGCACCAATGGCAGGCATGGAGCGCTGTGGGATTCGTGGTAATTTATCTGCAAAAGGCAGGCTTAACTTCATACTGCGAGGTGTCTCAATCGGTCTGGAGCATCACGTTAGTACAAACATACTATTAGTATTACGCGACAGCTTTCGCCTAAAAGTTTAGGTATTGTTGTTGATTAGGGCGATATAAGCAATGTGTGTACCATGATTAACGCCAAAATAATGACTAGTTGCTCAAAGAAATTACAATCCTTTGATCTAATGTGAATTTTTGTCTAATCCATCAATGCAATTATTTTCATTAGTGGCGATGTTCAGGAGGGATAGGCAGGTCATAATCTTGAATCTTAGGTCGTTGACCGCCACGTTTGCGATACTGCTTAAGTTGGAACACAAACGCGAGCACTTGTGCTACGGCAGTAAACAGTCCATCTGGGATTTCTTGTTCCAACTCTGTAGTGTGGTAAAGCGCACGCGCCAAAGGTGGAGCAGGAACAATAGTAATGTCATGTTCGCGCGCCACTTCTCGAATCTTCATCGCCATATGGTCGGTACCTTTGGCGATCACTACAGGCGCACGGTCGGTTTTCTGTTTATAACGCAGTGCGACGGAAAAGTGCTCCGGGTTGGTAATGATAACGTCCGCCTGAGGGACATCAGCCATCATTCGACGCTGAGCCGCTTCTCGTTGCAGCATACGAATACGACCTTTGACCTCCGGTTTACCTTCGGTCTCTTTGTATTCGTCTTTGACTTCTTGCTTGGTCATTTTTAGTTGATCGGCGTGCTGCCAAATCTGAAATGGAATATCGATCGCAACAACGATAAGCAACGAGCAACTGATCAGTAAAATAAAGTTAAGCAAGATATCCAGCGCATGGAATATGTTCTGCGGATACACGTCCATACTAAGTTGAATCAAATCCGCTTGTGAGGCTTGGATGAGGTATATCGCCATACCCGTCACAAGTGCGACTTTTAAGATGGACTTGATAAGCTCTACCCAACTCTGCATGCCCACCATACGCTTTAAGCCGCTAAGCGGGTTCATTTTGGAGAGTTTTGGCATCGCCGCTTCAGCAGAAAAGCTAATGCCCCCCACACCAGCCGCGCCAATCATTGCAGCAATAAACAAGGTAATGAGGATAAGAAAAAGTGGAAACAGCAGATCGCCCATCGCACCAAATGCAATGTCGAACAACTTAGCCGTATCAAAAATCTCATCGCGTTTGAGATCAAATAAGCGGCTCATAATGGAAAACAACGAACGTGCCAAAGACTCGCCAAACCACATTAAGGCGATAGCACCAACAATCAATACCGATGCTGATGCGAGCTCTTTAGACCGAGCAACCTGCCCCTTTTCTCTGGCTTGTTGTAACCGTCGGGGCGTGGCTTCTTCGGTGCGTTCTTGACCGTCTGACTCTGCCAATCCAGTCTCCTAGCAATCTAAGCGAATGAGGTTACAAATCTGCTCCTCACCCACTGCCCAGAACAATTCATAATGACTGTACAAACCCGCCAAAATGTACCAACAAAGTAATAAACCGACCATCAAGGCAAACGCAAAACCAAGCGAGAAGATATTCAACTGAGGCGCGGCACGGGTCATTACACCAAATGATAAGTTAATCGTAAGCAGCGCGATAATGCCGGACAACGACATACTCAAAGCGGTCTTAAACATGATGCCAAGCCAGCCGGCCATTTCGCGAAAATCCACCGCATTAAGCGAGCCAGAACCTATCGGCAAGGTTTTAAAACTGAACACCACCAGTTGCAGCATTTTCAAATGCCCATCGGTAGCAAGGAAGAACATGGTCGCTAAAAACATGAACAGCTGACCAAGCAAAGGTGTGTTTTGGCCGTTCGCTGGGTCGACCATGGACGCAAAACCCAAGCTCGATTGCATACCCAAGATCTGACCAAGTAGAACAAAGGTTTGAATCATAAACTGGGTCACCATGCCCATCGCAACACCAATTATGATTTGTTCCGCAATGGTCATGAAACCACGAAAAGAGAGCAGCTCAATATCCTGCGGCACAGCTGGAATCGCCGGAGCAACGGCAAAAGTGATCGCTAAACCTAGGTAGAGTCGAATTCGAGGCGAAACAAAACGTGCCCCTGTCACCGTCATCACCATCAACATGGCAGAGATACGTGTGTAGGGCCAGAAGTAATTCGCGATCCAGTCGAGGACTATATCGGTAGGATACTCCATATGCGCCTCTAGTAGAGCACCTGTGGAAGACGTTCAATCAGACCGAAGAAATATTCCATCAACATCTGTGTCATCCAGTGACCAAATAACATCAACGCCAATAAAGTCACAATCAAACGAGGTAAGAAACTCAACGTTTGTTCGTTGATAGAGGTTGCCGCTTGGAAAATCGCGACAACAAGACCGATAAGCAAGCTTGGGATAATAATGGCACAGACCATGATCAGCACCATCCAAAGTGCATCACGGAAAAGCTCGACAAACATTTCAGGAGTCATGTCTTACCCTCTTCTCTCTGTGCCAATCTAAAGGGCAAAACTGCCGGCGAGTGTCGACAATATCAGGTTCCACCCATCCACCAGCACAAACAGCATCAGCTTAAATGGTAGCGATACGATCATTGGTGATAGCATCATCATACCCATAGCCATCAACACCGACGCAACAACTAGGTCGATGATCAAGAATGGTAAGAACAGCATGAAACCAATTTGGAAAGCGGTCTTAAGCTCAGAAGTAATGAAAGCAGGAATCAACACCGCCATCGACACATCTTCTGGGTTTGTCACCTCTTCGCCAGACATATTAACGAAAGTTTCCAAATCTTTGATTCGAGTCTGCTTGAGCATGAACGCTTTCATCGGCACTTGAGCCGCATCAAAGGCTTCACGCGCCGTCACTTGTTCATTCAAATAAGGCTGAACCGCTTTATCGTTGATCTCATTTAACACCGGTGACATGACAAAAAAGGTAAGAAAGAGCGCAATACCGATGATGACTTGGTTGGAAGGCGTCTGTTGCAAACCCATGGCTTGCCGTAAGATCGACATCACGACCACAATGCGAGTGAACGAGGTCATCAAGATCACCATCGCTGGCAAGAAGCCAAGCATCGTCATCAACGCAAGGATTTGTAAGGTAACCGAGTAATCTTCGCTACCATCGGCGTTGGTGGTCATAGTGAAAGCAGGAATACCGCCCCCATTAGTCACTGACATAGTGCGACTTGAGCCTGATTCACTTTCCATCGCTTTCACGGTCACGCTGTCACCTTGAGCGAGGTTAGCAGGTAACGGCGACTCCTCTGCCTGAGCAAACGAAAGTGAAGAAAACAGCATTCCGACCATCAGCACAAACACGCTGAACATCAGGCGGATTGAATTATCCTTTGTCATGTTTTTTTATTAGCTGGCTGAACTGGCTAGCAAAAGCACCGGTGGCCAACTCTTCCTCTTTCAGTGGCGTTTCAAGTTTGGCAAGCGTTTGAATGGATTGGCTAGTAATACCAACCAAAAACTGCTCTTCTCCTACTTGAACAACCGCAATTCGTTCTTTAGTACCAACCGGTAACTGGCTAATAATACGCAGCCCTTTTTGTTGACCCAATGCTGGTACTTGCATGCGTTTTAGCATCCAAGCGAGCAGAAGAATCACACCAATAACCAGCACCAAAGAGCCCAGTGTCGTCGCCAAATCTAAGTTGCTTGGCGCGGCAGCAAATGCATAAGGAGCACTTAGCATTAAGCCAAGTGCTCCCGTGATTTGCTTCAATCGAGTTTTGATTGAACTGCTCATATTAGCGCAGCTTTTTAATGCGTTCAGTTTGGCTGATCACGTCAGTAAGACGAATACCAAACTTATCGTTGACGACCACGACTTCACCGTGAGCAATCAAAGTACCGTTAACCAATACATCGAGCGACTCACCAGCCAATCGGTCCAACTCCACAACCGAACCTTGGTTCAATTGCAATAGGTTACGGATGCTGATCTGCGAACGACCGACTTCCATCGAAATAGTCACGGGGATATCCATGATGGTGTCGAGTTTACGACGCTCATCATCAGAGATTGGGCTAGAGGTGTCTTTCAACTCTTCCAGTGGCGCTGCCAATACTTCATCAACATCAATTGAAGGCGCAGACGGGTCCTCGCCAAGAGCGGCTGCCCATTCGTCTGCTAGCTTTTGATCGTCACTCGGTTCCATTTTTCTGTCCTGTGTTAAACCTTACTTGCGCACTGTGAGCTTGCTTTGTCCCTGTTGTGAGTACTAGCAGCTGTTGCGACTTAGGGAGTAAGGATTTCTTAATCGTCTGTATCGTCGTCATTCTCAAGCTCAGACATAATGTCTTTACCTAAGAAGGCTAAATCGGTTTTCACTACGTGTGGGCGTTCAATTTCTTCAGAAACTTGCACCGCAAGCTTGTCGTCAGAGCGTCCCATCTTCACGCGGTAAGTCGGTAAATCTTCGATGAACATGGTCGCATGTTCTGGCATTTCAATCGGGATCACATCGCCCGGTTGCAACTCCATCAAATCACGTAGGGAGATGTCTTTCTCAAGCAGATTGACGCGGAAGTTAACCGGACAATCCATGATCTCTTCACGCAGTGCAGAGCTCCAACGAACGTCGGTTTCCATCTTGTCAGATTGAACACCAGCATCGAGCAATTCTCGAATAGGCTCAACCATTGAGTACGGCATCACCACATGGAAGTCACCACCGCCGCCATCCACTTCAATATGGAATGAGCTTACGACAATCACTTCAGTCGGGCTGACAATGTTCGCCATGCTTGGGTTTACTTCTGAATCAAGGTATTCAAATTCCACCCCCATGACCGGCGACCATGCTTCTTTGTCGTCCTCGAAAACAATCTTCAATAGAAGCTGGATGATGCGACGTTCAGTTGGGGTAAATTCACGACCTTCAATTTTGGCGTGGAAGCGACCATCACCGCCAAAGAAGTTTTCTACCAAGATGAAGACTAAACGCGCTTCCATGGTGATCAATGCCGTACCTTTTAGTGGACGGAAACGCACCATGTTCAAACTGGTTGGAACGTACAGAGTATTTTGGTATTCACCAAACTTCATCATCTGTACGCCGTTAATCGAGACCTCAGCGGTTTTACGTAACATGTTAAACAGGCTGATACGCATGTGTCGTGCAAAACGCTCGTTGATAAGTTCGAGCGTCGGCATTCGACCACGTACAATCCTGTCTTGAGACGAGAAATCGAAATTGACGGCACCTTCGGTGTCGTTATCTATGGGTTCATCAACGTCATCGACATCATCAACCCCATGCAGAAGCGCATCAATCTCGTCTTGGCTTAATAGATCGGTCACGTTTTACCTATTGAATCACAAAATCTGTAAACAGTACTTTTTCAATCACTGGCTTACCAACAGCAGCATTGAGTGCAGCTTTGATATCGTCAGAAGCGCGGTCACGCAGCTCAACACGTCCCGTAGGGGAACGAAGCTGCTCAACGGTTGCCGATGCAAAAGTTGACAACAATGAACTCTCAATCAACGGAGAGTGGTAACGAGCTAATTGCTCATTTTCACTGCCACGCACCATCAATTGCGCTTTGATTTGTACCAGTCTGTCACGACGGTCGCCCGTCACGTTAAAAATAAAGGGTTGCGCGATATTCACATAAGCGATCGGCTCAGCCGCTGTTTGCGCTTGTGCTTGCTCGGTCTGCTCCGCTTGCGCTGGCTCATCAGAGCCCATTAAGAAGAAAGCGGCGGCACCACCACCAACCAGCAAAACCACCACTGCGATAATGATGATCAGTAATTTACTTTTTCCTTTTGGCGCATCCGCACCTTGTAACTGTTCTTCTGCCATTACTGTCTCTTATTGTTCTGCTTTTTCTAGACCGCTATTTTATGCGTAAAAACTAATTCCATCACGCTTTGAAACGACATTCAAATCAAGATTCGTGTCGGCATCAAAGTTTTCATCTGACTGACCAGAAAATCCACGACCTTGCCCGCCTTGACCATTCTGTTCAGCATTTGCGTAACCACTTTGCTGCTGTCCACTGCTCTGCTGCTGTACAGAAGAATCCGCCAGCTGCATACCTTGTTGTGCTAGCATCTCTCGAAGGCGTGGCATTGTCTGTTCGATCAAATCACGTGCCTGTGGATTCGCCACTGTAAAATGCACGTTAGCGAGATCGTTGTTCATTGTCATGCGAATTTGCATGCGCCCTAACTCTGGTGGGTCAAGGCGAATATCGAGGTTTTTCAAGTTCTTCGACATCATCATTTGTACTTTTTCTGCCACCTGGTCATTAGCGAGCTCTTTGGTAAGCTGCAAAGGCAGTTGGGCTTGTTGAGCGGCATCCACTCGCGCTTGTTGCTGAGCCGTCACACCTTGTTGACCTGCTGCTGCTTGAAGTTGCCCCGCCAGTCCATGTTGTGGTTCTGGCTTATCTTGTTTACTGCTTGCTCCTTTTAGCGCACCGGCCGCAAGGCTCGCGTTCATAACTTTCTTACTTAACTCTGCGCTTGATGTTGCGTGCGCGGTCGGATTCATGCTTGCAGCAACCAAAGCTTCTGGCATAGCTGACATAGCAGCTTTATCAACATTGGTCGCCACGGTTGGCTGCGCAGTGGCTTGTGCGGCTGCGTGTTTAGCGTCCTGAGCAACAATATGATGTGCTTGCTGAGCCGCCACTGCTGATGCTGCAACACGAGTCGGAGTGTGGGCCACCTGATGCTCCACCATCGCAGCTTTAACATCACTTGGCAAGGCGACAAACTGAGCAAGATCTTGTTCTGGAATATCCGCAACCAACTCACCCGTTTTTAACCCTTCAATCACATCAATTTCTTGTTTTGAAAGTGGTTTACCTTGTGCCAGTTTGGTATCGATGATGTGTAACTCATCAAGCGTAATTCGTTTAACAGGTACCGCTTCTGCGTCACCAGATAAGCCTTGTTGTAGTGCAGCCGAAGCGGTTAGTGCTTCAGCACCAGCAAATACTTCAGCGCCTTGCATTGTTTGAGGTTGCACGCCTTGCGCAACGACTTGACCATTCACTGCGGCTTGCGTAGTTGCATTCACCGTTGCTTCCGTATGGGCAGCTTGCGCACTAGGTGAATTCCAATCAATTTGCGCAGGAGCTTGAGCACTTGTTTGTTGTTGCACTAGGTTTGAGGCTTGTTGCTCAGTCATGTCTTTAGAAGCAACGACGACAGGCTTACCATTAGCATCGAATACGACCTTCTCATTACCAGTCGAAGAAACTGCTTCCCCTTGCTGGACAGACCCAGCAGCAAGAATCGCCTGCTGCTCAGGAGTGAGTGGTACACTTTGCGCCTTATCGTTCCCTATTTGTGTAACATTAAGTTCTGGTGGCAAGGCTTTGCCGCTATCAACTGAAGACTCAGTAGGTTTAAGAGTCTGGTTGGCCTGTTCTATACGACCAAGAAGTTGCTCACCTTCTCCCATCGCGTTTTTTACATGAGCACTTTGAGCTTGTTCTGTATCAGCAACTTTTACGTTTTGAGTTTGGCTTGTCGTTGATGATGTAGCCAGAGCCGATACAGACTCAGATCCGTCTTCACTTTTCACAACATGCCCGTCTACCGACGAATTTACCGCAGCCACTTTTGCTGCCGAGCCTGGTTTTTCTGAATTGGCAGCTTGCTCATTATCTGCTCCCTCTGACGACTTCGTTGACTGATTATGTGTCAGCAGCGCATCGGTGGACTCTGACGATGTTGTTTTTTCACCGTCTGCCACGACTTTTTCTTGGCTCTCACCTTCTGAGCTTACCGATGCTACCTTTGCAGCGTCATCTGTGGTTTCTGCCGAAGCTTCTGACGCATCAGGTTTTGCGACGGCTTTTTCTGATTTTTGTGAATCGGTAAACACCCCTGCTAAGGTTTCAAAAAAACCTTTGCTTTCAGGGTCTTCTGCAGCAACTTTATTCGAAGAATCGGAAACCGAGACCTTACTGGTTGCAGAAACATTGGATAAATTCACATTCATATAGAAACTCTCGTTATCGGCAGCGTTGAGCATGGCGCTGTCGGATTGCTCATTGGCGGCAAACTTGGGTCATGAGACCCGTTACTGTCGGTTAAATTGCAAAAATCACGCCAACCTATAGTGTGGAATTTCTGACGGAGCAAAGAAGGGATACGGATGGAACAAAGATCAAACTTGCCGTAAATCTAGTGACTTTATTAATTTGACTGCGGAGTCGTTGAGGAGTAAATAAAAAAACCTCGCTCAACCTTTAAGGAATCGCTTTGAAAGTCACAGAATTACGCCAATACAAAATCAAAACTGGCAAAACAGAGCAATGGTTAACGTGGATGAAGGACGAATTACTTCCCTATCAACGCTCCAAAGGCATGCGCGTATTAAACACGTATGTTCATACAGGCGAAGATGGACATGACTACTTTGTTTGGCTGCGCGAATTTGACAGTGAACAAGCACGCCAATCACTTTACGCCGAAACCTACAACGAGTGGTGGATTCGAGAAATTCGACCAAAAGTGTTTGAGTTAATTGAGCAAGATTCCGTCAAAGTGACCTTGTTGGAATCGGTAGAAATGTAATCTACGCCAACATCGAGAGTAAGAACATTTAGAATCGTTGCGGTTTCCGGCTGTACAGTAAGGTAGAAAACTCATCCATCTGCTTTTGTTCGCGCTTGGCTTCCGCAATTTGCTTTTCCTTCTCGCGCTTTTCGATCATCCACTCATAAGACATACGCTCTTTACGCATGTTTAACCAGTAATCTTGGCAGTTAACCACCTGTTCTTTAAAGTGGCTTTCGGCTTGCTTTTGTTTGGAAAGCGTTTCATCAAGCTGGGTTAAAAAGCGATTCAAGTGACCGTATTGGCTCGCAGTGAGTCCTGCCATACCACGATCTACCAGTTGCTGGCAGTAATCTAAACGGTACTTTTCAATCTGCTCAACTTGGCGGTAATAATCTTCTAGCTCTGTGCGGGCTTTATTGAGCGCTAATACTGCTTGGTCTTCGCGCTCTTTTGCCTGATCAAGTAGGAACTCCATGGCGTTATTCATGCGCTATTACCCACCCAAGATGCTCTTCAACATATTGACACACATGTCATAAGGCACAGACTCTTTCATGCGTTGCTGCAAGTATTCATCCAATTTTGGCTTAAGGGTAAACGCGCCATCGATAGCAGGATCAGTACCCGGTTTGTAAGCGCCAATCGATACCAGGTCTTGGTTCTTACGGCAAATCGACAACACCTGACGGACCGCTTTCGACATCAATACATGCTCTTCAGTGGTGATTTGCGGCATAACACGGCTCACCGATTTCTCTACATCAATGGCTGGATAATGACCTGCATCCGCCATTTCACGAGACAACACAATGTGACCATCTAGGATCGCACGTGATGCATCGGCGATCGGATCTTGCAGATCGTCACCTTCGGTCAAAACAGTAAAGAAAGCGGTAATTGATCCTTGATCATCACCACCATTACCAGCGCGTTCCACCAGCGCTGGCAGTTTAGCAAATACCGAAGGCGGATAACCTTTGGTTGCAGGCGGCTCACCCACAGACAATGCAATCTCACGCTGTGCTTGAGCAAAACGCGTCAGAGAGTCCATTAGTAGGAGAACATCTAGTCCTTGGTCACGGAAGTATTCGGCAATCGTCAGTGCCGTTTGACAGCCTTTCAAACGCATCAAAGGAGAAGCATCGGCAGGTGCAGCCACCACCACAGAACGGCGGCGTCCATCTTCACCCAAAATCTCTTCGATGAATTCTTTTACTTCGCGTCCACGTTCACCAATCAGACCAACGACAACGACTTGTGCTGTCGTGCCTCGCGTCATCATACCGAGTGTGACCGATTTACCAACACCCGAACCAGCAAACAGACCGATACGTTGTCCTTTACCTACGGTCAACAAACCGTTAATGGCTTTTAAGCCGACATCAAGCGGCTCAGAAATAGGTTTACGTGCTAGGGGGTTTATTGGTTCGGCATTGAACGAAGCTCGATGCTCCGTGTAAAGAGGACCAAGACCATCAAGTGGGTTGCCCACACCATCAATAACACGCCCAAGCAGTTCCATTCCGACTGGCAAACCGGCTTCACTGGTTAAGGGCGTCACTTTCGCGCCCGGTAAAATGCCCGTGATTTGCTCACTCGGCATTAAGAAAAGGTTATCACCAGAAAAGCCCACGACCTCCGCTTCCATATGACCGGACATGGTCTCGACTAGACACAAACTACCAATCGGAGCACGACAGCCTGTCGCCTCTAAGGTCAAGCCTACAACGCGAACGAGCTTGCCTGAAGCAACTGGGCGCGTGGTTAGCCCTTCGATTTTGTAGTTTTTTAAACGGTCCGCCAAGGCTTGCATGGATTACTCGCCCCCTTGATGGCGGTTTGCGCCACAGAAGCTGTTCAACACACTTTTCACGCGTTCTTCCATACGATAGTTGATGCTCGATTCGCCAGCAGCAATCTGTACGTCGCCACGGTTTAATGACGGCTCAGCCACCAAAGTCCAGTTACGACAATCAAGTTCTTCTTCACCGTATGCAGAGCGAATGATCGCAACATCATCAGGGTTCAGGTGCAAGGTGATTGGGTGACCAGAAATTGGAAGCGCTTCAACTGACTGCTTTACAGTATCGAGAATAATTTGCGGGTTGGTTTGCACTTCCACGTGCACCACTTCTTTAACTAGGCATAGCACCATGTCGACCAATTGCTTTTCAACCTGAGCATTCATCAACTCCAAAGGTTGAGCGAACTGGTTTGCCAAGTTCATAAAGGTTTCCACTTGCTGCTGGATATATTCTTGTCCAGCCGTTACGCCTTCGGCTTTGCCCAGTTCCAGACCTTCTGCATGACCAGCTTGAACGCCTTCTTCTTTACCTTTGTCGTAACCTTGCTTAAAACCCGCTTCTTGACCTTGATAAAGACCTTCTTGATAAGCGCCTTGCTTGATCAGTTCAATTTGTTCTTCTGTCAGTTCAAGCGCTTGTTCTTCTTCCGGCTCGTCAAAGTTTGGTACCCAACTCGGATCGTAGTTAAACGCAGTTTGCTTGGCTTGCTTTGCTTTTGGCTCGCCATAATCAGGCAAGCCCCAGCGCTGAGGTTCGATCATCGCATCGTCTTCATCAGGACGGATAAATCCACGTTTTCTATCGCCAGCCATGCTTAACCTACAATCTGTTTATGTTGAAACTTATGTTGAAAATAAAGTGCGTTATTTAAGGAAGTGCTTGCTCCTTTTCTCCCCAGCTTGAAGGAAGAAAAGGAACGAAGAAATGATTATAAGAACTCGTCCGCGCCACCAGATAGCATGATCTCGCCAGCATCTGCCATACGACGAGCAATTGCCAGGATCTCTTTTTGCGCCGCTTCTACGTCTGCTACGCGAACTGGCGGCATTGCTTCGATATCGTCGCGCATCATTTCAGCTGCACGTTTAGACATGTTCTTGAAGACTTTCTCACGTAGAGAGTCGTCGGCACCTTTAAGTGCACGCTGTAGGACATCTTGAGGAACGTCACGCAGCAACTTCTGAATGCCTTGGTCGTCCACTTCCACCAAGTTCTCGAACACGAACATAAGATCTTGGATTTGTGTCGCCATGTCTTCGTCTTGGTCGCGAATTTGCTCCATCAAGATACCTTCGACGTTGTTGTCTAGGTAGTTCATGATTTCTGCTGCAGCCTTCAGACCGCCAATCTTCGCGGCTTGCGCACCCGCTTGACCTGCGAACTGTTTCTCCATGATCTCGTTCAGCTCTGCCAGTGCCGATGGCTGAACTTCTTCTAGATTGGCAATACGCATCATCAGATCCAGACGCACGCGCTCTGGGAACTGAGAAAGAATTTCTGCAGACTGATCCGCTTCCAAGTACGAAAGTACGATGGTTTGGATTTGCGGGTGCTCGTTGACAATGATGCTTGCCACTTGGCGAGGGTCCATCCATTTAAGTGAATCCAGACCTTTCGAGCCTGTACCCAGTAGGATTTGATCAACCAAGTTGTTTGCTTTGTCTTCACCCAGAGCAGCCACCAGCGCATTACGCATAAAGTCTTCGCTGCCCATACCGATGTTGGTGTATTTCTGGATGTCTTCTAAAAACGCGCGGTGCACACCAGACACTTTGTCTTGGCTTAGATCTTTAGCACGTGCCATCGCACTACCAACACGTTGAACTTGTTTTGGTTCTAAGTGACGAATAATGCCGGCGGCATCACCTTCATTCAGGCTGAGCAGCAAGATCGCCGCTTTTTCTTCGCCTGTCATGCTAGAGACATCAAACTCCGCAGGAACGCCTGCGCCGTTTTCATCTTGAGGTACGATATCGTTAGCCATTTTCGTTCATCCAGTTTTTCACAACTTGAGCAGCAAGCTCTGGCTCATTCGCCACCAGAGCGCGCACTGCTTTGAGTACATCTTCATCTTTGTGAAGGTTAGGTAAATCGATGCTTGAGCCAAACTCAAACAGTTCACCGCTTTCGATGTCGCTACCAATCAGGCTGGTTTCGCCATCCGCACCAATTGGCAAGCCATCTGGTCCGTACATTTCGTCTTCGTCGTTGTTGGCTGGGTTGAGCAGTTTCTTCATTGCTGGGCGAACCAGTACCAAGATAACCACGATGATCACTAACGCGCTTGCAAACCAACGAACCCAATCGTTGAAGTTTGGATGCTCCCAAATTGGTGGATCAACCATTTGCTCAAGCTCTGGTTCAGCAAACTTGACGCTCAGAACGTTGAGTAAGTCACCACGACTTTGATCGAAACCAACCGTGCCGATCAGAACTTGGCGAATTGCATTAATTTCAGATTCAGACAATGGTGTATAAGTCACTTCACCAGTATCAGGATTCACGGTACGGCGGTCTTTGATCGCAACAGAAACCGTTTGACGAGCCAGCGTACCGGTTTGCTTACGTTCATGGCTGATCGTGGTATCAAGCTCAAAGTTACGCGTTGATTCTTTACGTACCGAACCCTGACCAGTCAATGTGCCGTCTTTCATTTGCGCCACATCTTGAGGAATAGACGCATCCGCTGGCGGCTGGTTGCTCAATGCACCAGGAATGCCCGCGACCATGTTGCCATTGTTGTAATCTTCTAGCGCGTATTCACTACGGGTTGCCGGAGTGTTCGGATCGAAATTCTTACGGGTTTGCTCAACAGTACTGAAATCCATTTGGATATCCACCTGAGCGGTGTAGTTACCGAAGCCCAAAATAGGCAGAAGCACAGAATCGATTTTCTCACGCAGGGCTTGCTCTTGGCTTCGCTCTAGCTCTTGCTCTTTACGACGAGCCGCAGACGCAGGGTCTTGAGAACCCGAGCTAAGCAGGCGACCGTGTTGATCAGTTACCGTAATACGAGAGGTCTTCATGCCCGGAACAGCACTCGCGACCATATCGACGATAGAATCCACTTCTTGCTGTTTAAGGTTCGCACCTGTGGAGAGCGTCAAAAATACCGAAGCAGACGCTTCTTGGTTGTGGCGAACAAACACACTGTGTTTTGGCAGGGCAAGCAGCACACGAGCTTTACGTACCTGCTTCATCTCTTCAATCGCTTGAGCAAGTTGGCGTTCACGACTGAGCTTCAAACGTTCTTGTTCCAAACGCTGTGATACACCAAAGCCCATATCTTGCAACAGAATATCATCGCCCGCCGCCGTCGCTTGGTTTACACCAGCACGCACCATACCGAGCTTGATCGAGTTATAGTCACTCGCTTCTACCGAAATGGTATTACCATCTAGCTTGTAATTGATTTTTTGCTGGTCGAGATAGTCCAGCACAGGGATCAGTTCTTCCGTTTCGTAAGCACCTAATGGGCGCATTTCCGGCTCTTTCACCCAGAAGAACAGCATCACGATCAGCGCAACACAGATAGAGATAGACAGCACTAACACGACCTGACGAAGTAAATCGAGGTCGCCTACTGCCATATCGAATTTTGACGCACTGCGCTCTTCAAGATCTGGGTTTTGGCTTTCCACATCCAGATCTGAGCCAGCAATCAGTGCACCATCTGCGCCGCCATCAGTGACGGTTAAATCTGTAGACTTGTCTGCCACACTTATTACCTAAATTACACTGGCATATTCATGAGATCCTTATAGGACTCAACGAGCTTGTTGCGGATTTGAACAGTGGCATCGAAAGCAACACTGGACTTGTTACGAGCAATCATAACGTCAGAAAGGGAAACATCGGCATCACCACGGTCAAAACGCGTTTGCAGGTCACCCGATGCTTTTTGAAGTGAGTTTACGTTATTGATGGCTTTTGTTAGGAGATCACCAAAATCTGCACCAACTTTCGCGCCTGTCGCCGTAGGAGCAGTGTTACTCGCTTCCACCATCATGGCGCGCATTTCTGCCTGAATACCATCAACTTTCATTGTCACCTCTAAGCCAAAAGTTTGACTATTAACTAAAACTGATTATTGACACAGCAATTACTGTGCCATAAGACAATAGTGCCGTAGTTTACCCACACTTTCGTCTTATGGCTATTTATGTGATTACTAAGCCGGAATATCGATACCAGCGTCACGCATTTTAGCAAGTTTGTAGCGCAGAGTTCGTGGGCTAATACCCAGTTTTTCTGCCATTTCTTTACGACGTCCGTTACATTCGATCAATGTTTCCAAAATAATGGCGTATTCTTGGTCACGGAGTTCCCCGCCTAGACCTTCGCCACCAGACGCGACTCGGTTGATTGGCTCAGCTTGTGCGACTGGCTTGACATCCGGTACGACCATTTCGGCATTCTGAACAACATGTTGCAGACTGTTTGCATCTTGCCAATCTACACCTTCTAGCAAAATATGTTCAGCATCTATGTCACCGTTTTCACTCAAAATCAACGCACGTTGAACCACATTATCCAGCTCACGAACGTTACCCGGCCATGGGTATTGAAGCAGCTTATCTAATGCAACTTGAGAGAACTTAGGCACAGGCATACCCATCTTGCTGCAATGGCGCTCAGCAAGATGCTGCGCAAGTGGCGAGATGTCACCTTTACGTTCGCAGAGTGCTGGCCATGCGATTGGGAAAACATTCAAACGGTAGTACAAGTCTTCACGGAAGTTTCCTTCTGAAACGTACTGTTTAAGATCGCGGTTGCTGGTTGCAAGTACGCGAACATCAAGCTTGATACTCTTACGACTGCCCAGACGCTCCACTTCACGCTCTTGTAAAACACGTAGTAACTTCGCTTGCAGACTCAAGTCCATCTCGCTGATTTCATCTAGCAAGATGGTACCGCCTTGTGCTTGTTCGAATTTGCCTGGACAAGCTTGAACTGCCCCAGTGAAGGCACCTTTTTCGTAGCCAAACAGCGTCGCTTCAAGCATGTTATCTGGGATCGCAGCGCAGTTAATGGCAACAAATGGACCATCTTTACGGTTTGAAGCGTTGTGAATGTAACGCGACATAACCTCTTTACCAGAACCGCTAGGACCTAAGATCATAACGTTGGCATCAGTGCGCGCTACTTTGTCAGCTAGAGCAAGCAGACGCAGACTTTTCTCATCTGCAACTACCGCGTCACCATTGTCGTCACTTTTAATTGGCGCGTAGCGACTTACCATGTTGAGCAAGACTTCTGGTGCAAATGGCTTCGCCATGTAATCAATCGCACCTTCTTTCATTGCCGACACGGCGTCTTCAATGTTTGCATAAGCCGTCATAAGCAGAACGGGCATATTTGGCCAATTCTGTTTGATATTACGGAGCAGCGCTAAGCCACCCATACCTGCCATTTGTACATCTGAAACTACGATGTCTACCGCGTTCGACTTCAGTTTCACCAAAGCGTCTTCTGCACAATCGGCTTCTAACCACTCATACCCAGCCAGAGCCAGAGTATCCACTAGGGCTTCACGAAGACCTTCATCGTCTTCTACGATCAGCACTTTGCTTTGCGCCATTATGATTCTCCAGTATGTGCTTGCACTCGCTCTAGCGGAATGCACATGGTAAAGCAGGCTCCATCACCCTGCTCTGAAATGAGTTCCAATCGACCGTCATGGGCACGGCAAACCATTTGAACAACAGCAAGTCCCAACCCCGTTCCTTGAGAACGCGTGGTAAAGAAGGGCTCCATAATTTTGGCTTGTAGTTCTTTTGGTATACCCGGTCCGCTGTCTTGCACAGAAATGCGCAGTTCACCGTTTACCGGGCGGAAAAAGACATCAATTTGCGATTCTTTGCCTGACATCTGAATCGCGTTCATCACTAAGTTACTCAATGCTGAAGCAATGGCATTCGCGTTACCTAATAGCTCAGTCTGCTCTTCCTCAACTTCTAGGAAGTAATCGATGCTGTTGTTTTTCAGTGCGGTTTCCACCATGGGCTGATATTCAGCCACCAGCTGAGCAATGTTAAATGGCTTAATGACTTTATTATCACCACCTTTGGCAAAAAGCAGCATATCATTAACCTGCTTCTCCAAATCGTGCAGTCGATCCATTAATTTGCTCTGAAATCGCTCTCTTGTCGCAGGAGGGAGATTCGGCGCACCTAAATTTGATGCATATAACATCGCACTTGATAAAGGCGTTCTAACTTGATGAGCGAGCGACGCCACCATACGACCGAGTGATGACAAACGTTGTAAGTCACTCACGCGAGATTGCAGTAAGCGGGTTTCTGTTAGGTCAGTGATCAGGATAAGCTGACCCGTTGCCGAGGCAGAGATGGCCAAGCGCACTTTGCGACCATTGCGCAGTGAAATTTCATGACCATCATCTTCACGCGGATCAAAAACCGCTTGGATGATGTTGAACCATTTCTCGTTGACTAATGGAATCTCAAGAATTCGATGCGCTTCCGGGTTGGCTTCACGGACCACTCCGTGCGTGTCTAACAAGATCACGCCAGCCGGCATTACGTCCAGAACCTGTTTATAACGCTCTACCTGATTCTCTACTGAGTCTAAATGGGATTGGTTAGTGTTGTTGTCCATTCACTGCCTGTCGAATTGTCGCCACTTACAAACTAAAATAGCTTGGTAAGCAATTAGCGTACCAAGCTATTTTCTATATTTATCATAGCGTTATGCGAACGACAAGAAGTTGACACTAGGAAAATGGTGCTTTCGTTATCAGAAAAGATAACCAATCACCGTTGAAAGTGTGAACTTTGGCTATCAGATAAACCTAGCGCTGTAGGTTGTATTTACGCATTTTCTCAACCAATGTCGTACGACGCATACCGAGCATATCTGCCGCTCGCGCCACTACACCGCCTTGCGCTTCTAACGCTTGGCTGATCATGTTGACCTCCATATCGGCTAGCAACTCTTTCAAGTTGACTCCTTCCGGTGGCAGTGCTTGAGGTGCATTCATGTTGTGGTCAAGATCGCTCTGCTCTTCAAAGCTGAAGTTTTCAGAGAAGATATCTTGGAATACATCACGCTCTTGCTCTTCCACTGTTGTGAATGGGTTCCCTTCAGGTTGGAACTCAGGAATATCACTGTAGCGGTATTTAGTCGGAAGATGATTCACGTCGACCAAGCTATTCGGGTATAGGATCACCATACGCTCAACAAGGTTAGCAAGTTCACGTACGTTACCTGGCCAGTTGTGTTCCATCAGCGAGTTGATAGCACGAGGAGTGAAGCAAATTGGTTGTCCGCCTTCAGCTTCAAGACGCGTCATTAGCTCTTGCAGCAGCAAAGGAATGTCTTGCTTACGCGCTTTTAGCGCAGGCATTTCAATTGGGAATACATTCAAGCGGTAAAAGAGGTCTTCACGGAACGTGCCATCGTCGATCATGGTTTCGAGATCACGGTGAGTTGCAGCTACAACACGAACGTTGACTTTGATCGTCGTATTGCCACCAACACGCTCAAAGCAGCGCTCTTGCAATACGCGCAACAGCTTCACTTGCATAGACATTGGCATATCACCAATCTCATCAAGGAAGATCGTGCCACCTTCTGCTAATTCAAAACGACCTTTACGTGCCGTTAAAGCTCCGGTAAATGCACCTTTTTCATGACCAAATAGCTCACTTTCTAAAAGCTCTGGTGGGATCGCACCACAGTTAATTGGCACAAACGGACCGTTGCGGTAAGCAGAATGATAGTGGATATTGCGCGCCACCACTTCTTTACCTGTCCCTGATTCACCCAAGATCAAGACGTTTGCCTCTGTACCTGATACTTGTTCAATCAAATGACGAACTTCTTGGATACCACGGCTTTGACCAACGAGACTGCGGAAAAGAGTGTTTTTGCGAGCACTTGCAACAACGTTCACACCTTTGCGACCAAGAAAGTCTTTGCAGTGACGTAACGCTTCGCTAAGTTGCGGATAGTTTAGAGGTTGCTCTAATTCACCGACAAAATTTGGCAAGTCATCAACAGGCAATGGGAAAGAGCCCATGACGAGAAGAGGGATATGGTACGCTTCGTTGAGCTGTGTCATTACTGCTGTCGCAGCCTGACCGGCAGAGATGTTAGCCACAATACAACCTGACCAAACACTAGACCAGTCTACATCGCCTAGCTGATCAGAACTGACAGCTTCGCAACTTTCTCCAACAAATTCCAATATATTGCTTATATTTAAACGACTTGGTGCGTCGTCATCGATTACAAGCAGCTTTGCCAAACCTTGCATAAGTAAGAATGATTGCCTTTATTATGGGGTTGTTGCGGCCAGACCTTGATTTGCGCAATTGAGTGTCAGAAAAGGTGGGACCACTCTCAATTAACGATAGACAAAATAGGAAAATCAGCAACAAAAAAAAGCCATTAGGGCCACTAATGACTTCTATTTTATTTGAATAAAAAAATAAGGCAACCAAGCAATAAAGAGGTGTGAGCTTGATTGTAACTTTGCTGAACGACTTGATGTGCAATCAGACACAATACCCTACCAAATCAGTAAAGTATTGTTTTCTTTATTAAATGCCTACTTCTGCAGCAGTTAGGTTGTGGAACTCAGTTGGGATCTGGTCCCACGCTGATTTGATCTCACGGATGATGTCGATAACGTCGTCGATCGGTTGAGGATCGTTTTGGTGGTTCGCGGCAGAAATCTGAGTGATCATAAACTCGTAAAGTGAATCTAAGTTTGAAGCAATGTCACCACCATCGTCCATTGAAAGGCAGCTGCGTAGCGCAATTATGATGTCTAACGCTTTACCTAGACGCTCGCCTTTTGCTGGAATGTTGCCTGCTTGCATTGCTGCTTTACCTTGGATCAGACGCTCAATCGCACCTGCCATTAGCATTTGAATGACTTTGTGCGGAGACGCCGCACTCAGCTGGCTGTCGACTGATACCTTTTTGTATGCTTGCAAAGAACCGCGCATAGTATTCCTCTTTTATATAAATTTTTTGTACTGCTGAAGCGAACGCTTACCATAACGGAACTTATGTAGCTCTTTACCAACGTTCGTGGTTTCGTTTTGCATCAGCTCAACAATTCTTTTGGTACGAGTGAGCAAGTCTTGCCACTCTGCTTCCTGCTTCACCAACGGATTGCTCTCGACAATGGGTAGCAGGTTTTGCAATAACCGTTCCCTGATATCGACCAAACGAAGAATTTCTTCAGCATTAAAGTCGACTTTTTCTAGTTCTTGCGCAATTAGTTGATCAATATCACTAATTTCAATGAGTTCACTTCGCATCTATTGGCCCAACGCGTTCATCAATGCGCCCAACTGCCCTTGCATCTTACCCGTGGCATCTTGCATAGCGGCAAACTTAGCGTGGGTGCGTTTTTCAAGGCTATCCATACGGCGATCTAATGCCGCTTGGTCATCACCTAAACGATAGTTCTGCTCAGTTAAGCTTTTTTCACGAGTACGAATACTGCCAGTAAACCCTGTAATACCCTGAATCGCGTCTTCCACGCGCTTGGCAAAACCGGTATTACCACCAAAGAACTTTTCCAACTCGTTAAAGTTGCTGTTCAACTGGCGATCCAGCATGTCGTAGTTAATCTCTAATGTGCCTTGGCGTGTGGTCGTGATACCGAACTCAGTCAGGGATTTTAAATCTTCTGGTGCTTTGTCAATCGCCGTTGAGAATACCGCTTTCAGTCTCGCATCGGCATTACGCACTGTACTGTCGCCCGCAAGCGGTCCTTTCTGACCAGTGGTAGGGTCAACACTCGATAGTGCTTTCGATGTTTGGTAGAACGAGTTGTAAGCAGAGACAAAGTTTTCAATGTCATTACGCACGCTGCCGCGGTCGTATTCTACGCCGATTTCAGCAGGAGGTTTACCTACTTCGGACTTGCCTTTAAGGGTCAAGTTGACACCTTCAATAGCATCTTCAATCACGTTGTTGTGACTAGATAGCTGTGCGACGCCATCAAGCATCACTTGCGAGTCTTGCCCAGCTTGTACTTCCATCATGCCCGAGTACGCTTCAAAAGACTTCTCTGCTTCTGCGATTTTGGCTTCTGCTACGTCTATTTTTTCAAGACGTTCGCGCTCCTCTGGCTCAAGCTTGGCTCGATGAATTTGTTTTGCTTGCGCTTCAGTTAGCTCACCTCGTTCAACCTTTTGGTCAAGCTCTTGTTTTTCATCCGCAATCTTTTGCTCGATTTCCGCTTTTTCTTGTTCGAGCTGTTGTTTCGCTTCTTTCGTTGTTACGTATGAATCGGTGAGTGTGCCTGAGGCGGTGTTATCCCACCCAGGAACATCTGGCGCTTTCTCAATCGCTTTCTCATCCAGTTCGAGTTCCGGTGGACGGTAAGAATCGAGAAGTGTTCCTGAAGCCGTTTCAGTCCAACCGGGAATGCTGTCTTGTGGGCGCATACTTGCACGCTTGTTAGCGGCATCAATCGCTTCTTGTCCAGCTTTCGCCGCAGCAGCGCCGGATGCAGAGATCGGTTCATCGGATGCGCCATCTTGCGCACTTTCTGCCGCTTTTTGTTCTTCAGGAGGTATAGGATTGCCGTCTGCATCCACCTGTTCTGGTTGGTCTGCATCGGTTGTTGATTCTGGTTCTTTTAGAGGTCCAAGTACGGCTTCAGCCGCTTCACGAGCTTCTTCAAGCGCGTTCACTCGGTCTTCTAGAGTTTTGTATTCGAAATGTTTCAGCGGGTTACCTGCATCGGCATCCACACTGACTTTAATTTGATGGTCCTTGCCCGATAGATTCGAAGCAAGGATCAAACGCGGCCCTTCTACGTCGTTAATAACGGAAGCACGTACGCCAGGGTTATCCTTAGCGCCGTTAATTCCACGAACGACATCAACTAGCTTAGAACTAGAACGGACATTAACGTCGAAGGTGTCATCACCAAGAGAAATCTGCAGCTTACCAGGTCCAAACTTAGCATCTTCTGGCAAAACGTCAGAAGCCACTTTATGACTCTGTGCAAGCTGCAACACATCGATAGCATACTTACCGGCTATAGCGTCTGTTGTTGCGGTCGCAGATACCACTGCATCGTCGGTAGTATCTACCGTACGAACAGCAAAAGCCTTCTCCTGACGAAAGTTCGTCATGAGATTCTTCATCGTATCCAACGATTCTCTGAGTCGCCCGTAGGCACTGATGCTGGCGTCAATTGTCGCACGCTCGTTGTCGATGCGTTGCTGCTTTGGCACACGCTCGGCATCCACAATTTTGCTGACCATGGAATTGATATCCATGCCGCCAGACATCCCCAAAGGGCCTAAACTCATCAAATCACCTCAAAAACGACTTACACCTTTTCAACTAACAAACCGCTGTTAGCTGTGTGTTCAGCTAGGCGACGCAAAACCACTAGCATTTCTTCATCAGGAATTTGACGAATAACATCACCGGTTGTGGCTTCGTATATCGTCACGACGTCTCGACCCGATTCTTCATCAACACGAAACGCCACTCCCTTATTCATGGCGTCGACAAATTCATTCATTTGCTTAACCATTTTTTCGCGTTCTTCTCTGTTCAGCTCTTGGCGGGTATCCGCCATTTCAAGTGCAGCTTGAACAGAGAGATCGCGTTCGGCATCGTTCGCTTTTACAGGCGAAGCGGTACCGTTTGAACTTGCTGTGCTAGGCGCGCCTACGCCATTTTCTTTAGCAACTTTTGTGCCACTCGGTGTGCCGTAAGGCTGGATGTTCGATGTGTAGGAGGATATTTCCATTACAATCTCCCTTCCACCTTATGGGCTAACGATAGGTCTATCGCTTTGGTGACGTAATCACTAGGCTGAGTCGACCCGATTAGCCCAACAAGCTTAGCGCTGCAGATGGTGACTGCTTCGCTTGAGCCAAGATTGAAGTACTTGCTTGTTGAAGGATTTGCGACTTAGTCATTGCCGTTGTTTCCTTCGCGTAGTCAGTATCTTTAATACGGCTGTTAGACGCATTAACGTTCTCGTTAATGTTGTCTAGGTTGCTGATAGCGTGGTTGAAACGGTTTTGGAATGCACCAAGAGACGCACGTTGGCTGTCTACTGATTTTAGTGCGCCATCAATGATAGCTACCGCTTCTTGAGAACCTGCAACGCTTGTTACGTCGATGTCTTTAACCGTTACGTCTTTTGCGTCACCGAAGCCGATCTCACCCGCTAGGTTACCAGAGAACTCAACGTCACCCGTTACTTTTTGAGAAGAAGCAAATACTTGTAGTTTGCCATCTTCACCAACAGACGCTTTTACATCTTCGCTTTGACCGTTGATGTAAGTCGCTAGCTGCTCAATATCGTCGCCTTGTTTTGCTTGGACAGTAAGCTCTTGCTCTTCGCCTTGCTTGTTGGTGTACGTCATTTTAAGTTCAGTTTTATCGCTCACTGTCCATGACGCATCTTTACCGTCTTCTGCTGCGTAGCTCTTACCACCCATTGCAGAAGTATCAGAACGTAGGTTACCCATAGAAAGCATTACTGCTTCACCAGAGTCCGCACCGATTTGGAAAGATTGAGTACCGTAAGTACCGTTTAGAAGCTTGTTACCACCGAAAGAGGTTGTTTCAGCGATACGGTTTAGCTCGTCGTTCAGCGCTGTTACTTCTTCTTGGATCGCTACACGTTCTGATTTTGAGTTCGAACCGTTCGCAGATTGAAGCGATAGGTCACGCATACGTTGTAGGATGTTGGTAGATTCATTCATTGCACCTTCAGCAACCTGTGCAATAGAAATACCGTCGTTCGCGTTTTTCACAGCCATGTCTAGACCACGGCTCTGTGCGTTCAAACGGTTAGAAATCTGTAGACCTGCAGCATCATCTTTCGCGCTATTGATTTTATAACCCGAAGACAAACGCTCCATTGATTTTTGTTGACCTTCAGCCGCTTGGTTTAGGTAACGCTGTGCGGTCATCGCAGAAACGTTAGTATTAACGTTAATCGCCATAATTGATCTCCTTAAGGCTTTAGTTGATGCACCGTCGTGTCTCTCACCTCACTTAGGTACATCTCATTTCTCTCAGTCCCTTTAACGGCGACCTATAAATATCCTTTAGGAGAAATTTTCAATTTTTTGCGATTATTTTCTTTAGCTTACTGAAATGTGATGAATCTCTAATATTCAATGGGTTGGCTAGCTGCTGGGTTATTAGGGTCTGTTTATCTTTCGTGGTTAAATTTTGTTCGGATGGGGACGCCTAGTCAAAAGCGTTTTAATCGCGGCGAGTCGATTTAAACCTAGTGGTTCTAAGTAAAATTGACTCAACAAAGAGTAAAATGCTTTTAGCCGGGGGCGCCCAGCCGAACCCTTTGGGCAGCGTTTGTAGGTGCTTTCTACTGCGTTATCGGCTTATCAGGTAGAATAGCTACATATCAAAGCCTCTGCCTTGTATAAAACACCTACAAATTGCTGCAAAAATCATCACAAAAGGTCAACAGACCCTAATCCAAAACAGGCAGAAAAAAACCCAGCCGAAGCTGGGTTTACTCGCTCATCTCTCACCACGAGCCAATGAGGTTCTTGCCTTTAGGTTGAAAA
>NZ_BCUF01000029.1 GCF_001591145.1 Vibrio harveyi NBRC 15634 = ATCC 14126 = KCTC 12724 | reverse complement strand
AATCAATGACAACGCTCTGAATCCTGCACCTTGAAGTCACTTGGGTATAATGTCATTCGTTTGCGCTTTGACTATCTCTATCATCAATTTTCTCTTCGATCTGTTTCATTAATTGCGCTAATTGCAGTTTATCGAAGTTGTTGGAATTTGGAACCTGATAGGAATCTGTGGCGGTGTAGAGCATCAAGCAGTTACTACTGAAAGGTTCTTTCTCAATTCGAACCTTGCTGATTTCATTCAATGGAATACGAAAGTACACTGTAGAATCTTGATGGTACTTCAAACTGTTAGAAGCGGGCTCAATGCTGATCGATTTTGGCGTAAACCACTTACGCTTAGATAGATGTAATACGTACAGCAATAGAATAAATACAGCCAATCCTGCCCCTATTAACCATAGGTAACCGCCTATATAAGCAAAGTAGGTGAGTGATAGAAACCAAATGCTGAATAAGAACGGATTGTTCTTTGGTAAGTTTTGTGAGGTCTCATGAATGATCACTTCGAATTTCCTCGCTGCTTATGTTTGACAGTTTACGCAGAGCTTGTGTAAGCGGCTGAGATTTCACTTCAATTAAAATCAGGTTTATTAGCCCACCAACTGAGATAGCCGCAAGGACCGCGCTGATACCACTTCCTTTGGTCACTAAGCCATACAGACCTGTACTCAACATAAGGATAAACGTCGCCATTTGGACGGTTAAATGGCGCTGAACCAAATAGTGACCAGTTTGGTAGTCCTTAATAACGTAAACGTATTGCCCAAAGCTACCGAGTTCTACTTTGACCTTTCGATCTAGCGCATGACAGCGGAACCCTTGTTGATTGAGAGATTTTGCGAGGCTTTCCATGCCAATGACTCCATGTTCTATCTAGTTATCTTTTGCACATCATAATGTCACGATGAGAGCCGCTTAGTTTCGCTGAACAACAAATCTAAGAGGCAAGTCCCACCGTATACTCAGTGCTTTCTTTAGTTTGCGGAACGCTTTCAGGTTTAGTTATTCGCATCAAATCCGCATTGAACTGCGCGATGGGTAGTGCGATTTTTTTTGTGCACAATTCACACTGTAAATTACACGAGTCGGAAGAGAGGTATCCGTTCTCTCTCTCCTGTCGGAATCAAGACGCTCTTTAATGCTGAATGTAAAAAATACACAGTGACAATTACTTATGCGTAGTATCTCGTAGTATTACATACATAGGCGTTATTGTTCATAATTTGATACAAAAGTTGAGGTCTGACCAAGGTCTCAGTTTTCAGGCACGTGTGCGGAATTTTTTGGATGTGGGGCACAAAAAACTAAAGGGGCTTTTTAATTGTGGAATTATTTTGAACAAAATATGTCAATTGTCAGTAGCACAGAAAATCAGGGAGAAGAGAAATGCCGGATATTTATTGCTCAGTTTGTAGAAGATCAACGCAGCATAAAGTGATCATGAAGCGTTGTGAACCAGAGCATATCGCCACGCTAACTGGCAAAGTCGTCAGTTTTACTCAGTTGATGGCAAAGTTTGTATCGGGTGAGCATTACTACGAGATGGAGCCGCAGTACTACTGCCGTTGTTGTAACCATCGCGCTATTGGTGAAGTGGTTCAGCATCCAGCGCGACAGACATCAGCAATTATGTAATTGATGCTTACGCAGCAAGATCTTTTTCTGTTGCGAATGGCAATCCGTCGATCATAACTGGCCAGCCGTAAGACGCATATTCAGACGCCAGAGACTTTGCGACTTCGTGTGAGACGGTCGTGTACGTCCATTCTCCAACGCCAAATGGTTTGTACGCGAGTTGTAGGGTTAACATTGCTTTCTCCTTAATATTTTTACCTATTATTGCCTTATCATTTGGCTCATTTCTTTTCTCTGCAGCTCATGTTTTTCTCTTCAAAGTTCATCATTCCATTATTTTGTTAACAAAATTATCTGATTAATAAAGTCGCCAATATTGGTGTGTTGATTTATAAATTATGCAGATGAATGTTTTTATTTTTTGACTATTTGATGAATTTTTGTGCTGGGCAAACGTTAAATGTATGCAGGTTTCACACGTTGTTGATATCACTATTTGCAAACTGAATAGTTACTATTACTCTGATGACTCCTGAGTTGTTACAAGGATGTGGTTAATGAGTTACCAATTAGACAGAATTGATTTGCAAATTTTGAGAGTGCTGCATTCTCGTGGGCGAATTCCGGTCGTAGAACTGGCAAAGCAGGTTAACTTAACCACATCACCATGCTCTGAGCGTGTCAAACGGTTAGAGAAAGAAGGCTACATAAATGGTTATCATGCCGAGCTCAATGCGGAGAAGCTTGGGTTGGATGTGCAGGTCTTCATCCATATTCGCTTAGATCAAACCAGCTTTTCGATTTTTGAGAAGTTTGCTAAAGCAGTAGAGTTAATGCCTGAAATAGAAGAGTGCTATTCGCTGTCAGGTGACTTCGATACCATGATCAAAGTGCGAGTGAAGAACATGAAGGCTTACCAAGAGTTTATGTCGAGTAAGCTTGGGACGTTGCCTGGTGTGATACAAACTCGTAGTGAAGTGGTCATTGAAGAACACAAGACGGGCTTTGGGGTGAATCCCGAGCTGCTTGGTTAAATTGCACAAAGTGTGCGAAACACAGGTACAAAAAAGGAGCCAATGGGGCTCCTTTTGAGTTCTTAATGCGAGTTAATCAGCATTAGTGATTAGATGGCTCTTAGGCACTGACGAAGGTTGTCAGTACGCCGATCAGACCACCAAATACCCCGCCCCAAACGACGAGCCAGCCAAGGTGTTCTTTAATCATCTTCTGTACGATCTCTTTTACCAGCGCTGGCGTCAATTCACTTAGGCGCTGATCGATGATGCTTTCAATATTCTGTTTGATTTCATCCATCATTGCTGGTGACTCTAACTGCTCTTTGAGTACTTCTTTGATGCTGTCGCTCTTGCTCAGTTCGATGATGGACTCTTGCATCTTCTCAACAAATGGCTGACGCATTGGTTGTAGCGCTTCTGCGCCACCAAACATTGCGAGCATGCCGCCAAATTGAGAACCTTCAATGACTTCCACTAGAGAATCAAAGGCAGGGTTTAAGTCGACTTTCTCGATCACTGGTTCTAGGTTGATGTTTACGCCGCCAGCCATTTCCTTGTTTAGGAAACGATCGATGTTCGCTTCGGTAAAAAATTGCTCCATCATCAAGTTTTTGATTGCCAATTTAAACTCTTCGAAACGAGCTGGAATGACACCTGAACCGTACAAGCCGGGTACTTTTTCAAACAGCATGTGAATCGCTAACCAGTTGGTGATCGCGCCAGAAAAAGCGAATAGACCCGCGTACCAAAGGTAATCATTTTGAATGTGGTATCCCGCGCCCATCATGGCGATCGCGAGGATATTAGTCAGCAAACTTTTGTTCATAGTGACCGATTATGTATGAATTGATGAAGTAATAAGTGGGCATGATTCTATACCTAACTGGTAGAGAGATGCTAGGTTGAGCTTGATTGGGTCTGCTTTTAGGGGGGATGAAATAGGTTAGCGCTAAAAAAACAAAACCCGACATTCACTGCCGGGTCACTGCTTTTTCTTAGAAATTCTAAGTGTACTTTTATTGTGTTTTTAGAAGCGGAAGACCTTACAACAAAGTTGGCATTTCCAGCGCTCTGAGTAGCCGAACAATTTGTCTGCCCAACTTGGTTTTACTTGTACGATCTGCATTGAACCACATTTACACATAAGCTAATTACCTTATTATTAGATTAATAACTAAGTCATCAATTGAGTATAGCTGTTTCTCAAAAAGTGAAATTACAAATGAATCCAGCTTGCTACTCTGCGTTGTGTCCACTACTAACGATTACGCAACGGGACGCCATACTACCAGAAAAAGTGTGACTTTCACCCACAAAATTGTTTTATATCTGAGAAAATAAGTGATCGCCATCACTATTTGTGTGGGGTGTCTTCTTGGGAAAGCGGCTCGACATAGCAAAATCGAATGAAAAAACGGCGCTTATTGCGCCGTTTTAGTTTGGTGATTTACTGCAATTTAAGAACGTTAACCCTCGAGCTCTTCCCCAAGGAAGCCACCTGTTTGGTGCGCCCAAAGCTGAGCGTAAATGCCGTTGTTGGCAATAAGCTCTTTGTGTGTGCCTTGTTCGACGATGTTGCCTTTATCAAGCACAATCAAGCGATCCATTTGCGCAATGGTCGATAAACGGTGCGCGATGGCGATAACGGTTTTGCCTTGCATCAGCTCGTTCAAGCTTTCTTGAATGGCGGCTTCAACTTCTGAATCCAGTGCTGAAGTCGCTTCATCCAGTACCAGCAAAGGTGCGTCTTTTAGCAGTACACGTGAAATCGCAATACGCTGGCGTTGACCACCAGACAGTTTCACACCGCGCTCACCCACTTGTGCGTCGTAACCCACGTTGCCGAACGGGTCGGTTAGGGTTTCGATAAACTCGTGTGCGTGCGCTTGCTTAGTCGCTTTAATCAGGTCTTCTTCAGTCGCATCTGGGTTGCCATACAAGATATTGTCGCGGATTGAGCGGTGTAGCAAAGACGTATCTTGCGTCACCATACCAATATTCGAGCGTAGCGAGTCTTGCGTGACGCTCGAGATTTCCTGCCCATCAATCTTGATGCAACCTTCCTCTACATCGTGGAAGCGCAATAGCAAGTTCACTAAGGTGGATTTACCCGCGCCAGATCGTCCAACTAAGCCCACTTTCTCACCCGGTTTGATATTAAGGTCGAGGTTGTTTATCACGCCCTTTTTCTCACCATAATGGAAGCTCACGTTATCGAAGTGGATGCCGCCTTGAGAAACTTGCAGATCTTTCGCATCGGCTTTGTCTTTGATGTCGATAGGTTTAGATAGCGTTTTCATGCCATCTACGACGGTACCCAAGTTTTCAAATAGGGCACCGACTTCCCACATGATCCACATCGACATACCATTGATACGCAAAGCTAAGCTGACAGCAATCGCAATGGCACCAACGCTTATCGCGCTATCCAACCACAAATAAATCGATAGCGCAGCCACCGAGAACACCAATAGATAGTTGGAGATCTCTACCGCTACGTCGAAGCCGGTCACCAAGCGCATTTGGCGATACACAGTATTCAAGAAGCCTTTCATGCCTTCTTCGGCGTACTCGGTCTCTCGTTTACTGTGCGAGAACAGCTTCACGGTTTGAATGTTGGTGTAGCTGTCGACAATGCGCCCTGTCATGGTGGAGCGTGCATCGGCTTGCTCAGTCGCCACGGCCTTTAGTTTCGGAACAAAGTGGACCTGAATCGCGATGTACGCCATTAGCCAAACCAACATTGGGATCATCAAACGCCAATCAGCGGCGGCTAACATCACGATGATGCTGGTGAAGTAAACTAAGACGTAGACGAACACATCCATCGTCTTCATGACGGTTTCTCGCACCGCCAGAGAGGTTTGCATCACCTTGGTGGCGACACGTCCTGCAAAATCATCCTGATAGAAGTTCAGGCTTTGATTTAGCAAGTAACGGTGCGCAAGCCAACGTACCGACATTGGGTAGTTACCCAGCAGGGTTTGGTGAATCAGCAGTGAGTAAACCACGACCAAAATCGGCATGACAATCAGCAATAAAGAGCCGTAGAAAATAAGGTCTGCTTTGTTGTCTTGCAAAAAGGTTTCTGGATTGCTGGTGGATAGCCAATCAACCAACTGACCCATAGCACCAAACAGAGATACTTCTACGATCGCCACAATCGTCGACATGATCGACATGATGATCAGCGGTTTCTCAAAGCCGCGCGTGTAATGGCGCAAGAAGGCGTAAATCCCAGTTGGGGGTTGGTCAGGCTGTGATTTGGGGAACGGCTCGGTAAAGCCTTCAAATCGTTTAAACATAACTCATCCTAAAGTTAAAGCATTGCCACGTCAGAGGGTGAATCCGTCAATTCTTCTTGCCTTGGACGAGGCAGAAATCCTGAACGTGGAGATAAGACATATTGTGGTCTGCTAGCCAGAAAAGCAGACGTATTTGCGTATGTGTGAGAGGCGAAAAAATAGTCTAACCGATTGCCTTTTAAATGTAACTAGTTGGTTATAAAGAATTCGCTAGTGCATTATTCTTGAGATGACCATTCACGCGTCACAAAACAGTAAATCGACAAAGTGACAATAAAAAGTCGGGTTAATCCGGTCTTATACCAAAATATTTACTTTTGGTTGATGGATTTATTATTAAAAACAGCAAAACTGCGGTTAACAATAAATTTACAATCTCATCATTCTAGTGAAAAGGAATGTATTGGATGCTATTACACGAATCAGTGCCTCAGAATGCACATGGAAAAGAAGAAAGCACGCAAAGTGCTCTGCGTCATACCGCAAATTGCGTTGTGATGGTGCCACCTAAAGAGTTTCGTTTTAACGAAGAAACTGCGCAAGACAACGAGTTTCAACACCAAGTTTCTCTGACTCAAGAAGAGGTCTCACGTAACACCATGGCTGAATTTTCCGCGATGGTTGAAACCTTGCGTAAAGAAGGCGTGCAAGTGGTTGAGTTTGACTACCCTCAATCTGACACAGCCACGCCAGATGCGGTTTTCCCTAATAACTGGTTTAGCACCACTCCAGAGGGCACTTTGTATACCTTCCCGATGGCATGTGAAAACCGTCAGCATGAAGTTCGCCCAGATGCGCTGGTCGCTGCATTAGCGCAAGCGGGTCGTGAAGTGCATCAACAAGACTCACTGATTGAATATCTGGATGAAGAAGCCTACCTAGAAAGCACGGGCGTGATGGTGCTCGATCACTTCAACAAAACCGTTTATGCCGCGCTCTCACAACGTTGCGATCGTCTGGTTTTAGAAGATTACGCCAAGCGCATTGGTTATGATCGCGTGATTTCTTTTCAAACCCGTTTGCCTTCTGGTGCTCCGATTTACCACACTAACGTGATGATGGCTGTGGGTGAGCAGTTTTGCGTGATTTGTGATGAAGTGATCCCTGAGTTTGAACGCCGCTTTGTGCTTAAATCGTTGGCGAAAGACAAGCAGGTTATCTCGATTTCACTTGAGCAGATGAACCAGTTCTGCGGCAACATCCTTCAACTGGAAACGGTACGCGGCGATAAGGTCATTGCTATGTCTCAATCGGCTTACGATGCGTTCTCACCAGCACAAAGAAATCAATTAGCGACACACGGTAAGTTGCTGCCATTCGACGTTTCTACCATCGAATCGATTGGCGGTGGCTCTGTACGCTGTATGTTAGGCGAAGTGTTCCTACCAAGCCGCAAAGCCGTGCTATAGACCGCCCCTGAATTTCCCCCAAAAAGCACCATGTTGAAAGATGTGGTGCTTTTTTATTGATGGGCTCCAGCGGATTTACGACATTACCTTGTGTAGAGCGGCATTGGCGAGTGAAGTCGTTTTATGCACTCTGGCAATAAAAAGCTCGGCACATGCTAACGCATCACTTGCTGCGCTGTGGTTGTAGTAAGCAGGGAATCCAAGGTTCTCCCTGAGGTCATCAAGCTGAAAGCTGGCAGGGCTATGGGCAAGGTTTGATGATAAGAATCGTCGTTCGAGCTCCATTGTATCGATAAAGTAAAAGGGAAGTTTAACGATGCCAAACTTTTTGCTGAGGTAGCGTGACAGGAAGCCTTTCTCAATGAATGCTCCATGAGCTAATACCACTTTTCCTGCCAAGGTTTCAAAGAGTTTATTCATCGCTGCATCGATAGTAAGCCCTTGGCTGAGGTGCTTGGGGGTTAATTGGTTCACGCTGGCACTTTTAGCGGTGATGTATTGCCCGTGTGAAATAAAAAGCTCGTCAACGGTCGACAGTTCGATCTGTTGAAAACTGAATGGCACTAAACCAATAGACAAAATCTGGTCGTGTTTAAAATCGAGTCCACTTGTCTCGAAGTCAATAGCGACATATTTAAGCTGTTGAAGTGGTGACGTGACAGAGGGTAATGGAGTGCTGAGATAGGTTCCCCAACCGCCAATCCATTCACCTTGCTCTTCGATATGTTGTCGAAGTGTCTCGATGTTCTCCAAGTGGAACTTGTGTTTTAGACTCGTCAACATGGCTTATTGGTTTCCCTTTACAAACCTGAGCTTTGCGACGTCTTGCAAATTACCGATGATTTTAAACGCTTCTTTGAGGTGCTTTCTTTCAAAACTGCTGAATTGATCGGGTGCGATGTGGTTATCGGGTATATGCCCGTTTTGTATAGCATGCAATTGATGGCGGAAGCGAACTTGGCTGATGAATCGCAGCGCTTCAATAATGCTCTCGCAGGCATCTTCAGAAATGGCTTTATGAGTCATAGCATAACGAAATCGCTCCTCTGTGCCAGCAAGCTTGCATCCTACCGAGAGGCTGAAAATTCGCGCTAAATCTACGATGAGATTCAAGGCGTACTTTTTGATGTTTAAGGTATTGCTGTGCTCCCCACCTTTCTCTACCACCAAGTTATTAAAGATGCTCAGTGGTGGTGAAATGTTAATGGCATCTCGCGTCAAGCATGGCAAGAAGCTCGAATTGTGTTGAATACAATCGTTGAGGTGATCTTGTAACTCCTCGACTAACTCATAAGAGCCATAGATGGCGCGGGTCTCTAGGAACACACTGATGTTCAATAATTGATTGTACTCCGGGCTAGAAACCCATTTATTGTAATAGTGCTTCCAACGTTGCAGAGGCTGACACCACCGAGGAGATGCCGCCATATATTTACCATCGCAAAGTGGGTAGCCACAAGCCGCTAGGGCGTTGCAAACTCGCATCGCAAGGTGGGCAAAGTACAGTTGGTGCTCTTGGAATTTGTCATCTTCAACGACGATGGCATTGTCTTGGTCAGATAAGAGATGCACTTCATTACGCGCATGAGAACCAGCCACCATCCAAGCATACTTACAGGGCGCAGGACCAAGTACCTTTTCCGTTAGTTCAATGATTCTGCGAGTAAACGCATCCATGATCATCGACATGATTTTGCCTTGTAAGTTTGAGGAGGTGCCGTTTTCAACCAGCGCCTGAAAAATCGAATCTTTCTCGTCGCGCAGCTTGGCAAGAGCTTCGATAGAATCAGCGTAGCGAATCTTCTCAATCAAAAACAACGATTGGGTACGGTGGTTGTGTACTAAGTGGGTGGTCGTAAGCAGTCCGCAGACTTGCCCTTTTGATATAACAGGCAGGCTCCGGATATTGTGCTCTAGCATGAGTGAAATGGCTTCAATGATCCGCTCGTCTTCATCGATCACGGTTACAGGAGAGGTCATGATTTGGTGAACTGGCGTCGTGAGTGGGAGCCCTTTCGCCACCACTTTCATAGTCATGTCTCGATCGGTAATGACTCCCACCAATTCACCGTTTTTTTCTATGACGGCACAAGAGCTTTTAGGACGAGAACACATTCGTTCTGCTACGCCTTGGATCGGAGTGAGATAGTCCACAGATGTAATGTTTTCACTCGCGATGTCTTTTACAGTTCTGAAGAATAAACTTTTGTTTTCCTTGTGTTGCGAGTGATTGACGGCACTGTTTAGACGTTTTGGTGCTTGTGGATCAAAGCAATCTGTCGTTGCGCTTGCGCTGCTCATCACCTTACGCACAGCTTCGTAGGGGATGGAGTAAAGCAAGGTGCTGTCTAGTGCGTAGACCTGATAACGTTGTGATTGAAGGGAAGAATCTTGAAAGAAGGTAAACCCAAACTGGTCATTTTCTCCCAATCGAGCCAACAAACCTCCTGTCGAGTCTTTTTGCTCAATTGCACCTGAGCGAATGAAGTACAAGTGCGCCGACTGACTTAGAGTTTCTTCGTCTATAGTTTCTCCCTTCGCAAGGTAACGCACCACTACGAGTTCGGCGAGCTGCTCAACGATCTCTGTGGGGAGCTTATCAAAAGGGTCGAGCTTCTCTAAGAAGTGCAGGATATTGAGTGTTGCGGAGGTTTTCATAAGGACAGCTTCTGGTTGTTATAGGAGGCTCGACTTGAGCCTCCTGTCGATATTGTTAAGTGACATCGCCTTTCGGCTTTACCTCGAATTCATCGGTTACTTAGCATGGCGTAAATTCAACTGTGCATCGAACAGTGATGCTGGTTCAACCGCCGTACCGATAGACTCCAAATGTGCTTGCTTAAGGCTTTCATCGGGTACTTCGGAGTAGTTCGCAGTGCCGTTTTCGATCATGGTATTGATGTACTTGGCTTGTGGTGCGACAGAGAATTCTGAGCCCGTCATCCCGATGATGTAAGGCATAATCACACGACCGTAAATGCCATCATCCTTCATAAACATAAATTCATTTGCGCTTACGCCAGTGTTGACAGGATTCCAGAAAGTGAGCCCTTTTAGATGGTTTGGTTGGTTGCCAGAACTCGCGCCCCAGCGACCATAAATCCATCCGCCCTTCATGTTATCGAATAGGTTGTGCATGGACTGCTCACCGTGCAAATCAATAGAGGAGTCAGCGGCGTATTGGCTGTTTTTGTACACATTGGCAATCGAGTATTTCGATACGCCAGGCGCATGCCAAGCGTGAGAGTTGTCGGTAATGTTTTCAATTAAGTTGTAGTTGCCGTACATGATAGTGAAAGCAAGGTGTCCCGGCGTTCCGGACAGCGTGACATCATCAACCGTCACATTGTAGGTATTCCATAGCACGCCTCCTTGGTTGAAATCGCGTAGTTCAATGTTTCTTACCCAACTGTCATGAACTCGATTAAGTGCTAACAAGCTATAACCACTGTCGTGCAAGGCACTTTCATGATGGACAAATTCTTCGTGCCAGTTGCCTGAAATCGTCATGTTCTCAATCCCGACGTTTTCATAAGAGGTGACTTTTTTCACTTGCCAGGTGTCGGCTTGCTCGAGCGTATGTGCAACTGGGGTAGAGAATGTCAGAACATTGCCATCAATAGCTGCAATGGTATGTTTCTCGCGTTTATCGAGCCCTTTAACCAGATTTGCCCAAACTGGCGTGTCTGGTGCAGAGGCTTTGTACTCGATGAGGTACGGTGAGATTGCATCGTTGATCGCTGGCTCGCGTTGAATCAAAGCAGAAATTTGAATACTGTCGCCGACAGAAAAACCTGCACTACTGTCTACCTGAACAGAAAAGCTTGAGCCGCCTTCAAGCGTTTGTGAAAGCTCAATAGTTGCGGCTGTGGTTTCGGTGTCGCTTCTTGCTCCGAGTTGAAACATGTGTGGCGTCGTCCATTTTTTGGATGGATTTTCTGGCTGCAAATAGGTGTCCATTTTGAGCACGGTTTTACCAACGCCATCGCCTTTCACCACAACATTATTCAGATCGACGAAAATCGGCTGCTTGTTCTTAATATCATCCACGTTATCTGGATCGATGAGGGCATCATCTGCGGCATTATTGATGATGTAAGTGCCTTCAGGAAAATAAAGCACAGCGATTTTTGACTCAGCGGGATTCGTCGTACGACTTTGTTTCATCGCTTCAATAGTGGCTTTTATCGCAGCTTTATCGCTGATTGAATCATTCGGTATTGCCCCAAAATCTTGGACATTAAACACATGGTATAGAGCATCCGTTTCTGTTGGGGCGGGTGCCGGTAATGGCGTATCGCTGAATTTATAACCAGCAAAGGAGTAGTCTTGAAGAATGCGCTCTTCAGGTAGTGTTGTTGAGGTATCCAACAGACCTGATGCTGAATCTCGGCTGGCAACAAAATCCGTCCAGTATTGGCTGGTGTTTTCGACACTCGACTCGCTATTACAAGCGACAAGCAGCAAAGCGACAGAGAGAGTTCCTATTTTGTATCTCATGGAATCATTTCCTTGTTATTGGGGGTACACGTTTTTTATGCGTTGTTTTAATGCTGGAATGGCGTGCTGGTAGAAAGCGCGCAATCCTGAGCAGAGGTAATTTTGCGGAGAAGATTCTTTGTTTGAACGCACCCTGTCTTTAGGGCAACCGCCAAAACAGAACTTAAGGTATGGGCATTGCTGGCATTGTTGAGAAAGTGAGTGGGTCTTATCGAGACCAAAAGATTGTTGTTTTGGGTCGCATGCCATTTGCGCCAAGTGTGTATTTTTGACATTACCTAAGCGGTGGCTATCTTCGATGTAGTGATCGCAACTGTAGACGGAGCCTTCCTGCATTATCGCAAGAGCACGACCACAATATTGGCTTGTCACACAGGATGAAGAGGGATGATTCAGTAGAACGGCGAGGCAGTCCTCAATGGTTGGAATGTAAACCTGACCAATATCGTTTTTCAGCCATTCATCAAAGACGGTTGTCATGAATTCCCCCCAACCTTGTGGGGAAACAGAATAAGGTTCTTGAGTGGTGACAAGGCATGAAGAGCGCATTTCTAGCTCGGCTTTATCCACGATCGGGATAAATTGCATTTGTTTGGTTTTCACTTCATCACGCAGGAAGCGATAAATCTCTAGTGCAGAGTGTGTGCTTTGTTGAGTCACACAAGTGAGGGTCGCAAAAGGGATGTGGTATTTATGAAGCAAAGCCGCCGCATTGAGCACCTTTTTATGTGTGCCTCTACCTGAGCGTGTGTGGCGATAATGATCATGAACCTCTTGGGTTCCGTCGATGCTTAACCCGACGAAGAAACGATGAGTTTTAAGAAACTTACACCACGGCTTGTTGAGCAACATTCCATTGGTTTGCAAATCGTTATGAATGGTTTTACCAAGTGGGTTGTGTTTTTTTTGCAGCTTGATGATGGTTTCAAAGTAGTCGAGACCGAGCAGTGTTGGTTCACCACCTTGCCAACTGAAAACCACTTGTTCGGTGGGTTGAGCTTCAATGTATTGCTTAATGTAGAGTTCTAATGTTTCGAGCGGCATTGAGTTCGCAGTCACTTCTTTCAGCGTTTCTTCACGACCGAGAAAATAGCAATAGTCACACTGAATATTGCAGGTAGATCCTGTCGGCTTTGCCATGATGTGAAAAGGGTAAGATGACTGCATTCCGCGTTTCCTTTATTTCTAGACTTATTGTTGTTTCACAGAAAAGACCTGCTCCCGAAGGAGCAGGCTTTGTCTTATTTGAACCAGCCTTCAACTTGAATACCGACTTGGAATTCGGTGTCGTTGTTATCACCGAATGCATGATCGTCTTCATAGTCTTGGAAGTAAGTCGCGAATACGCGCAGTTCAGGGCGAGCCCAGAAGCTCTTAGATGGCGACCAAGTTTGAGCAAGTGTTACCTTGCTAGCTGATTGAGGGGTGTCATCGGCAGTCGTCGCATCGAAGTAGCCTAGCTCGAGTACGGTTTTATTGTTGTCGTCCCAGCTGTATTCAGGGCGAATAACCGCTGAAAAAGTCGTTTGTGTTGTGGTCTGGTTGATCTCGATATCGTCAATTGAAGAGGTCCAGAACAGAGAGTGAGCAAGTACAACGTCGTTGGTCAGTTTCAACAAGCCATAGTTCATTACTCGGTAAGCGGACGCATCTTTTTGCACTTCTGCGAAGTAGTTTTTGCCTGCATGGTCGTTAAACAGCGCTTTGGAGAAGCCGTTGGTACCGTATTGGAAAACCGTATTGTTCTTACCCCATTTACCGCCGTAGGTAACCAAGCCAGTAGCCATCACACCATCTTCGGTTTGCAACGTAAATTCATCCGACTCATTTGGCATACCGTAGTCAAGACCGACTTCCAGCTCAGCGTTTTCCCATAGTTTGATGCCTTTATAGCGAATGTCGAAAATGTTGACGTTGAGCTTGTTGTTCTTCGTGCCTGGATCATCAAAGTTTTGGCTTTTACGATCTGAGCGGATGGCAGAGACAGACAACAGACCGTCACCAACAGGAATGTAATCAATACCGCCACCAGTACCAGACACATTCCAGTAGTAGGTATCAATGATGTGGTTATCGTGACGTTGGTTGTAGCGCTTACCTGCCCATACAGTAGATTCTGGTAGAGAAGGTATCAGTCCTTTCACCGCTACGTTTACTTCTTTGAACATGAAGTCAGTATCGCTGTCATCCATGGCTTCCCAATCGTTTGAACCATCTGACTGGTAAACAAAACGAGATTGGAAATAGACATCGTATTGATCGGTTTTCGCAAGCTGGGTCCCCAAGCCTAAGCCCAGATAAATGTCATCTTCGTTGCCGAGGCGACCAAGTTTCTGTTTGTTGTAAGACACCATCGCACCATTGCTTGAGCTAGAACCTGCACCTGCACGAAAATATCCAGAAAAATCGATATCTTGCGCAGCAACACCTTGGCTGCATAAGGCAATTGATGTCATGAGAAGAGAGGTTTTGATCGTAGAGTGGTTCACATTAATTTCCTTGTTCTATTTATTTTTCAAAGACGAAAGTCACAACAGAAATTAAGTGATTATTTTTTTTATTTGAATGAAGAAAATTGCTGAGGGATGCAAAAAATGAAACTCTATTGATTCATATATTATAAGCGTGATCGCCCTCAATTATTGGCTCTGTGACATTATTCACAAATTGTTACCTAAATAAGGAAAATTACCGAAGTAGTTTCTTTTTTTTCATTTTTGCATGTTTTTACACATTGAATGAAGCTCTCATATCTTCATAAACTGGCTCCAGATAAAAAATACGTGAAATAAAATAATCAACCTGGAACGAGTCGCAATGATAGAACATGCATATCCCTCAAAAAGGTATAAAAGCACTAATTTTGAAGAGCAATTAACAAAGGCTGTTGCTTCAATTAAAAATAATATCCCTCGTATTGGCATTAATAACCCTAAGATCGGCAATGAAGATGGTACATGGCGATACTGTGGTCCTTCAGATTGGGTTTCTTCATTTTGGACGGGTCAGTTGTGGCTTTGCTACCAGCTGACAGGTGATGAGACGTTCAAAAATAGCGCAAATATGCGTAAACCTTATTTTAAAGAATTACTTATCAACCCAAATTGGCATGATCATGATTTAGGTTTTCAATATTCATTAAGTTGCGTTGCTGGTTATATGTTAACCGAAGATGAAGAATATAAATCAATGGGTATAGAAGCTGCTCATAGTTTATATCAACGCTACCGTCGACTTGGTCAATATATTGTTGCATGGAATGAAACTCACATTCTTGGTCCTGAAAAAACTCAGGGAAAAACAATTATCGACTCGCTACAAAATACGGCGCTGCTTTTTTGGGCTGCAAATCAAACCAATAGTGATGTATTAAAAGATGCAGCAATTAATCACTCAAAAACAATGGCTAAGCATATTGTTCGTGATGATTTCTCTACTTTTCATACCTTTAACTTTGATCCGCTGACTCAAACGCCAATCAAAGGTGAAACCTTTCAAGGATATGCAGATGACTCTTGCTGGGCTCGAGGTCAGTCGTGGGCTATTCATGGTTTTGCTCAAACCTACCTTTATACCAAGAATCCTGAGTTTTTGGCGCTTGCGAAAAAGCTAGCGCTGTTTGTCACGCCTTACCTGCAAGATGATGCGGTTCCTGTATGGGATTACCGTTTACCAGAGTCTGAGCACCCATACAAAGACAGTTCGGCGGGGGCTATTACAGCAGCAGGCTTCTTGTTGATTGCGAGCCTTTGTGAGGACGAGCAAGAGCGTGATTTCTTCGAGCAATGGGGCATGCATTTAGTTCAAGGATTGATCGAACAATGCGATCTAACGGCAGACCCTTCTGCTCATGGCTTACTTTCTCAAGGCGCATCGTTTGTCGCAAAAGACATGGCAAACAACATGCTGCCGTACGGTGATTACTACTATCTCGAAGCATTGATGCGTATCTGCGGTCATCAACGCTACTTCTGGTAAGGAAACTGATAATGATTTCTGGATACGATATTAGCGCGATTGTTTTTTATTTTATTTTCATGGTCTTGCTTGGGTTTATTTTCCGTAAGCAAGTTGCCAATACCAGCGATTATTTCCGTGGAGGCGGCAAGATGGTCTGGTGGATGGCGGGCTCTAGTGCCTTTATGACTACGTTCAGTGCTTGGACCTTCACTGGCGCGGCAGGTAAAGCTTACATTGATGGTTTTGCGGTCGTTTGGATTTTTGTTTTTAACATTATCGGCTATCTGATCTGTGCGCGTATTTTCGCCCCTCGTTTTCGACAGCTTAATGTAATTACACCGATGGAAGCGATTCGTCAGCGTTACGGTGCGAAGACAGAGCGTTTCTACACGTTTATCTACATGATCACTGGTCTGATGGGTGGTGCAATTACGCTGTATGCAGTTTCAATTTTCATCTCTGCGGTGATTGGTATCAACATTCAATTGGCTATTGTGATCACAGGTGCAGCCGTTGTTTTCATGACCATTACAGGTGGGGCTTGGGCTGTTGTTTCAAGTGACTTCTTACAGGCACTATTGATTGTTGCCATCAGTGTTGTGACCTTTATTGCGGTGATGAACAACGTAGACAGCGTTACCGATATTACTGATCACTGGCAGGGGGCTGCGCTTTGGACGGGTAATGGCATCCACTACCAAGAAATCTTCCTACTGTGGATTGGCGCTATCTTTATTCAACGTGTCATCGACATGAACAACATTGGTCAGTCAGTTCGCTTCTTGTGCGTGAAGGACTCGGCTCAAGCTCGAAAAGCGGCTTACCTTACCGCACTGTTGTTCGCATTTGGTAGCGTGATGTGGTTTATCCCTCCAATGTGGTCTGCAAGTGCAGGTCTTGACCTTGCGGGGATGTACCCACAACTAGGTGCAAAAGCGAATCAAGCGGCTTATCTATCAGCAGTTCAGGTTCTTCTTCCTGCGGGTATGGTGGGGTTAGTGGTTTCGGCAATGTTCGCCGCAACAATGTCGACACTGGATTCACGCATTAACTTTGTTGCTGCATCGTTTGTGAAATCTATCTACAAGCCAATGTTGAACAAAGATGCGACGGAAGAGCAAGAGTTGCGCGCAAGTAAGATTTCGACTGGTGTGATGGGGTTGATTGTCATTGGCTTCGCGCTGTTCCTTAACGAATTACGTGGCATCAGTTTGTTCTCCATGATGATCATCTTTGCGGGTCTTGTGAATATTCCGATGATGATCCCTCAAACTCTTGGCATGTTCATCAAACGTGTTCCTGATTGGGCAGGTTGGGCGACCGTTTGTTTCGGTTTCGTGGTTAGCTTAATCAGTAACAATGTCTTTAACGCTCAATGGGTATCAGAAACGATTGGCGTAGCGCTAACAGGACGTGAGCTTGGGGACTTGGGTGTGGTTATTACCCAGTTTATGCACGCCATTATCACGGTTGGCTTCTTCCTTTGCACAGGCTTGTTCTACAAAGCGCCTGAAGGGGAAAGAAAGAGTGCGATCGAACAGTTCTTTACGAATCAAAAGACACCAATTGTCTCGCCAGCAGACATGGAAGAGTCTGATGTGATGCAGTGTCGAATTTTGGGTCGCTTAACGCTGATCTTTGGTGGCGTCATCACTGCATTCTTCTTAGTTCCGAACGAGCATGCTTATTACTTCTTAATCTGTGGTCTGTTCATCATGACCGTCGGAGGCTTGATTTACTCTCAAAGCCTTGGAAATAAACAAAAAATCGCAAGTGTTACACAATGATAGGTGAAAGAAATATGAACACACGTCAAGGCATTCATAAAGCACACGCAAAAACGCTAGACACTCAACAGTTACGAGAGGAGTTCCTTGTTGAGAGCATCTTCGAGGCTGACAGCTACACCATGACGTACAGTCATATCGACCGCATTCTGTTTGGTGGTGTGATGCCGCAGCAAGAGAAAGTTTCTTTCGATGGCATTGGTAAAGATTTCGGTGTGGATTACTTACTAGAGCGCCGTGAGATGGGCATCATCAACATCGGTGGCTTGGGCTACGTTGACGTTGATGGTGAGGTTTACGAGCTAGAAAACCAACAAGCGTTATACATTGGTAAAGGTGCAAAATCGGTGTCATTTGGCAGTGAAAGCGAAAGTCAGCCTGCGAAATTTTACTACAACAGTGCACCTGCTCATGTTGCGTACCCTACACGTAAAATCACTCAGGCAGATGCGATGCCAGTAACGCTAGGAGATAGTGAAAGCTGTAACGAACGAACCATTTATAAATACATTGTGCCAGATGTGGTTGAGACCTGTCAGCTAGTGATGGGGCTAACCAAACTGGAAGCTGGCAGCCTATGGAACACCATGCCTTGTCACACACATGAACGCCGTATGGAAGTGTACTTGTATTGTGATATCCAACCGGAGCAAGCTGTGTTCCATATGATGGGTGAACCAACAGAGACTCGCCATATTTTGGTTCACAACGAGCAAGCGATTATCTCACCGAGTTGGTCTATCCACTCTGGCGTGGGGACCAAAAACTACAGCTTTATTTGGGGAATGGTTGGTGAGAACCAAACGTTCGACGACATGGACCACATTAAAACCACGGATCTTCGCTAGGAGCAATACATGGAATTTAAACTGACAGATAAAGTCGCGATTGTGACAGGTTGCGATACAGGCTTAGGGCAAGGCATGGCTTTAGGGCTAGCCCAAGCGGGGTGTGACATTGTTGGTGTGAATATTGTTGAGCCGACAGAAACCATCGAAAAAATCCAAACAACAGGTCGCCGATTCATCGATATCCGAGCGAACTTGATGAAAACGGATGACATTAGCTCGATTGTGGATCGTGCTGTGACAGAGTTTGGTCGTGTCGATATCTTGGTTAACAATGCAGGCATTATTCGTCGCAATGACGCGTTGGAATTCTCTGAGCAAGATTGGGACGACGTAATGGACATTAACGTTAAGTCGGTGTTCTTCTTGTCTCAAGCGGTTGCGAAACAATTTATCGCACAAGGCACCGGCGGGAAGATCATCAACGTGGCGTCTATGCTCTCTTTCCAAGGCGGTATTCGAGTGCCTTCTTATACAGCATCGAAAAGTGGCGTTATGGGGATTACCCGCTTAATGGCGAACGAGTGGGCAGCACACAACATTAATGTGAATGCGATTGCCCCAGGCTACATGGCGACCAATAACACCGCTGCATTGCGCGCCGATGCAGATCGAAACCAAGCGATCTTAGAGCGTATCCCTGCACAACGTTGGGGTTTGCCTGAAGACTTGGCGGGTCCTGTGATTTTCCTTGCGTCACCAGCGTCTGATTACGTGAACGGTTATACGTTAGCTGTCGATGGTGGCTGGCTCGCTCGCTAATACCGATACTCCCAAAATGCCTGCATTCGCAGGCATTTTCTTTCTGATTTTATTCCCGAGCTTCTTTCGGAATTGTTACGTTACTTTCGGTGTTTTCGATGAAAAAAATAGCCTTGATCGGCGAATGTATGATCGAGCTCAGTGGGCAGCCTTTTGGGCAAATGACTCAGAGCTATGGTGGTGACACATTAAATACTGCGGTTTATCTCAGTCGCCTAAATCCTGATTTAAAGCCAGCCTATATCACGGCGCTAGGTGAAGATTCGATTTCTCAACACATGGCAGAAAAATGGCAAGTAGAAGGGATTGATACTCAATATGTATTGATTGACCCAGCACATCCAACCGGGCTTTACATGATCCAATTAGATGATGCTGGAGAGCGCAGTTTCGCTTATTGGCGACATCAATCGGCGGCGTCTCAATTACTCAAGCATGAGCAATTTTCAAAGATTGAACAAGCGCTTATGTCCTTTGATTTTCTTTATCTATCGGGCATTTCTCTTGCCATTTTAGATGACGAGGACCGCGCCAAACTTATCTCGATTTTGACAGATGCTCGCCACCGTGGGGCTCGAGTTATTTTCGATAGCAATTATCGTCCGAGTTTATGGAGCAGTAGGCTCGATGCTCAACATTGGTATCAAGCCATCGTCAACATCAGCGATTACTTATTGCTAACCAGCGATGATGAACAGGCACTGTGGGGCGATAAAAGCCTCGAGAGCACCATTCAACGACTCAATCAGCAAAGCAAAGCGGTCGTCGTTATCAAGCAAGGAGCGGACGGTTGCAGTGTCGGATCTTTAGCAAACTGGAACAATTCTGTGATCCATCATCCTGCTAGCTCGGTGGAAAAAGTGATTGATACCACCTCAGCTGGTGACTCGTTCAATGCAGGCTTTATTTGGGGAATAAGCGAAGGTTTAGAGCTCGGCACGTCATGTCAAATTGGCAACTTATTGGCTAGCAAAGTCATTCAATATAAAGGTGCCATTGTACCGTCACCAATAACTGATCTATTAAGAGACAAATTGTATGAATAATTTAGGTGCAAAACTTGCGTCTTATAAAGTAATTCCTGTAGTCGCGATTGAGCGCGCTGAAGATGTACTCTCGTTAGGCAAAGCCTTATCTGACAATGGCTTGAACGTCATTGAAATCACGTTTAGAACCCCAGCTGCGGCGGAGGCTATTGCACTACTGAGCGTTGCTCAGCCTGATATGTATATTGGTGCTGGTACAGTTTTGGATGCAGAGCAAGTCGAGCAAGCGACTCTAGCTGGGGCGTCATTTATTGTAGCGCCGGGCTTTAACCCAGATACTTTGCAAGCGTGTGCTGCTAAAGGCATTCCATTTATTCCAGGCGTTTGTACTCCGAGCGAGTTGGAGCAAGCACGACAGCAAGGCGTTCGTTTAATGAAGTTTTTCCCTGCAGAGGCTGCAGGTGGTGTTGCCATGCTCAAAGCCCTTTCTGGTCCTTATAAAGATGTGCAGTTCATGCCAACTGGCGGGGTGAACGAAGGCAATATCAATCAGTACTTAACGTTACCGAATACGGTGGCATGTGGTGGTACATGGATGGTGCCCCAATCATTAATTGAAAACCAAGACTGGGAAGAAATAGGGCGCTTAACGAGAGAAGCCGTGAAGGTGGTTAATCAACAGGAGAAGCAGTAATGGCGGAGACTAAACGTGTTGCCGTTTTATTAGCGGATGGTTTTGAAGAGGCAGAAGCGGTGGTCTTTATTGATATTATGCGCCGACTCAAAATTGAAGTGGACGTATTATCAATCCACGATCGCAAACCATTGAGCTCCTATTTCAAAACGTTGATTTCTGCAGACTACTTGCTGTCAGAAAAAAGTGCAGAGCTGTACGATGCGGTGATGATGCCGGGCGGTCCAATGGGCACGGACAATTTGACGTGCAGCAGCAAAGTGATTGAGTTTCTAAAAATACATATCGCAGAAGATAAGTGGATCTGTGCACTGTGTTCATCCGGTGCCAAAGTACTGGCAGCAAACAAGCTTCTAGGGCAGCACCATTACACAACGGGTGGTGGTCTAGAGAAGAACTTTTCTGATGGCGTATATGTTGATCAGCCTGTGGTTGTCGACGCTCCTTTCATCAGTGCGAAAGGGTTAGGGGTGAGCTTTGAGTTTGCTTTTACGGTTGCTGCGAAGCTGTTCCAAGACAACAAAGACGTTGATTGGCAAGCGGATCATATTTATTTCTCAAACTGGCCACTAAACCATTAGTGTCTGTTGACCTTTCGAATAGCCCCTAGTCATCCACGGTTAAGAGCTTAATACTCCACAAAACCTTTGCCCATCAGACTTCGTTTGCTTTTGATGGGCAAACACCAAACTGTTTTTTAAACGCGCGACTGAAATGGAAACTGTCGTTGAAGCCGAGTTCGAAAGCGACGCGTTTTACATTGGTTCCGGAGCGTTTGAGCATCATCATGCTCGCGTCGAGTTTCAGCTTCAGGTAGTACTGCTTTGGGGTCACGTTGAGGTATTTTAGGAAGAGTTTTCTTAAGTACTGTTCTGTATAGCCTGCTTCCTGCGCAAACTGCTTTATCGCAATATTCTCACCGATATTTTCACTCATTTTTGCCACGATTTCATGGACCGTTTTTTCTTGACTGGTCATAGATTTCGATTGGTCAATTAAGGTGAGCCATTTATAGAAAACAAACCCAAAGCCTGCGACTGCGGCATTGAGTTTTATCGGTGACTTAGAGGCAATAAGCGCTTTCACTTCCGAAAGAATGCTTGGGTAATCGTCGTTCTTTAATGCGATAGGCTCTTCAAAAGGAATCGGGGTTACGCCCTGCATCAAAAACTCGAACCAGTTTAGATTCCAAACGATTCCATTTGTCCAGTAACTATCGATGTTTCTACTGTCGATGAAGGTCACACTTGGTGCAGAAACCGTGAGAATTTTTCCGCTCTTCATCTTGATGCATCCACTGCCTTGGATGGTGTATACCGCCACAATAGCATTCGGAAGCATAGGCAACATACGGTCTCTTGGCCATTTGATGTGGTAGTTCATGTCGGCATGTACATCCCACATTGAGCGCAGCGTAATGCCACATGAATCTGCAGATTGTTCGATAAGGAGCGGCTGATTTTTCATTGTTTCGCTTTTTACATTCAACAGGGATTTTTACTATGGTTTATAGTACCAATCACGACTAACTTTAGGAATCAGTAGTCCGTGATAAGGCTTGAATAATAGAGCTCTATCACCTTTGCATATTTTTGAGGCCTAGATGATTTCTGATTTCTTAAACCCAAAAGAAAGAAAGGGCGCTTTCTATAGAAACGACCAACAACAGCCCAATATCGTGTTCATTACTGTCGATATGATTTCTGCGGATTGTTATCACCCCCAACGTCCGCTTTCTGGCGTGATCAATACGCCAAACATCGAGTCCATTGCCACGGAAGGTACTTCATTTAGTTCGGCATTTACTCCCAGCCCTTTATGCGGCCCGGCAAGGGCCGCTATTTTTACTGGCATGCACCCTCCCTATCTTTCAAACGGTGAACGTACCCCGGTAGGAATGAAGGTGGATCTCGAACTCGATGACATCATTTTCCAAGATTACCTAAAACGTGTCGGTTACTCCCTCAAACACTCAGGTAAATGTCACGTAGGTGTAGAGAAATTCGTTCGCACCTTTGGTGAAAACGTGCATGCTTGGGATCGCTGGGGACCACCAGTAGAAGACGATGATCGCTACCTAGCATACCTCGCGAATATGGGCGTACAGTTACCAAGATACCGCAAAGAGCTCCGTGGTTTACAGATTGATAAGTTGTCTCCTGCAAATTCATTTGGCGGTTGGATTGAACAGCAAGATGGCAGCGATTTCCCGTTAGATGCGCATTACTCAGTGTTCTTGGCGAAGTTGGCTGTGGAGCAAATAAAAGCATCGAAAATCCAAGCGCCAGCTAAGCCAATTTTCACTCAATTAGAATTCTTCGACCCTCATCAGCCTTATTCTGTGCCAAGTGGTTTAGAGGCGCGTTACGAGCAAATCAAAGCCGCCATTACCTTGCCTGACAGCTTTACCATGCAAGAAGAGGGCAACCCAATTTATGCACTCTACCAGCAATATTGGGGCATGTATGATGCTGAAGTGGCGAAGGACTATATTGCTTGTCATTTATTGCAAGTTGAGGTGGTGGATCACGCTATCGGTCACTTAACACGCTTCCTCAAAGAAGAAGGGCTATGGGATGAAACTGCAATTGTGTTCTCTGCTGATCATGGTGATATGAATGGTCGTATGGCGATGGCGGATAAAGGCTCGTATTTTCAGCCAGATATCTTCCGTATTCCATTGATGATTAAGCCACCTAAATCTCAGCAAACCATGTTGAAGCAATCCGATGAGACTGTTTCTGCGATTGATGTTGCGCCAACTATCCTCGGATTTGCAGGTATTGAAATTCCATCACAAATGGAAGGAGATAACTTGCTGAACGTGATGCAAGGTAAGGCTCGCCGTCCATTAACGCAGGTTTACCAAACGGGTGTACATGTCGGGTGTAATTACGGCTTCGGTTTTCAGGTAATGCTAGAAGGTAAACCTTATTTCTACGGTTATAACGCAACCACGGGTTTTGAAGAATTGCATCATTTGGATAAAGATGATCAGTCCAACTTGTTCGATTTGGATGAGTATCAAATCCATAAAGAAGCGATTGTGTTGCAAGCGGCTCAGTTGTTGCAATCTGACCCTCGTTGGTCTGGCTACTGGTCGTCATATCGTCTGCATAACGCCCGTTACCTGCCATCAGCTGGTGGCGATATGCAAATGCTGAAACCACAATAAATAACTAAATGAGTGAGAGAGTGAGGAGGTACTCACTCTCTCTGATGCTTTGAGTATGTCTTGGAAAAAACAGGGGGAAGACCCCGACTATCGTTTTACACTTGCCAATGAGCGAACGTTTTTGGCTTGGGTACGCACCGCACTTGGCTTTTTTACCGCAGCTATTGCCGTAGACCAACTAGCCACAAGCCTTAACGATACCCTGTATAAGCCACTAATTTGCTTATCTTTATTGACGATTTCTATTCTTTGCTCAATTTTCGCTTACGCAAATTGGCGAGGGAATGAAATCGCCATGCGGCTAAATAATAACCTGTCTTATTCTCATGCCATTAAAGTAATACCGATCTTAATGGTGGTGGTGATTACCTTCTTGCTGAGCAGTATCTATCACGATGTCTTTGTTGGATGAGACCCAATTAAAAAGCGATGCCGGCCTGCAAGTTGAAAGAACGGTTTTATCTTGGCTGCGCACTTTGTTTGTGTCGGCTTTGATCGTGTTGTCGATCGCTAAGATATTGCATGGCTCAATTTCTTGGTTATTGGCAGTTTCTTTGGTTTGTGCCTGTTTAGCTTGCCGTTATGTCTATGCATCTGGTCTTTGCGTCGCGACTAGAGGAACTATTTGGAAAGCGGGAAAGCATAAAGTGATTGCCACTTCTTTAGTTTTATCGGCGTTTTTCTATGGGCTCCATTTGCTTGAATTGATCTAACCTTTGCTGTCCTTTCAATGTTGAAAACAATCAAAAATGCCACTCGATGTTGAGTGGCACTCTTTAACGGGTATTCTTGAGGTACTTATTCCAGTGTGACTGCCTCGGCATCATGTGCACTATTTCGTTGAGCATGACAGCAATGGGCGTGGTGTTCCTCATAACCATCATAAGCGCATTCACCGATACTGTTTCTCGGACACACAGAATATTGGCTTCGACCAATGAGCTCTGTTTGACATATTGGACAGTACTTTTCCATAGCAACCTCCCACAACTAACGATTGAAAATTTCGTTCGTAGACACGAGTACAAGAGTAATTTTAGACCCTAGATTATGACCGTGATGTGAAGGTTTTGTGTGCGGATGAGAGAGTATTCGCTGTCCTGACAGCACTCTGACAGAGTGCTGCGTAAGGTAAATTTTCATTTTTTGCCCAGGATTCTGATTTCAAAAGAGAAAAGGCAATTTGAACTATGCTTATATACTTGATGCTTGGCTGTATGCCGCTCTATTTTTGCAGTGACTTTTAGAAGCCATATCACAAACATAATTATCCTCGTTCTGAACCAACCAGTTGGGTTATTTTCGCTGCTTATACTTAAGCTTCAATCCGTTGGTTGAACTAGTGAATATGGAGATAATAATATGCCAATGAAGGTACCTAAAAACGCGACATTTAAGAAACACGGTATTGGTAATCACCTTTACTTATGGTCAAAAGAGAAGGGAAAGCCAACCTCGGAACATTTGATCATTAGTGCCCATGGACGCACCTTTAGTAAGAGCCCAATCAAATTAGCCGCCAATGAGAATCTCCAGTTCTACTGTGAACATGGATACACGCAAGGCGGCAGCATGGATATTCGCAGGCTCGCTTCGGGTTATGTGAAGCCAAGGCAAATTATTACCAGCACTGATCTGGATAAAGATTATGACCTGACCAAGTATCAAAGTGCGGACGAGGCGGAAACTTACGCTTACATTGCGCAAGGCATGCATGACCTTGAATCGTATTATCGTGACGTGTTAAAGCTGAACGATGAGGTCGTTGAGCAATTTCTGATGCAGCACAAAGGCACCGTTCAAATGGATGTATTGACCATTCGTAACCGTAGCTGCGGCACTCCACCAACCTTATTTGAAGCTCTCAAATTGCTCCAAGATAATGACATCAAATACAGCACCATCCATTGCTCGTTTTGTCGTGGATTACAAAACGGAACCAATTTTGGGCAGCAAAACCCTGTTCCTTTGGGTAAGTCGATCTTTGATTAGAGCCAAACAAGGTTTTGATAAACGTAAGGTCAGCTGTAGAGCTGACCTTTTTTCTGGATAATTTTATGAGGCTCAGTAGCTAAGCTCTTCTTTTGGAAATGTGCCTTCACCATTAGAAACGATCGCGTCTATTTGGATAGAAGCGTCCATAAAGATTTCTGATACACCGATAACAGTGCACGCTGGAAGCTCTTTATCAAAGTAGCTTGCTAAAATATCCTCCACGACTTGCAAGTCGTTGATATCTTTTAGCTGAATATTCAGCTTCACGATGTCGTCCATTATATGGTGTACGCTTTTGATGATGGCTTTGATGTTGTCTAAGCATTGCATGGTTTGCTCGCCTACGTCATTAGCAATGACTTCGCCACTCGACGGATGGATTGGCAGTTGTGCAGAAACGTTATTGTAATGCGAGAAAGCGACAGTTTGAGTTGAGAACTTGCTGATTGGTGCCGTCTCTGTGTTGTGGGCGCGAATCACAATCCCATGTCGATCTTCAACGGCTTGTGGTGGCGTTCCGTCTCCATGAGAAACCGTCGCGTCTATTTGCACTAAGGCGTCCATTGGTAACCCATCAGCTTTGATGATAGTACGAGCGGGCACGTAGGCTACGCTTCTTGCTATCGCCGAGTCTGGAAAAAATGTGCTGTAGACTTGATTGACAGCAAAGGCGTCGTCGAGACTTCTCAGATGGATATTGAGTTTAACAATGTCATCAAAAGGGACATCAATACTGTTCAGTATGCTCTTGATGTTTTTTAAACATTGTCGAGTTTGCGCTTTGATCCCGCCTTCAGCAATATTGCCTGTTTCTGGTTCAATCGGCAGTTGGGCTGAAATGTGGTTGTAATGTGAGAACGAAACACTTTGGCTCGACAGCAAACTGGCAGGGGCTTTTGCTGTGTTTCTTACCAGCTTGATCAGCTCGCAAGGTTCTTGAGGGTGTGTTCCTTCACCGTTCGAAATGAGCGCGTCGATTTGAACTAAAGCGCCTTCCAAAGGCAGTGCAGCAACGGCAATTACGGTTCGAGTTGGAAGGTGGCTGATGAAGTATTGTTTATAAACTTCATCGACAGCATCTAGATCGGTCATAGATTTAAGATAAATCGTGATTTTAACGACGTCATTTAAGCTGTGCTCGATGCTATCCACGATTGATCTAATATTGCTTAAGCATTGCTTAGTTTGCTCTTTGATGCCCCCTTCCACTAACTTTTGGCTTTCTGGGTTAATCGGCAGTTGCGCTGAGATATTGTTGTAATGGGAGAAAGCCACCGATTGAGTTGAGCCGTCGTTGATTGGTGCTTTTTCTGTATTTCTAGATACTTTGATGATTTCGCCGTGCATTTCGAATGTTCTCCAATTCTGGCTGCTATAGGACCGCTATGGGTGCATTCCTATAGGCAATAGATAGCCAGACCAACCGCTCAAAACAGAGGCAAGTCTGGCTATGTGTGCCGAATAAAAACGTTAGTTAGTGAATGAGATCGTTATAGGGTGCTGAGGAAGGTCAGGATTTTGTCTTCGTGACGCTTGATGGTTTCTTCGCTTGGTGTGATGGCATCTTTATGAGTGAAGTAAACCAAGATGGCCATTTGCGCCGTTAGACGGTTCTCTGCTTCGTCGAATGCCACAGAGTATTCACTTTCTAGCGCACCGCGAGTGACTTCCTCTTTGTCGTTTGCTGGTAAGCAGTGCAGAAGCATTGCACCTGGCTTCGCTTTTGCCATAAGTTCTTCCGTGATCACGTAATCAGGCATGAAGGCAGCTAAGCGCTCTTCTTTCTCATCCATTTGAGTGACCCAGTAGAAGCTGTCGCCGTAGACCACATCACAATCACTGATTCGCTCTACGTCATCGGTGATCTCAATATGACCGCCAGACTCTTTGCAGAACGATTCTGCAAGCTCGACCCATTCTGGTTCCATGTGGTATTTAACTGGCCCAATTTGTTTAAAGCCCATGCCGTATTTCGCACAAGTTAGCATCAATGAACGGCATACATCGGTAGCGTCACCCATGAATGCCAAAGTCAGTTCATTAAGCTGACGACCATCAGTGATGTGCTCGCGAATGGTAAATAAGTCAGCCAGCATTTGCGTTGGATGGAAACGGGTATCTAGGCCGTTGATTACCGGTACGGTAGACATGTTTAACAAACCATCTAGCGTTTCAGGGCTGTTAGTGCGAGCCATGATCACATCACACATGCGTGACAAAACACGTGAGGTATCATCAATCGATTCTTTGCCGCCAAGATGGATGTCTTTTGGCGATAGGAACAAAGCGTGACCACCAAGTAGCGTTGCGGCAACTTCAAATGAAACGCGTGTGCGAGTCGAGCCGGCTTCGAAAATCATCCCTACTGACTTTCCTTTGAACAGTTGTGGGACAGCATTGTCTTTTCGCGCTTGTTTTAGGTAGCTCATCAACTCCATCATGTTGTCCATTTCTCGGACTGAGAAATCTTTCATAGACACCATATGCTCAATGTTTGCTTTGTGTAGGTCAGTTGCACTTGAAGAAGGTAATTTCATAATCATTTTCCTATTTTCATTTGGGGCTTACTTAAGCTCGCCCCTTTTATTTTGAGTCGTTGGATTCGTATGGATTTAAACTTGAGGTACTTGTTGAGTAATGCAGTGGATATTGCCGCCACCGAGCAAAATCTCACGAGCAGGAACACCGTTTACTTCATAGCCTGGGTAGAGCTCCTCTAGGAGCGCAATCACCTCTGCGTCGTATCGCTTATCGAGTAGAGGTAGAACAATCTGGTTGTTCGTGATGAGATAGTTCGCGTACGAGGCGGCTAGACGCTCACCGGCTTCACGCTCCATCCCTTCTGCAATATCAATCCCTGCCGCTTCCTCTTTTGCCATGTACAAAGGTCCCGGCATTGGTAGCTTATGGACCTTGATTTTCCGGTCTTTCGCATCCCTTTGATTTGTTAGGCAGTCGTAGGCTTCGCGACTGATTTCGTACTGAGGGTCATTCGGGTCATCACACCAAGTCAAAACCACTTCTCCGGGTTTGACGATGTGGAGAATGTTATCGACGTGACCATTGGTTTCATCGTTGTATAAGCCACGAGGTAACCAAACTATTTTCTCCACATTAAGGTGCTCACGGAGAATTTTGCTCAGTTCTTCCTTACTTAGATCTGGGTTACGGCTCTCGTCCAGTAGGCATTCTTCTGTGGTGTACAAGGTGCCTTCACCATCGATGTGAATTGAGCCGCCTTCAAGAATTATCGGTGCTCTGTAACGTGAATCAGCCGTAATTTCACACATCTTCTGAGCCACTTGATCATCGCGCTTCCATGGCCAATACAGACCATCAACAAACCCACCCCAAGCATTAAACTCCCAGTCGACACCGCGACGCTCACCGTTGTCATTTACGACGTAGCTTGCGCCGATATCCCGCATCCAAGAGTCATCGGTCGACACTTCCAAAACGCGAATATCATCAGGTAAGCGTGATACGGCATTATCATATTGCTCTGCGCTTACCAACATGGTGACAGGTGTGGTTTTGTTGATTTGCTTGGCTACTTCGGCAAACACTTTTTGGGCGGGCTTCGCACCGTTACGCCAGTTATCCGTGCGCTCTGGCCAAGCCATCCAAATTTCACTTTGGGGTTCGTGCTCACCAGGCATTCTGAACCCGTCTTGTTTTGGTGTGGTTTCTAATAGCTTTTTCATTGTCTATCTCCTGAACTAAGCCTCAGCTTTTTGTTCCACTTGTTGATTTTTGCGTTTCAAGGCACCGAGTAAGATCCACTCGCCAATTAATATCGTGGTGATGACGCCGATTAATACCGGAGCTGTGTAGTTCCAATCGGCAACGGTTAGGTCAAGTGCTTCTGGGAAGATGAAAAGCACCACCGCTTGTAAAATCACGAAGAAGCACACAATGGACATCACAAACTGCAACCCCATGCCGCCAGGGACTTTAAATGGGCGTTCGCGTTCACCATCTACCAAGCGCAGTTTCAGATAAGCAGGGAACATAAACAGATAAGGCAATAAGAAAATGCAGCTTGAAAAGGCAAAGATGGACCAAAACAAGTCGTCATTACCTTGAGCAAATAGGGCGTAAGACAAGATCACCACGGTAGAAACCGTGCCAGTAATATTGTTTGCACCTACTGGAGAGCCTTTATCCGATACCTTTGCAACAACTGCCGGTAGTTCGCCTTCTTGCGCTGCTTCTGCGGCGGCACGGCTTGCGCCCATTGTCCAACTCACCATGTTGCCGATGAGCGTTAATAGAGCGCAGACACCAAAGAAATACACCATGGCATTGCCCAGCGGACCATCACCAAACAGGGTTTTGAAGGTATCGATTAAGCCTGCAACCAAGCCGATGCTCTCAACAGGTAACGCCATCAGAATGCCAATGGTGCCGAAGATGTAGAGGAATGCAGTGATACCAATAGAAAGGAATACGGCTTTTGGCATATCGCGTACGTCTTTCATCTCTTTGGTCATAGTTGCAACCAATTCGAATCCCATTAGGTTGAATACAATGGCAGGAAGAAATGCCACTGCTGAATCAAGCGTAGGAACCATTGCTGCAAGCGTGAATTCATTCGCCACGCCGTGTTTCATCGCATAGATAAAACCGCCTACACCCAATGTGCCAATCACCAAGATTTTTAGAATTGCACCGATGTTGGTGACCCAAACCCCAATGTCTGCTGAGACGTTACAGATCCAAACGGTAAGCCATGTGAGCGCAATACAAATCGCAATTTGTCCCCACAATGAAAGGCCGGGCATAAACAGCTCGGCGAACATACCTGCGAACATGATGTATACCGCTGGCATCCAGAGACCGACGTTGATCCAATAGAACCAAGTGGTACGAACTGCCCATTTAAAATTGAACGCCTCTTTTACCCAGTCATAAATACCGCCGTCACCAGGGTAGGTAGTGCTTAGTTCCGAGGTGATGAATCCATAGGGAATGACAAAAAAGATCAGCATTACAACCCACCACCCGATTGAGCTGACCCCGATACTGGCGGATGCCGTAAGTGTGTCGACCACAAGTACTGCACATAAAGTAAATAGTGCAATACTCATGACCCCCATTTTTCCTTGAGTTTCGTTGCTCATTGTTTCGCTCCTTAACTACCGAATATGGCAATTATTAAAAGTGAAATTTATGTAACGAACCTTGATGCGAATTTAATATCGGCTTTGGAGAGGTTAATTGCGTTGTAAATTAAAAGAAGTTAGGCATTTTTAGGGAAAAAAAACGTAATTATCGAAATACTTGTTCTTGATCAATTTATGAAATTCAGATTTTTCTTACTTAGCTAAGCACAAAAATATATACGAGATCACATATCGAGTTTCAGTGCGCTAGTAATAATGAGTTCGTGATATCAATAAGGTTTTCTAAGCCAAAATTTGGATAGGAATCGAATTGTGATTTTTATCTCCAATCCTTTGCTGTGAATTCAATACAGTGAATTGAGTCTATTCTGACGTCACTTATTTGGAGATTTAGATATGTCAAAACCTATTATTGTTGTAGCTGTTGGGGGTAATGCTCTATTGCAACGTGGAGAGGTGATGAGTTGTGAAAACCAACAGAAAAGTATCGCGCAAACCGCGACCTCATTGGCTGAGCTGAGTAAAAACTACCGTTTAGTCATTGTGCATGGCAATGGCCCTCAAGTCGGTCTGCTTTCTTTGCAAAATAACGCTTACAAAGATTGTCCTCCTTATCCTTTCGATGTTCTTGGAGCAGAGACGCAAGGCATGATTGGGTATTTGATTCAACAAGGTCTTAATGCTGCGATTGAAGACCGCTATACCACGACAATACTGACGCGAATTGTCGTCGATGAAAACGATCCTGCCGTTGCTGACCCTTCTAAGTTCATTGGTCCAGTTTATACCGAGGAGCAAGCGAAACAACTTGCTGAGGCAAATCATTGGGTTGTGAAACCTGATGGCTCGCATTGGCGCCGTGTCGTCCCTTCTCCTAAACCACAAGAGATCTTAGAAATCAAAGCAATCAAAGACTTACTTGAGAAAGAACACCTGATTATTTGTGGTGGCGGTGGGGGTGCTCCAGTGATCGAAAAAGACGGGGCATATGTCGGTTTTGAAGCGGTTATTGATAAGGACATGACAGCCGCATTAATTGCAGAACAAATTGGGGCGGAGCATTTACTGATTCTGACTGATGGCACCCACGTTTGTCTTAACTGGGGAACACCACAAGAGCAAAGGCTAGAGAATGTGACTATTGAGCAAATGAAGCAATATTCTTTCCCAGCAGGATCGATGGGACCGAAAGTCGATGCATGCTGCCAGTTTGTTGAAAAAACAGGACAAAGTGGTCATATTGGCGATTTATCTTTTGCGTTAGAAATCATTGAAGGGAAGTCTGGTACACATATACAGCCATAATATGCAAATACGTTAATTCACAAATCAATAAGGTCGCATGTCAAAGTTACGGTCGCTTTTGGCGGACATTGATAGTGTGACCTTATATATTAGGTTTCAATTAAAATTTGGAAGGACAACATCACGATGCGAAAAGTTAGTACGGAAACAAAATTGTTGAAAATTAACAAAGCAGTTGTCCGCTTGATGGAAAGGCGAGAAGCGACAGATATTTCGATGTACGACGTTGCTAAAGAGTGCGGAATGGCAACTTCAACGGTTTATCATCATTATCCGAATATAGAAAACTTATTTCATAGCTTATTGGAGAATGTTTTTGTCGATTTTGACTTACTATTAAAGCAATGTATTGATGAAGAACAAGTTCTACATTGGACCGATATTAATCGAATGATAGAAACCGCTTATGTGAATTATTACAATAACAATCCAATTGCCAAAAAGTTGATATTGGGACGCCACACGTTTGCAGAGTTAGGTCATGCAGATACAGAGCATGATCTTGAGTTAGGACATCAAGTTGAGATGATTTATCGCCAGTTCTTCGATATTCCTCAGCTACCTCAACCGATTAATATTTTTGCTATATCCCTGCAAGTTGCCGACAAAATCTATTCTCTCTCTTACCGCAAATATGGCTACATCACCCCAGAACTGGCAAAAGAAGCCCTTCGCCTGTCTGAGTCCTATCTTCAACTCTACATCCCCCCAATTTGTCAGAAGGTCAATTTTCATTCGGCGTAAGTTGGTTAGCTCTTGTGAATTAGCATATTTAACAAGTTTCATTCTGATTCGTCTTAGTTTGATACAAGCGATATATGGTCAGTAAGTTGGTGATGATAAATGTACTCTCGACCAATGAACCTCCGATAGAACCAAGCCAAATATTGTGGCTGACCCAGCAGAAGGAATTAAACAAAATTAGGCTGCGTAGAGTGATGCCTTGTTTGGAAAAGAGCGCCCAAGTGGCGACGGACGATCCGATTACCGTGAGTAGCTCAAAAAAGTGGGTGATGTTTGGTAGGGTCATCAGCCACATAAGTGCAATGAAGAACCACATTACTCTACGTGATTGAGTTTTGATTGAGGCGAAACTGCGAATGCCATTAGTGATCACGCCAATGGCAGCAACGGTTGCGCCCATTAGGGTAAAGTGAATACCCATGATGAAACAAAACGCCATCATCTGATAGCGAAAGCGCATGTCGTCTTTTTGCCAGAATGCCATCACGCCAACCATAAACGCGATGCCACCAATGCCTTGTGCTAACCAGTTTTCCATTTATTTCCCTAGAGTGTTGCAAAGTCATCTCGTTAAGTGAGTAAGCTAATGAGCATCCTTCAAAGTTGCCGCCCTTATAGAGTTTGGTTCGCTCTGTGAGTAGATCCTGAATCACGCTCGTGCCTCGCTTTTCAGGATGACGAATAGGGAGATATTTGTCATATCGTCATTCCGACGAGCCTAGGCGAGATCAGGAATCTACTTACCGTGATAACCCAATCAATTGAGCCATGCTTTGAATGAATCAGCCCTCCACAAAGGGAGGGCTGGGCACTTTATCTAAATTGCTAAGGGGTAACCCAAGAGCCTTGAGATTACTAACCAATCATTACTCATTCACAAGCGCTACTGCTTCGCGAGTTAGGCGAGCAAGCTCTTCCCAGTTGCCCGCTTCGATCAGTTTCTTATCTACCATCCACGTACCGCCACATGCTAATACGCGTGGGATAGCTAAGTAATCTTTGATGTTCGCAGGGTTAATGCCACCAGTAGGCATCAGTTCGATGTCGGTGTATGGCGCGAGCAGTGATTTCACCATGTTGATGCCGCCAGAAGCTTCGGCAGGGAAGAACTTCAAGGTGGTTAATCCCATTTCCAGTGCGGCTTCAACTGTGCTTGGGTTGTTCACACCCGGTACGATATCAATCCCGATTTCTTGGCACGCTTTAACGGTATTTGGGTTAAAGCCAGGCGATACGATAAAGGTTGCGCCTGCTTCTTTTGCTGCAATTGCTTGCTCGCGGTTCAGCACCGTACCTGCACCAATCAGCATGTCTGGCTGGGTTTCACGCAATAGGCGAATTGCTTCTGCAGCCGCTGCTGAACGGAAGGTGATTTCAGCTGCTGGTAGTCCGTTCTCTGCCAGTACTTTACCCAATGGGATAATGTCTTCTGCTTTATCAATGGCGATAACAGGGATGACTTTCAGAGCTTTCAATTGTTCTTTAATACTAGACATGAGTGTTCCTTAAACGACGCCAAGCGCCGGTTGTGTGAATGCTTTGGGAATGATGGCACCGCGATGTTGAATCACAGCACCTGCCAGTGCGTTACCTCTTTGACATGAGGTCGCGAGATCGGCACCAGCAAGGTATGCTGATAAAAAGCCACCATTGAATGAGTCGCCCGCCGATGTGGTGTCCACCACTTGAGCGACAGGTTGGGTTGGCACGGCTTGTGGAGCCAGAGCCGCGCTCGACCCCTGATTTGTTGAGTCTTGAACCAAGCAGCCATCTGCGCCGAGCTTGACGATGCATTTGCCTACGCCAAGAGAGGTAAGGCGTTCAATGGTTTGCTCTGGTGTTTCGTCACCCCAGATCAATTGCTCATCATCAAAAGTCACCAAGGCAACGTCCGTCAGTTGATAGATGGCTTGGTAAACGTTTTTGACGGTTTGATTATTGTCTTGAGGCCATAGTGCTGGGCGGAAGTTACTATCAAAAGCGATTTCAACACCTTGGGCTTTAAGTTCGACCAATAAGTTGAGCAGTGAAATTCGGTCTTCTTCTGGCAAGATGGCTAAAGAGATACCGCTGAGAAACACCGCATCCACTTGAGTTAATGCTTGCTTAACCAGGCCAAAGTTAGGATGTTGAAGTAAGTAACGTGCTGCTGATTGATTGCGCCAATATAGAAACGTACGCTCGCCTTGGTCATCAAGTTGAATCAAATATAAACCCGGCGTGCGAGTCTCATCGCGCAGCACTAAATCTGTTGAGACGCCTTCGTCTTCCCAGCGAGTCAGCATGCCTGTACTGATCGGGTCATTGCCAAGCGCCGTAACGTAAGAGACTTTAACTTCATCAGGTTTGCTATTGGCTTCGCAGCCGCGGCTCAAATAAACCGCAGCGTTGAGCGTATCCCCACCAAATGTTTGATGCATTGAGCCGAACGGTTTGCCATTCAGCTCAATCATACATTCACCAATAATGGCGATGTGCTTCATTGGTTACGCCCTCTCTTCAAAGTAGCGTTTTGCGTTACCAAAACAGATGTCTTCGACCATAGGACCAAGCAACGATAGGTCATTTGGAACTTCGCCGTTCTCTGCCCAACGACCGACCATGTCACACAAGATGCGGCGGAAGTATTCGTGACGAGTGTAAGACAAGAAGCTGCGCGAGTCCGTTAACATGCCGACGAATTGGCTGAGCAAACCAAGTTGAGAAAGCTGTTCCATTTGGCGTTGCATGCCATCTTTCTGATCGTTGAACCACCAACCCGAGCCAAACTGCACTTTGCCCGCGATGCCGCCACCTTGGAAGTTGCCAATCATGGTCGCCATCATTTCGTTATCACGAGGGTTCAAACAGTAAAGGATGGTGCGAGGCAGCTCATTGGTTTGGTCCATTTCATCCAATAGATGTGCTAGTTCAAAAGCAAATGGGCGATCGCCAATCGAATCAAAGCCAGCATCAGCACCTAGTAGTTGGAACATGCGTGTGCTGTTGTTGCGTTGTGCGCCAATATGAAGCTGCATGACCCAGCCCAATTGTGCGTAGCGTTTGCCGAGCCAAACTTGAACTGCGGTAGAGAATTGCGCACATTCAAGCTCTGACAGTACTTCGCCACTCAAACGACGGGTCAGCAACGCATCTAAATCAGCTTCGCTTGGAATTGGCGCGTAACGGACGATCTCAATGCCGTGGTCTGCCGCACGACAGCCATGTGCATCGAAGTGTGCCAAACGTTTATCAAGCGCACTCAATAAATCATCAAAGCGGCGAATTTCAATGTCTGCTACTTCGCCCAGTTTGTGCATGTAATCCGCAAACACGTCCAATTCAATCTTGAACGCTTTATCCGGACGCCAACTCGGCAGTACTTTAACGTTAAAGGTGTCGTCTTCTGCGATCGCTTTGTGGTGTTCTAGTGAATCGATAGGGTCATCGGTCGTGCCCGCCATTACGACGTTCATTTGCTGCATGATGCCGCGAGCTGTGAACTCAGGTGTCGCAAGCAGCTCATTACATTGATGCCAAATTTGGTCTGCTGTGTCTGGGCTAAACAGCGTATTGGTAATGCCGAATGGGCGACGCAGTTCTAGGTGCGTCCAGTGGTAAAGCGGGTTGCCCAAGGTTTGAGGAACCGTCTTCGCCCACGCCATGTATTTGTCGTAATCGCTCGCATCACCCGTAATCAAGCGCTCTTCAATGCCTGCCGAGCGCATGCCACGCCATTTGTAGTGATCGCCTTCAAGCCAGATTTGACCCAAGTTATCGAACTGACGATTTTGCGCCACTTCCGCTGGGTTTAGGTGGCAGTGGTAATCATAAATTGGCTGGTGGAACGCATGCTCATGGTACAAGCGACGTGCAGTTTCGTTTGAGAGTAAAAAGTCTTCACACAAGAAATTCTTCATCGTTAACTCCTATTACAACGCAGCGACAGTGGCACGAGCACCGTTATCGATTAGCGATTGGTAAGCACTGCTCACTGCATCAATCACTTGTGGGTTTTGACCAAGCTCTGCAGGGAAGATGGCTTCAACCGCGAGCAATGCAGGCACAACAGAAACGTTCAAGCCGTGCTGGTCGCAGATCTGACGTAGTGTCTCTGCCATCGGATCGCGAACATCAATATCGTTGCCTTGCTCGTCCACGCCAGATACGTAGCGCATCCAACCTGCAATTGCTGTTGCCAACCAAGAGTAGTTAGAGCCTTGAGCAAGATGGAATCGTAAGCTGCCGCCCATGCGTTGTGGGATCTTCTGGCTGCCATCCATCGCGATTTGCCATGTTTTGTGTTTCAAGCTCGGGTTAGTGAAGCGCTCGATAAGCAGCTTGGCGTAGCCTTCTAAATCGGTGCCTTCTGGCATGGTCAGCGAAGGGGCTTGCGCTTGCATCATCATGTCGAATGCCGCTTTGCGGTAGCCTTCATCTGTCATGGTGTCAGAGATGTGCGCGTAACCGCCAAGGTAACCTAGGTAGGCTAGGAACGAGTGGCTACCATTTAGCATGCGCAGCTTCATTTCTTCGTAAGGCACAACGTCGGCAACGAATTCTGCGCCAGCCACGTTCCAATCCGGGCGACCTGCCACGAAGTTATCCTCGATAACCCATTGGCGGAAAGGTTCACAAGCGATGCCACACGGGTCTTCACAGCCAAGTAGCTCAGCGATTTCAGTCAGTGTCTCTTCGGTTGCTGCTGGCACAATGCGGTCAACCATGGTGCAAGGGAAGGTAACGTTGGTTTCAATCCAGTCACACAATTCTGGGTCGAGCAGTTGAGCGAACTCAAGTACCGCTGCTTTTGCTACGTGACCGTTCTCTTGCACGTTATCGCAAGACATCACGGTAAATGGCGTCAGACCGCGTTCACGGCGCATCTTCAGTGCTTGCACGATGTAACCCAATGCTGATTTTGGCTCAGTTGGGTTGGCAAGGTCAGCAATGACTAGCGGATTGTTTTTATCAAGCGTGCCCGTCGCTGGGTCAGCGCAGTAGCCTTTCTCGGTAATCGTCATTGAAACGATCGCCACTTGTGGCTCTGTCATTTTTTCTAACACCGCTTGAATGCTGTCGAGGCTTGGGTGGAGTGATTCGGTCACTGAGCCAATCACTTTTACCTCAGTCGATCCTGCGCCTTTTTCTGCCACTGTATAGAGGTGGTCTTGTGCGCGCAGCGATTGAATTAACTCTTCACCACCAAATAGGTTGATTTCGCAAATGCCCCAATCCGAGTCTGTTTTGCTTAGCATTTCATTAGTGAATAGAGCTTGGTGCGCTCGGTGGAATGCACCAAAACCAAGGTGAACAATACGGCTTTTAAGCGTTGAGCGGTCGTAGTCCGGAAGCAGAACGTGGTCATTCAGAGTGGAATTCGAAATAGTCTTCATTTTGGTATCCCTTTTCCCGCAGGCGAACCTGCGGGATGGTTTATTTTAATCATTCGAATCTAGAGATCGTAACTCTAGAGCTTGTCACTAAGCGCTTAGTAGCCAAGAACAAGGTTAGGCAAGAACAGGCTTAGTTCAGGAATAAAGGTCACTGCCATTAGTGCCGCAATCAGTGCAACGTAGAATGGAAGTAGAGGCTTAATCACTTTGTCGATGGCAACGTTCGCCACAGAACAACCGATGAACAACGCGCTACCTACTGGTGGGGTACAGATGCCGATAGCCAAGTTGAACGTCATCATGATGCCGAAGTGCACTGGGTCGATGCCCATATCCAGCGCGATTGGTAGGAAAATTGGCGTAAAGATCAGTACCGCTGGTGTCATATCCATGAAGATACCAACAATCAGCAGAATGATGTTGATGATCAGAAGAATCATCAGTGGGTTATCTGAAATAGCCAGTAGAGCGTCCGCGATCATGTAAGGAATATCAGCGTTTGCCATTGCCCAAGACATACCCATAGATGCGCCAACCAACAGCAATACGATAGAGGTGGTGACTGCAGATTCTAGGATGATCTTAGGAAGGTCTCGCCATTTCACTTCACGGTAAATCAGTACTGCAAGAGCGAAGGTGTACACCACCGCGATAGCTGAGGCTTCTGTTGCGGTGAAGATACCGCCGATAATGCCACCCATGATGATCACAATCAGTGCCAGAGATGGGGCTGCTTTTAAGAACGTATCCCAAACCATTGCAAGAGAAGGGCGTGCTGCGATTGGGTAACCACGACGTTTCGCAATAATGCCTGCCACTACCATGATGCTCAGACCCATCAAGATGCCAGGAATGTAACCTGCTAGGAACAATGCTGCGATAGACGTACCACCAGACACTAATGAGAACACGATCAGTGTGTTACTTGGTGGGATCAACAAACCAGAAGGACAAGACGTAATGTTTACTGCGGCAGAGAAGTTTTCATCGTAACCGTCTTTCTTTTGCAGGGGAGACATAGTACCGCCAACCGCTGCAGCAGACGCAACCGCTGAGCCAGAAATAGAGCCAAACATCATGTTCGCCATCACGTTTACGTGCGCTAGAGAACCAGGAAGACGACCACCTAAAACTTTAGCAAAGTTAATCAGGCGAAGTGCGATACCGCCTTGGTTCATGATGTTGCCCGCCAAGATAAAGAACGGGATTGCCAATAGGGCGAAGTTATCAAGACCCGCCGCCATACGCTGCGCCACAACGGCGATAGCAGGCTCTAACGGTAAGCTCATTAAAATGGTCGCTAACGACGACAAACCGATAGCAAAAGAGACCGGTACACCAATCGCAAGCAGGACTGCGAAGCTACCGAATAGGGTAAGAATTAATTGCCATTCCATTGTGGAACCCTCTATTGATCAAGTTGGGTGTCGGTGAGTAGGGCTTTACCAGACGTCAATTGTTTGATGCGGTCAAAAGCAAATACCGCCGAGTAGAAGATCATCAGTGCGCCACTAATTGGAAGGCAGAAGTAGATGTAGCCCATTTCCAAGCCTAGTGCTGGCGTTAACTGACCCGTAGCCAGTGTTTTCATCGCCAGTTGAGTACCGCCGTGAACCAATACCACGTAAGAGAACAGGGCAATGGCAATTTGGATGACGATTTCATTGATGAGTTTGCGTTTGCCTTGCAGCTTCATTGTCAGCAAGTCGATAGCAAGGTGACGTTTCAGACCAGTGGTGTATGCGGCACCAATAAGGGCTACCCACATAAAGAGATAACGAGCAAGTTCATCGGTCACGGTACTTGGTCTACCAATAACGTAACGAGATAGCACTTGCCAGACCACGCAAAAAACGAGGAAGGTCGACAGAGAGATGGTAAAGGCGGCCAACCCTCTATTTATGTATTTGACCAATTTATTCATTTTAGTTTCCTTTCAGTAAATACGCGTATCTCATAACAATTGGTTTACCAATGTAAGAATGTGTTTCTGTGTAGGGCAGTAACATACGCTAATCTTTCTGGTCGGATTATAAGTTAGCCGATTTGGTTGTCACGTGAGCAGGTTCACAAATGGATTGGTTGACCAATTTAAGGGTTCTTATTGTGATTTTGGTCAATCAATTTGCTTTTTTGTTTTGACGATAGGTTTTTCGATCGCCAATAATGACCTCGAAACAAGAAATACCGTGAAAAATTAAAACTACCCTACATATTGGACAACCAATCCAAGGAGAATAGAACAATGATGACGCGTAAGACTCTTTTAAGCGCTGTAGTAGGTGCTGCAATGACCTTCGGCGCCACTGCTTCTGCTTATGCTGCGACCACTTTGAAGCTAAGTCACAACCACCCTCGTGACCATGCAGTACATAAAGCAATGGACTTTATGGCAAAAGAAGTTCGTGAAATGACAGACGGTGAAGTTCGTATCCGTATCTACCCTGATGCGCAGCTAGGCACTCAGCGTGAATCGATGGAGCTAATGCAAAACGGTGCTCTGGATATGGTGAAGAGTAACGCGGCAGAATTGGAAGCTTTCTCCCCAGCTTATGCGGCATTCAACATGCCTTACTTGTTCCGCGATAAAGACCACTACTACAAAGTGACCGACGGTGAAGTAGGTCGTGAAATCCTGAATTCTTCAGCAGACAGCGGCTTTATTGGTGTGACTTACTACGATGCTGGTGCTCGTAGCTTTTACACCAACAAGCCAATCAATACGCCTGAAGATCTAAAAGGTCTGAAAGTGCGTGTACAGCCGAGCCCATCTGCGATTGCGATGGTAAAAGCGTTAGGTGGTAACCCAACACCATTGGCATACGGTGAGCTATACACTGCATTACAACAAGGCGTGGTGGATGCAGCGGAAAACAACATCCCATCATTTAGCTTGAGCCGTCACAGTGAGGTATCGAAATACTTCAGCCTAGACGAGCACACCATGGTGCCAGACGTATTGGTTATTTCGACTAAAACGTACGACAAGCTAACTCCTGAGCAGCAAAAAGCACTGATGAAAGCAGCTGCAGACTCTTCTGAATACATGAAGAAATTGTGGGCTGAGTCAGAAGCAAAAGAGCGTACAAAAGCTGAAAAGATGGGCGTAACTTTTGTTGAACCAAATAAAGCGGCATTCGTTGAAGCGGTTCAACCAATGTACGCGGACTTAGAAAAGACAAATCCTGAATTAAATGAACTGGTTGAGAAGATCAAAGCAGTTAAGTAATTCACAAAGTAATTAGTAATAAACAATCGAAAACAAGGTGTTACCACATTCTGGTACATAGAGGTTGACCAATTGTTATTGGTCGTTATGATGGCGTGAGAAGTTAGATGGAATATAGTGATAATATCATCATGATGCCTTTTGAACCGAAAAGACCGTATCAAGAGATCGGTTTAGTCCTTAGACAAGAACTTATCAATGGCCGTTACGTGGTCGGAGATAGGCTGCCGCCTGAGCGCGATATCGCAGAACGTCTCGACGTTAGCCGCACAGTAGTGCGTGAAGCGATCATCATGCTGGAGCTGGAAAACCTTGTCGAAGTGAAGAAAGGTTCTGGGGTGTATGTTATCAATATTCCATCTCAACCGAACTCCCGTGAGAACGTGATCAGCGATGATGCCGGTCCGTTTGAAATGCTCCAAGCTCGCCAGTTACTTGAAAGTAACATTGCGGAATTTGCAGCGATGCAAGTAACGCCAGGCGATATCGTGAAAATGCGTGCAGCCCTTGAGTTAGAACGAGAAGAACTCGCCAGCGGTACCGCAGATTGTAACGGTGATGAGAAGTTTCATATGTGCATTGCAGAGGCAACTCAAAACTCTGTGCTGGTGGACATGCTGAAGCAATCTTGGGAGCGACGTGAGAGCAGCCCAATGTGGAATAAACTTCATTCTCACATTGCTGGTCAAGACTACCGTGAAGAGTGGTTAGACGATCACGCCAAAATCCTTGCCGCATTGCAGCGTAAAGATCCAATCGCTGCAAAAAATGCCATGTGGCAACACCTTGAAAACGTTAAACAGCGCCTGTTGGAGCTGTCTGACATCGATGACCCGAATTTTGATGGTTACTTATTCAGTTCCAACCCTGTTGTTCTGCAGGGCGCTGAAAACGGTTAACCACATTGCCGGCTTCGGTCGGCTCTAGTCAGCGCAGCTGCATTATCGTGGCTGCATATTAAGAAGTCGTTGTGCACTTAGCTTGATAAATTCGAGCGGGCTGAGTGCGTCTTAAAAAAGGTGAGTGTCATGGAACAAACTTGGCGTTGGTACGGTCCGAATGACCCTGTGTCGCTAGACGATATTCGTCAAGCAGGCGCAACAGGCATTGTGAATGCCTTGCATCACATTCCAAATGGTGAAGTGTGGTCTAAAGAAGAGATTTTAAAACGTAAAGCCATCATCGAAGAGAAAGGCTTAACGTGGTCGGTGGTTGAAAGTGTTCCTGTTCACGAAGAAATCAAAACTCAGACGGGCAACTTCCAACAATGGATCGACAACTACAAACAAACGCTGCGTAATCTTGCTGAGTGCGGCGTAGATACGGTCTGCTACAACTTTATGCCAGTACTCGACTGGACGCGTACAGACCTCGAATTTGAAATGCCGGATGGCTCTAAAGCACTACGTTTTGACCAAATCGCTTTTGCGGCATTTGAGCTGCATATCCTTAAGCGTCCGGGCGCAGAAGCGGATTACACCGAATCTGAACAAGCGCAAGCCCTTGAATACTTCAACAGCATGACGGCGGATCAAATTCAACAGCTGACAAGCAACATCATTGCTGGTTTGCCGGGCGCAGAAGAAGGTTACACGCTAGAAGAGTTCCAAGCACAATTGGACCGTTACTCGGGCATCAGCAAAGACAAACTCCGTGAGCACATGGCGCACTTCTTGGCAGAACTCATGCCAGTGTGTGAAGCGCATGGTTTGAAATTGGCGGTACACCCAGACGATCCACCGCGCCCAATTCTTGGTCTGCCACGCATTGTGTCAACCATCGAAGATATTGATTGGTTGACTGAAAAAGTACCAAGCAAAATGAATGGTTTAACCATGTGTACCGGCTCTTACGGTGTTCGTGGTGACAACGACCTAGTGAAAATGATTAAAAAGCACGGTGACCGTGTTTACTTCACTCACTTGCGTTCAACCAAACGTGAAGAAAGCAACCCGATGACATTCCACGAAGCGGCGCACCTTGATGGCGATGTAGATATGTACAATGTGGTGATGGCAATTTTGGATGAAGAACAACGCCGCGCAGAAGTGGGCGATCACCGTTTAATTCCTATGCGTCCTGACCATGGTCACCAAATGCTGGATGATTTGAAGAAGAAGACCAACCCAGGCTACTCAGCCATCGGTCGCTTGAAAGGTCTTGCGGAAGTGCGTGGACTAGAGATGGCACTAAAACGCGCTTTCTACACTAAGTAATTGAATTTATTAAGCACACCAGAGAGTGTCATCAAACCATATAAATAAAAGCAAAAAACCGAAGCGTAATGCTTCGGTTTTTATTTAAGTTGATTAGGGATGAAGGGTGTTAATCGTCGTCATCCGGCACAAACTCTAAAATATCACCTGGTTGGCAATTTAAATGTGTACATATGGCTTCCAAAGTGGCTAACTTAACCGCCTTAGCACGACCATTTTTGAGTACCGATAAGTTTTGTTCAGTAATACCAATGAGCTTCGCTAGTTCATTAGAGCGCATCTTCCGTTTTGCCAGCATTACATCCAAGTTGATTACAATCGCCATATACCATTCACTTAAATTGTCAGCTCACTTTCTTCTTGTAGCTCGACTGCTCTATCCATCACTACAGCGATGACTCGGACAATAAAACCGATGACCATCATAGTAATGTCGCTGTCGTCTACTTCCGCTGACACATTCCAATTCCCGTCATTGTACGACAAAGCCAAGCTAAGAAGCACGTCCATCGTGACTTCAATAAACGGTGTTGCGATCAGTAAGTAGCTGAGTTTCTTGAAACACTCCGTATTTTGGCGTTCAAAAATCTGCCCTTTCTCATACAAACGGAAAAGGACGATGAGCTGCCACAGTAAGGCCACTGTCAGTAGTGTTGAGATCATGCTTGGGAAGTAGCCAATTATAGAACGCGTAACGGAAAGAGGGAGCGCCACTTCAATAGGAAAGGTGGCGTGAAACCACTCCGCATCAAACATAGTTGCCCCAAACCAAAAGACGGTATTGAGCACAACCGTGAAGATCATAGAAAACCAAAATAGGATAAGTAGCTTACGACTAAAGTTGCTTATGGAATGTTGAGACATGACAAACCTCATATCAGATTTAATTTTCGCTCATCCTAATCAGTTAAAAATAATATCGCAATAAAAACTTATCGTTTTACGATAATTTTTTATTGCTTTTCTTAATGCAAGTATTTAATGTTGCCAAGTGGATTTATAAAATTGATGAATAAAGGTATGGGGAATGAATAAGGCGATTTTTTTTACAACGACGTTGCTAACGGTATCTGCTCCTAGCTTAGCTGAGGGTATTTTTTTGGATGATGTGGGCAAAGACTACAATCTCGAAGAGAGCAATACATGGGAGAGTTCTCCATACGCGCTGGATACAACGCCAAAACATGACGCGTTTACCGATGATAAATGTACGCGAGGGACAGAAGAGCAATTCACATCTCTTGCCGATGCGAACAAAAAGAAAAACGTCGAGTGCTACATCACGCATTTTCCAAACAGCAACATTAAAACTCGCATGCAGTCGAACGACGATGGCGATGTTAGTGTTGGCTTCTCATGGGACTTTGATTAACCACAGTTATTTATTGTGAATTTTTGCTCTTTAACACTATGATTCTTGGCGTAAAAAGTGATCGAAAGTCACTTTTATAATGAAGAGTTGCAAATAATCTGCGTCTTTTTCTTTGCGATGTCGTCTTATTAGACACAACTATTTTGACCGGAGAATTCCATGTTCAAGCCGCAACCAACGCGTTCAGACATTAAAGATAAATTCATCAAGCACGATAGCCAAATGCTCAACCAAGTGTACGGAACAGACCAAGTCGTACCGTATTGGATTGCGGATATGGACTTTCCTATTGCATCACCTATTTCGCAAGCGATGCAGCAACTTGTCAGCCGTGAAACCTTCTCATACGAGTTTGATAGCAAGACGGTCTTTCAGTCCATTGCTGATTGGAATAAGGATTTGCATGGTCTTGAGCTTAGCACTGATAACTTTGTTCAAGTGCCGGGCGTACTGAGTGCGATTGCGCTACTGATTCGCGAGTTCACCAAAGAAGGTGAGGGCGTTCTGATCCAGACACCGGTTTATCATCAATTCCGACGTTTAATTGAATCTGCGGGTCGTACTGTTGTGGGCAACACAATGAAAATTGAAAACGACTACTACGTGATGGACTTTGAGCTGCTTGAAAATCAGTTGAAAAGTGGTGAAGTGCAAATGATTTTGCTGTGCAACCCTCATAACCCAGTGGGGCGTGTTTGGACGAAAGCAGAACTAGAGCGCATGGTGGCGTTAGCTGAGAAATACAAGGTGATGATCATCAGCGATGAAGTGCATGCCGACATTGTGTTTGAAGGTTCCACCTTTACCAGTATGACTTCATTAGGTTATGAAAACAGCCTGACGATCATTGGCTCGCCGGCGAAAAATTTTGGTTTGAACAGCATCTCTAACGGTTATATTTACAGCGATAACCAAGCACTTTTCGAGAAAATCAAAGCGACGTCAGCTTCACTGTCTATCGATCATGGCAATGCGTTTACCACTTACGCGACGATTGCGGGTTACCAACAAGGTAAAGAGTGGTTTGAAGGTTTTCATGCCTACACGCAAAACAATCGTAACTGGATTATTGAGTTTATTGAGCACAACTTGCCACTGGTGAAAGCGTTCCCGCCACAAGGAACCAACCAAATTTGGTTGGATTTTTCTGGTTTAGAATTAGAACCTTCTCAGTTAAAAACCTTGCTGACAGAAGAAGCCAAAATGGCGCTAACGCCAGGTACTTGGTTTGGTGAACCCAATGAAAACTACTACCGCATGAACTTCGCTTGTTCTTTAGAGCAAATTCAAACCTCGTTTGAGTTGCTTAAAGCCGCTGTCGATAAACGTAAATAAGTGAAGTGGTAGGAGAATAAAACGATGACACAAACCATCACTAAAGGTATCAAAGCGCTAGCAGATGGCGTGGTTGAGTCTGAGTCTTAGCGGTCTATGTCATACTTGCCATACGGTTATATTTCGATTAATATCGAATTATCTTTTTATGTATAGAGACCGTCGTATGTTAGCAGAGTGGTTGACGCACAAAGAGCAGCTCAAAAACTACATTGTCAAACAGACCAGTGATCCAGATTTAGCCGATGACATTTTGCAAGAGGTGTACATCAAGGCGAGTCAAAAGATCGACCAGTTAGAAGCGCGAAGTAAAATTAAAAGTTGGTTATATCGCATCACGCACAACGCGATCATGGATCACTATCGTACGCAGCAAAGTTATGAAGAGCTGATAGACAATCAGATTGAAGAGGAAATGCCGATAGAGCTGGAGAATCTACAAACCATGGGGCATTGTTTGCGCCCAATGTTTGAGTGCCTACCAGAGAAATATCGCCAAGCCATGATTTTGTCTGAACTCGATGGTTTGCCTCAACAAACGGTAGCGGATCAGTTGGGGCTTTCGCTTTCTGCGACGAAAAGCCGAATTCAGCGCGGTCGAGTTAAGCTCAAAGCCTTGTTAGTTGAGTACTGCAATGTTGAAGCCGGGCGAGGAGGTATCGTTGATTTCTCACCAGAACCGCAGTGCCTTCACATGGCTCAAATGTATAGTTCTGAAGTGGCATAAAGCTAAAATATCCGCTCGATTTACAATGTAAAAGCGCAGAGTTTTGGTTCTGCGTTCACATTTTTAAAAGTTGTGGTTATTGAACGTATTAATTCTGACAAATGTAACGAATACATTCGATGATAACTCCGGTCTCTTGATTAGGGCGCGACATGTGAGGGCAGCAATGCCCTCCACTCCAACCTGTGTCGCGCCCGCTTTACCGTGAACAATGTGAAGTAAATAGGACTGAATAATGACAACGACGAAATTTACCGCAGGTGATTTGTTTCCCTCTATCACTCTACCAACGTTAAATGGCGATACAATCGAGCTAGGTAAGCCTTCAGAGAATGTCGATTGGCGTTTAGTGGTGGTTTACCGTGGCAAACATTGCCCTTTGTGTACTCGCTATCTCAACCAACTAGAGACACTAAAAGCGCGATTCTTACAACTCGGGATGGATATCGTGGCGGTGTCCGCAGATAGCCAAGCACAGCTAGAGCAGCATATGGAGCAACTTACCGTCACGTTCCCAGTCGCTTATGGTCTGACAGTAGAGCAGATGCAAACGCTAGGTTTGTATATCTCGGAGCCTCGCTCAGAAAAAGAGACAGACCATCTCTTTGCAGAGCCAGGTTTGTTTGTGGTGAACAGTAAAGGACAAGTTCAGTTAGTCGATATTTCCAACGGTCCATTCGCTCGACCTGACCTAGAAGTCTTGCTCTCAGGGTTGGCGTTTATCCGTAACCCAGAAAATGATTACCCTATTCGTGGTACCTACCAAGCGGCAATCTAATCACTGTTTTGGTTTGAGGCATTAAAAACCAACAACGTTCGCAGACTTCCTCTTCTAAAATTGGATTGTTCGTCTCCTAGATTGTGGTAAAGTCCGCGCCTGCGATTTACCGCATCTTTTACTGCCTCTTCAATCAAAAGCACAAGGTTAAGCTAATGCCATTTTCTACTCTCTCTTTGAGTTCTGAGCTGATTCACGCACTGCCAAAAGACTTTAAGAAGCCAACTGATATTCAGGCTTTGGCTATTCCTGAGCTACTCAGTGGTAAAGATGTGTTGGCATTGGCAAATACAGGTAGTGGTAAAACCCTTGCGTATGGTTTGCCTTTGTTGGAAAAGCTAAGTGTAAATCCAGAGCAAAAAGCGCTGATTCTAGTACCTACACGTGAACTGGCGACACAAGTGAGCGAGGCGATTAACCAAGTTGGTCAATCTATTGGTCTCAACGCAGTGTGTTTGTGTGGTGGCGTTGACAAAGAGCAGCAACTACAAGCACTTGCGTCAAATCCCCACATTCTTGTGGCGACAACCGGTCGTTTAGTTGATCTGGCGAACAACGGTTTGGTCCTGGGTAATATCCATTATCTAGTGTTGGATGAAGCGGATCGTTTGCTGGATATGGGCTTTTGGCCAGACGTGCAAAATATTGCAGGGCAGATTTCAAACCAGCGTCAAACCGCGATGTTCTCAGCAACGTTTTCTGATGAGTTGAAGGGCAAAACCAAGCAGCTCATGCACGCACCAAAACAGGTAGCAGCGCATCAAGAAAACAGCACCAATCAAGATATTGCCGAAACGTTGTATCTCGTCAACAAAGGCAGCAAAACCAAAGCGTTGGTTGAACTGATCAAGCAAAATGCATGGGCGCAGGTATTGGTATTTATTGGTGCTAAAGAGAACGCTGATGGTTTGGCGAAGAAATTGAACAAAGCTGGAATTACAACCAATGCGCTGCACGGTAATAAGAGCCAAGCAGAGCGAGAAGAAGCGTTGGCGCAGTTTAAGTCCGGGCAAACACAGGTGTTGATCGCTACCGATCTATTAGCTCGCGGTATTCACATCGAGCAACTACCAGTAGTAATTAACTTTGAATTGCCAATGCATGCGGAAACATACGTTCACCGAGTTGGGCGCACAGCGCGTGCTGGCGAGCAAGGTGTCGCAATGTCGCTGGTCTGCCATGGAGAAACCGAAGCGCTTACAGCGATCCGTAACTTGACGCAACGTGAATTGCCAACGCAAGACCTTGAAGGTTTCCCTGTAACGGATAAGCCATCAACAGGCGAAAGCAAGCGTGCTCCACGTGATAAAAAAGCCAATCGCCGAACCAATGCCAAAAAGAGCATTAAGCAGTTTCAAGGTAAGCCGAAACGCCAAGCGCCTAAAGCTAAATGAGCAAAACCAAATAAAAAAAAGCCATCGTAATGATGGCTTTTTAATTAAATGGAGTGTGTGTCTAAATAGGGGGAGTGCTTAGAAGTTGTAAGAAACTGTCGCGCCTACTGCCCATTGGTTTGCACTGTCTACGATAGAAGAATCGCTGATGCCACTACCTAGACGAGTGTATTGTGATACTTGGCTGATTTGCCAGTGCTCAGTGATTGGCACTACCAGTTTGTAACCTAAACCGTAGTTTACGGTTGCATCGCCTTTGTATGCTTTGCGGTTTGCACGTGCTTCTTTGTCTGTTACACCGAAGTAGTAATCAACGTAATCTTTGCTTTGGTAAGACACGCTCGCAAATGGTACGAAATCAACATTACCGATATTCATGATATGGAAGTAAGTAGCACCACCTTGGAAGCCTTTGTAAGCACCTGATACATCATGTTGTAGGTAAGTTGAGATCACGTTGTTTGGATCAAGTCTGAAATCTGCGTTCAAACCTAGATCGATCGCAATATCACGTCGTTTCGTACCTTTTAGGCTTTTCGCTACATCGCTATCACGAGGTACACCGCTACCTACTACGTAAGCACTCATGTTAAGTAGTTCATCGTTGTCACCTAGGAAACGGTAGTTAATACCGCCTAAATCAGCGTTGAAGTCTTCACCATGGTAGCCACCGTTTAGAACTGGCGCAGTGTTGTGTTTTTGGTCTTTGAAAAGATCGCTCGCTTGTACTACGCCAGCTTCGACCATCCAGCCACCTTCGTTGTTGTAGATGTTACCGTTACGAATATAAGTATCACCCGCTGTTGCCGTGCCTGCAGCCGTCAACGTTAATAATGCAATAATTGTCTTGTTCATTGTTCTGTCCCAGTTGTTTGGTTTTGAACACTGTACAAAATAAAATTGTAACTCTCTATCAGCAGAGCGTATGGAAGTGTAATGATGACTTTAAGAAATGTATGGTTTCGCCTAAAAAAACGCTAAGAAGTAGAACCATGCCCGCTGTGAAGGCATGGTTGAGACATTGGTATAGATGATCTCTATTGCCGTTGAGATGGTTTAACTGGGTTTGCGGTGAAGGTACTTCATGACTTTCCCTTGCTTCCACATCATAACGCCTGTGATAGCAACGACGGGAACAAGTACAAATAACGTTAAAGTCATGAACATTTCATTTGCTTTCAGCGGTGAATAAAGCGCTGCACTCACCAACAGCGCACACAATATATGCATCCATCTTAAAACCAATCTTACTAACTGTCCGCTCATTGCCTTTCTCCTTTGCTTTGTTTCAATACACGATACAGAGCAAAGTGATGACGGTTTTGGCTTTGAGATAAAACGCCTAATAGCGTTCTAAGTGAACGTATAGGGTGATGAATGGTTTTTTAGGCTGAGCAGACAACTTTCGGAATGTATCTAAGACCCAACATAGAGCACCCATCTTCCAAGTAGCTATCGGTGACAACATCGAAGCCGAACTTGCCGTAGTAGTCTTTCAAGTGTGCTTGTGCGGATATAAAAATGCTGTCGGTCGGGTAGATCTTTCTTGTGGCATCGAAACTCACTTGCATCAATTGGTTACCGATGTTTTTCCCTCTGTAGTCCTCTGCGACGATAACGCGACCAATACACACGTCATTGGCATCAGAGTTCAGCAAGGGTAAAACGTCAACGGGATATCCGAGTTTCGGAGGCATAATACGACTATAAGCCACCAGACGTTCGTTATCATACCCCATCACGTGGTAGGTGTCGGGATGGTTATCTTTACCATCCAAATCACTGTATGGCGTGTTCATGTCTACGATGAAAATATTGACTCTTTGCTGCAAAAAATCGTAAAGCTCTTGAACAGACAGGTCTGCGAATTTCTTAATTCTCCATTCGAGCATCATGCTTCCCCTTGTATTATTTTGGGTACAACATAAAGAGTATTTGTGCGTGATTCATTAACCTTTGTTAATTGCTAAGCTCCAGCTTAAATACAGATTTGCTGTTTTGAACGGCTAAAAAGCAAAAGCCCCACTGAATTGGTTGTGGGGCGGATATCGGAAGGGATACGCTCCGATCTATCGGGGAGTCAAAACGGGAATTAACCCGCAGTCGGACCAACCAAACGCATCTCCCAATCTTCGACTTCACCGGTTTCTAGGCGGCGTTCAACAAGCTTGCCCCAAGATTCAACCAATGGAAGTTCCGCTAGTTGGCTTAGCTCTGTTTTATCTAGGCAACCAGTAAATACTGCGCCCATGATGCGAGCCAATGACCAGTCTGGGTGAGGTCTTTCGCACAGAATAATCTCGTCACCTGCACCGATATCGCCCTCTTGTAGCACTCGGAAGTACCAGCCTGTTCGAAGCGTATCTTGCAGTCTTCTCGCCATGTCGTTTTGCTCGAAGCGGACGTTGAGTTTCCAGCAAGGCATGCGCCCTTGGGATACTTCCAGCAAGGTTGAGCCGATGCGGATTTTATCTTTCAGGCAAATGGACGCTTCTGTTACGCCGCTTGAGCTTAAGTTCTCACCGAACGCGCCAGCTGATTGGAAAATCGCTTTGTCGCCCAACTCTTGTTGCCAAATCGGATAGTGCTCGCTTGGGTAAATATGAAGGGCTTTTTGAATCCCACCATGAAAGCGCGGATCGCCTTGTTCGTCGTTGGTAAAACCCAGTTCTGTTGCGTGCTGACGCTGAGGTAGAACCTGCTTGTTAATCGCACTTTTCGCACCATGTGCAAAGGCAACGGTTTTACCTGCTAATACGCTGTTAACTACGCCTAACTTCTTCATATTCTTTCCTTATCGCTAAAACTGATTTGCCAAACGGTGTGAGACAAAATCACGTTATCGCTCACCCAATGATTTGAATACCGGAATCGCTGCCAGTACTTCAATGCGCTTTTCTGTGCTTTTTAAGTAACGCGTTTCGCTATCTGAAACCAACACATGACGTTGATAACCTTCCGCTTTAGGAAACTTGGTTAACACGTTTTCAAGCGATGCTTCGCACTTGTCTTGGTTGATGTTATCAATATTGACTTTGAATAAGAGTTGGTTTTCTTTGGATATTTCAACTTGATATCGCATACGTCGCACCTCACGGCTTCATTCACTTTGCCGAGCATGATAGCCTAGTGAACTTGTGTCAGAGTAGGGATGTAAGGACAGTTAATGATGCCAACCCGCCAAATCGATTCTCACTCCGGTGTCATGACCTCCAATGAGATGATGGCTGCCAATCCTCACTCTCCAGCTTTGGTTAAGACCATCGACATGCCGAAAGGTTACATTGATGCGTTGCACCAACACACGTGGCATCAAGTCATTTTCCCGATCAAAGGGCTATTGCAAACCAAAACCGAGCACTACCAACACCTTGTGCCTCATACCTCTGCGCTGTTTGTACCTGCGGGTATTCAACATGAATCCATCGCGCTAAGCCATACGACATTTGTCGGTATCTATCTAAACCCTAAGTTTGGTACTGAGTACGAGCATCAAGTTAGAACCATCACTCTCACGCCGTTCTTAAACGAGCTGTTACAGGAAATACGCCGCCAATGCGAAGGGCTCGTGAGTGATGAGGAAGTATCACGATTGCTTGGCGTACTCCACGATCAAATCATGAAAGATAACGTGCAGACCTTTCAGTTACTGCTGCCAGAAGACAGGCGCTTAAAGCTGATATTTGAAGCGCTGACCGACACGCCAGCATTAGATTGGTCACTCAAACAGTGGGGAGAGACAGTAGGCGCATCTGAGCGAACATTGTCGCGCCTGTTCTCCAAAGAGTTCAACACCTCATTTCAACTTTGGCGGCAACAAATTCGGCTGATTTATTCGCTCTCTTTGCTAGATGAAGAGCTCTCGATCCAAAGCATTGCCGATCAAGTGGGGTATCAAAATGACTCTTCTTACATCAAAGCGTTTAAAGCCTATTTTGATGTCACCCCACAACAGTTCCGTGTGAATGGTCGACGGGGATAGTGAGTCCAATCTTGCCCACAAAATCAGTCTCGTCCATCACACTACTCTAACGGTAACTGGAAAGTACTCTTAATTTCCTTTACGGAGACGTTAGATTGAATGGCGCTGATGCCTTTCACGCGGCGAATAGCACTGATGCGGTCAAAGTATTCGTCTAAGTCTCGAGCCACCACTTGCACCATATAATCCGCGCTGCCTGCAATGCAGTGACACATTAAGATCCAATCGGTTTCTGCGACAAAGTCTTCAAAAGGCGTGGTGTTTTCTACCTCATGACTGCCTAGTGTCACCAGCGTAAAACCAGAAACTTGGAAACCGAGCTTTTTGCGGTTCAGCTTTGCTGCATAACCCTCAATGTAGCCTTCCTCTTCCATCTTTTTCCAGCGTCGCCAGCAGGGCGTTTCACTCAGGTTAACGGTCTCGGCAAGCTTAGAGTTACTCATGCGACCATCTTTCTGAATATGGTCAAGAATGGCGAAATCGGTACTATCCAATTCAAAGTTGGTGGATTCTTTCTTTTTCATGGTTACTCTGGAAATAGTCTGCTCAAATTTGCTTTTATCGTAGCTCAGATAGCAATTTTCTTTTTACCCAAATCGTTAGACTGTTCCCATATTCGTTGATTACTTTTTGGGAGAGAGTGCATGAGTGCTCAATTGTTGGCGGCATTTTTGTTGTTTGCCGTTTCTATTTCTTTAACGCCGGGAGCTGGTAACGTCGCGCTGTTAGGTATTTCAAGCCGATATGGGTTTTCTGCGACCGTACCGTTCGTATTGGGCAATGCAGTCGGGGTGATCATCATGTTGGTTGGTGCAAGTGTGGGGCTTGTCAGTTTGTTTACCCTTTACCCTGATTTGTACACGGCGTTAAAGTGGATTGGTGCGGCGTACCTGCTGTATCTCGCATGGTCGATTGCCACAATGGAACTCGACAATGATTCGAATGCGAAAAAGTCCGGCTTTTTATCTGGCGTTTGGGTGCAAATTCTTAATCCGAAAAGTTGGGTTGCGTCACTGACAGTGTTCTCTCAATTCATCTCACCAAACAATGATTACCTGACACAGGTGGTGATCATTATCAGCGTAATGGTGGGAACTGGTGTGCTGGGGATGTTTGCGTGGGCGTACTTTGGCACAGTATTGAACCGCTTTATTCAGTCACCACAAAAGGTGGTGTGGGTAAACCGATGCATGGGCAGCAGCCTAGCGTTAGTGGTGGTGTTTATGCTGAGTCAGCCCGTTTAAGCTCTTATCCAATTTGACGTGCGCGCCGAGAAAACGTTATATACCCGTTTCGCTATGGCGCGCCATATTCCCTCGAGCAATTCAATGGTATCAAGATGAGCTTAACTAAGACCAAGACAAACACTCGCGTTAATCAACTGAGCTTTGGTTCGCCAAGTGTATCATTGGTGTTGGAGTATGTTGAGCTAGAGCCACTGGCTTTGGATAAAGTGCGCGTGCAAATCGAAGCCACAAACATTAATCCGAGTGACCGATTGTCGATTCAGGGAGTAGGGCAGTATCGTCGTACCCACGTACCGCCGCGAGTGCCTGGGTTTGAAGCGGTTGGGCGAGTGGTTGAGATAAACGATCCGCATCAAACCGAATTTCAAATTGGGCAAAAGGTGCTGGTGGCACAGAGTGGGGCTTGGCAAAGCTATGTCGATGCGCCTGAGGAGAATGTCTTTGCAGTGCCGGAAGAGCTTGAGAATGGCTACGCTTGCCAGTTGTATATCAATGCCCTGACGGCTTGGGTGATCACCACTCACGTTGCCAAGTTAAGTAAAGATGACGTGGTGATCATCAACGCAGGCAATTCTGCGATTGGTAAGATCTTCGCTCAGTTGTCGCACTCACTTGGATTTACTTTGATTGCGATAAGCTCCGCGCCAGAGCGTTATCCATACGACGCCATTGCAGTGCTAAATAGCAAGCAAGATCTGCAATCTCAAATTGATGCCCGAGAGTTGCTGCAACCGAATGTCGCGTTTGATGCTATTGGCGGCAAAGTGGGAACAGAACTCATCCAAGTTTTGCGTCATTCGGGAACATACATCAATTACGGAACGCTTTCACTCACCCCTTATGAGTCTGCTTTCTTCGCTTATATGAAGCAGAACAATATCGATTTCAGCACGTTCTTTTTGCGTTATTGGGAAGAGTCGGTTGGTAAGACCGTTCGCAAACAAGTCTTTGCTGAGATGCTAGAACACTTTGTGGAACACCAGATACAACTTGATGTGGATTGCTACCTTCCGTTAGAACAGTTCCAGAGTGCCTTCGAGCTGATAGAAGATGAGGCAGTCACGCTGCAAGGCAAAATTATACTGACCATGTAGTAACAGTATTCAAACACCTTGAGGTTACTGGGTAAATTGAAGAACAAAAAAGGGATGGTATTCACCATCCCTTTTTTGTTTTTGTTTGGATTATCGGAACTGTGGCATGTAGTCGAGGTTAGCTTCAATCGTCTCTTCTAGAGCCTTTTCTAGAATCGTTCCAGTGGTCACGAGCGGGTTCAAAATCAATGCTCGATGCGCGGCATTGCGGTCGCCTGTGACAGCCGCTTCTACCGTGAGTGATTCAAAGTCTTTCATCAATTGAATCAAGCGCAGCGTATCGCTTGGGAATGGCGCGACGTTTAAAGCCACAGGTCCCGATTTTGTGATCATGCAGCTGACTTCCACCGCGCAATCGTCAGGTAAACCTGCAATGGCACCGTTGTTACGGGTGTTTACGTGCATGATGGTGCGCTTATCGTTGTAGATAGAGCTCATCAGCTCGCAGGCAGCTTCTGAGTAGTATTGACCACCACGCTTTTCGAGCTCTTTTGGTTTTTCGTTGAGCTCTGGATTGCGGTAGATATCGAACAGTCGTTTCTCCATAGCTTTGACCACTTCACCGCGTGTGCCTTCGCCGTTCGCTTCTTCAATCTCTTGGCTCATGATGTCTTCGCTGGTGTAGTAATAGCGCAGGTAAGCACACGGGATCATCCCCATATTACGCAGCAACTCTTGTGGCCAGTCGAATGGAGGAATATTTTGCGGCACCAAAGGATCGTTGCCGGATAGGATCTCTTCGACCACTTCTTGCAGTTTGTCACGACCTTCGTGCAGGATCTGACGTGCCCAGATAAAGTGGTTCAAACCCGCAACTTGCAGTACAAACTCTTGCTCGCTAGCACCTAGCATTTGGGCGATGCCTTTTTGCATGATCACTGGCACGTTACATAAACCGACCGCTTTCACTTTGGTGTGTTTGAGAATCGCTTCTGTAACCATGCCTGATGGGTTGGTAAAGTTTAGCAACCAAGCATCTGGACACAACACTTCCATCTCTTTACAGATTTCCAGCGCGATAGGAATGGTGCGACAGGCATTGGCAAAACCGCCTAGCCCATTGGTCTCCTGACCGATCATGCCGTACTTCAGCGAGATGCGTTCATCACGGATTCGACCTTCCAAGCAGCCAGCGCGAAATTGAGAACATACAAAGTCTGCGTCTTTCAAAGCAGGTTTGCGATCCAAGGTGACGTGCACATCAATATGCGACATGTCGTTTTTAGCCAACATGCGACGTGTTAAATCGCCAATGATGCTGACTTTCTCTGCGCCATCTTCGATATCAACCAACCACAGTTCGCCGATTGGCAGTTCATGATTGCGTTTGATCAGACCTTCGATCAGCTCTGGTGTGTAGCTAGAGCCTGCGCCAATGATGGTAATTTTAAGATTCTTTTTCATCGTGATGTTCTCGTTATGGATAAGACAGTTTGATTAAAATGCATCTTTATTGGCTTCACAAACCAAAAAAATCTTGCTATGGATTAGCACAGCTAATTTATAGAAGGTTGAGTAATGGACAGAAAGCAGCAGATGCTCTCCAATATGTACACTTTTGCGATTGCAGGTAAGTTTCTTAGCTTTACCAAAGCAGCGGAAGAGCTTTTCATTACCCAAGGGGCGGTGAGCCAGCGAATCAAATCGTTAGAGGAGCAACTGGGTTTCAGCTTGTTTGTGCGTATGACGAGACGATTAGAACTGACCAAAGAAGGTGAGCGATTACTGCATGCATTAAACCAATCGTTCGAAGTTATTTTCTCTGAGCTCGAAGACATCAAGTTTAATGAACTGCGCGGTGAGTTATATATCGGAGCAGCTCCGACGTTCGCCCAGAGTTGGCTTCTGCCAAGGTTGCCAGATTTCCAACGTTTGTACCCGCATCTCAATATAAAACTGAGGGTGAAAGCGAGCCGTTTGGACTTTCAACATGAGCCCGTCGATATCGCGATTTACTACAGCGATAGCGAACATCCGGGTTTTTACCATCAGCGTTTATTTGATGAAGTGCTGTTGCCGGTTTGTAGTCCCAAATACTTTAACGACCATTTTACTGAGCCAGCACCACTACTTGAGCAGTTGGCCGGCGTGACTTTTATTCATTGCTCTGAATCATTAGAGGCGAGTGAACCTAATCAAGAATGGGCGATGTGGTTGGACAAACAATCTAACCCGCTACTCAACACACTTAACGTGATGGACAGAACTTACTTATTTAATCACGCCGATATGGCAATGACAGCGGCTAAGAACGGAATGGGGTTGGGGATCGCTCGCGAATCTTTAGTGAAAAGCAGCCTAGAAAACGGTGAACTAGTGGCACATTTTGAGCGCGTAAGTGCAGAGCGAGGCTACGATTTGATCTGTCTAAATGGGCAACAACACAGACCAAAGAATGCTGCATTTATTGAATGGCTTGAGACGCAGTTGCCAAAAAATGAATAAGGGGATGATAGGGTAGGTAAGCTTAGCTTCCTCCCTTTACTCTGTGAGAAGGGAGGAAGAACAAGTATTGTAATTAACTCGCGATAATTTCATCCATTAGGCGATCGATTTGTACTACGACTTGTTCGCTGGCGTCTTCCATGGCGTTAATTGCAGTCACCATGCCTGCCATGTTGCCAGATTTGGCTTGGCTCATTGCTTCACGTCCACCGTCATGCACGCCTTTGTGTGGTTCTTCAAGCAATGCATAGCTTCTTAAGTGGCTGTAAGCCTTGCCATCGCCACGGTAGTACCACTGACCCAAGCGACACTCAGAGTGGCTATTAACGGTTTCACCAAACGCGCCTTTTTGTAGGAGACGGTAGATATTGTTCTTCCAAATGGCGTGGTCGAGTTTGACCGTATCCAAGAAAGCGCGTGTGGAAGCAATATGGATCACCTGTTGCATGTGTTCCGATTTCACGACCACTTCGTTGACAATAGAACCAATCTGCGCAGAAGAGGCAGACACTTCCTCAGCACAAGTTTGGTTTTCATCAATCGAGGTTTTAATCGCGTTCACTTGCGTTAGTACTTGGTTCACCAAAGAATCAATCTGCTCACTGGCTTCGCTGGCTTTGCCGGCAAGGTTTCTTACCTCATCTGCTACCACGGCAAATCCGCGACCTGCTTCACCGGCTCGTGCTGCTTCAATCGCTGCATTTAATGCCAACAAATTCGTTTGGTCAGAAATCTCTTGAATAGTCGATACAAGAAGGGAAATAGAAGTGGCAGTTTTATCTAATATTTGAACCGATTCAATGCTTTGTGAGGCTTGCGTACTGATCTTCACGGCTCGATTATCAAGACGAGCAAGAGCTTGATGAGTCTGCTTAAACATTTCATCTAGTTGTTGCAGTTCTTGGTTTTCATGCGCCATAGATTGCGCACTCTCCACCATCTCTGTTCGAATGGTTTGGAGCATATCTCCACCTTTCAAACTGCTCGACATCAACTCATCACTATTGTGGTGTTCCTGTTGAGCGGAGCGAACAAGCTGCTGAGCCTCTTGGAGCTGATTTTCCAGAGCGGCAACGTCAGTTTGGTACTTCTGTTTGAGGTCTGCTAATTCTTGCTTTAGCAGCTCATTTTCTGATTTGATTCGTTTTAATCCAAACATAGGTTCTATAAATGTGACAGGATGTTAAAAAATCCATGCTAATCGAGTTGGATATCGAATACACGATCACTTTCATATCTTTGCTTGGTGTAATCACACTTTTTCGGTAGGGCTTTATACAAACAAGAGGTCTCAGATTTTGTTGCTTACTTGATAACCTCTGTTCTTTCTATCCGCTCATGAGCCGTTTTTAAAGCTCTTGCATCAATTGGATGTAGTTACCACAGGTATCGTCAAGTACCGCAATCATGACCGTGCCTGCTTCTCGTGGCTCAATTGAGAACTGCACGCCAAGCTCAGTTAATCTTGCATATTCTTTATTTAGGTCATCGACCGCAAACGACGTCCATGGGATTCCGGCTTCTTTCAACGCGTCTTGGTATATTTTTGCTGGACCAAATGCCATCGGTTCTAACAATAATTCCACGCCAGATTGCTCTTGTGGAGAGACCACTGTTAGCCATTTGTGCTCACCAATTGGTACTTCTGTTTTTTTAATGAAACCAAGGATATTGGTATAGAAATCGAGAGCTCTATCTTGATCGTTAACAGGAACGCTGGTTAGGGAAATTCTGAGCACGGGTATTCACCTTTACTGTTTTGGAATAAGTAAAAGATAGCGAAAGCTTGGCTCAAAAACTTATTCTAGATTGCTTTTATATATTTTGAAACGCTTTGGGGGAGTAACCTGTGCTCTTTCTAAAGACACTCGAAAATGTGGTTAAACTCTCATAGCCAACCTGAAAACAAGTATCCGTAATCGAGTGACCTTCCTTGAGCAGCACTTTGGCTTTTTTAATCCGCATATCCCTTAAATAGCTTCGCGGCGTGACACCATACATCTGTTTGAAAATCCGCACATAGTGAAAGCGTGACATAAAAGCCGCTTTGGCTAAGTCGTTTAGCTCGATGTTTTCTGAGTGATGCTTTTCCATAAATGCCTTGGACTGCCTGATCAGGAGGTACTGTTTCGGGCTCAACGGCATCTCGCTGTACACGCGATCGATTTCTTGTTCATAAAAGGTTTTTGGGCGAGATGGCATTGTGTTTCACAAAGCGAAAGAGAATGGTTTTAGTCTAACACTGGAAGCAGATTCGTGGAGGTTATCTACTTCTCACTTTACTCAAAACCGTCCAACACCCACTTCCTCACACTTTTTTGCTCTTTTCTGCTGAGTGATTTACTGACGATGCCTGGTTCATTCTGAATAAAAATAAATCACTCATTAACGTAAAGAATGTAAATGAGATTAATTATCATTAATGTTGTGTATTATGCTTCGCACCACGTTGTTGTTTATAAAATATAAGTAGTATTATGAAACTGAAGTCACTATCAGCAGCCATCACCGTTGCCATTGCCTCTTTTGCTGCTCACGCTTCCGATGAAAATATTGTTGTTGTCGGTTCTGCCCTTGATCAACTTGTTCAAACTGAGATTAACGCTGAAACGTTAGAGCTCAAACAAGCGTCGGATATTAAAGACGTATTGAACACCATGCCGAGTGTTACGGTTGACGGTAACGCTCGTTACTCCCGTAAAGTTTACATTCGCGGTATGGAAGACAAATTCTCTGTCGTAACCATTGATGGTGCGCGTCAAGAAGGTCAGTTATTCCACCACTCGGGCGACCAAACGTTCGATCCTGCGATGCTTAAGTTAGCTGAAATCACGCTAGGTGGTAACTCAGTACTGTCTGGTGCTGGTGCGATTAACGGCTCATTTAAATACGAAACGAAAGATCCCAGCGATCTACTTTCGGAAGGCGAAAGCGTCGGTGCTCGCGTTAAAACGGGGTATCAAACGGCTTATGAGCGCTTCACGACGAATGTTGCGGTTTACGCGCAGTTGAATGATGAACTTCAGTTGATGGGTATCATCAACTACTCAGAAGACGGCGATCTTTACATTCCTGGTAAAGATGACGTGACTTCTAAGCAAGGTGAACTGAAATCTGGCTTGGTGAAGCTAGTCTTTGTTCCAAACGATGCTAATGAATTTAAGCTTACTTTTAACACCTACCAAGATGGCGGTAAGCGTCAGCTATCGGGTGAAAAAGCAGGCGCACTTTACCTACATGATGATCACAACTACAACTCACTTAACCGTGATACCGTGACGTTCGAGCACCGTTTCGATAATGGAAGCGACTTGGTTAACCTAAAAACCAACTTGTACTACAACCGTCAATACATGGAACGCGACGCGTTAGTCGAAGAGTACGGCGATTGGAAGAAGGTGAACGGCGCTTGGGAATTCACCAAAGATGGTGACCTATCGATTCCTGATCGCGAATACAACGTGACGACCATTGGTGGTGATATCCGCAATATCTCTTGGGTTGGTGAACACGAGCTGACTTACGGCTTCGAAGGCTACAAAGCGGAGCAGTGGATCGACTCTGGTCTAGGTCACTACACCTCAGGTTCAAAGCAAGGTCAAACGAAGAACTACGACATGGATGGCGGTACTGTAACGGCTTACGGTATTTACGCTCAAGATGCGTTTGAGATTAATGACTTCCGTTTCGTAACTGGTCTTCGCTACGATGTTCATGAGCTGGGTGGCGTGTTTAAAGGTAAATACGATCAACTATCGCCTAAGTTCCAAGGTGAATACCAAACCACAGACAACCTAAAACTTCGTATTGGTTACGGTCGTCTATTCAAAGGGGCTTCATTGCCAGAAACGCTAACCATGAAAGCGGCGAGCGATGTTAAACAGTCTGATACCAAAGCGATGACGGGTAACAACTACGAAGCAGGCTTTGATTACGACATGTCTGGTTTGCTGATGGCAGACGATGCAATCCTTGGTTTTACTGCTTACCAGTATGATCTAGATAACCAAATGCACCCAACCAAAAACAACACAACTTTGGTAAACCAATACGATGTTGAAGTTTGGGGTGTAGAGACGGTATTCACCTACAGCATTGAAGACTTCGCGCTTTACGCAAACCACTCATACTCTGATGGCGAGCAAACGAGCCTGAAGAATGGCAAGAAGAGCCACATGAACAAAACTGGTATCCATAACATCAAGGCGGGCTTCAAGTACGATCTAACCAGCGAGTTTGTGTTCGGCTGGGATTCACGTTTCGTTCCGGGTAATGATTACAAAGACGAAGATGGTGACAAGATTGAACGTGCAGGTTTTGCAACGCACAACCTATGGGCGGCTTACGTACCAGATTTTGCAAAAGACCTGTCACTTAACCTAGCGGTAGACAACCTATTCAACAAGCAGTACGCAGAGCATACAGGCTTTGGTATTTCTTGGGGTTCAGATAAGTACACTAGCTACGAAGCTGGTCGTAACTTCAAAGCGTCAGTGGCTTATAGCTTCTAAGTGATAAGTTACTCTTAAAAACAAAACCCCGATAATTGGTTATCAATTATCGGGGTTCTTTTTATCTAACTTTGCCTATCAAGGTGCAACAAGCATTACTTGGTATGGAAGATCTGCTCGGTTTCTAGCGACGTCATCGCACGAACTTGACGCCAGATGTAGTAGAAAATACCAAACATCATCAACATACTTGGGATAGCAATCATTGGGTAGCTGTAAAGGGTGAGCTTACCCAACTCTTCATTGAACGCCGCTGTGCCCGATGGACTAGTCACAATCCAAGTTGCTAGAAAATAGTTCATCGCAGATGAGAAAGCGAAGGTGCTAGCGAACAGATAGTTCGACGACATCAGGCAACGCTCAAATGCTTGCGTTTTACCATTCTGCTCTAAACGTTCGTTAATCAGTTGTAGGTTCAAGATGGTATCGTTCAATACAAGCTTTTGCATTAGCGGATAACGAGTGAAGGTTGAGCCTAACACTGCAATACCTATCAGACCTGGAATCAACGCCTCTTTTAACGCTAACCAACGTGTGTCTAGCTCTAACAACCCAATACCACCGGTTAACAGCACACTGATAAAACCAAGTGCAGAAATGAAGTTGAATTTCTTGTTGCGGATAAGATCCATGCCGCCATAAACCAATGGGAACGCCAAGGCAACAACGAGTGCCATTGCTGTACCTAGGTGTTCTTCACCGCTGAACTTCATCAAAATGAAGGAAGGGATGATGACGTTAAACAGGACTTCGAATAATGGATTCGACTTTTTCGCCGTGGTGTTACTCATAATTTTACTGACTCTACTATGTCGGCTTGGGTTTTACTTTGTGAGAAGTGTTCTACTCCTTGCGCCAGATGTAAAGTCTTAAAGCCCCGAGTTGTGTAACGACTTATGAAATGGGACGGTAATATTGCTTTATTTCCGTAAGTTGTGTTTGGCGGGGCAAATATGTGCTGCATCGTGATCTCAAAACCGCCGTGCGCTTAAAACGCTAAATTTGGCAGTGTTCACAAATTCTCATCTTCCTTACTATTTACCGTGAATCATTCTTAGTTCGTTTAACGCGCATTACGTTGTAATTGATTCTATCAATGCTTTTAAAATCCATCTCAAACCGCTCTGATATAAAAAATAACAATATCATCGTCAATTAAATCAATTTTTAGCCGCTTATTTTTCACTCCATCATACGTCATAGAAACAGCAATGCTTTCCGCAAGAGAAGCACACGAATTTAGTTGTCCGTATCGGAGTTTAGAATGAAAAAAGTAAGTGCAGTGGCTGCCGCAATTACATCTGTTTTAATGACAGGTGCCGTCTTTGCTGAGACCGAAGTGGCGTTAGATGTGATCGCTGGTGATGAAGCCGCACCCGTTGTTGAAAAAGTAAATGGTACCGATGTTATCGCTGATGGTTGGGAAATCTTCGGCTATGCGTCAATGAACTTTAGAACTGTTGATGGCAAATCAGTGGATACTGAATTTGGCAAACCAGATTACAAAACAGCAGGTACACACGGTAAGAGTACCAACCAAGTTGAATTCATCATCAAAAAGCATACTGAGCACGCGAACGGTGTTTGGTCTGACTTTGTTGTTCGCTCTGAATATGGCAACGGCAACTCTTATGCCTACTCTTCTGCGGGTAGCCAAAAAGACAATACCACTGCACAGTTTGAAGTGAAGGAAGCGTTTGTTGAAATCGGTGCGCTGCCTTACTTTGGGGAAGACACCTCGATTTGGGGTGGTCAACGCTTCCTAAATCGTGCGTCTGGTCTGTTATCTGGTGAGTTCTGGAAGCAGTCATCAGGTGTTGGTGCCGGTATTCAAACTAAGCTCGCTGGCAACACCGCAGGTATCGCGTATGTGATTGCCGATCCAGACGCAGGCGCACCAGATGTGTTGGTGTGTGAAGACAACAGCAATGCGTCGACGTGTGAGATTGTTAAAGCCAATGCTGAGCGCACTACCGTTTCTACTTTGGATTTCTACTACTATGGCGTAGATGTGGGCTTCGGTAGCGTAGATTTCGACTTTAAATACATGCAGCAAGAAGGCAAAGACAATTCTTCAGATGATGGCTTTGGCGCTGCAATTACTTTGAACACGAGTTACTACGGCTTAGACGGTTGGACGCAAAACGCACTTGCCTACGGTAAAGGTGTCGCGCAAAACCGTGGCGTGAACTTTGGTGGTTGGTCTGGCGGTGACGATAAAGCTGAATCTCTATTCTTCACTTCTTACGGTGTGCTAAACATCTCTGAAAACTGGCAGATGGGTTCTGAAATTACCTATATCGGTGCACTCGACCAACTGTTTGGTGCTGATGACTTAAAACGCTACCTTGTGGCTGTCCGTCCTTCTTATAAAGTGAACGATAACCTTCGTCTTGAGATGACGGCGTCTTATGGTCATGAAGAAGGGGCTGAAGGCTACTGGGGACGTACAGGGGATGATGTCGAAAGTGATATTTACAACATCGAACTCGCGGCGGCGTTTACTGTAAACGCAGACTACTTTGGTCGTCCTCAAATCAAACCTTACGTGAGCTACATTACCGCTGATGATGAAGCGAGCGCGCGTCAGATTGGCATCGAGGATGGTAAAAATGAAACCGTGATTGGTGTTCACACCGAAATTTGGTTCTAACCACACTTTGCAAAAGGCAGCGAATAGCGCTGCCTTGTTTGCTTTTGAATGATTGTTTAGCAGATCTGTTTTACCTTGAGAAAGAGAGATAAATCATGCAGAAAAACCGTGTAATCCTTGCCCTCATGTTGAGCTCGGCGTTAACCGCATGTGCGGCTTCTCCAACATTGGAAGCGACGACGTTGCAATCGGTGCCGGAAGCGGCAGTTTGCTGCAATAACTTCTCTGAATTTCCATGGTTAGAGCTCGGCACTAATGAGCAAATTGAGTTTTCGATTAATGCGGATTCGCCGGTAGGTCGCTTCGCTGAAGGGAACAGCTATTTTGTTGCGTTTAAGTTGCCAGCGCGTTCAAGCAAAGTGAATATTCAGCTTGCCAGCCATATGGTCAATGGCGAGGTTTTCGCGCCTAAGCTGATCACTTTAGATAAAGCGTTCAATATCGTGAATATCAATGATCATGATAGCTTTGATATCGAAACCACGGGCATGCTTACACGCACTCAATACCAGCTGAGCTTTACGCTCGACGTTGAGAAAACGCCTTACTTTATTGTTTATACTGATGAAAGCGAGCTAGGTGATTCGATTCAAATTCCTCATCCTGCCAAAGAGCGTGCTGTGGAGTTGGGTCAGCCAATGCCGATGGTGACCGACCCGAAATATACTTATGAAGCTTTTGGCTCTTTGGAAGTGGCGATCAAAACCTTATCGTTAGCCGCGCCTTCACGTACCACAGAGACACAGAAAGCGGCAGTTGTGGTGGCTCCGGTAAAATTGTCAGCGCCAGCATCAGCAACCATGCAAACATCGTCAGCAGTAAGTTCGAACACGAAATCGGCATCAATGAGTGTTCATGCTGATACACGAGCCTATTATTTTGAATCTATTCGAGCAGCAGTGAAGAACAACCAAACATCAAAAGCGATGACGCTGCTAGAAGAAGCCAACCGATTGGGTATCGACGGCGCACAGAAAGTGTTTGTTGACGCCGTAGATAACAAGTAACTCCATTATTAAAGTGTCTATTTTTGGACCTCAGAGAGCGCTTTCGCGCCCTCTGAGTTTTTTTAGTCTCTAGCAATACATAGCTTTTCTGCAGAACGCTTGTTGAGCAAGTAGTTCTCTTCCTCAAGCGCTCGGTGCGATAGTGCTGGGTTAGGTTGAGCGAAGGTTAATCCTTCCAACAAAGTAACTGGTGCTAATGGTTTTAATCTGGTTTTTACACCATCACGATTACACTTCATTTGCCCGGATTCTGGGTACCATTCGATCTCAATTGAACCGTCAATCACATCGGCTTCAATGCCGACCTCATATTCCTGACCGCGCAGTTTCACGATGAACTGAACTTCAGGTTGAGGGCGTTCAAACTCAAATGAGAATTTGGTTTTCTCAGCTTGTTCGACGTCAACATGCAGGGCGTTGTTATCACCAAACGGCAGTCGAGCGCTTAGGCGTTTCCAAGTTGATGGTAAGCTTGGGCAAAGCTTGATGGTGTTGCGCGAGAGCTGTGGCGTAAAGCCGAGATAGTCTTGCTGAGTGTTACGAGCAAATTCCGACACTGACCACGCTTGAGCATAAGTTCCGCTTTGAATGACGGACGTCGCAGACGCTTGGTAAGCATCCAAGTTTTCGCTCATGGTGCCGCGATGTCCCTGATATAAAATCTGATGGGCTAAGTTTTTGCTCAGTTGATACGCTAAATCCTGTTGCTGGTAACGGGTAAGTGCGCCCACAGTGAAGCCTGCGTTCCAACCCCAAATGGTCCCATTATGGTATGCCGCATCTTTGTGATACTCAGGGCGGTTGTCATGATAGGGGTGGAATTCTGGGTGCTCTTGTTGCAAAGAGCAGATGCCCCAAGGGAAAAGCAGATGCTCGACGCTGTTCTTCACAATGTGCTGCCCAATATACTCTGGAATTAAGGCTTGGCTGGTCGGAATGGTCAACGTCATTAGCTGGTTTGGGCGAATACTGATGTCTTTCACATCGTCTTGCTTGAGATGATCCGCTAAGCACATGGATTCGCTATCCCAGAACTTGTCGATAAAGCTGGCTTTCACTTTGTTCGCCAAAGTTTGGCAATGTTCCGCTAAGGCGTGGTCACCATTCCATTTTGCAAGTTGGTTTGCCACTTGTAGACTCTCAAACCACAATGCTTCGATGTCGTTGGCTTTCGGACCACGAGGTGACCATGGGATCTGACCGTTGATCTTGGCGTCCATCCAGGTATCGGGATCGCGATGTCGCATCAAGCCATCATCATCGAGATAGTGCTTTTCAACCCCTTCAATAAAGCGCTCTATGATGGGCAACATTTGCTGGGCGAACTGTGTATCACCGGAGTAGTTAATGTATTCGAAGATCTCGCGAATCATCCATGGTGTGCCGTCGGTCGTGTTGTAGATGATATTAGTCTCGCTGGTGACACGGTTTGGAATTCGACCATGATTTTTGTCTTTCAGATCATCTAACTGCATCGAAGCAAAGTTGGTGATGATGTCGCGAGCTTCGTCAAACTCGCCATTCACTAAACTGGTGCCGGGCAGCGCGATAAAGGTGTCTCTGCCCCAACAGTCTTTAAACCATGGCAACCCCGCCCAAATGCCGGTACCCAGCTCTTTATTGACGAAGGTTCGGCTGGCCAATCGTGCCCACATAACGGCGCGGTTGTATTCCAGATCGTCACACCAAAAATAGTTCTTGGTCAAAAACTCAAATACTGCGTTTTGATGTTTCAACTCTGCATGTTCGAGGGCTGCGTTTTGTGCTTGTTGGATAGCATCGGCTTTGTTGTTGGAGAAAGCAAAGTAGGCAGTGAAGCGGTTCGTTGTGGTCTCTGAACTGAGCTTAATTTGAATGTTTTGGCTGCCGGATAGAACGTTATCACTGACGTTCGAATCTCTCTCATTGAGCGTTTGTGCCCGGAAGCTTTGGTTTGCGCTGATCGCGATAAACAAGAGTGAGTCTTCAGGGCAGATGTCTGGATCGACAGAGATAAGCAGGCAATCTTCCAACGCTTCTACTTGGCAGTACGATGGATTGAGGTTGAGTTCAGGAACCAGTGCCAACATTTCGCTGCTGGTGGATTCCACATTCAGTGCAGCAAGGCGTTGCCCTGCAATCAAGGACAAGCCATCTTTACTGGCATTCTCATAATGATGCTCGATTCCATATGGCATTAAGCAGGCATACTGCGCCTGTGTTTTGTCGTTGAATACGTTGCCAATGCTTGAGGCGAAACCACCTAAATACCAACCTTGATGATGGCGATAACGTGCCGTGCCCAAAGCGCTGTGTGTGGTGCCTTCATAGTAGCCGTCGAGGTTATCACCAAACACAAATGGGAAAGGCGTTTCGCTCTTGATCGCCAACGCCTCGAACAACTCATCGAGCGGAAGGATTTTGGCTGTGCTTGGCAATGATTTAGCGGGGATAGGACCTGATTGCGAAGTGATGAGATGATCGAATTTCAATTGAGTGAGTAAGGAGGCGGTGTCTGCCATTTCGGGTTTGACGCTTAGACTTGGCGACGCTGTGCTGAAGTCGAGCGTCAGCAAATAACGACCTGATTGTTTTGGTTCAAACACCAAATCATTACCAATGCCTTGAGTTGGAATAAGCGAGAGCTTTTGATTCAAACTGATATTCACTGCTTTAATATCATCTGCGGCGAACGTCCATTCTTCGCTGCCATTCAAATCGGCGATTTTGAATTGGTGTCTATCGGCTGGGAAAACTACGCTAGCTTGTAGTTGGTGCTCATCAATTGGCTGGAAAGGCGTATCTAGCCCCCAACCATTTAGTGTGCCTTTCAGATATAACGTTGGGTATTGGGGCATATTCTAGAGTCTCATAAAATAAAAAAGGCACAGCGAACTGTGCCAAATACGAACATGAAAGAATTAGCGAACAATTTGTTTTGCTGCAGTGTCTAGGGCGTCTTTCACGGTTTGCTTGCCTTGCATCGCGTTATCGATAGCAGCACCTTCTGCAAAGAAGTAAGACGTCATTTGAGGGATGTTCGGCATGATCTCGCCGTTTTCTGCGTTGATCATGGTTGATTTAATGCGTTCGTCACTTTCCAGCACTTTCTGGAACGATTTTAGTGTCACGGCACCAAGTGGCTTGTCGTCATCCATGATCTTCAATGCGGCGTCTTGGTATAGGTAGTTTTCTAGAAACTCAACAGCCAGATCTTTGTTTGGGCTTGATGCGTTAATACCCGCACTCAAAATGCCAACGAATGGGTTACCTTTACCGCCGTTTAAGGTTGGCAACACGGCAACGCCGTAGTTCACATCCATTTTGTCTAGGTTGCCCCAAGACCACGGACCGTTGATGGTCATTGCCACTTCACCTTTGGTGAACGACGCTTCGGATACTGAGTAATCCATGTTTGGATCGACGATGCCTTTGTTGACCATGTCGACAAGGAATTGCAGACCAGCCACACCCGCTTCATTGTTTACACCCGTGTCTTTAGCATCGTAGCCTTCTGCTGTTTTACCAAAAGCATAAGCGCCGCCAGCTGAAATCATTGGCCAAGTGAAGTAAGCGTTTTTCACGTCCCACATGATCGCTTTCTTGCCTTGTTTTTGCATCGCTTGGTGGATGGACTCCAGCTCTTCCCAACTCTTAGGTGGGTTTGGCAACAGGTCTTTGTTGTAAATTAGAGAAGGGACTTCGATAGCCAGAGGGTAGCCAAAGATTTTGCCATCTACAGTGACTGCATCCCAACTGAAATCGACAAGCTTATCTTTAAACTCTTGGCTCGGTTTCACTTCTTGCAGTAAGCCCGCTTGAGCGTAGCCACCAAAACGGTCGTGTGCCCAGAAGATGATGTCAGGACCACCGCCTGTCGCGGCGTGTTGTTGGAACTTTTCTTCTAGAGAATCCGGGTGCTGAACATTAACCTTAATCCCCGTATCTTCTTCGAACTGTTGACCAATTTGGCTCAATCCTTGGTAAGACTTATCACCGTTGATCCAAATGATGATTTCACCTTCCTGCATTGCAGAAACAGAAGGCGCTAAAAGAACAGATAAAGTGCAAAGCGAAAGTGTTTTTAGAATAGGTTTCATTGCGATAGATTCCTTGTTTCAAACCTAGTGACTGGACGTCAGCTGTTGTTTCACGGTTTGATAATACGGGGATGCACTCTGCGGTTAAAATTGATTTCTTTGTCGTTGGTATTACATTTTTCTATATCAATGCGTTGGAATGTGATCGGGGAAGCGCATTGGCTTGGGTGATACCCAGTAGCCAATGCTTTGCGGTGGTTGATGTAGAGAAGGGACTTGGAAGGTTTTGACTGTTTTTGTGAACAGCAGCCAAATTTAATCTGCGATGGAAGTGTCTATATCTAGTGTGAAAGCACTAGCGCACTGTGGCTCGATATTCAGTTGGCATTTACCGACACCATTTTCGACGCGTAAGGTGAGTGGAGAAAGACGATTCATAGCGTCTTTTAAGATGTACTCGCCATCGCGCAGTTCGAGTTTTTTGATCAGCTCAGATGGCATGACCAACTCTATGTTTTGAGGTTGTTCTCCCCTTAATCGTGCGACTGCCAAAATCAATTGCTGACTCGAATAGCGAGCAAAGCAGAATGACTCTTCCCCCAAGGCTTGTTGATTACTTGGATACAGATCAAAGTAACCTCCCATTTTGGCTGGCGAGGTCAAAGCTAAGTTGAGTAAGCGTTGATAATAGGCTCTTACTTCTTTCTGTTGTTGCGATAACAAGCCCCCGTCGAACTTGCCATGATTCATCCACTTTTGGTGTTCTGGGACACCGATGTAATCAAAGATGGAGGTACGACTTGGTTGCCCAAAGCCTGCGTTTTCTCTTCCTGCTTCTCCCACTTCCTGTCCGAAATACACCATGGTTGGTGAGGTGCTAAGCAGGGTAGAAATCAACATAGCGGGCAAGCCGTTCTCTGCACTGCCAGCAAATTCAGGCGAGGCAAGACGCTGCTCATCGTGGTTATCAAGAAAGTGCAGCATGTGGTGTTCAATATCCATCATGCTTTCTTGAATCTCACTGATTTTGCTCACATGCTGTTTGCTGTGCATCACGTCTTTGAGGCAATCATAGAGGTCAACTTTGTCGTACAGATAGTCCATCTTGCCGAGATGAATGTAGTCGCGATAGAGATGCGGTTGATACACCTCTGCCATCAAAAACGCCTCTGGATTGACCGCTTTGATGCTGGAATTCATAAAGCTCCAAAACTCGACAGGCACCATTTCCGCCATGTCATAACGGAAGCCATCGACGCCTTTGTCTATCCAGTAAAGCGCTATGTCGCGGAACTTATACCAAGAGTTTGGCAGCGTTTTGTCTTGCCAGAATTGCAAATGCTCAGCATGGGATTTGTTTGCGTAATCGGCTGGCAGTTCTGGGAAATCTTTGCTGCCGTCTGGGCGCACGCCGTAATTGATTTTGGCGGTTTCATACCAATCATCAAATTGCGGCTGAGCAAGCCTGGAGCCGTTGCCGGTCCATTTGGCGGGAAACTCTTCAAAGGCAGGCAATTTTTCAAAATTAGAAAGGTTCCTAATCAGCGTCGGGTCACCTAGCGGGGAAAATTGCTCAGGAATGTTAGGCAACTCAAACGCTTGATTAGGAACGTAATAGAAATTGTTGTCACGATGGTACTCAACGTTCGTATCGTCATCGGCACCAAAATCTCGTACACCGACAGGGTTGTTCAAACCTTGGTAACGTCTGGCAACGTGGTTTGGCACAATATCGATGATGACCTTCATGTTGTGCGCATGCGTACGCTCGATAAGGGCTTCAAACTCTTCTAATCGATATGCTGGATCATCTGCCAAATCTGGGTTCACTGAGTAATAATCTTTCACCGCATAAGGCGAGCCTGCACGTCCTTTCACCACCGCTGGATGGTCGTTCTCAATGCCAATGGCACTGTAATCGCGGATCACCGCATGGTGTGGTACTCCAGTGTACCAAATATGCGTAATGCCAAGCTGTTGAATGACAGTGAGCGCCTTTTCGTTAAAGTCACTGAACTTACCGACGCCGTTTTGCTCAATGGTTCCCCAAGGTTGATTGGTGGTGTTGGTGTTGCCAAATAGTCGGGTGAAAACTTGATAAACGTTCGCTGCGGAATTCATAGATATTTAAGGGAGCTCGTGGCTCCCATATCCTCCAAAAGTTATTTCAGTTTGACTGCGAAAGACTCGTAAGGTGCGAGGGTTATCGTCGCTGCAATCGCGCAAGGCGTCGCATAGTTACTGATTAAGCACTCTACCTGATCGGCTTGATATTGGGTTGGAACTTGCAGTGTTTGCTCGTGCTCTGAGAAGTTACTCACGATAAACAACAGTTCACCTTGGTATTCGCGCACGTAGCCAAACACGTGTTGATGCTCTTGCCATACTGGAGTGAAGCTTCCGTAGACGATGGTTTCATGACGTTTACGCAGCTCAATGAGCTTTTTGTAGTGGTAGAAGAGCGAGCTCGAATCGTTAAGCGCCGCTTCCACGTTAATCTGTGGGTAGTTCGGGTTGACCGCAATCCAAGGTGCTCCGCTGGTAAAGCCCGCGTGCTCTGATGCGTTCCAGTGCATTGGTGTACGCGCATTATCACGACTGTTCTTGTGAATCGCATCCATCATGTGCTCGTGGCTGATACCGGCAGCGGTTTTCACATCGTAGAATTGTCGCGTTTCGATATCGCGGTAATCGCTTAGTTGGTCGAACGCCACGTTGGTCATGCCAATCTCTTCGCCTTGATAGATGTATGGCGTGCCTTTCAAAAAGTGCAGCGTTGTTGCTAGCATCTTGGCTGACTCGACTCGATAGGCTTTGTCATTGCCAAACTTCGACACTGCACGAGGCAAATCGTGGTTGTTCCAAAATAGGGAGTTCCAACCCGTGTCTTGCAGCTCGACTTGCCACTTGGTTAGCACGTCTTTGAATTCTTTAAGGTCGAGCGGAATCGGCTGCCATTTGTCGCCACCTTGCCAGGTTAGGGTAATGTGTTCAAATTGGAACACCATCGACAGCTCATGACGCTCTGGCGCACTGTACAGCTTAGCGATCTCAGGCGTTGCCCCCCAAGTTTCACCGACCGTTAATACATCTTTGCCACCGAAGGTTTCTTTGTTCATTTGTTGCAGCAGCGGGTGCAGGCGATCGCCATTGCCCGTGATGCCTTTGTCGACTTCTTTTCCTATCAGATCAATCACATCCAATCGGAAACCGCCGATGCCTTTTTCAATCCACCAGTTCATCATCTTGAATACTTCTTGATGAACTTTCGGGTTCTCCCAGTTCAAATCTGGCTGGCGTTTTGAAAAGAGGTGGAAGTAGTACTGCTCGGTTTTCTCGTCCCATTGCCAAGCATCGCCACCAAAAATCGATTCGATGTTATTTGGTAGATTGCCTTCTGAGTCTGCATCACGCCAGATGTAGTAATCGCGGTACGGGCTATCCTTAGATTCACGCGCAGAAACGAACCAAGGGTGCTCATCCGAAGTGTGGTTAACCACCAAATCCATAACGATTTTGATATCACGCTCGCCAGCTTCTTTGAATAGCTGTTCCATGTCTTCCATGGTGCCGAACTCACGTGCGATGGCTTGATAGTCTGAAATGTCGTAACCATTGTCATCCATTGGCGATTGGTAAACAGGAGAGAGCCAAATCACGTTGATGCCAAGGTTTTTTAAGTAATCCAGTTTGCTGATGACACCTTTTAGATCACCGATGCCATCATTGTTGGAGTCGTAAAAACTGCGTGGGTAAATCTGATAAACGACTGCATTATGCCACCACGTTTTTTCCATGTTATTTGTGCCTTTTCAATCAAAAATCTAAGACAAAATATAGTGGCTTTTCCCCGCTAGTAGAAATTGAACTTTTTGCTTATGATATAGGAAAAATTGATACCTAAATAAGTGGGCGATGATGAATCGAGTGAATCGATATTTTCTGACCGTAGCCAGAACCGGAAACATCAAGAAGGCGTCTGAGCTGCTGCATGTAACACAACCAACCCTGACAACGGCGATCAAGAAGCTAGAAAGCGATATGGGTGTATCGCTATTAATACGTCGTTCTAAAGGCGTAGAGCTGACAGAATACGGGCAAGTATTTCTCCGTTATGTCGAGGAACAGCAAGAAAAACATCTCGATTTGATGCACAAAATTCAAGACATGCATCAAAGGGAACATGGCAAACTGAAGATCGGTGTTGGTGAAGCGTGGTGGGAGCTTTTTGTGCGACATGGGATCACCAAATACCAAGAAGCGCATCCTCATAGCTCACTCTATATTGAATTTGGCAACAACCTTTCTTTGATGCAGCACCTGATTCAAGGTGATATAGATTTATTTATTGGTCACGAAATCGGCGGATTGAAAGATCTTATGCCGGTGGTGTTCAGACCGCTGTTCCAAGATCAAGAGTCTTTCTTTGTTCATCGAGACCACCCTCTACTTAATGACAAAATGTTTTTGGAATCACCATCCGAGGCGATGTCTGCTTATCCACTGATCCGCGTAACGCCGGGGCATTCTCGATACAGCTCGGTGCTCAACAACGCATTCGAGTACGATCAAATCTTCAACCAATCCAATGAAACTGCACTTGTGGTTTATGAAGTCGGTTCTCTGCTTGCTAGCTTGGATTTGCTCGAAACGACCAATGCTATTATGCCTTACAGCGATAAGATGAACGGTTGGATGGAGAAAAACGGCGTGAAGTGTTTGCACACAGATACCAGTAAAATCGGTAACGTCGGTATCTATCACAAACGCCAGTTAGATAACGACAAAGCTCAGTTCCTTATCAATGAAATCCTGACCATGACGACAGAGATTTAGTAGGGTCTTACATACCCTCATAGTAAGCACGAATCGATTCTAAAGAGATAATTTTATGACCAACAACATAAATTTCAGAGCCTTCCTACCAAGTGATAAAGAGGATTGCCTGCGCATCTTCGATGAAAACTGCCCTGAATATACCCAAGTGACTTCAAGATGCAGGATTCAGAGCGTTGTCATTGATT
>NZ_BCUF01000028.1 GCF_001591145.1 Vibrio harveyi NBRC 15634 = ATCC 14126 = KCTC 12724 | reverse complement strand
CTAAAGAAAGGTATAGCGACAGCAAAGGGAAAATCATTCCAGCAACACCCTGCATCATCAGGCTAAATAGTGTTGCTAAAATCACAGGAACCGTAAATTGAAGACCTTTACCAACATGACGTACCTTTGTCTTCAACCCCGCCACGTGGCTCATTGCCATTAAACTAATACCAGCATAAATCGGCGCACTGATCACTTCATAACTGAAGTTAGCGACATAAATAGCGGACACGATATCTGTGGTAAAAGATTCAGGGTTTTGAAGCGCATCCAAAATAACACTTGGATCTCCGAGTTGAAGTTGAAGTGCAATATAGAAAATACCCAGCTGAACGAATAGGAGGAGAATAATCGCTGGCGAGAAGGACAAAAACTGTTGGATGGTTGTGCGCCAAGCTTCGCTAAAAACGGCTGCTGCTTTTAGTTCATACTTGCCAGAAAGAGCTCGCTCTACACTCCCTCCAAGATTGAAATCTTTCTCAAAATCGTTGTTCATATTTTATCCAAGGCTAACTTGTAAAATTTTTTCTGGAAAACCAGTTAATTAATAAGGGCGTCATTATAAAGAAATCTTTGCACGTCTAAAATCATAAGTCGGCCTCAATACTTGCAATATCTGCTATTTGGTCGATAATTAACCACTCGCAAATCTATGAAATTGAAAACATTTGCACAAGAAATTAATGCCTTTCTTATGTATAGCTGAAATGTAAATACCCCTACAAAAACAGTATGGTAAGGAATGTTTACTTTTGCCTGCAAAATTTTTTCTGTTTCAAGATAAGAAAATGCTTTGATTTCACAATTTTGGTGATTATGATGCGCGCCTCAAAAGTGAATGACTAATGTCACATCAATTGGATACACCCCAATTTGAACGTGGGAGAAATACAGACGTTGAACGCTAAACAGCAAGCAGGAAAGCCAGTAGTTCGTCTATCTGGTATTAGCAAAAGTTTCGATGGTAAGGAAATCATCGGTAATTTAAATCTGGATGTTAATCATGGTGAGTTTCTGACAATTCTTGGTCCTTCTGGTTGTGGTAAAACAACGGTTTTACGCATGATCGCGGGCTTTGAAACGGCAGACAACGGTCAAATCGTACTAGATGACCAAGATGTAACACAGGTTCCTGCAGAGCAAAGGCACGTCAACACGGTATTTCAGAGTTATGCACTCTTCCCTCATATGACCGTATTTGAAAACGTTGCTTTCGGTCTTCGCATGCAGAAAACACCTGCTGCTGAGATTGAACCAAGAGTTATGGAAGCGCTACGCATGGTTCGCCTAGAAAAAATGGCACAGCGTAAGCCTCACCAACTTTCTGGTGGTCAACAACAACGTATCGCGATCGCTCGCGCGGTTGTTAATAAACCAAAAGTACTGCTGCTAGACGAATCTCTATCTGCACTTGATTACAAACTACGTAAGCAAATGCAAATCGAGCTTAAACAGCTTCAGCGTCAACTTGGTATTACCTTTATCTTTGTTACACACGATCAGGAAGAAGCCCTATCGATGTCTGACCGCATTATTGTTATGCGCGACGGTGTTATCGAGCAGGATGGTTCCCCACGTGAGATTTACGAAGAGCCTAAGAACCTATTTGTTGCTCGCTTTATCGGTGAGATCAACGTATTCAACGCAACCATGCTAGAGCGTATCGACGAGAAACGCATCCGAGCAGAAATTGAAGGCGTTGAATCTGTTGTTTACTACGATCAAGCAGCTCAAGCAGGTGAGAAACTACAAGTACTACTTCGCCCAGAAGACTTACGTATCGAAGAGATCAAAGAGTCTGAAGAAAAAGGCATCGTAGGTCACGTAACAGAACGTACCTATAAAGGTATGACGCTTGATTCAGTTATCCAGTTGGATTCAGGCATGCGCGTGATGGTAAGCGAATTCTTTAACGAAGATGATCCAGATGTGGACCACTCACTCGGCCAGAAAGTCGCTATTACTTGGGTTGAGAGCTGGGAGGTAGTACTAAATGATAAGCAAGAAGCTTAATCTTCAGAACGCGATCATTACCCTAATCGTTGGCTGGCTAACACTGTTTGTGTTAGTTCCAAACTTAATGATTATCGGTACTAGTTTCTTGACGCGTGATGAAGCGAACCTAATTGAATTAACGTTTACTTTCGACAACTACCTTCGCCTGCTTGATCCTCTGTATGCAAAAGTGTTGATGCACTCTTTTTACATGGCGATCATTGCAACCTTATTGTGCTTGGTGATTGGTTACCCATTTGCTTACATCGTAGCGAAAATGCCTGAAAAATGGCGTCCGTTCATGTTGTTCTTGGTGATTGTGCCATTTTGGACTAACTCCCTTATCCGTACTTACGGCTTAAAGATTGTTCTCGGTACACAAGGTATTTTGAACAAGTCGTTGATGGCAATGGAAATCATCGATAAGCCGATGCGTTTAATGTATACCGAAACAGCAGTAATGATTGGTCTTGTGTACATCTTGCTTCCGTTTATGATTTTGCCGCTCTACTCGGCAATAGAGAAACTAGACAACACATACATCGAGGCAGCAAAAGATCTTGGTGCGAACAAGTTTCAAACCATTACACGAGTGATTTTGCCTCTGACAATGCCAGGCATTATCGGTGGCTGTTTGTTGGTTCTACTACCAGCACTAGGTATGTTCTACATATCTGACCTTCTAGGCGGCGCGAAGAACCTACTGATCGGTAACGTAATTAAGAGCCAAGTATTGAACGCTCGTGACTGGCCATTTGGTGCCGCGACCAGTATCGCCCTCACCTTCGCAATGGCTGTGATGCTTTACGCTTACTACAGAGCAGGCAAACTATTGAATAAGAAAGTGGAGCTAGACTAATGGGACGCACAGTTAGATTTAGCTTTATGGCGCTGGTATATGCATTTTTGTATCTGCCAATCATCGTCTTAATTGTTAACTCATTTAATGCCAACAAATTTGGTATGAAATGGGGCGGTTTCACCACGAAATGGTACGAAACCTTAGTAAATAACGACAGCCTAATGCAGGCTGCATGGCATTCATTGAACGTAGCGGTATTCTCAGCGACAGCAGCAACCATTATTGGTAGCTTGACGGCTGTTGCCCTATTCCGTTACTCGTTCAAAGGTAAAGGTGCGGTAAACGGCATGCTGTTTGTCGTAATGATGTCTCCAGATATTGTCATGGCGATTTCATTACTTGCTCTGTTCCTTGTATTGGGCGCACAGCTTGGCTTCTTTACTCTGTTAATTGCTCACATCACCTTCTGTTTACCATTCGTTGTGGTAACAGTGTACAGCCGCTTAAATGGCTTTGATGTGAAAATGTTGGAAGCTGCAAAAGATCTTGGTGCAAGCGAATGGGTTATCTTAAAACAGATCATCCTTCCTCTTGCTAAACCAGCAGTTGCTGCAGGTTGGCTATTGAGCTTTACGCTGTCTTTGGACGACGTAATTATCAGCTCGTTTGTAACAGGCCCAACATACGAAATCTTGCCATTGAAGATTTACTCAATGGTTAAGGTGGGCATTTCACCGGAAGTGAACGCCCTAGCAACGGTCATGCTGATTGTTTCTTTGGTTCTGGTAGTAATTTCTCAGTTGCTAGCAAGAGAAAAAGTGAAGTAAAATCCGCACCCGTTAACATCACGAAACAGAATGGTTAAATGCCATTCTGTTTTTCTATCTATCGTCCAAAATTAATTGGACAACGTTTGGTTTGGAGCTAACGTCAATGAAAAAATGGGCTACTCTATTAGCTGGTAGTGCATGTGCGCTTTCTCTGTTCTCTGGTACAGCGGCAGCGAACGATAAAGAATTGGTATTTATGAACTGGGGTCCTTACATCAACAGTAATATCCTAGAGCAATTTACCAAAGAAACTGGCATCAAAGTGATCTACTCGACTTACGAGTCGAACGAGACTTTGTATGCAAAGCTAAAAACTCATAACCAAGGTTATGACCTAGTGGTACCTTCTACGTACTTCGTAGCGAAGATGCGTGACGAAGGCATGCTACAAAAGATCGATAAGACTAAGCTGAAAAACTTCGGCAACCTAGATAAAAACTACCTAGACAAGCCTTACGACCCAAATAACGACTACTCTATTCCACACGTTGTTGCGATTACAGGTCTAGCGGTTAACGCAGACATGTATGATCCAAACGACTTCCAAAGCTGGGCTGACCTATGGAAGCCAGAGCTAGAAGGTCAAGTAATGCTGATGGACGACACTCGTGAAGTGTTCCACATTGCACTACGCAAGCTGGGTTACTCAGGTAACTCTACGGATCCAAAACAAATCGACGAAGCATACGCAGAACTACAAAAGCTAATGCCAAACGTTCTAGTATTTAACTCTGACAACCCAGGCGCACCATACATGTCTGGCGAAGTTGGCGTTGGTATGCTTTGGAACGGTAGCGCAGCAGCTGCTCAAAACGAAGGCATGAACCTGAAACTAGTATTCCCTAAAGAAGGCGGCATCGGTTGGGTTGATAACTTCGCAATCTCTTCTGGCGCGAAGAACGTAGAAGCGGCTCACAAGATGATCGACTTCCTACTGCGTCCAGAAATCGCAGAGCAAATTTCAGCGGACACGGGTTACCTAACAGCGGTTGCAGAATCTAACGCTAAATTCAAAGACGTTGCACCACTGTTTCCTTCTCAAGACGACCTTGACCGTGTTGAATGGCAAGACTCTGTTGGCGACATGACAGTGAAGTATGAAGACTACTTCCTGAAGCTAAAAGCGGGTCAATAATCTGATCTTGCTTAATAAGCCATCTACTAAATGAAAATAGGCAGCAATACGCTGCCTATTTTTGTAATTGACTGATATAATTGTATGTTGCTAGGTTTATTTGACTCGAGTTCAAGCATTACGTTCTATTTTGACCCTAATGCTGGTTTTCGTGGCTCAGATAAACAGGATTGTGCTTATCGCAATTTGGCTCAAATCGTTATTTGTTACTAGTATTGATTTGTCCTGTTGCTGAACAAAACGGAAAACAAATGAAAAGTAAATTCTACGCAAGCGCACTGTGTGCGGCGACGCTAATCGCTACCCCTGCAATGGCTGCTGATCAAGAACTGTATTTCTACAACTGGTCGGAATACATTCCAAACGAAGTTCTTGAAGACTTTACAAAAGAAACTGGTATCAAAGTTATCTACTCTACGTACGAGTCTAACGAAAGCATGTACGCGAAGTTGAAAACTCAAGGTTCTGGTTACGACTTGGTAGTACCGTCTACCTATTTCGTATCTAAAATGCGTAAAGAAGGCATGCTGCAAAAGATCGACAAAGAGAAACTTTCTCACTTTGCTGATCTAGACACTAACTTCCTGAACAAGCCGTTCGACCCGAACAACAACTACTCTATCCCATACATTTGGGGTGCGACCGGTATTGGTATCAATGCTGATATGCTAGATAAGTCTTCTGTGACTAAATGGGATGACTTCTGGGATAGCAAGTGGGAAGGTCAACTAATGCTAATGGATGATTCTCGCGAAGTATTCCACATTGCATTGACTAAGCTTGGTTACTCACCAAACACCACTAACCCAGACGAGATCAAAGCCGCTTACGAAGAGCTGAAAAAGCTAATGCCGAACGTATTGGTATTCAATTCAGACTTCCCAGCGAACCCATACTTAGCAGGTGAAGTATCACTTGGTATGCTTTGGAACGGTTCTGCTTACATGGCTCGTCAAGAAGGCGCGAACATCGATATCATCTGGCCAGAGAAAGGCACTATTTTCTGGATGGATAGCCTCGCAATTCCAGCGGGTGCTAAGAACGTTGATGCAGCTCATAAGATGATCGACTTCCTACTACGCCCTGAGAACGCAGCTAAGATTGCACTAGAGATTGGTTACCCTACTCCAGTGAAAACAGCTCACGATCTATTACCGAAAGAATTTGCTAACGATCCAAGCATCTTCCCACCACAAGAAGTGATGGACAGCGGTACATGGCAAGACGAAGTTGGTGAAGCTAGCGTGCTTTACGATGAGTACTTCCAAAAGCTAAAAGTAGACAACTAATCAGTCTGTCGAAATAGTTTAGAAAAGCGGCTTCGGTCGCTTTTCTTGTATCTGAAGATCGTGCTTTGCATCTCAATCTATACTGCTCGAATTACAAAGCGGCAGAATACAAAGTTTCAAGATACAAAAAGGCATCGAATCACTCGATGCCTTTGTTAGATTTTGGGGTTAACTCTTTTTTAAGCGCTAGGTTCGTTTTCCAGAGCAAGAATCTCGTCAACAAGCTTCGGTACTTCGATGCTTGCCTTACCGTAACGCTTCTCTTCAAACTCACTCTCGACGGCACTTGGCTCTAAATTAATTTCAATCGTATGTGCACCGTGCATCTTTGCATCATGTACAAAACCTGCGGCTGGATATACCACGCCAGATGTACCAATAGAAATAAACAAGTCTGCTTCTTCCAATGCCGCGTATATCTCACCCATACGCAGTGGCATTTCACCAAACCAAACAATGTGTGGACGCATTTGAGCAGGAATCTGGCAGCAGTGACATAATTCGCCAGTTTCAATGTCTTCTGAATGCTCGATGACTTGATTAGATTCACTACAACGCGCTTTAAGCAATTCACCGTGCATGTGAATAATATTGGCGCTACCGCCTCTCTCATGCAGATTATCAATGTTTTGAGTAATGATAGTCACTTTACCTTCCAACTGCTCTTCTAGGCGCCCTAGCGCGATATGAGCAGCATTAGGCTTGATATCTTCGCCCTGTAGTTTTTTTCGACGTTGATTATAGAACGATTGAACAAGATCGGGATCGCGAGCAAACCCTTCGGGTGTTGCAACGTCCTCAATGCGGTGATTCTCCCAGAGACCATCTTGAGCGCGAAATGTTTGAATACCAGACTCAGCCGAGATGCCAGCGCCAGTAAGTACTACAATATTTCTATAAGGGAAATTCATAACCTATCCTTGTTGTTCTTTTTCATTAGCTTAACACCGATAGAATAACAACAGTAGCAATATGGATTAGACCATGGTCGTAGTGGTCATGATTAGAATGATAAATTGAGAGGCAAAGCAATGAGAGGTGTATCTCTTGTCCTTATATTACTGGGAACTTTAGCTGGCTGTCAGATCACCAATATTGAAGGTGAGGTCGATGACGTAAAAGTCAAAGTGAGCACCAATGACAAGGATAATGGCCACCCTGTTCATGGTGGTGATTTCTGTCCGCCGGGACAAGCGAAAAAAGGAAACTGTTAAATCAGTATTCCCTGTAAAGACGAGATAAAAAACCCTCGAACCGTGTCGAGGGTTTTGCATGTTTACAAACTGTTTTTCTCTGGCTTTCTCTTCAATAAAGCCATTGAATTTACAGGTTTGGACCTGTAGACGGTCTGTGCGGCATGTTATTGCGCAGTTGGTTCATACCCTGGTACATGCGTAGGAACCACACAAGAATTGCCAACGCAGCAAACAACATACCAATCCAAGGAATAAAGTATGCAACAGAGTCTAGCAACGTACTATGCATCCAGTAATCACTTACACCAATCAACACACCATTTGATGTTGCTACCGTTACAATCAGAACAACAAAGAATGTCAGGTACAGGAAGAAAGTACGAATCAAACCGTAGTAATGCGAGTTCACTACGTCGCTGTCTTCGCCTTTATCCAAACGGTACCCAGCGTAAATGATTGCGACAACGCCTGAGATCAAAAACGTAAACGGGGTCAAACAGCTCAGGATGTACGCAACCCAAATCCCGTTATGAGGTTTGTTCATTCGCTTTTGCTCCTTTTGCTTCCGTTTGTACCGTATCTGTTTCGCCCATCGCTTCTTTGGATTTCACTTCTTCATACCAAAGATCGTGGTGCTCTTTCGCCCATGTCTCGTCAACTTCACCAGTGACCATCCCCTCTAGCGCACCTTCCATACCGAATAGACCGATGTAGATGTGGAAGATGAAACCACAGATTAGAATCAGTGCCGAAATCGCGTGAACAAGGTTAGACAACTCCATATGGCGACGAGTCTGACCGAAAATTGGGAAGTCCAGAATTAAGCCACTCACTGCAGCGATAGCACCAAAGAAGATCAGCAACCAGTAGATCGCCTTTTCCCCACCGTTTGAGAAGCCAGCCGATGGGTGCGTGCCTTTATGTTTACCTACCATGCCGCCCATTTTCATGAACCAACGGATGTCTGTCATGTTAGGGATAGATTTGCGCCACCATTTCAGTAGAACAAACATCAGCAAGATGAAGAACAGCGGACCCATGTAGTTATGGTACTGCTTCGCCAACATGACGATGAAGCCCCAGAACTCAGTCGGTACGTACGGTTTTAAGAAGTGCTTACCGTAAACCAGCATCAAACCACTGAATGCTAGCGTTAAGAAGGTAAACGCCATGCTCCAGTGTAGTGCGCGGTCTAGTCGAGACCAGCGTTTCATCTTCTTGCCAGTACGTGGCTTGCTTAGCATCAGAGGACCAACGAATACGTAAGCCATGATAACCATTGCGATACTGCCGAAAATTGCGACAGCGCCCGCAGGAGACATCCATTTCTCTTTAAGAATGTACCAAGTCTCACCCGGAGTACTGATCAGCACACCGTGTTCCGCTGATTTCGACGTGGTATAGCCTTCTTGCCCCTCTTTGACCTGACGCCAAAAGTCTGCACCTGCAAGTTGCGTCATCTCCTGTTGTACCACTGGAGATGTGTCTTCTTGCGCAGACGCTGGCATCGCAAAGGTCAGCAGTAATGCTGTCATCATCGACAGCATTACAAGAGACGCACGTTTAAGAGTATTTAACATGTGTCTCTCCTACTTAGCTTTTAGTTGCGTCGTAAGAAAGATCGTTACCGTCTGTCCAACCTGCGTTTTTCGCACCGCGCTCAACCACACGTTGACGGAAAATGTCAGAAACTTTCTCTGCATCACCCGCTAGCAGTGCTTTTGTTGAACAAAGTGACGCACACATAGGTAGCTTACCTTCAGCAATACGGTTCGCGCCGTACTTCTCACGCTCTTCTAGAGAACCTGGTTCTGTGTTTGGGCCACCTGCACAGAAAGTACATTTGTCCATTTTGCCACGCTCACCGAACGATGCTTGTTTCGGGAACTGAGGCGCACCAAATGGACAAGCGAACAGACAGTAACCACAACCGATGCAAAGATCTTTGTTGTGAAGGACGATACCATCTTCTGTGTGCTCGAAACAGTCAGCTGGACAAACCGCCATACAAGGCGCGTCTGTACAATGCATACAAGCTACAGAGATTGAGTTTTCACCTGGTTCACCGTCGTTCAGTGTTACTACGCGGCGACGTTGAATACCCCACTCAAGCGCATCATCGTTTTCGTTCTTACATGCAGTAACACAGCCGTTACACTCGATACAGCGTTTGGTGTCACATAGGAATTTCATTCGTGCCATTGTCAGACTCCTTACGCTTTACGAATGTTACATAGGGTTACTTTAGTTTCCTGCATCAAAGTAACAGGGTCGTAACCGTAAGTGGTTGCCGTGTTGGCTGCTTCACCAACAACATAAGGATCCGTACCTTCTGGGTACTTAGGACGTAGGTCTTCACCTTCGAACTTACCGCCGAAGTGGAACGGAATGAACGCCAGACCCGGTTTAACACGACGAGTGACCATCGCTTTCACCTTGATGCGACCTTTTTCTGCGCCTTCGACCCAAACGTCATCGCCATCTTTGAAGCCAAGATCGTTTGCGTCTTTCGGGTTCACTTCAACGAACATTTCTTGTTGAAGTTCAGCAAGCCATGGGTTTGAACGAGTCTCTTCACCACCACCTTCGTACTCAACCAAGCGACCAGAAGTCAAGATGATTGGGTATTCGCCAGACTTGTCTTCTTTCTGGATAGACTTGTAAAGCGTTGGTACACGGAAGATTGCTTCTTTGTCGTCCCAAGTTGGATAATCCGTTACAAGGTCACGACGAGGCGTGTATAGCGGCTCACGGTGTAGCGGTACGCGGTCTGGGAATGTCCAAACAATCGCACGCGCTTTAGCGTTACCAAATGGGATACAACCGTGCTTGATTGCTACGCGTTGGATACCACCAGACAGGTCAGTTTTCCAGTTTTTACCTTCCGCTGCAGCTTTTTCTTCAGCCGTTAGGTCGTCCCACCAACCAAGTTGTTTGATTAGCTTGTCAGAGAACTCTGGGTAACCGTCTTTGATTTCACAACCTTTTGAGTAGCTATCTTCAGCAAGTAGGCTTTGACCTTCAAACTCAACACCGAAACGCGTACGGAAGTTACCGCCACCCTCTGCAACCGTCTTCGACGTATCGTACAGAATGTGTGTGCCTGGGTGTTTCATCTCTGGCGTACCCCAACATGGCCAAGGTAGACCGTAAGTCTCACCATTCACAGGACCACCTTCTGCCTCTAGAGACGTTTTGTGGAATGTATGCCAGTTTTGTTGATGCGCTTTTAGACGCTCCGGGCTTTGACCTGTGTAACCGATGGTCCACATGCCTTTGTTGAATTCGCGCGTGATGTCTTCGATCATTGGCTGGTTGTTCTCAACACGGATGTTTTTGAACAGCAGATCTTCATAACCTAGCTTCTTAGTTAGCAGGTACATGATTTCGTGGTCAGGTTTAGATTCGAACAATGGCTCGATAACCTGATCACGCCACTGAAGTGAGCGGTTAGATGCTGTCACACTGCCGTGTGTTTCGAACTGAGTCGTTGCAGGAAGCAGGTAAACGCCGTCAGTACGATCGTTCATTACCGCCGCGACTGTTGGGTATGGGTCAACAATAACCATCATATCCAGCTTTTGCATCGCTTTCTTCATCTCAGGACCACGAGTCTGAGAGTTTACTGCGTGACCCCAGTAGAACATGGCGCGGATGTTTTCACGTTGACGAATGTTGTCTTTGTTTTCAAGAACACCATCCACCCAACGAGATACAGGGATACCTGCACTGTTCATTGGTTTTTGACCACCGTAAGCGTTGTCATCGAAACGACCTTTCACCCACTCGTAATCGATTTCCCACACTTTTGACCAGTGACGCCATGAACCTTCAGACAGACCGTAGTAGCCTGGTAGTGTGTCAGATAGTACGCCAAGGTCAGTTGCACCCTGTACGTTATCGTGACCACGGAAGATGTTCGCACCGCCGCCCGATTTACCGATGTTACCTAGCGCAAGCTCAAGTACACAGTAAGCACGTGTGTTGTTGTTACCAGTCGTATGCTGAGTACCACCCATACACCAAACGATACAACCCGGACGGTTTTCAGAAAGCAGTTTCGCTGTTTGGTAAACTTCAGACTCAGGAACGCCAGTTACGCGCTCAACTTCTGCTGGTGTCCACTTAGCTACTTCTGCACGGATTTCATCCATACCGAATACACGTTGACGGATGAACTCTTTATCTTCCCAGTTGTTCGCGAAGACATGCCATAGCACGCCCCAGATGAATGCAACGTCAGAACCCGGACGTAGCGATACGTAGTGATCCGATTTTGCAGCGGTACGAGTACGACGAGGATCCGCAACAACGATCTTACAGTTGTTCTTCTCTTTCGCGATTAGGATGTGCTGCATCGCAACAGGGTGCGCTTCTGCAGGGTTTGAACCGATGAACAGCATTGACTTACAGTTGTGCATGTCATTGAAAGAGTTGGTCATCGCACCGTAACCCCAAGTGTTTGCTACACCTGCTACGGTTGTTGAGTGACAGATACGCGCTTGGTGGTCAACGTTGTTGGTACCCCAAAGCGACGCCATCTTACGGAACATGTACGCTTGTTCGTTGTTATGCTTCGCACTACCCAACCAGTAAACGGAATCTGGACCCGACTCTTTGCGGATGTCCATCACCTTGTTACCGATTTCTTCGATCGCTTGATCCCAAGAAAGCTTCTTCCACTTACCGTTTTCAAGCTTCATTGGGTATTTCAGACGACGCTCACCGTGACCGTGTTCGCGCAGTGCTGCACCTTTTGCACAGTGTCCACCAGCGTTGAATGGGTGGTCGAATGCAGGCTCTTGACCTGTCCACACGCCGTTTTGAACTTCAGCGTAGATACCACAACCTACAGAACAGTGAGAACAGATGGTACGTTTTACTTCTGTTTTCGCTTCTGGATCCACCGATTTAGCTTGTGCTTTCTTCATCATGCCCGGTGCAAAAAGACTTGCACCTACAACCGCACCACCAGCAGCAAGTGAGGTGTTTTTCATGAATGCACGGCGAGAAACGCCAAGCTGATTGGTTTCTTTGCTCACACTGTCGGAGCGTTTGACAAGTTTCATCCGTTATCTCCTAAAGTGTGTCGTAGTAATCGCGAATGTGTTGAGTTTCACGATACCCTTTCTTCTTCACGTCTTTTTCAGAAGGCTCAACCGTTTCTGAAGCGCTTGCCACTTTTGTTGTTCCAGCGACAACCGCACCAGCTACGGCTGCAGTCGTTAAGCCTTTCAGGAGATCCCTACGGCTTGTGTTTATTTCTTTATTATCTTTCATCATTGCTTCCTTACCTTACGGTAGATCTTTGGAGGCTATTGCCCCTCTATCGATATGACCAAGTACTGCTCGATTACTCGTAATCAGTGACGTTTTTCACATCAATTTTTAATTTGTGCTTACTGCTTTTGGTGTTCACGCTAAAGCGCACTTGTTCCAGTGTTAAGAACGCCTCACACAGTTGAGCTGCTGGCTTATAAAAGTTCGCGCTCTCTGCGTTTTCTAATTGCTGAGTGAAAGAGCTGAACCAAGGTGCGATGTGTTTGTTAAACACCGCTTGTTGAAGATCTTCTTCTTCACCCGTTAGCATCGACATCACTTCACAAAGTGCTGCGATGTGGTCTTCCGGCTCTTTCACATTTTCATCGCGCTCGAAACCAAGCAGTTCCAAATCGTGACGAATTTCAGCCAGTGGTTTTTCCATCATTGCACCCGTCATGTGCCATGAGCCAAACGGCATCACTTCACCACGACCGATACCAATGAAAAGATCTTGGTATTCATCTTCTAGCGCTTCGCGGTTGGAATCTTTCGCCGCTTGTTGAAGCGCAATCCACGCTTTTTGCATTGCGCTTTCTGATGGTTCAACTTCTAGAGAAGTTAGGAACTCGATCATCTCTTCACTTGGTGCGCTACGGAAAAGCGCAGACAAAACCAAGTAGATCTCTGTTCTCAGTGTTTGTTCTTGTTCTCGTTGTGTATCCACTGCGAGCTCCTAGTATTTCAGTTGTTTCATTGGGTCTTCTGCCATCGACTCAAACATGTCGATCACACGGCAGTCTTCACACATCGCGATACGATTGATCGCCGCTTCATCAGAGAAATGAGAGTGACCGCGTAACTTATTTTGTAGCATGTCGATCATAGACTGAGGTGCGAATGGCTTATGACAGCGAATACATTCCGCAGCTTTCTCTTCGTGAATCACAACCGCTTTTTGGCGCTCTTCTTTCACCCAGTTCATGCGTGGCGTTAGAGTCAGAACTTTCTCTGGACATGCCTTTTCACACAAACCACATTGAATACAATCTTGTTCAACGAATTTAAGTGATGGAGACTCACCGTCGGTATGAAGTGCACGTGTAGGGCAAACCGCCACACAGCTCATACACAACGTACAATCTTTGCTTTCACAAGAAACATTGCCGTAAGGGGCGTTAGCAGGCAGTTCAACAATGTTCTCAACTGGAATACGAGAAGAAGACATTGCATCAAGCGCAGTAAACAGACGTTGACGCTTGTTACCTTGAAGGTCGCCAAGGGCAAGATCGAATGAATCTGTACATAGTGTTGGAGGACCTTCACGAAGCGATTCCAAGTAAAGGATATCGATGGTCTCTTTTGCGATACCAAGTTGATCCAATAGCTCTTGCGCGATACCCACTTCGTTGTTCAGAACACGAATGATGGTTGCAGGCATAAAACGAGAAGCCGCAAATAGCACTTGCGTCGCGCCATTAACTAGAGCTGCGAACCATGTATCGATACCGATAGAAGGAAGCTCTTCAACCACAATTGGAATCACGTTATCTGGTAGCGCTTTCAGTGCCATCACATTGTAAGTCTCGTGGCGAGAACTACAGATAAGAACGATAGGATCCAGACCGCCCGCTTGCTCGTAGTTCGCTAGCGTGCGTTCAATGAATTTTTGCGTATCTTCAGGATTAGGTAGCGCGTAATGAATCGCTTCTGTCGGACAAGCCGTTGCACAAGTACCCACGCCCTGACACAGGTATGGGTTAATCTCGATGCGATGGCCCGTTTTATCGCTGCCTTCACTTGAGAGTGCGCCAGCAGGACAAGCATCCACACAACGCTCACAACCTTTCACGCCACGAGAACTGTGTGCACATAGATCAGTGTCCAGACGGAAGAACTTTGGCTTATCAAACGTACCCATTAATGTCGGGATTTCTTCTAGCGCTTCTGCCAGTTTTGGATAACCGCGCCCTACTGGGTAGTAACCCGGAACCGGAACCTCTTCTGACATACAGCTACTTAGACAAAGATCGAGAACAACATCGAAACAATCACTATTGATAGCGACTTTTGCTAGGTTGCTTGTTAGACCGTTATTTTCGATAAGCACTTCAAATGTGCCTAGGAAACCAGAAACCTGAACTGAGTTTGCAAAGTACAGTTCTGGATTGGTGCCTTTCTCTCCGTCTGTAGAAAGAAGTGTCAGGCTGTTCATTTGAGATAGCTGCGCGGCTGCACTCTCAATGATGGCAGTCGGTCCAACAATCAGTGTATTACCGCCACTCTCGTAGCTCACCGTTGGTGGAATAAGATTGGTCAACTCTACGGTATTCTCAAACGCATACAGACGCGCTTTACCGTTATTGGAAGTTGCTTGTTCTAATAGTTGTTTCAACATTGCTCAGTTCCATTTATACGCATGGATAGTTTCTTCCATCTTTCATTGTAGTTAGCGCAGGCGATTCTGCTGATTAACTCGTCAGTAACTACCCCTTTTAGGTAGTCCCACGCGGGTTATCACTGCCTATTGGGCAAATGGTCTAACTTCAACAAGAATGGTAATGAGCAACAAATAGCAAATGTCGTGCCAATTAAATATCAGCTAATTTTCAATAGGTTAGCTATTTATCTTAGAAATTGTAGGGATAAAAAAACCGACTGGGACATTTTGTCTCAGCCGGTTCATTGAGCGTTTAGTCAAAATGTACCTATTCTTTGTGTGGTATATTTTGTCCCACCTCTTCAGGGGCTAGTTTTGTCTCTAGAATATCACTTTCATTAGATACTGTATTTATATCCAGTTCTTTTTGTTCTTCGGGAATTTCGGCACCTTCAGCAAGTTCTACATCAGCCGATTCAATATCACTTTCTTCATGAGATTCAGTTGATTGTGTCGTTTCTTCTGCTGGTTCTTCTTCCGTTTTCTCTTTTACCCAATCACGAAGTGTTTCAGCCACCCCTTCAGAAAGCGACTTGAGGTTACTGTAGTCATCATCGTAATCATCCAAACCATCGCGAACGTTAAACTCTTCTGACAAGAACATCTTACGCAGTGCGGCTTTCTTAACGCTCTCTGAAGCCTCAGACACCAATAGCTGCGCTACGGACATCTCTTCAGGATCAGTAGTTTCGTTTGATGCCTGTTGAGATTCAGTCTCTGTCGCAGAAGCCTCAGTAGCCAATGCTTGCGCTTCAGTGCTTAATTCTTCATGAGCTTGTGCGGTTTCTGGTTCAGTAGATTCAACAGACTCCACGACCTTAGCGTCTGAAGGCTCGGTTGTGGTTTCTTCTAATTTACGTTTCGACCAACGGCTAAAAAAACTAGTTGCCATTTGCTCTGCCCGCTCCTTTGCGTTTCTTACGTCTTACTTCTAACAACTCACCGTGGCGCCCAATAAAGGCTTCCATCCAAGCTTGAATGGCTAACGGCATATCATTAGATAATACTAGGTTATCGCCATCCATATATTGCGCAGCGACAGTTTGAGACGCCGTAAGCAACTGAATCGTCGGTGTATCACCAGAATCGACATTGTCCATAACCAAGAAAAGCTTTGGTTGTTGCGAGCTCAGGTTAAAGCGGTAATCGGTGCGCTCGTCTTTGTGCAATTGCAGCAAGCACACGTGTTGAGTGTCTTCGGTTGGGTTAATTTCAAATCCCGTCAGTTGCCATTGGGTCGTAACCCAAATACCAGTACTGATCTCATGCTCTACAAGATCCACGCCTATCGACCATGAATCTTCATTTTTCTCGAACTGTTTCTTATCCGACATAACTCACCCAGTTTGTTCTATGTTGGCTTTAAGACAGAAAAGGACATTTTGTACTTTGCTTTCAACCATTTTAGCGGTACAAAGCAATAAACGCGCCAGATTAAGCCTTACCTTCGCTAAGCTCATAAGTTCAAAACTAGTAGAAATTCAAATTAGCACCCGTGTCATTGCTGCGATATCGCAGAATTAATCCAGAATCGAAGCAATGCCTCGCAATTTTCCTTATAACAGCTATTTTGGAATGAGAATTGCTTTGTTGTAGCGTTAAGACGAATAGACCCATTAATGAGAGCGTGTATCGGCTCTCTCATTCATTAGGACATGACTGTGGTAAAACCAAACATTATTAAAACCAGTGAAAATCCCCTACAGACCATCGAAGTAGAAGTGTTTGACGAATACGGTGAGAAGCTAACTAAGCAAATCGCCTGTGAGCGCCCTCTTACGGTGATGTTGAACTGGAAGGAAGTCGTTACGCTAATGACGCTTGGCTCTCGTCCTGAAGCGCTTGTGTTGGGTTATTTGAAGAACCAGAGCTTCTTGTCTGATCCTGAAGCGATTGAATCGGTCATTATTGACTGGGAAACGCACTCAGCTGCGGTTATCACCAAAGAAAATACTGAGCACTTAGAAGGCGCGCTGAAGAAGAAGACGGTGACGTCTGGTTGTGGTCAAGGCACTATGTATGGCAACGTGATGAAGCAGCTTGAAGATTACCAAGTGCCACAAGTGCCGCTGAAGCAATCTGAAATCTACGCGGCGCTTGAAGCATTAACGCATTACAACGATACCTACAAAAAAGCGGGCGCTGTGCATGGCTGTGCCGTGTGTAAAGGCAACGAAGTGCTGTCTTTTGTGGAAGATGTTGGTCGTCACAACGCAGTTGATACGCTAGCGGGTGAAATGTGGCTTAATCAAGAAACGGGTGAAGATAAAATTTTCTACACAACGGGGCGCCTTACATCAGAGATGGTGATTAAAGTAGCGCAGATGGGTATCCCTGTTTTACTTTCTCGCTCGGGCGTAACTCAAATGGGTTTGGATCTGGCGAAAAAGTTTGGCATCACTACTATCGCTCGTGCGAAAGGCTTACGTTTTCAAGTCTTCACTGGTGCAGAGAAGATTGATTTTGACGTGAAGGGAAATCAATAACTCATCATTAATTCACCAAATGAGTTAGACTTAAGTCATCATGTGGATTCACAAAGGATGTGAACTATGAACAACGATCAGCTGTGGAATTATCTACTCACCCCAAGCGGCATCATCGTTTCGATGATCATTACCTTCGGGCTCGTTGGGATTTATGCTTATCTAATGAGGCAATTTAAGGATTGAACGCCACAATATAGCGCTAGCAAAGCATTAGCACTAACACAGAATAGACATAAAAAAAGACCTCGCAATGAGGTCTTTTTCTTTATTCGGAAGAAGGATTAGCCTTCGATACCACGAGATTTTAGGAACTCAGAGTAAGTACCTTTAAAGTCTGTGATTTTACCATCGCGGATTTCGATGATGCGTGTTGCTAGCGAGTCTACGAATACACGGTCGTGCGATACGAAGAACAATGTGCCTTTGTACTGCTCTAGTGCCGTGTTCAATGATTCGATCGATTCCATATCCATGTGGTTGGTTGGTTCGTCCATTAGCAGCATGTTTGGTTTGTGCATCATTAGCTTACCAAGCAGCATACGACCTTGTTCACCACCAGACAGTACTTTTACTGACTTCTTGATGTCATCTTGACCAAACAGCATACGACCTAGGAAGCTGCGAACCACTTGCTCGTCATCGCCTTCTTGACGCCATTGACCCATCCAATCCGTTAGGTTTAGGTCTTCTTCGAAGTCGTGTGCGTGGTCTTGCGCGTAGTAACCGATGTTCGCGTTTTCGGACCATTTGAACTCACCTGTACGTGGTTCTAGTACACCAGCAAGCGTGTTTAGCAAGGTTGTTTTACCCACACCGTTCTCACCGATGATTGCAACGCGCTCACCGACTTCAAAAATCGCATTGAAGTTAGCAAACAGGTCGTCTTCAAAACCTTGGCTTAAGTTTTCAACAATCAGAGCATTACGGAAAAGCTCTTTAGACTGCTCAAAACGGATGAATGGGTTTTGACGGCTAGACGCTTTTACTTCGTCCAGTTTGATCTTGTCGATTTGCTTAGCACGAGATGTTGCTTGTTTTGCTTTTGATGCGTTTGCAGAGAAACGTGCAACGAACGTTTGTAGCTCAGCGATTTGTGCTTTCTTCTTCGCGTTGTCGTTTAGTAGACGTTCACGAGCTTGAGAAGCCGCAGTCATGTACTCATCGTAGTTGCCTGGGTAAACACGCAGCTCACCGTAATCCAAGTCAGCCATGTGCGTACATACTGAGTTTAGGAAGTGACGGTCGTGTGAAATGATGATCATTGTGCAGTTACGCGCGTTTAGCGTGTCTTCCAACCAACGGATAGTGTCCATATCCAAGTTGTTGGTTGGTTCGTCAAGAAGCATTACGTCTGGGTCTGCGAATAAAACCTGCGCTAGAAGCACACGAAGTTTCCAACCCGGTGCAACTTCACTCATTAGACCGAAGTGTTGCTCCATTGGAATACCTACAGCAAGAAGAAGCTCACCCGCTTTTGCTTCTGCCATGTAACCGTCCATTTCCGCGAACTGAACTTCTAGGTCAGCCACTTTCATGCCGTCTTCTTCGCTCATTTCAGCAAGTGAGTAGATACGGTCACGCTCTTGCTTCACTTCCCATAGCTCTTTATGACCCATGATTACTGTATCGATTACAGTGAATTCTTCGTATGCGAACTGGTCCTGGTTCAGTTTTGCAACGCGCTCGTTTGGATCGTAGCTTACGTTACCACTTGTTTGTTCAAGCTCACCGCTCAGGATTTTCATAAAGGTTGATTTACCACAACCGTTAGCCCCAATTAAGCCGTAGCGGTTACCTTCGCCGAACTTAACTGAGATGTTTTCAAATAGCGGCTTAGCGCCAAATTGTTGAGTAATATTCGCTGTGGAAATCAAAACCTTTACCTTAGCAATTCAAGTTTATTGGGAAAAACCGCGCAACGTTACTGCTTAAGGCTACACACTTCAAGTTTTGTTTTTATTAATTAATGAGAAAAAGCACTGTTTAGCGAACTGATTTTTGAGATTTGGCTAACATAAACCTTGCTAAATTTAAGTGTTCTCACTCTAACCGACTCAAAACTGAGACATAAATCCGTCATGACTAACCATTGACATACCCCATGAAATTAGGTTTATAGTGCGTCCCTTTTATCAATTCCGTACGTTATTCCTTTATTAAGCGTCAGTCTCTATTAAAGAATCGAAACTAAACGTACGGTCATTGGGTAAAACTCGCATATCGCGATAAAGCAACTACACTAACTCTAACCTTCTAAGTTTTAAGAGAATTTTATGCATTTCATGGCGCGCATTTTAATGCTAGTCGGTCTCGTGCTTTCTTTACCCGCTCACGCTGAGTGGGAGTACGAATTCCAACCTGAGCCTCAAGTCTTGCCTGTAGCGCAAGAGATCACTCAGGAGATCAATAAGCTGCCAGAGCCTTTGTTTATGTCTGACCAAGACAAACGTAAGGTCAACCAACTGCTCAATGCAGTAATGAATGAGCAGCGTAAACAGACCCTTATCTTTGATCAACACCTAAAGACATACCGTGATTCTGGTGAAGACAAAGAGTGGTTTGAGACACAATCCAGTTACCTTACGGTTAACAGCCTAGGACAAAGTAAAGAGCGTTTATTAGAGCTTACTGACCCCATCACGCACGATAAACTGACCGGTTTCGGTCCTTATGGTGTCACGCAGTTTAAGCAAGAGTGGCGTCAAACTCAGCTTAACGTCGAGTACTTGGTGTTCTTCCAGATTCGTTCTTTCAAATCTCTGATTAAAGAAATCCTGATTTCACCGATTCCGGTTGTTTGGGCTGGCATCAAAGTGTTGTTTATCTATTTCGGTCTGGTCTGGTGGTTAACTAACAGCAAGCGCATCATTACTCTATTCCGCGAAACGCAGCTAGATAACATCACAAAGCCGCCAATCTGGGTTCGTTTGATTTGGTATATCAGTCGTGCGCACAGAGCAATTGCTTGGTTGATTGCGATTACGCTTTCTCTTCGTGTGCTATCAGAAATCCCAAGCTTGCAGCATTTGATCATTCTAGAAATCTTCACTTGGTGGGTTCTAGGTGGTTCTATCGCGATTAGCTTTATTCTCGAGTTTGCTTATCGCAACAGTCGCAGTACTAGCCAAGAAGTGATTGCCCTGCGCCTTTCGACCATTCGTCGTTACGTTTGGAGCGCTATTGTTGCTGGCGTAATTCTTCAAATCTCGATTCGTACGCTGGGTAAAGGCACCATCTACTCGTGGATCTACAGCGCGCTGTTCTTCTGGTTTGTATTGGTGACGCTGTCGGTATTGCGCCTATGGCGTAAAAAGGTATTTGAAGTCGCGGAGAAGCTCTCTGATCGTCCTGTGTGGGTAAACTGGTCTATTCGTCGTAAAGACACCTTGTTTCTAAGCATCATTGGTACGGCTATATGTGCCGTGTGGATTACGCTGCACAGCTTCAAACACCGTATTGTCGCAATGCTGTCTAACTACACCATGTTTAGCCAAGCGTTGGCATACTTGTTCCGCATCGAAGTTGCCAAACAAACAGGTAACAAAGGCGGTGATACCAACCTAGTAAGAATCAAAGGCGAGCAAACATTCGAGTATATTCTTCCTGGTAGCGAAGACAGCGAGTTGGTCGAGTATGCCTCAGACGAAGTCAAGCAACTGTCTAAATACCTGCTGACAGATAGTCCTGCGGTATGTGTAATTTCTGGTGAACGTGGCGTTGGTACAACGACCTTCCTTCGTACGATCCTGAACAAAGTGAAGAACGCCAAACCGCTTTATCTAAACTGCCCATATGCAGGCTACAGTGAACTACTAAAAGAACTGGCTCTACAACTTGGGTTGGAAGAAGACGCGTCTGAGATTCAGGTTCTTGCGCATTTACGTAAAAGTGACACGCCTTACCTTATCGCAGTTGATAACGCCCAGCGCTTGGTTAAGCCAATGGTAGGCGGTTTAAGTGGTTTGATTAAACTGACTAACCTACTTCGCCGCTCTAAGAAGAACCACCGCGTTGTGATGGCGATTGAGAAAGCAAGCTGGCGTTTTGTCGACCGCGCTCGGGGCGAACGTTTGTTGTTTGACTGGGTGGCGTTTATGCCGCGCTGGAGTGAAAAACAACTGTCTGCGCTGTTTGATACGCGTATTAACCAAGAGATTGAGAACCCAGTAACGTTTGATGGTCTTGTCGTCCCTAAGCAATGGGACCAAGAAGACATCACGGAAGAAGAACGTGCTAAACAAGGTTTCTACCGTATTCTGTGGCATTACTCAGATGGTAACCCGACAGTTGGCTTGCGCTTTTTCCGTTTGTCTCTGCGTCAGGATAAAGAGACGCAACAAGTGGTGGTTCGATTGTTCCACGCACCAGAGTCTCAAGAGCTCGAGAAAATGCCGAAGCCAATGCTGGCAGTGCTGCGCTCAATTGTTCAGCTTGAAGTGGCATCGCCGGAAGAGCTGTCTGAGTGTACTCAGCTGAGTATTGCGGAAGTGATTGGTACTCTGCGCTACTTCCAAAGCCGCGGCTTTATTGAGTGGAGCGAAGACAAAGCTCGCGTGTCGGATCACTGGTTCCGTCACATTACCAACGTTCTCGACCGTCAACATTTATTGGTGAAATAACGATGAAAAAACTACTCACCGTATTAGCGTTATCGCTATTAAGCACCTCTGCATTGGCGACTGAAGAGATCGCGAGTGTGGATAATATCTCGCAAATCGCTAGCCTAATTCGTTGGAGCGGCGTGTTCTTCTCCATTATTGTGATTGCCTCAACGTGGCTATTGCTTAAGTTCATGAACTCGATGGTAGAAAGTATTGGTAGCCAGTTCGTGCAATACCGAATGGTGCTGCAGAAGCTTCAGTCTTTCTTACAGTTCTTTATCTACTTAACCGCTGGTTCTGTCGTGTTTATGATGAGCTTCCGTATTAACGATCAAATCCTTGCGTTGATTGGTGGTACGTTAGCGGTTTCAGTTGGTTTCGCCTTGAAAGACCTAGCCGCATCCTTCATCGCGGGTATGACGGTTATGGTTGACCGCCCGTTTCAAGTTGGTGACCGTGTCACGTTCGAAGGTAACTACGGCGATATCATTGCGATTGGTTTGCGCTCTGTGCGTATGCGTACCCTAACCGATGACATCATTACGATTCCAAACAACAAGTTTTTAAGTGAAGTGGTCGTCAGCGGTAACTATGGTGCGCTGGATATGCAGGTAGTGATTCCGTTTTATGTCGGCATGAATGAAGACATTACGTTAGCGCGTGACTTGATTCAGGAAGCGGCGTCTTCAAGCCGTTATATCCACCTACCTAAGCCGGTAACGGTTCTCGTCAAGCAGACCATTACGGATAACTACTTGGCAATTCAGCTAACGTGTAAGGCTTATGTGGTAGATACCGCCTACGAGAAATTGTTTGAAACCGACATTACTCTGCGTGTAATGAAAGAGTTCAAGAAGCACGGCATAAATCCACCGAAGATTGCAGTGCATACGGGTTAATTCTGCGTATTCCTCTCGCGTTTAGGGGAGGACAGATACAAAAAGGGTCAGTGATTACACTGACCCTTTTCTTTGCGCGTTGGCGAATTGGAATCGCCGGTTAAGCGATATTCGTTACCTCAAGCAATAGTTCGGCTTTCTTTGGCAGGTAGATACTGAACGTACTGCCTTTACCCCATTCCGATTCGGCTTTTAGCTCGCCGCCTGTTTGACTAAGAATACTTTGCGAAACAGAAAGCCCTAGCCCAGTACCGTCGCGTTTAGTGGTATAGAATGGCGAGAAAATACGACTCAAGTTTTCTGGCTTAATACCACAACCTTCGTCGGTGACATGAATGGCTGCGCCTTTCAGTTCGCCATCTTCAATCCAATCTTCACTCACGACGGTTAGCTTGCCTTTGCCGTCCATCGCGTGAATGCCATTCATCTGCAAGTTCACCAGAATCTGCAGCAAGTGGTGGCGGTTGATCTCGACCGAGGTATGGGCTTGTAAATCGGTGACAAAATCGATGTCGCGCTTTTTAGTGCCGGTTTTAACCAGCGTAATACTCTCATCGATAATTGGATTCACGTGCTGCCACGTAATTTCGTCTTGTACACCGCCCTGACGGCTGTATTGCAGTAAGCTGCGCGTGATATTACGAATACGGTCAATTTGAGCGTGAATCGCATCAATCTCTTCCTGAACGCGGCTTGCCTCTTCACCTAGCTCAAACTGAATCAATTCAACGTTACCCAGAATCACTGCTGTTGGATTGTTAATCTCGTGGGCGATCCCAGCAGTCAACTCACCTAGTGCGGCAAGCTTTTCGTTGACGACGAGCTTGTCACGGGTTTGGTTAAGCAGTTGAATATGAAGTTCAAGCTCTTCAGTTTTGTCTTTCAAACTCGCCGTGCGTTGTTGAACTTTACCTTCCAGCTCCATGGCGGAGTTCTTCAGCTCGACTTTACGATCTTCCAAAGCATCAAGCATGTTATCGAACTGACGCGCTAACTGAGCGAGCTCGTGGTGTTCATCCAGCCCTAATGGACCAATACGCTTTTCTTTACCCAACTGGACAAGCTTCACGACTTTGTAGATGCGCTCGATTGGACGGAATAGATCACGAGAGCCACGATACACCATCACGCCAGAAACCAAGAGCAACATTAAGGTAATCAAGCTGATCTCAACGATATTTGTCATATACGCTTTGACGAATGGCCACATCAAGTAACCGGTGTAGAGCATACCAATGACATTGTCGTACTGGTCTTTGATTGGTTGATAAGCGGTGATATACCAAGCATCGTAAACAAACGCGCGATCGACCCATTGCTCACCTTCCGCCAATACCTTGTTGTATACCTCTGAACTCACCCGCGTACCGATAGCGCGACCTAAACGTTGGTCACTGTCTAAGGGAACGTTGGTGCTGACGCGAAGATCATCCAAAAATACCGTCAGAGTCCCCACGGGACGGAGGGTGTCGTTATCACTCAAATAGATAAGATCACGAATTTGATCGACCAATACCGTGCTGTTGTTAAGCAGCAAACCGCCATCTAAGAAACCAATTAAGTCGTTCTGTTGGCTGTAAACTGGGATCACAGTTCGGCTCACCAAGCCACGTGCTTCCACACCACCATTCTTTAGAATCGGTACTTCAGCACGTTTGGCGAGTTCAGGGTCTAGCTTTTCCAGTTCCTTTCTGTCGAGAACATCAAAGAAAGATTCGCGCTTAGTTAAATCCATAAAGCGGAATTTGTTTTCCATCGAATTAACACGTTGGAAGGACAAAAAGTCCAAACCGTAACGTTTCTTCTGCGCCGTCACCCACTTTTGCAACTCTGCTTGTGGGACATTTTGGTTCACTCTGGTACGGAAGTCATAAGAGTCCGCGAACGATTTGACGTAGTTCGCCTGCTTTTGTTGCAGCAGCGTAATGCTGTTATTAGCGACACCCAAACGCTCCGATACGTCTAACAACGCGTTTTGCCACGTATAGTGAATCGACCAATAGATCGTAATGCCGATAAGGGCTATCAGCGTTAGAAAGATTGGCGCAGATGTCAAAATCAACAGTCGATAACGCACCATGGTTTTGAATCGGTACGTCCATTTAGACAATCCTTTGTGTTGCTGCCAACTACTACTCGGCATAATCCTCGTCCTCAGAATCCCACTCTTTGTATTTGCGCTCTAGCGTTTTTCGTGCCACTCCTAAATCTCGAGCCGCCGCCGACTTGTTGCCTTCGTGCAAATTAACCAATTGTTGGATATGCGCTTTTTCCACTTCTTTTAGTGTCCAAGTGTTTGGATAGCCTTCACCAGAGAACTCTTTGCCTTCTTTGAAGGTTGGCAATTCTTCACTGTGTGACACGGTAATGGAGACATTAGGTAAAGCATGACCGCCATTGAGTTCACGCCAGTGATGCGCAGGCGGTTTACCTAACAAAATACAACGCTCGATGAGGTTTTTAAGTTCGCGAATGTTACCTGGCCATTCGTATTCGCTCATCGCTTCCATATCTTCATGCGCCCACTTCGGTGCTTGCATACCCAGCTCACTGGTCAGCATATTGCTAAAATATGGAACCAGTTCAAACAAGTCTGTTTTACGCTCACGTAGAGGGGCAACTTCAATCTTCAGCACGTTCAAACGGTAGTAGAGGTCGCTACGGAAATTACCTTTGTTGACCTCTTCTTGCAGGTTGCGGTTGGTCGCTGCGACAATACGAACATCAATGCTAATTTCACGCTCAGAACCAACCGGACGAATGGTGCGCTGCTCTAACACGCGTAGCAGTGACGCTTGCATGGACAAAGGCATCTCACCGATTTCGTCAAGGAACAATGTGCCACCATTGGCTACGCGGAAAAGACCTTCGCGAGATTTCTTAGCGCCAGTAAAAGCCCCTGAGGTATGACCGAATAACTCACTCTCTAAAAGCTCTGGTGCAATCGCGCCACAGTTAAGTGGGACGAATGGACCTGTTCGACCGCTTGCTTGGTGAATGCCTCTCGCTACCAACTCTTTACCGGTGCCCGACTCACCTTCCACTAGGACAGATGCGCGAGACGGCGCAAATTGAGTGATCAGTTGTTTGAGCTGGCGAGTTTTTTCCGAACCGCCAATAATCTCTGAGGTGTTGTGACGCTGATAGTCACGCTTCATCGCGTATTGCATGCGTTCGTTCAAACGACGATCCATACAACGACTGACCGCTTTCAGCATCTGTTCTAGGTTAAACGGCTTGAGGATAAAGTCCGATGCACCAAGCTGTAGGGCTCGAATCGCAATTTCCAAATCCGCGTAGCCTGTCATAAAGATGACATCCGCGCGTTTGTCGTCATCTTCAAACGCCTCTTCCCATTCAATCCCTGAACGCCCCGGCAAGTTGATATCTAACAGAATCAAATCGTAGTGGCGTGAGTTACGTAGCTCTTCCGCTTCTTCAATGCTGCCCGCTGTATCGACTTGAGAAAACAGCTTGCCCAGAGCCTTTTTAAGGATGGCTTGCATACCGAGTTCGTCATCAACGACCAGTACTGAAAAAGCGTTGTATTGTTGGTTTGTACTAATATGGGATTGAGTAGACATATTTACCCCAGTTGGATTTGAATGGGACAGAGTGTACCAAGTTTAAACAGAGATACCCTACAAAAAGTGCGACATTTTGTACCAACGCAAATTTTTATGCAAATAAGTCCATGAATTAGCGCATAAATCAAACATTTTGAGCTTGTAAAATGTTGGCATCTTGTTTGCTATATGGAGTGTCCAAGTGGTCTCAGGATGCGGGAGACATCAACGCGTAATCATCGCTTCTCGCTCCCTCACCCTAAGGTGACTTGTGATATGAGCGCGCTATGACGCTCTGGCGACTTCTTTAGTAACCCAAGACTTTAGAAGCCAAAGAATCATTGGAAAGGAAACAACTAAAATGAAAAAAATTGCGCTGACTCTAGCTGCAACGTCAATCACTCTTGTAAGCTACTCTGCTTTTTCAGCTCAAGATGGCGAACACATTCGCCTGGCAACAACAACAAGTACTTACCACTCTGGCTTACTGGACTACCTACTTCCTCAATTTGAAAAAGACACTGGCTACAAAGTGGATATCATCGCGGCGGGCACTGGTAAAGCGCTGAAGATGGGTGAAAACGGCGACGTTGATTTGGTAATGACACACGCTCCTAAAGCAGAAGGTGTGTTTGTTGAGAATGGCTACGGCGTCCTTCCACGTAAACTGATGTACAACGACTTCGTTATCGTTGGTCCTAAGTCTGACCCAGCACAAGTGAAAGATGATGCATCCGTACTCGACGTATTCAAAGAGATCGCAAACAAAGATGCAACTTTCATCTCTCGTGGCGATGATTCCGGTACACACAAAAAAGAATTGGGCATTTGGGCGCAAACTAAGATGGAACCAAACTTTGGTGGCTACCGCAGCGTAGGCCAAGGTATGGGTCCTACTCTGAATATGGCTTCAGAGATGCAAGGCTACACCATGACTGACCGTGGTACATGGTTGGCTTACCAAAACAAATTGGATCTTGCGATTCTATTCCAAGGCGACGAAAAACTGTTTAACCCATACCAAGTGATTTTGGTTAACCCAGAGCGTTACCCAACCATCAACTACCAAGGTGCGAAGGCGTTCAGTGACTGGTTAGTAAATCCGCACGGTCAAGAGCTGATCAACAGCTTCCGTCTGAATGGTAAACAATTGTTCGTTGCGAATGCTGAGACCAAATAACGCAATATGAATCTTGCTGATACAACACTAGAAGCCTTGCGCTTACTGGTGAATTTTGATGCAGACCTATGGGAGATCGTTGCGGTCTCCTTTAGTGTTTCTATTACGGCAATATCTTTGGTGGTATTGCCGTCTATTTTGATGTCCTTTGTCCTCGCCTACACCGACTTTCGTGGTAAGTGGTTCTTGCTGTCCATTGTGAACACCTTACAGGCGGTGCCAACGGTCGTAATCGGTTTGCTGCTCTACATGCTGCTATCGAGAGCGGGTCCTTTAGGTGATTGGCAAATGCTGTTTACGCAAAAAGCCATGATCTTAGGACAAATGATCGTCTGTTTTCCGGTTCTGGTTTCTATGATGCACGGTGCGCTTCAATCGAGTGACCGTCGCGCGGTTGAAACGGCAATTACGTTAGGAGCGTCAATACCTCGTATCGCTGCTACTATGATCTGGGAGACACGTTTTCCTTTATTGGCGGCTATCATTGCGGGATTCTCACGAATCGTCACAGAGGTAGGTTGTTCAATGATGGTTGGTGGCAACATTATGGGCGTAACCCGTAATATTCCGACTGCCATTGCAATGGAAAGTAGTAAAGGTGCTTTTGCGCAAGGAGTTGCATTAGGAATTGTATTACTATCGTTAGCGTTAGCGCTCAACTTCCTCTTATCGAGCATGAGAGGCAAAGGCTATCTAAGAACATGAAGCAAGCAATCGACTCGCCATCGACCCAATGTAAGGGTGAATTATGACTATAAAAATTACCGCCGAGCAATTGTCCATGCGCTTTAAAGAGCGTGTGCTTTTCCACATCCCTGAATTAGCCATTGGTCCAAACGACGCGATTTACCTAAAAGGTGACAATGGCGTTGGTAAAACCACCTTACTTAAGATCCTTGCAGGTTTGCTCAAGCCTTCAACGGGTAAAGTGGTGGCACCGAAAGATACTTGGTTGAAGAAGTGGACGCGTCGCAATGGTCGTGTTGACGTGATTTATCTCCATCAGTCTCCTTACCTTTTTGACGGCACTGTGTATGAAAACGTCGTTTATGGAGTTAAATATCAACAAGACACGGCAAAAGATAAGCGAGCTCAAGTTATTAGTGCGCTGCGCATGGTAGGGTTAGAAACCTTAGCCGACGAACACATCTCTGTATTGTCCGGCGGTGAAAAGCAACGCGTAGCAATGGCACGAGCTTGGATTTTAAAACCATCGATTTTGTTGATGGACGAACCAAGTGCCTCTCTCGACCAAGAGTCGATTGAACGTCTGGTTATCATGGCAAAAGATCTGCTTGATCGTGGCTCTAGTATTGTTGTGACTAGCCACCAAGCGAACGCGTTGACGGATTTATGTAAAAAACAGTGGTGGATTAAAGACAAGACTTTGATAGAGTCTCCACTCTTGTATGTCATACCAAAAGAAACATCCCAAGAGAACGCATATGCTTCAGCCAACACAAACTAGTTGGGTCATTTTGGCTGGTGGTCAAGCCAGCCGTATGGGTGGAAAAGACAAAGGTCTGATCGAACTGAATCAGAAGCCACTCATCGAACACGTTATCGAACGTTTATCTCCGCAAACACCGCGCATTCTAATCAATGCGAACCGAAACCAAGACGCCTACCGTGCGTTTGGTTTCGTCTTCAGCGATCAATTTAAAGATTTCCCAGGTCCGATGGGCGGTATCCACGCGGGCTTGGTTCATGCAGAAACCGATTGGGTTGGCTTCGTCCCTTGCGACAGCCCACAAATCAACACTGATCTTGTTGAACGTTTTTGCAATGCAGTAAAAGAAGACACCGATATTTTGGTTGCTCATGATGGCGACCACCAGCAGCCTGTCTTCACGCTTTACCACAAGCGCGTACTGCCAAAGCTGACCGCGTTTTTAGAGCGTGGCGATCGTAAGATCATCCTACTCTACAAAGAGTGCAACACCAGTTACGTTGACTTTAGCGACTCACCAAACTGTTTCGTCAACTTAAATACGCCTGAAGAACTGGCGCAATTTGGACAACTCGAATCATGAAACACACGCTAAACATCCCTATTCTTGGTTTTGCTGCTTACTCTGGCACGGGCAAAACTACGCTACTTGAAGCATTGTTACCAAAGTTGACCGACGCGGGTTTACGCATCGGTATGCTAAAGCACGCACACCATAACTTCGATGTCGACCAACCGGGCAAAGACAGCCACCGCCTACGTAAAGCAGGCGCATCGCAAATGCTGATCTCTTCTCGTAACCGCTTCGCACTGATGACAGAAACACCAGAGTCAGAATCGGAGTTTGATTACCTTCTGACGCGATTCGACGAAGACAGATTAGACGTGGTTTTAGTGGAAGGCTGCAAAAACATTGCCTTTCCTAAGATCGAATTGCACCGTGAAGAAGTCGGTAAGCCTTGGCTTTATCCAAACGATGAAAACATCATCGCGATTGCTTCAGACAGCGGCGAATTGGACTCTGAACTGCCACAAATGAACATCAACGATCTTGAAGCAATTGCCCAGTTCGTTATTCAGTATGTTCAAGAAGCGAAAGCACCAAAGAGTAAAGAGAAAGAAGCCGCTTGCTGCGATACCCTTTCTCCAGCTTTCCTTTCTGTGGTTCAAGGACAAGAAAAGATCCTTTCTTTGGTGAACACGGTTGCTGAAACCGAAGCATGCAAGATTGAAGATGCATACGGCCGTGTGCTTGCAGATCACGTGGTGTCACCAGTGAATGTTCCGCAATACACCAACTCAGCGATGGACGGTTACGCGATTCGCGGTGATGACGTTGAGCGTGAAAGCTACCAAGTGGTTGCTGAAGTGATGGCGGGTCACGCTTACGATCAGCCTTTGGAAGTTGGTCAAGCGGTTAAGATCATGACGGGCGCCCCAACACCTATCAATGGTGATACCGTTGTTATGCGTGAACAGGCAACACAGGATGGCGATACAGTCACGTTCAATGGTGCAAGCATCAAAACCGGTCAAAACGTTCGCCAAGCGGGTGAAGACTTAGCAATTGGTAGCGATGTGTTTACCGCAGGCACTCGCCTAGCCTCCCCTGAGATGGGCATGATTGCTTCTCTTGGCTTTGGTGAAGCCAATGTGTTCCGCAAGTCGAAAGTTGCTGTGTTCTCTACCGGTGACGAAGTGCAAGCGCCAGGTACAGATCAGAAAGCGAATTCAATCTACGATTCAAACCGTTTCACTATCATGGGCATGTTAGAGAAACTTGGCTGTGAAATTTTGGATTTCGGTATTCTAGAAGATAACGAGCAATTAATGATTGAAGCGCTCGAAAATGCTTCTGCGCAAGCCGACGTAGTGATGACTTCTGGCGGCGTATCCGTTGGCGATGCCGATTACATTAAGCTGGCGTTGGACAAACTGGGGCAAATTGATTTCTGGCGTATCAACATGCGTCCTGGTCGTCCGCTTGCGTTCGGTCAAATCAACGATAAACCTTTCTTTGGTTTGCCGGGTAACCCTGTTGCCGTGATGGTTTCATTCATCAACTTTGTTGAGCCTGCGCTGCGTAAGATGCAAGGTGAACAAGGCTGGAAGCCACTCAAAGTCAGTGCCATTGCCACAGAAAACCTCCGTTCTCGCCAAGGTCGTACCGAGTTTAGTCGCGGTATCTACGAACTCGACGAAACAGGTCGTCTAACGGTCCGCACAACGGGTAAACAAGGCTCTGGTATCTTGCGCTCAATGAGCGAGGCAAACTGCCTGATCGAAATCTCCCCTGCTGTTGATACAGTAAAAACGGGAGAAAGCGTGACAATTATCCCACTTCAAGGCAGAATCTAGCCCAACTAAAAATGAGAAGGTCAGCACGTCTGACCTTTTTATTGATGACAGAAAAACTTTTCAGAGAGACAGCTATGGCTCGCACCATTCTTTACACTTACAAAGACCAAGACAAAGAACTGACGTTCTCATACCAGCAACACCGCAATATTCAAGAAGCGGTTGCAGAAGCAGAAGGTATCGATATCACTGAGTTCCTAAAGATGGAGCAACAAATCGAAGCAGTATCTGATACTAAAGCGGTGCGCAACTACCGTGATAACTACTTCAGAAAATTAGGCTTTAGCAAAATCACCCTAGCTCAAAAAGAAAACTTGGGTGTAGGCAAAAAGAACAAATAAGCCAAGCTACACAGATCAAAACAAAAACTCGCGATTCGTCGCGAGTTTTTTTATACCTATTCTTTTTGTTCGTACTCTATAAGTAAAAAGCCCCGTTTCACCTTAAAGGAAAACGAGGCTTTCAATATAGGTCTTATGTATTTTCGCTTACCGAAAACTCAGACGATTATTTGATGTTTAGGAACGCAGCACCACGTACGCCACCTGAATCACCATGTTTTGCTTTGATGATCTTTGGACATTTCGCGACAGAAAGCAGGTACTTAGGAATACGTTTTGGCATCTCTTCGTAAATCAGTTCGAAGTTAGATAGACCTCCACCTAGTACAACAACGTGTGGGTCAGTCGCAGTAAACAGGTTCGCAAAGCAGATTGCGAGAAGCTCCATAAAACGCTCAACGTGCTCAACCGCTTTTGCTTCACCTTCTGCGTGTGACTTAATGATATCGATCGCTTTCTTCTCTTCGCCATAGTAATGCGCGTAAAGAAGCTCGAAACCACGACCAGACAGGTAGCTATCTAGACAACCTTTCTTTTCGCAACCACAACCTAGTAAAGGCGCGTTTTCGCCTAGGTGGAACCAAGCGTCGATAGGAAGACGTGTATGACCTACCTCACCCGCAACGTGGTTACGACCAGAGAACACTTTACCTTCGTAGATAAAGCCACCGCCAAAACCCGTACCAAGGATCAAACCTAGTACAGATGGTTCGTCTTGAAGGTCTTCATCCCATGCTTCAGAAAGCGCGAAACAGTTTGCATCGTTTTCGATTTTTACGCTGCGACCGATTTTAGCTTCCAGATCCGCACGAAGTGGTTTGCCTTTTGCGGCAGGTACGTTAACCGTTAGTACAGTTGCGTCATCCGCATCTTCCATGCCAGGAAGACCAAGACCAATCGTGCCTTCACAACCAAATTCCGCATCGTATTTGTTAACCAGACCTGCGATGGTTTCTACCAGCAAATCGTAGTTGTCTGTTGGTGTTGGTACACGTTCAGTTGCTACACGCTCAAGTTTTTCGTTAAACGCACCAAACTCGATTTTAGTGCCACCGACATCAAAGCCGTAATACATGCAATTCTCTCCTAAAATGCTCAAACGACTCCCAAAATATGCTGGAGTCAAAAAGATAAACTTTAGGCATTATCCATATCTGTACGCCTGCAAACCGTGACGGAATGCAGATTTATCCCCTCGTTGAAGCCAGTTGAACAACAAGCCATCAACAAAAGTTCATTCCTTAGAGTTAGCTCTCGATTTTAGCCCACTCTTTGAAACGTTTCAGATGCGGGCGAGACCAGTCGGTTTTTACTCGAGTTTTCGTCAGCATGTAGGTTTCACGGAAGGCTTCAAACCACAATTGCAGACACTCCGAAGCTTGCTCTTCACCTGCCTGTTTGAATACTAACGTCGCCACTTCTGCCGTTGATAAGTGTTGCTCGTTATCCGAGCGACGCATAATGTATTCAGACAGTGATTCCGGCTCAATAGAAAGCACAGGTAAAGATTTAAGAAACTCTGAACGGCGGAAGATCTTACGTGCCTCACGCCAACTACCATCAATGAAGATCATTAGCCACTTTTTATCCGAGCCATCGGATATCTTCAAACGCTCTGGATTTAAACCGTCCAACAAACGTTCAGGCTCATCCACGTAATCTGCTGGGAAGACAACCACAGGTTGATAAGCATCGTTCTCTAGCAATGCCAACATCTCTTCAGAAGGTTCGGTACGATTCCATTGATACACGTAGGTCTCTTGAATCGTATCAGCAATAAGACGCCCAGTATTACTTGGCTTAAACACTTCGTTTTCCGATACGATCAGCATACAGGCAATATTGGATTCAATGTTCGGCTGAATCTCGCACAAACAATATTGTTCAGAAACCTGACAATAAGGACAGCGAACCACTTTACAACCGCGAGCGTTAAACGGCTTCGTTGAGATAGATTGACGGTGCTGGTATAAACGATGGAAAGCGTGGATTCTCATGGATAGAAAGTGCCAGTTGTTAGGGTCTTCATAAAGTAGAGCGCGATTCTACTTGCATAGAGGGTTAGTCTCAAGAAATGTTGATAAACGGACGGACATTCACATTCCTTTCTTCTCGTTGAAAGATACGGTGGAGTGTTAAGGTCTTAACAAATAAGCGAATCAAACAAGGAAATTAGTGTGCCCGAAACTGCATTTAACGACCCTTCTTGGCTACGACTCAGCATCTTCATTGGTGTTTTGTTGCTGTGCACCTTGTGGGAAAACAAGCGACCGAGAAAGCAGCTGACTGTCGACCGTTCATTTCGCTGGTTTAACAACCTCACATTGGTCGCACTAAATAGTGTCGTTATTGCCATAGTTATGCCGATTGCAGCCTTTCAAGCGGCCATCATCGCTTATGAAAACCATTGGGGCCTACTCAATGCTCTTGCCTTCCCGACTTGGTTAAATGTGCTGATAACCGTTGTGCTACTCGATCTCATCATCTACCTGCAGCATTTAGTCTTCAATCGAGTTAAACCGCTATGGAAGCTTCACCGCATGCATCATGCTGACTTGGATATCGATGTCACAACCGGGACACGATTCCACCCGATAGAAATCATTCTCTCTATGGTGGTAAAAATCGCCGCTGTGTTTACTTTAGGCGTCTCTCCTATTGGCATCGTTGTGTTTGAAATCGTATTGAATGCCAGCGCCATGTTTAACCATAGCAATGCAAAGCTGCCACTGCCTTGGGACGCGACGTTACGTAAGTTGGTTGTGACACCAGACATGCATCGCGTTCACCACTCCGTCATCGTGCGCGAGACACATTCAAACTTTGGCTTCTTCTTGTCTATCTGGGATCGCTTGTTTGGCACATATCGAGCTCAACCGGAGTTAGGACATGATGATGTTGTGATTGGTGTTCCAGAGATTCGCGACAAAGACGAGCAAAGATTAGATAAACTGATTACCCAGCCATTTCGTTACAAAGAAAAGTCTTCCTCATGAGCCGCTCAATGAAAGTGAATGTGTTTGGAAAAGTCGTGCTTGCGGAATGCAAAGATGGGATTTGGACGCTTTATATCGATTCAGAAACATCGATAAAGCGCCCAATCAGAGATTTGGTAGTGCCGCCATTTCTAGAAGAAGATGAGTTGCTGACCTACCTCGATGATATGTATCACGAACATGCAACCGCTACTCACCCCAGTGTATTTAGGATTGAATAGAAATCTTTAGGCTTTAATCAAATTACGTTTCTTGTTTGATTGAGTGACGCCAACAAACAAGCCGATAATCCCCAAAACAATCGATGAGATGGCGAGCACACTCACGTCTTGTTGTTTATTTATGGCTGCGTATACAAATGCAATACCAAAAAAGATGGCACCAAAGCTAAAGCCTGATAGCGCAGCAAAAATACCGAAGCTCGCCAGCTCCTTAAAGTTATCCATAACACTTCCCTGTTGAAAAATACGTAATGTCAAAAAGTTAACGGAATATCTGACGAGAGTGACGATTCTTTTGCGAATTCCACAACCAAATTGATACCCCAATAGAAAATCCTAATAGCAACGTTTGCCATTGCAGTTGTCCACTACTCTCGAAGATACCCAATCCATAGTGTGCATACGAGTTAAAGCCTACGCTGCTTAACATAATCAATAGAACTAAAACCAGCCCGGTCCGTCGATGCTTGATCAACAAATACACGGCAAGCAAATCTAGGAGACCCAAAGCACTCCAATACATGTTTAACCAGCCTGGGGCAAAATCGTAAGGCAAAAAGCCATCGACAATATTGTCGTAAAGGTGAATAACGCCACCTACTGTCAGGCAAAGGCATAGGAGAAACACTACGAATTTATCCATTATCGTTTCCTTTCCTTATCTGAATGAATGCGCAAAGCATATAGAAGTCAGCTAAACAATTGTAATTTCATGACCATTTTTGAGACCGACAGAGCCTTTAAACAGTACGTGAGGGGTACGAAAGAATAACAATGGCACTTCTTCCTTATGAATTCGCTCCTGATAAAAGCATAGCGGTTTGCTCGGAAGTTCGCTGAGTTGTAAAAGTTCGGTCTCTTTGTAAGGCATAAAATCCTCTTTTGATTCTTTCCAATCACCAAATTCTTGATTGGGCGACCAGAAAATCACGGTATTGGTTTTATCAAAGCCAAGCTCCCTCACATCAAACCGAAACCAACGACCTAGCGTTGTCGTCTCAAGGCCGCTCTTTCTCAATCCCTCTAGTACCTTGCCCGGATGAATCGGTGTAAAGTGAAGCACGTCATTCCAATAGCAATCCAACCCATGAACACGACGCTTTAGAGCTTGCGGGCGATACTCGTATTTCTTGACATGTTGTTGATACAAGTTCGGGTGTGACGCTTTCAAGCAGTTAAGAGGTTTCAATCGGTCTCCCGTCAAGTTGCTTGGTACGCGATGGTAAACGTAGGTCAAAGTTATCCCTCTTGTGGTGCTTTTAAGTCAATGAACAAAAACTTCATCGAAGGCGGAAAGATAAAGGCATCCTCACATCGATAACCTCTTAGCCACACACCATCATCCCGCTTACGTAGAATAAACCTCTGGGATAGGTCTCTTCCTGAGCAAGAGGCAAAGAAGCGAGCATTATGTATTAATCTTTTGTGAGCGAAATACCTTGAAGTAACAAGTATGATGCGACGGCGAGCGGACAAGGCTCTAGCCCTTTCAGAGCTGCATGAGCAACAAGCTCAGCCAGCGTTGCTCCAAAAGGAGCCCTTAATTCCGAAGGCGTTGTTACCAATACAGACAATGTCTGGCCACGTTGTTTGGTTTGTATCATTTGGTCTTCAAACAGCTGTAAGGCAAACTGATTGAATTGAATACGTTGTTCTTTGAGTTCTTGAAACAACTCACCATTCGTGTGATTACCGATTCCAACTTTCACTTCATTGCCTCAAGACGAATAAACTCACGAACTTGCTCTAAAGCATGTTGAAAAACAGGGTGCGCACGAAAAGAAATGTCTTCTGTCACCTTATGCCAAAAGAATTCAAAATCATGCCCACCATCATCTTGAGTGTGGAAGACCCACTGTTCCGACAACGCTTCACATTCACACAAAACGAAATGCCAAATCTGCTCTTGAAACCCACTCTCCCAAGCCCCTAAGTAGGTTGTTTGATTGACCAGTTCAATCCCCGACTCTTCTGCCAACTCTCTTTTTGCCGCACTTAAGAAGTCGTAATCGAAGGGTTCAACAGTGCCTTTCACCAACTGAACGCCTGCAAGAGGATGTTTGAAAAGAAGAATCTCGTTATTTTGGTCTCTTAATACCACTGGACATACTTTATCGACCAAAGAATCATTCCTCATTTTGTTGGCATTTTTGTTTTGCTTCTTCTGAGTACAAAGGCAAGTGACCTAGCACAGAAAAGCTTACCAACTTCAACGTATATCGGTTGGCGTTAGATTACCTTTGCTTTTTGGGTACAATGAGCCAATTTGCGATTTAGGTCACTCACTCTTGGAGTCGAAAATTAAAAAGACAGAGCGATTACCCTGCCTTTGGTCGTATAGGAAGTTCGGTTGCTCTTACCTAATGTTGGATCAACTCACTTTAAGCAGTTCGTATTTATGCAGCATCGTTTGTTGATGCCCTGCGATGTCTGCGACTTGTTCCGAGCTCTCAACCATGGCTTCCAACTGAAGTTTGGTATGTTCACCTTGCTCAGAAAGATGTGAGATAGCTTGAGAAACTTCAGCAGTAGCGCGTTCTTGCTCTTCTGTCGCAACAGAAATTTGGTCGACACGTTGCTGGATAAGCTGAACCGCTTCATTAATTTCAGTAAAGGTAGATTTCACTTGATGACTTGACTGCAACGCAGAAGACATTTCCTCACGTGAATCATTCACAGCCTTCCGAGAACGATCCGCTGCGATAACTAACTCATTCATCATTTCACGAATATTGGTGGTTTGCTGCGAGGTATCACTGGCGAGCTTACGAACCTCATCGGCAACGACCGCAAAGCCTCTTCCTTGCTCTCCTGCACGCGCTGCTTCAATCGCTGCGTTCAACGCAAGTAAGTTAGTGTTGTCAGCAATGCCACTGATCATATCGACCATTTCACGAATTTGTTTTACGCGCAGATCGAGTTCCATCATAGATTGTTCGTTTGTGTTGAGAGAGCTCTCTAGTGATTCCAAACGCAGGCGATTTTGTTCCACAACACTCACACCTTTCACTGTATGCTCCGTCGCTAAATACGAATCTTCAGACGAAGCATTAGTGACCGATGCAATCTCCCGAATCGACGCTTCTAACTGAGTGATCGTCGTCACCATGCTCATTAACGCTTCATTTTGCGTGGTTAAGCTTTGATTTGTTTGCTCAGCAGCACCGTGGCTGATTTCTGCAGTTTGGTACAAGATATCGCAATTACGAGTCACGGTAGAAATAGAGTCGTGCGTTGAGGCGATGACAAGATTGAGCTTGCGTGCGACTTCTTTGAGTTCAAACGGACCTACCTCTTGAGCTTTGTCGCGAAAGTCATGCTCTGTTAATGCCGACAAGCGATTCAGAATATTTCTAAGACCTCGATTAATCCACGTTCTTAGACCAAACCACGTTACGAGGATAACCAGAGAGATAACACCAGCGGCAGTAACCACCATAAAAATAACGTTTTTAATTGTTTTCTGGACCACGGTTTCACGTTCTTTGATCAAAGCGGAGGCCGCATCAGACACTTGATCGAGTAAATACATGGTTTCATTTGAAAGCTGAGAGGCACGTTGAAACTCAGCTTTTTGCTGCTCACTCCTTTCCAACTTTGCCAATATTAAACGGAGTACACCATCGTCCTTGAAGCCCGCCTGTACCATTTCATAAGGCGCAATGAGGCTAGCAAACTCGTTAACTTCTGGATGCCATTCTTTGAAATCATCAAAAGCGAGATTGATGCCAGCGATGCGATTGCGCATCTCCTTGTATTCTCGCTCCGCTTTTCCTAGCTCAGTTTGCATCATCATGACCAAGAAAGTGCTTTCCATTGAACTTGCAGAGGCGATAAAACGATTTGCTGCATCACTCGATTCAGGATTTTCGTTACTAAGAAATGAACTGATGCGGTTCATCTCAGGTCCAATCGAACTAAGACCGTAACGAAACCCGCCAACAGCCGAGTTAATGTCACTTTGCATCTGAATCACCGCAGACTGTTTGGATAAAATGGAGTTGGTGATTTGATGGAGTTCTGCGACATTTCCTTGGAGCATACTGGAGAGATGATCAGCAACGCCGGACGTTTGCTCGATTAGGTCGTCGCTTTGACTTGCCAGTTCTTCGATTTGAGATGTAATCAAAGGAAGTTCATTAGGATCGGTTATTTGCATTCCATAATTAAGCAGTTTCACCTGTTCCAACACATTCCTTGTAAGTGTCGCGTTTGCCATTGCCATTGGTAACGCTTTTTGAGACAACGCATTAAATTGGTCACCCACCTGCTCCACTCCTTTGAAACTTGAGACAGAAAGGGCTATAACAAGTGCGATGATAGTTAGAAATGTTGCACTGATAGTTTGAATCAGTGAAAAAGAAAGGCGTAAACGTTTGCGCTTTGTCATAATCAATGGATGTTCTTTCCTGAGTTTGAATCAACGTGTCCGCTTTTTCGTCACATAAGTGAGACAAAAACGTGATTTTCAGCCCATACTAGGTGTTGATTATGACGCTAATATTTCAGTTTTAAGTCATGGAGATGACCAGTGAGCAAGGTTCGTCATTTATTTTTTCCTCTAATAATCAGTGTGCTACTCAGTGCGTGCTCGTCAGGTCCAGATCCAGAAACACAAGTCAACGCCTCCCTGCCCGTCAATCAGCTGTTGTCCGGCAATCAGGATTTGTACCAATTCTATAATGAGTGGGAAGGCACGCCTTATCGACTAGGTGGAACTAAAAAGTCAGGCATCGACTGTTCGGCTTTTGTTCAAAAAGCGTTTGTTGAGGCATACAAAATGTCGCTGCCGCGTACTACCCGCCAACAGTCTAAACAAGGTGTTGAAATGAGTTGGTCGGACGCCCAACAAGGTGATTTGGTATTTTTCAAAACCAAACGAAGCACATACCACGTGGGCATTTATCTTGGGAACAAACAGTTCATGCACGCTTCTACTTCAAAAGGCGTGATCATTTCGAGAATCGACAACCCATATTGGGCATCGAAATTTTGGCAAGTAAGAAGAGTTACAATGTAACTCCTCTTGAATTTGAATGACGCAAGAAGAAAATCAGTCGTAGGTCGCTACCGCGGTATCAAACAGGTTTTTAACTAATGCGATGTACTCATCCAAAAAGGCAATCTGCTCATTCGTCGCTTTCTTTGACCATACACCCGCAAGTACTTCACCCAAATCTTCAACGACCGCATCTGCCTCTTTTAGCAACTTAAAACGCACGCTTGAATGCAACTCTGGGTTTTGCTCGAATATCGCCATGATGTTCGATGCAACCATGTCAGTCACAACATCTTCAATGCTTTCTGATCCTGTGTCACCGATTTCAGACGTGAAAATATCTAAGTTAAGTGACAAGTGCTCAATTAGAGCGAGATATCCATCGGTTTCTACAACCACTGTTTTTCTCCGTTTAATGCAAGCCTTCGAAGCTGAAAGCGAAATAGTTTCAATAGTAAGACATGCCGAGAAAATTTCATTAACTTATTTCATATTAATGAGAGTTGACGCACTAACTGGATGGTTTTCAACCAATTGAGTTCGGTACTGTTCACCTTTCGAGCTGATGCTTTCAGCAGTTTGTGAGTTATTTATACAAGGCAGAGGCATTTACTTAAAATGACTAGGCGACAAGCCTCTCGTCGCGATTAAAACGCCTTTATCTCGAATAAAATTTAACTACAAAAGTTCAACAATCCCTAGTATCCCCTAGTCGTCTTCATGACTACAAGTTTGGTTTCGACCATTTTCTTTAGCGCGATATAACGCAGCATCGGCACTCTTAAGCCATTGTGTGTGGCTTTCGAAATACGATTTATACTCGCAAACGCCGATACTGATCGTGTAGTTAATCAAAAAGTCTTCAACTTTCACGATTTCTTGTTCAATTCGCTTTCTTAAACGTTCTGCAAAGTAACAAGCTTGCTCTTGATTAGTATGTGGCAGCAAAACCGTAAACTCTTCACCACCAAAACGACCACATACATCGCTGCTACGTGCCGTTTTACGTAACAAGCTTGAGGTACGACGAATCACTTCGTCTCCCGTGTGGTGTCCATAGGTATCGTTGACCTTTTTAAAATGGTCGATATCAAAGATCACTAACGAGCTCGCCCCTTCAATCACTTTAAGTTGCGCAAATTCGTCCTTCAGAGATTGTTCCCAAAAAGCCCGATTAAATAGACCAGTGAGACCATCTTTACGGCTGATTTCCGATAAGTGTTGGTTAGTTTCTCTCAAATGGATACGGTTACGCGCCGTTTCTGAAACATCATTAATCTGAATTGCAATATGGCTAATTTCACCTGACAACGAGCGCAATGGCGTAATCACAATGTCTTGGAACATCAAATTGCTGCTGTTAGAAACCGGAGAAAAGTTGTTGAACTTGAAAAGGTATGGTCGGTTTTCCCAGCTAGAAAATGAACGTGTTTCTAAATCTGCTGATGTCTTGAGTTTTGTCTCTAACCACCTTCTCGGAAGATCTTCAAAATGGTCAAATAAACACTCTCCGAGAATGTTTTGCGACAAAATACCACTGTACGACTGCATAAAGCTGTTCCAAACGCAGACTTTATAGTCTTGGTCGAGGACAATAAGCCCAGAGTCCATGGTATCCAGAATTTGGGTAACCCAGTGAAAGTCTGCTATGTCCAGCGTGATTTCGGACATTAGATTAGCTCCATGATGTCATAGATGATGTCTACGGATGATTTATCTATCAAAAACAGAACTTCACACTCAAAATCGAGTGATTCTGCCATGTAGGTGTATTCAATGGTAAAGAGTTCACCAGATTCGTTTTTCTCTTCGCTGTAAGGGGTAATGTTCTCGATGATTCCTGGTTGGCGTAACGAAAACTGCTTGTCTAACTGGCTCCCAAGAGAAGTTAGGAATGAAGACACCAGTAAGTTCGACACATTAAGGATGATTTCGTTGTGTGGCGTGAATTCAAGTAAGTATCCGAGTCGTTCGCCGATTTGGTTGATATCTTTACCACGCAGGCAAACCAACGCCTCTCCGTGTATACCTCCCCCTACGAACCTTTGTGCCACCGCAACTGAGCTGTCTCGCCCAATCACATCCACCAGCGTCATATGTAATTCACCGTAAGACAATGGACCAACGTGAGGGACCGGCAATTGAATAAACTCACGTAGATGGTCCGCCATAATTGCAGCGCCCTTACCTAATGCAATATTGGCAACTTCACGGAACTTTGCTAACGGCGTAACTTCTAACGTATGTTGAGGTTCAATTTCAGTGTGAGCACTAACGGCATAATGAAGACCGAGCGTTTCATAGAGAGGAATAACCTGTTCTTCGGATAATGGTTTAGCAATGAAATCCATCGCCCCAAGATCTATGCAGCGTTGTTTAGCCTCTTGCTGGACATCACCCGAAACGATGACAATTTTGGTTTGGTATTGACTAACAGGCAGGGACTCTAGTACTTCGAAGCCATCCATGACTGGCATGGTCAAATCGAGGAACAAAACGTCAATATTTTGTTCCGCTAGGATTTTCAATGCCTCGTGACCATCTTGGGCTTCGAGTAGGTGCAATGATGTATCTTGTACGATGGATCGGGTAATCAACTTTCGTGCGACCGCCGAGTCATCACAAATCAGTATTTTCATGCCACCAATGGAACTAAAGTCAAAAAAATAATAATACTAGCTGTGCTGTTTTAGCTCCATATGTTAAGCCGATAAATCATAGGGTTATAGGCGACGTGATTCACACTTATAAACATTTTCTACTATATGCGGAAGAATTATTGTCGAAGTTTGCTTAACTGCGCGTCAATGTTCCGCCGTTTATCCTAAACTATTGTTGGTCAAATAGATAAGCGAGGTTTTGTATGTGGCAAGCAATATCGCAACAGCTTTCTGATACCTTGATGTTCGAATATCAGATCACCGAGAAGGTAAAACTTTCCGGTGGAGACATCAGTGAAAGCTATATGATCAATGACGGAGAGCAGCGCTATTTCGTCAAAATTAATGATCGGGATTTCTTAGCCAATTTTGAAGTAGAAGCAGAAAGCCTTCACCTATTGCGCGAAACCTCTACTCTATTTGTCCCAGAAGTCGTTTTGGTCGGTAAAACCAAAACGCACAGTTTTATCATCCTCAATTTCCTTCCCACTAAAACGCTTGAAGATAGCGATAACAGCTTTAAATTTGGTGAACAATTAGCGCGCCTGCATTTATGGGGTGAACAGAAAGAATTTGGCTTCGATACAGACAACTACATAGGCTCTACACTTCAGCCAAACCAATGGCATAAAAAGTGGTCAGTATTTTTCGCGGAGCAACGCATCGGGTGGCAGTTACAACTGCTTAAAGAGAAAGGCGTTTCTCTGGTAGACATCGATGACTTTATTGACGTCGTGAAACAGCTTCTCGCTAATCACTCCCCACAACCTTCCCTACTGCATGGTGATCTATGGAACGGCAATGTGGCGCTCACACCCGCTGGTCCTATTTGTTATGACCCTTCTTGTTATTGGGGAGATCGAGAATGTGATCTTGCTATGACCGAGCTATTTGGCGGTTTTCAACCTGAATTTTATCAAGGATATGAATCAGTTGCGCCACTTCCGATCGGCTATCAAGAACGCAAAGACATTTACAATCTTTATCACATCTTGAATCATTGCAACCTATTCGGCGGGCATTATCTTGAGCAAGCGCAATCGATAATTAAGAAGATAATTTCCTATTGATTTGGAAGGGAAAGATCATTACTGAGTGTAAATTTTCGACGCATATCACCCTAGATAATGACCTCAAGTCCAACGTTGGGTTTGGGGTCAACTTTTGTACTTATTTCGACTCAATTAGCAACCATAGCGCCTAATATTCTAAGTAACTCGGCTTACGTTGTATCTCTAACCCTAAGAGGCAAGCGAGTAACTAAGGGCTGTATTTTCTAAACAACAAAGTATTAAAAGCCCTGCAATACTAGGAGTTTATGTATGCAAAATTACACTGAAAGACATGTGAAATGTCCCCATTGTGGGCACTCAATCGGCATCACCCTCGATGCAAGTAACGGTAACCAAGAGTTCTATGATGACTGTCCGGCTTGTTGTCATGCCATTCACCTCAACATGAAAGTTGATGAATTGCAGCAGAAAGTTGAATTGTTCATCGACGACAATTACGAGTAATTACGCAAATCCCCCCCAATAGAAATATGAAAAGGAGCCGCAAGTGCTCCTTTGTTATTTATGTCCGTTTATTTTGACTACCTCGATAAACCAAGCTCGCTATTTCTTACAGACTTAAAGCTGCTTCGCTGCTAATACACGCTCGACCGTATCAACAATCGCTTGTGTTTGTGGGTCAAATTCTACGTTGATCTTTTCACCGACTTGGCGACGCCCGAATAGGGTTCTCTCTAACGTTTCTGGAATTAAATGAACGGAGAAACGATTATCTTCGACTTCACCAATCGTGAGCGAACATCCGTCTAAACCAATGTACCCTTTCGCAAGTACGTATTTCATTGATTCTTGTGGTAGCGTAAACCAAATCGTGCGGTTGTTTGGTGTATCAATCACTTCAGCGATTTCTGCCATTAAACTAATGTGCCCTGACATGCTATGACCGCCGATCTCATCACCAAACTTAGCAGCGCGCTCAATATTCACACTATCGCCTGCTGTCAATTCGCCAAGGTTGGTCAGCGCTAGCGTCGCTTGCATTAGGTCAAAGCTGATTTGCGATCCTTCAATTTTCGTTACTGTAAGGCAACAACCGTTGTGCGCAACAGAGGCACCAATTTCAAGACCTTCACTTAGCGCGCCTTCAAGTTCAACAACGTGAGTTTGAAAACGATCTTTCTTGTCGATATGAACGACTTTAGCCGTACCCTGAACGATTCCTGTAAACATACTTTTTACCTATTTTTTAGAAGCGACTGATAGCCAAGACAAACGTCCGCAGATGATTTTTATAATCGTCTATCAATTAACCAAAAATCCACATCTTGTGGGTATGGTATCTGAGCATACAATTGTTTATCATCTGCGCGGAGTTCCTTCGAGGCATTTTTTCACCTTATAGTGACTAAAATCAACCATCAGATCAGTTCATCACATCTTTTGTCCTCAAGCGCTCTCTATCTTTTCAAATAATTTCTTTTACAACATATTGTTCCGCTCTGGAGTATTTCGTGCATCGCTATAAAGAAGAAGCATCGAGTCTTATCAAATTAGCAACCCCTGTGTTGATCGCTTCTGTCGCGCAAACAGGCATGGGCTTTGTGGATACCGTAATGGCTGGTGGCGTCAGCGCGACCGACATGGCGGCGGTATCTGTGGCAGCAAGTATTTGGCTTCCATCAATTCTGTTTGGTGTGGGCTTATTAATGGCGCTTGTACCAGTAGTCGCTCAGCTGAACGGCTCTGGTCGACGCGTTAAAATCCCATTTGAGATCCAACAAGGCATTGTCCTTGCGTTGCTTATCAGTATTCCTATTATCGGCGTACTATTCCAAACGCAGTTCATTCTTGGGTTTATGGACGTTGAAGCCGCTATGACAGAAAAGACGGTGGGTTACATTCATGCCGTGATCTTCGCTGTACCTGCATTCTTGTTGTTCCAAACCTTGCGTAGCTTTACTGACGGTATGTCTCTGACCAAACCAGCGATGGTGATTGGTTTTATTGGCTTGATGCTGAATATCCCACTGAACTGGATTTTCGTTTACGGTAAATTCGGAGCGCCGGCACTTGGCGGCGTGGGCTGTGGTGTTGCTACGGCAATTGTGTACTGGGTTATGTTTGGCTTGCTGCTTCTATACGTGACGACGTCTGCTCGACTAAAAAGCATCAACCTGTTTGGTGAGTTCCATAAGCCTCAACTAAAAGCACAGATTCGCTTGTTCAAACTGGGTTTTCCGGTTGCTGCGGCGTTATTCTTTGAAGTTACCCTGTTTGCTGTAGTTGCGCTTTTAGTCTCGCCACTAGGTTCGATCATTGTTGCCGCACACCAAGTCGCAATTAACTTCTCTTCGCTGGTATTTATGTTGCCAATGAGCGTGGGTGCTGCAGTAAGTATTCGCGTTGGTCACCGTTTGGGTGAAGAAAACGTCGATGGTGCTCGTGTTGCCTCTCGCGTAGGTGTCATGGTGGGTCTTGCGCTTGCGATGATGACAGCGATTCTAACTGTCATCTTCCGTGAACAAATTGCCCTGCTTTACACCAATAACCCAGAGGTAATTGAATTGGCGATGGTGCTATTGCTGTTTGCAGCAATCTACCAATGTACAGACGCGGTGCAAGTGATAGCGGCCGGTGCTCTGCGCGGCTACAAAGACATGCGTGCTATCTTCAATCGTACCTTTATCGCGTACTGGTTGCTTGGTTTGCCAATCGGCTATGTGCTCGGACGTACAGATTGGATTGTGGAACCAATGGGCGCTCAAGGCTTCTGGTTAGGCTTTATCATTGGTCTTTCTTCAGCGGCGTTCCTATTAGGTATTCGTCTACGTTGGATGCACCGCCAAGATCCAGAAGTACAACTGAACTTCTCTCAGCAATAATTCGGACTTCAACGCCCCAAATATTAAAGCTAGCACTCGCTGGCTTTTTTGATCTCTCCCGCGTGTCACAAAGTATACTTATCCGAGTGATTAAAAAGGAAATGCTGTGAGAAGTTCACTTGTTGCTACGGTGCTTTTGCTAACGACAACCTTACTCTGTGGGTGTAACGAATGGTTTAACCCAGAGAAAGCTGTATTCGAAAAATACAATCAACGCCTGGCGAATGTGTTAGATGTATCAGAATCTCAACTAGAAGCCTCTCCTGCCGTTACCATTCCTGATAAAAGAGAGCTATTCCAAGAGCTCCCCCGCCTATCACTTGGTTTGCTAGAAAGCTACCAATTACGCCAATGTGGTCTGTTTAACTTGCTCGCAGAAAAGAACTCGCAACTGGGTAAGGTCCAAGATGCTTTTTATGACTTCGATTACCAAACGAGTTTGCTTAGAACGTTGAATGGCTGTTTGAGTGATTACCCTCTAAGTGATGAAGAAAGTGCAAAGCTTAACGGCTTGTACGATCAGAAATGGCATCATCTAACAATACACCTCGACAATATGCTGCTTACCAGCGATGCGATGCGCAAACAACTTACGGGCTCTGAATGGTTGCCGTTGGACAGTAAAGACCAAGTTGCCCATGTGCGAGACGCTTTCCTTGCGCTGGACGAGATGTATCAAACACCTTATCGAACCCTTTCGCGCTTACCCGACGTAACCATAGTGAATTATCAAGAAGAGATTGAAAAAACACGCCTTGTTGGTCGACTCTATTACACACTCATTGATGCGACCCAGTGGCTAGAACAAACCACGCAAATGCTTAAAGCAAACCAAGACAAAATAATTTGCGGTGCGAATCGTGATACCACGCAATTTCGTTACTTGAGGAACGTCTTTCAGTCCATTTATGTCGCCGAGGTTCAACCATACATGGCGTTTGTCGATAGTACCTATCAGCAACTTGATGGTGGAATCAACTTAGTCGAACAGAGAATGGCGGCGCACGGTGCGAGTTACGGAATTGAAAATGCACATGAGCAGTTCAGACTTCAGACCATGGATCACGTGCAATTCTGGAAAAGTTTGTTCAAAAGATGTGGTGTTCAAGTTGGAAGCCAATAGAGCATCATCAATGAGGCACTCGCTCTCTTAAGAATCGCGCGAATCTTGGCTTACCGTTATGCGTATAACCGTTGTATCGGAAAGTAATCGTTGCCCCAATTCTTGGCGGGGACTTCCTCACGTCATCAGTAAAACCGCTGCCAATGTAAAACTCTGTGCCGTCAGCTAACCTTACCAGTACCGCCCCCATCATCCCTAACAATCGCCCTGTTCCTGGCTTATAACCGATGACCGTCGCTTCAGCATCCTCAAAGCGTTTAAGCTTGAGTAAATCACTGCCTCTTCCCGCCTGATAACGGCTTGATACCTTTCTCAACATCACACCTTCACCATCAGATTGCGAAATTTGGTCAAGTTGTTCGAACAAATGTTTCTCATCTTGAATCGCACGATGCTCAACATACTTAATATGAGGTGCGTCGATGGCAAATACCAAATCTTGAATGTTGTAGTAACGCTTCCTGTAGTCACCCGCCGAATAAGGCATATCAAACAACATAAAGTCGATACGCTGCCATGCACTTTCAATTGGGGTTTTATCTAACACGGTTTGTTGAACAAGGTGGAAGTTGCCCCGCCCGGCCCATAACTCCCCATCTAAGGGATAATCAGGCAAGACGCGAATAAACCAATCAGGCGCGTAAATACGATTTCCATTTCGTGTCACTAAATGTTGTCCCGTCCAGTAAGCACGAATGCCATCGAGCTTTTCACTATACCAATATTGGGAAACATCAATTCCATCTTGGTAGGAATCAGCGAGTGAAACAGGTGGTTGTAAATTTGGATCAGCATGAGGCTGGGCGGAAGCAATTACAGCGAGGGCAATCAATGTCATTCTTAATGGCATGTGGGAACCTTGTACAAAAAAGCATCTCTATTGAACCGTACTAAGCTCAAATACCCAACTTACATTTACCAATCTACGATCAAGAGCAACACCAATAAGTAATTAAGTGCAATCTAACACATAAAGATCAGACAGATTTGGCACTTTCAAATGCTTGCCGCCTTTGTCTTTTTTGACTCTCAAAATGAGAAGAAAGCCATTCTCAAAATAAGAGCGTCTCAGTACCTCGATTAACCAACTGTTTATATTGATATTTTTTATTGGCACATTCTCTGCTCTATTCAAATCAGGACATAATGAGAACGGAGAATGGAACATGGAACTGCGCAAACAAGAAACTGCACCCAATACATTGATGGTTGAGTTTTTCGGTGACCTCGACGCCAAAGGTTGTCGTCAAGCCCAGCACCAAATAGATGAGGTGATCCACAGTGACGATCACAAGGAAGTGGAAATCAACCTGCAACACGTCCAATTTCTTGATTCTTCAGGGATTGGTGCCATTGTTTATTTATATAAGCGCCTAGTTGAACGTGAACGCAGTATGTGTATTGAAAATGTATCGGGACAACCATTAGAAATCATGAGCCTGTTGCGTATCAATCACGCTATCCCGGTCAATTCTAAAGGTCATTAATAAAAATACCGGTTAATACGGAGGTTGGCATGGTGAAACTTATACGACAAAGCGTGTTGTGCGGTCTCGTTGTCGGCATGTTTGGTTGCTCGACGTTCAACTACCCCGATCACGGTCAGGGTGGCATGGCGGAAAGCTACCAAGATATTTCTATCGAGAATTATCAGTTTTCACCAATAATGCCAGACGAGCCTCTTGGACCTGAGCACGGTTTACGTTTTGATTGGCAACTAACCAAGCTGCATTTGGACGCGTTAATCCAGGAGGGCGCGCGCTGGTGTTTTCCTGCAGCCGTGGTACAGGCGCTTGAAAAACAAAACCGCATCGCACGTGAATTGGAAGGAGGATTGCTTCTTGATGCCGCCAATGACATCGTGATTCAACGCCGTCGCCTAAATCAGCTTGAGCAACAACTCGATTACGTTCTGTCACAAACCACGTGTAAACCGCCACAAGATATCGAAGCGCTACGTAGTGATCTCAATATCGTTGCTGACATCTATGACTTACTGAACGTAGACAATCAATTTGCTGTAGACTCCGCGGAAATCAACCCTAAATACATGGGGCATCTTGCTGAAGCGGCGTATATTCTCCGCGATCACCCTTCTTTGTCATTGGTTGTAACCGGACACGCAGACGCAACAGGCACACCAGAATACAACCAAAAGTTGGCACAAGCCCGAGCAGAGCAAGTGAAACGCTACCTCAACGTCTTCGGAATCACCTCAGATCGTGTGCAAACCAAATCTGTGGGAGAAACACTCCCCCTTTACGAAGGACAAACTCCTGCAGTTCGTTTGACGAATCGTCGCGTGAGTATTGAAGTTCTAAACGCTAAATCTGACACAAGCGCAGAGATGGGAGGCACACTATGAGGATCCTCAAAGCCATCACCACCCTACTAATGTTGTGTTTGATCACCTTTAATACAACGTGGGCAGCGGAAGATGATGTGGTTAAAGTCGGTGACTTGGTGCAAATTAACCTTCCAGGCGAAGCATCGCTGAACAAAGGCTTTCAAGTAGATAAACGTGGCCGCATTAATCTGCCAGAAATCGGTCCCGTTTTTGTTGCGGGTTACAACGAGACTCAACTTCAGAACGTCATCACCGACAACCTTAAAACTGTATTCCGCGATGTAAGCAACGCACGCGTGTTCATCAAACAGCAACAGCTTCTAATTTCAGTACAAGGCTACGTGGTTAAGCCGGGCGAATACACGCTTCCATCGGGCTCAAATATTCAGATGTTCCTCTATGAAGCTGGCGGTCTACGTGCCGGTGCTCAACTTGATAAAATCATCGTAAAACGTGGTAACAAGAGCATTGAGTTCGACTACAAACGCTTTCTCGACACGGGGGACGATTCAAAACTACCAGCCCTAGAATCATTGGACGTGCTCTTCGTCCCTGCCTCACCTTTGGTTGGTAATATCGAACAAGAATTCGATGCTGCGAAACTGGCAAACTCAGGTGACAGCGCTGATTCTGCTCGTGCGATTAAAGTCTTCGGTGAAGTAAACGCACCGGGCTCATTTACCTACAAACCTAACACGACCCTTGTTGATGTGGTCATGCGCGCCGGCGGCGTGACTCGTTATGCCAGTGTTGAGCAAATCCGTGTTATCACCAACAACACGCCTATTATGTTTAACCTTAAGCGCTACCTAGATACAGGTGACCAAAGCTTGTTGCCGGAGATCCTACCGGGAGCAACCATCTTTGTGCCAAAACAGGAAGAAGAGATCAAAGCCGGTGCGAACGTGGTTTATGTAATGGGTGAAGTAGCTCATCCTGGTGCCTACGAAGGCAAAAAAGGCGCGAGTTTCATGGACATCCTTGCTAACGCAGGTGGTCCAACGCGTTTTGCTGAATCTCGCCAAATCCGCGTCATCAAAGCCGATGGCGGCGTAATCAATTTCGATTTAACAGCTCATACCGAAGGGTTGTCGAATCAGAGAGTGCCCGCAGTGGGTCCGGGTGATGCCATCTTCGTCCCTGAGAAAACGGACATGAATGAAAAATCATGGTTGAAAGTAGCACCAAGTCGCGCAGTCGCCGTGATGGGCGAAGTGGTTCGTCCTGGTCGTATCGAATGGTCAGACGAAATGGACTTAATCGATTTGATTGCCCATGTGGGCGGCCCTACTCGCCGTGCGGACACCAGCAAGATTGAAATCTCTAACAACGGTAAAGTGACCAAGTTTGATTTGGATAAATACATTCTACAAGGATCGCCACATTCTAAGCTACCAAGTGTATCCGCGGGCACAGTAGTTCGTGTGCATGCATTACCAGACGATCCATCAGACAACAAATCACAGTGGGTAAGTCAAAGCTCTGATGCGTCGATTTACGTGTTTGGTCAGATCAACGCTCCGGGTCGTTACCGCTTTACGACTGAAATGCATTTCTTAGATATTCTTTCTGCGGCCGATGGTCCAACCAAAGACGCCGATATTCACAACATCCGAGTGACACATCGTGGTTTGGGTTATGCCAAAGTAAGCAAACTCAACCTGTCGCTTTACTTTGAAACTGGTGATGAGTCGATTCTGCCAGATGTGCGCCCCGGCGATACCATCTACATTCCAGAAAAAGACAAGAACTGGCTAGATCGCTCTAAAGAGTCCACAGTTCGCGTACTGGGTGAAGTACACGCACCAGGTCGTTATGTCTTCAATGACAACATGACCATTCTCGATCTGCTTGCTGAAGCTGGTGGACCAAGTGACAGCGCTTACGTTGAGAAGATCAGTGTGGTGAACATGTCTTGCTGCCAAGGTCAGGCACGCGTGTTTAACTTGGTTGAATTCAGCAAAACCGCCAATATTTACGACCTGCCTGTAATTCGTGCGGGTGACACGATTTACGTTCCGCATAAAGACGAAAGCTTTGCTGAAAAAGCCCGTGCTGGCTTGCGTGACTTGCTACAAATCACCACCACCATAGTGTTAATAGGAGCGCTGTAATGACTATTCCTGCAACACATGCTGAGATTGAGCAAATCTACCTTCAAAGTGAACTCAAGGGCTACAAATCTATCGGTGTAGTTGCATGCCAATCTGAAGACGGGGTAACGTCGGTCGCATCTGCATTGGCAGAACGTTTGATTTTAGCGGGTCATAAAACACTTTATGTCGATTTGAATCTGTTTAAGCCAGCCTATCGTACTGTGCACGCATTTGATGAAGAGACCGAGGGTGTCGGACAACTTATCGCTCGTGAAGAAGACCATCAAACACTTGTTGGTCTGCCTGTACCTTCTATGGCAAGCACCCAACTCACCTACCGAGACCCAGCCATGCTGACAAAAGCAATAGAGGCTTGGCTTGAGCAATACGACCGAGTGGTCATAGATACCTCACCACTATTGAGTATGAACCGCAGTAATATCCCAGCTCAAGTGGTGGCAGGAGTCTGTGATACTTGCGTATTGGTTGCCAGTTACGGCTCCACAACGACAAGCCAAATAGACCAAGCTAAAGCACTGTTAGAAGCAAGTAATGCCAACCTTTTAGGTGCGGTTCTCAACATGAAGCACAACGCGGGTTTAAAGGACGAACTGATTCGTCAGGTGAAGAAACTGCGCTTTTTGCCAGAGAAGCTGAAAGCGAAAATATCTCAACAAATAAAGAACAGCGAATTATTTACTCTATAGGGAGTGCGCACCATGAATACTCAAACTGACACCACGTTGGCGCAAGAGTTAGTCGACGAATTAATTCTTCAACAAATGATCAAAGATACCTGTGCGGAAATCATGCCTACGTTAATCGATCACTACATTGAGGAATCACGCGAGCGGGTCGAAAAAATCCAGCAAGCGCTTAATGAGCAAGACAAAGAAATTATGGAGTTTGAAGTCCACACGCTTGGTAGCTCAGCACTCGCCCTCGGAAACCGGACTCTATCGCGTCACGCTCGTACCATCGAAAAACACTGTGTCGAAGGCGACATAAAACGCGCATTTGAACTTTGCCAGTCATTACCTGCGCTTGCAGAGCAGTCTTTTATTGCGCTAACCCAAAGAAAAGAACAAGGTTTCGAAGACTGAAAGTAAAAATAAGTAATTTAATTGACTAAAAAATATAGAACTTTCTGCAATCCTCACAGCATATGCTAATACTTAAATATAAAGATTCTCAAAATGAGAATCGAAAAGAAGCCATCAGCTTGAGGTAAGAAAAACAAATTCATCATTACTGCATGAACCTCAAGCCGACTTAACGCATTAAAACAACGAATTGAAGAAAGTTGGGAAAGGATTATGAGACCAAGGGTGTTACTGGTAGAAGACTCTACTTCACTAGCCATACTTTATAAGCAGTATGTCAAGGATGAGCCTTACGATATCTTCCATGTAGAAACGGGGCGTGAGGCGATTCAATTTATTGAGCGCAGCAAACCACAGCTCATTATTCTCGATCTAAAGCTTCCTGACATGTCAGGCGAAGACGTATTGGATTGGATCAATGAAAACGAGATCCCGACTTCCGTTATCATTGCAACCGCACACGGCAGTGTTAACCTTGCCGTCAATCTAATCCAAAAAGGTGCTGAAGACTTTCTAGAGAAGCCCATCAACGCAGACCGCCTAAAAACTTCCGTTGCTTTACATTTAAAACGCGCGAAGTTAGAAAATCTCGTCGAGAACATTCAATCAACCTTCGATCGTCACAACTACCATGGTTTCATTGGCTCTAGCCTTCCAATGCAAGCGGTATACAAAACCATTGACGCCGTGGCTCCTACCTCTGCTAGCGTATTCATCGTCGGTGAGAGTGGTACAGGTAAAGAAGTGTGTGCTGAAGCTATTCATCAGCAGAGCGATCGCAGAGACAAACCCTTTATCGCCATCAACTGCGGTGCCATTCCCCGAGATCTAATGGAAAGTGAAATCTTTGGTCATGTCAAAGGGGCATTTACCGGTGCAACCACAGACCGTAAAGGTGCTGCAACGCTTGCTCATGGCGGTACCCTGTTCCTCGACGAATTGTGCGAGATGGAATTAGAAATGCAGAAAAAGTTACTGCGTTTTCTACAAACCGGAACCTACACACCACTTGGTGCGACTAGAGAAATGAAAGTGGATGTACGTATTATCTGCGCAACCAACCGAGACCCATTAACCGAAGTGGAAGAAGGTCGTTTCCGTGAAGACTTATATTATCGTGTGCACGTTGTCCCCATTGATATGCCCCCACTTCGTGAACGTGGTAGTGACATTGTCACGCTGGCTAAACACTTCTTAACCACATACGCCAAACAGGACAAGAAGAAGTTCAACAATATCGACAGCGAAGCGCAACATGTGATTAAGCATTACGACTGGCCTGGCAACGTGCGCCAACTGCAAAACATCATTCGTAACATTGTGGTATTGAATAATGAAGACAAAGTTTCGCTCGCACATTTGCCCGCTCAACTGACTCGCAAACCGGCGAAAGAGCGTAGCGCAACAATAGAACATGATGCACGCTATAATGATTCATCTTTTTCTCCTTTAGAGAATCCACCTGCAGGCACTGTTAACTTGAGTGCTTCGGAGCGAGAAAGCATGCCAGTTGCTACTGAGGAGAGTAGTCTGGCGCCCTCAGCCTCTGTCACACCAGTAGCGTCACCATACTTTAATGCCGATGGCACGATCCGCCCTATGTGGAAAGTGGAACGCGAAGCCATTCAAAATGCGATAGCTTATTGTGATGGTAACGTGCTTAACGCGGCGGTGATGTTGGAACTGAGCCCATCTACGGTCTACCGCAAAAAACAAGCGTGGGAAGCGGATGAAGCTAATCTCGAACAATCTTGAGATCCCTGTCGTTGGCGAAGTTTGGATACTGCTGGATAGCCGCATTTACGGTGGCATTGAAAGCCATGTAGTCGAACTCGCCACTGGGTTGCAATCCTTTCATGTTAACGTACGAGTTGTGTTGGTGGTGGAATACGATCCACCACCAACACTTATCGACAAATTAAACCAAGTTCAAATACCAGTGAGTTATTTGTGGCACCTATGCCCAAAGCCAGAACGGTCAAAAACCATTCAAGTAAAACAAATTACTGGTGCAGTGGCTGAGCATCAACCCAGCGTTATTCATACCCATGGTTACAAAGCGGCACTGTTAGCCAGAAGCGCAAAGTTATTTACTCGAACCTTCCCTCGCCTCATATCGACATTTCATGCAGGAGAAACACCGAAAGGTAGAGTCTGGCTTTATGATTGGCTTGATCGATACTCAGCTTGCCTTTCTGATCATTGCTTCGCCGTTAGCCAAACCATTCAAAGTAAGATTCCATCTCAATCAGAGCTATTGAACAACTTTGTATCGATTGCCAATCAGCATTGTCGTTATAAACAAATCGCGTTTGTGGGTCGCCTCAGTCATGAAAAAGGTGCAGACCGCTTCATTGATATTGCCCGTCATATTCCTGATATTGAGTTCTCTATTTATGGTGACGGTCCAGAAAAGCCGAGACTGATAGAAAACGCACCAGCCAACGTGATATTTCACGGTCATCAAAATGACATGGATGCCGTTTGGTGCAATATCAGCGCTCTTGTCATCTCATCACGCTATGAAGGTTTGCCAATGGCGGCGTTAGAAGCGATGGCCCGAGGTATCGTTGTGATCAGCCTTGACGTTGGTCGCCTTCCTGACCTCATCGAAGATGGTCACAATGGCTTCCTCGCTTATGATATTCCCGCACTAACTGACAAACTTAATCACTGGTTGGGAATGAGCCATAGCGAACAATACCCAATGCGTCACAAAGCGATTGAGACCATCAAAGATCACTATTCCTCCCGCAACATCATTCCTATTCTGATTGAACGCTACCAAATTGAGAATCATACTTGATGCATATCCATTCTCAAATTGAGAAGTTTCGCGCTAAGCTTTCACCTATGTATCACTTTCCATTCAAAAACAGATAGTTAAACTAATAGCATATTTTGGCATCTCGGTTGCAATAGCTAATTCAAACAGATTGGCTAACCGAGGTAACGACGATGACTACTCCAAAACGCATTCTTTACGTTCATTATGGTGATAACTGGATTCGCGGTAGCGAAGTCGTATTGCTTGACCTCATCACAAACATTGACCGCGACCAGTATCAACCGATTGTTTGGTCAAACTGCGAACCTTTGATTGAGAAATGCCAATCTCTAGGCGTCGAAGCGGAACATTCAAACTTCAGCCTTGTTGGAGGTTGGAACACGCCTCGCTGGGACATCAGCGGTTGGAACGATTTGATCAAACAAGGCACGGCATTGATCGAAAAGCACAACATTGACCTTGTCCATGTAAACAGTGGTGGTCCGTGCCAATGGATGTGCCTAGCCGCTCGTATGAACCACATCCCTTTGGTGACGCAACTACACTGCCACTACACCTTGCGTGACCGCTTCTCACTGGGTCTGCACCTTTCTCCAAAATTGATTTGCGTGAGTAAAGATGTGGGTCACGAGATTCTCAAAGATGGTTACCCAGAAGAACACCTTCATGTCGTTCATAACGGTGTGTCATTGGAGAGTCACGATGCACCCATCAATGTTAAAGATCGTCTGGGTATTCCCCAGCAAGCGTTCACCTTTATTTCGGTTGGTTCTCTCATTAAACGCAAAGGCTTTGACCGCTTAATCCAAGCTATGCGTATGCACAACTACCATCAACATAATCCACATTTGGTGATTGTTGGTGATGGTGAAGAACGTGTCGCATTGAAGCAGTTAGCCATAGATTTGGGTGTGGAGGATCGTGTGCATTTTGTTGGTGAACAACATAACGCCGGAGACTGGATGAAAGGTAACGTAGATGCCTTCATCAGTGGCGCTTACGAAGAGGCGTTTGGTCTTGTTCTTGGTGAGGCGGCACTAGCAAAGCTACCAATCATCGCACCAAAAACAGGTGGCATCCCGGAATTGTTTGAGCACAACCACAGTGCCTTATTGTTCGCCAATCACGGTATGGCGAGTCTGTTAAATGCAATTCAGCAGATGATTCAAGATGCGCCACTACGCAATAAGTTAGCGGAGAATGCGCATCAACACGCGAATCAGCATCTGACGGTTTCTGCTTCAGTCAAAGCGATTGAAGACATTTACCGCGATGAGCTCTTGCAGAGAGAACCAACACCAATGCCCGTCACCCACTGCATGAAACCCATTTCGCGCTGGCTAAACATCAACTAAGGAGCTGACCATGAAACGTGTATTGATGTTTGACGCTATCACAATGCAAGGCGGTTCGAAAATTGCCAACGCCGAGTTGATTAAACAGTGTGACCAACGTGACGTGATTAGCTATATCGCAACGACAAATCCAGAACATTGGATTTCAACACTCAGCTCAAATCCTCGCGTACAGGTATTGAAAATCAAGCGCTCTCCAATCACGTCTCATCATGGTATCGCTTATTGGCTGATGAACTGCTTTTATCTAGTTCAACTGATTCTGGTGACGCTCAAACTACCGAAACTCGATTGGTTTATGGGCTTGTCTTCACCAAACAACGACATGCCCATGTACTTGCTTCATCTATTCAATCGCAAACCTATCGTACAAATGGTGCATGGCCCTGTGGGCGTGTCTCGCTCATCTGGCTACTGCTTAGTAAAAGCGGCTGCCATTCATTATCTCGCAAACACGCGCGCCTCTATGATTGATGCTCTTATGGCTTACCTAAAAATGCCTAAGCCAGCCGTTGAACGCTACTGGACAACTCTAAATACTGCATCATTCGTCAATGGTCTTTCTTCAAAGCGCTCACCAAAGCAAGCAAACCCAATTTCTAATCGCGTATTTTGGGCCGCAAGTCTATTGAAATGGAAAAATGTGGATTTATTGCTCGATGCGATGAAACTGGACGACTCATGCCACCTAAATGCAACCATTTGCTACATCAAACCAAACATCGAAGGCGTCGAGTGCTCTGAGCCAGATTTCAATCAATCAAACATTTCATGGCATGAGTCACCAGAGAACCTGGATGAACTTCGCGCGCAATGCGGTGTGTTTGTTTCTACCAGTAACAACGAACCATTTGGGTTATCGATTTTAGAGGCGTTAGCCGCTGGTATGTGTGTCGTGATTCCTCATGATGACAGTTACTGGGATCGTGTACTAACTCACGGGAAAAACTGCATCAAGTACACACCAAAAGACGCCGCATCTCTGCACAATGCAATTGTTCTGTTGAATGAATCGCCATGGTTGAAAGTGACAATGGGGTTAGAGGCACTGCACGTTGCTCGCTTATATACAGCGGAACGTTGTTACTTCTCTATTACCCAGCAGCTTTGCAAAGATCCATCAAGCAAAGAACAACAAAACGCAAAGAAGCGTGACAACGTCAAAGGATATGACCATGTCTAAAGCCATGACCAACATGTCGTTGTTCGCCATTGCGTTGGTGATCAACAAAAGCATCAGCTTAATTATGCTGCCAGTGCTTCCTCAGTTTCTCTCACCAGAGCAAATGGGCAAACTCGAGTTACTGACCTCTTTTGGTGTCGTTACTGCGCTACTTGCGAGTATGGCAATGCACGAAGCGCTATACCGCTTTGTCGGCGTGGAGAAAGACGGCAAGAAGAAAGTGACCATGCTCAACCAGATCTACTCGCTTTCCGTTTGGATTGCGGCGACGATTGGCTTGGTTCTACTGGTTGCGATTTTAGCTGCCCCGATTCCTAGCCCATTTTCTCAGCTTGAATTTATCGTGCTAATGTTCGCAATTATCTTGGAAGGCGCGATTGGTATCGGCACTGCTTGGCTGCGCATGCAAGATGATAAAGCAAAAACTCTTCTCAGCGTGATGGTGACTGCCACCGTTCTTCAAGTGGTGTTCATTGTTGCCGCTTTATTGATTCACCCACACGTCATTTCTGTCTTGCTTGGTGGTCTGCTTGCTGCCGTAATCCAATTTACCTGGTTGCACATTATCAATAAATACAAAGTCGTCATGCCTGACATAGCGCTCGCGAAACAACACCTGCATTACTGTATCCCTGTCATGATGTCTGCGCTAGTTGCGTTTTGCTTGAACGGTGCTGAGCGTTGGTTCATCGGCGCTAATGCTTCACTGGCAACACTTGGGGTGTACGCAATTGCGGTTAAATTTGCCATTGGCATGTGTATTTTGGTTCAGCCATTCGGTATGTGGTGGATGCCACGTCGCTTCGCGTATCTGGAGCGTAATCGTGGTAAAGAAGCCGTTAGGATTTCTCACTTCGGTATAATTTATATTGCGGCACTCACGGTGTTGGTCGCAACGCTTGCCTTCATTATGATCAGCCAGTTTTTACCAGAAACGTACCAAGAAGCTGCGCTTTACACATTATTCCTTCTACCAATCGCCATGATAAAAGAATGGAGTGAACTGCTGAACATCGCGATTCTTTACAAACGTCGCACTCGTTGGTTATTAGGAATTAACGTCGTTGCCGCTGGTGTTGCAATTGCTCTTCTGTTTTCGCTTTCTTCCCTTGGTATCTATGGCGTATTCATCGCGCTTTACTATGCCCAACTCACCAAACTGGCGATGACGTTCGTGATTGGACAACAGTGCATGTACCTGCCTTTCCACCTAAGTTTGATGGTCGCATTACAAATCATCTCAGGAGTGGCACTGTTCCTGCTTTACTCTACTCAATCCATCGGAAGTGCGATTGTGATTTGTATTCTGACATGCACACTGTTTGCTGGCATCGCCTTCCGATACATGTCTAAGGAAACACGCAATAACCTTATGATGAGGTTAAGAACGGAAGCGAAAAGAGTGACGTTATGAATGCCACGGATGTGAGACCAACCCAAATCATCGCTGCGACAACCGTTACTGTGGTCATCGCTTTAGCGTGGTTAGTGATGCCGCATCCAATTTTAATTGTCGCAATTTGTTTTGCTCCGCTTGCCATCTTGTTTGTCCTCAACCAAACCTTTTGGCTAGTGACTTTGTTTGTCATCTTCTCTTTCTTTCGAATTCACGAAGCGTTTCCGGTTATCTACAACTTCAAAATCCCGCTGTTGTTGTCTTTAGGTGCACTTGGCGCGTTATCTTTTCATCTATTGATCAGTCGTCAGCTATCGGTCTTCTGGCATCCATCTTTAAAGTGGCTGTTCATCTTCTGGGCGTTAGTCATCATCGGTATTGTGTTCGCCTCTGCGCGCGACATCGCGATTACCGTGTTTAAGAATACGTATTGGAAGATCATTGTGATGACACTGGCGATCACTTGGCTTATCACCACACCCAAACAGCTCGCACAAATGTCAAAAGCAATTATCGTTGCTGGGTTGTTGGTCGGACTCGTTGCTCTTTATAACGCCACCAACGGTATTGATATTGTCGAAGGAACGCGTGTGTCGATTGGTCGTTCGTTTGGCTCGGTATTAGGTGACCCCAATGACTTAGCGCTGGTTTTGATGTTCCCCCTCGCCTTTACGGTGAGCCAATTGGTCGAGAAACGATCGTCCATGTGGTTGCGAGGTTTTGCACTGCTCACTTGTATCATCCTGTTTATGTCGATCCTTGAGACACAAAGCCGCGGTGGCTTATTGGGAGCACTGTCAGTCTTCGCCTATTTCGCGTTCAAACACATCAAGAGTAAGGCATTGGTTGTCTTTCTAGGTTTGGTCGCGGCTTTGATTCTTTATGCTGTTGCTGGGATCTCTGGGCGAGCATCGGGTGGCGCGGCAGAAGCCGGTATTGATGCCTCTGCTATGGGACGTTTGTACGCTTGGGAAGCGGCTTTCAAAATGGCACTCGACAATCCGATAACCGGCGTTGGTTTAGAGAACTTCTACTACAACTACTTCTTCTATAGCCCGCATTGGGATGGCATTAACCACGCGGTGCACAGTACTTGGTTTGGTGTACTGGCTGAAACCGGTTTTGTTGGTTTAGCGGTTTTCATTACTCTGATTGTTTCTCTGGTCAAAACGTCATTAAGTTCAATCTCACTTCTGACTGAAAAGTCCCACTTCACGCTTTCTGTAGGTGCAAACGCCGTATTGAGCGGACTTATTGGCACCATAGTCTCAGGGACCTTCCTCACCCAAGGCTTCACTTGGCCGATTTACATACTTGCCGCATTAACTATAGTGATAAATCGCATCGTTCAAACTGATTGTCAAAATGAGAAACCATCACCCTCTTAAATTAAGAAACAACCTAACCTATTGTTTTAATGAAACTTAGCCCCTTGGCACGCATCGTGATACGTCTTTGAGTAACAACAACAAATCAATTGGCTCAAGGAGAGAACGATGACAGATATCGTAGTATTTGGAGAAGACTTCGGCGGCTTGCCATCTTCCACTCAACATCTGATAAAGCACCTAGCGAACAACCATCGTATTCTTTGGGTCAACTCGATCGGCTTAAGACAACCAAAGTTCACACCAAAAGACGCTAAACGCCTCGTCACCAAACTGACTGGATCATTCAAACAACAAGACAAGGTTCAAACGCCTTTCGGCCGAGAGGATGTCTCAAACATCCACACCATCACTTTGCTGACGATCCCTGCTCCCAAATCTAAATGGGCACGTAACATCGCGACAAAAATGATGAAACATCAACTGAGCAAAAAACTGAATGAACTCGGCTTTCAACATGCCGTTTTTTGGACGTCACTGCCTACCGCTGTGGATATTTGTCGAGAAATGAGTACCAAAGGCATTGTTTATTACTGTGGTGATGACTTTGGCGCACTCGCGGGTGTCGATCATCGAACCATTTTGGAACATGAAGCTGACTTGATTGAGAACGCAGACCTTATTTTGGCTGCCAGCGATAAGCTTGCCGCGGAGCTTCCGCAAGAGAAAACCGTGACTCTACCGCATGGTGTGGACTTCAGTTTGTTTTCAGAGCCAACGGCGAAAGCGCAAGATATGCCAAACAATGGTCGTAAGGTACTGGGTTTTTACGGCAGCCTATCAGAATGGTTGAATTACCGTTTAATAGAACAAGTCGCCGATCAAGCCCAGGATTGGGATTTGGTCTTTATTGGTCCAAATGAATTTCCTCACAACCCATTACCACAACGAAACAATATCCATTACCTAGGTCCGCGAGCACATCAAGATTTACCTAGCTACTCACAACATTGGGATGCGAGTTGGCTACCGTTCGTCGATAACGCACAGATTCAAGCCTGTAATCCACTTAAACTATTGGAATACCTCGCCACAGGAACACCGGTCATCAGTACGGCTTTCCCAGCACTTAAGCCCTACCAACACATGTTGCATGTTGTAACGGATGTGGATGATGTTCGTGCGAGCCTGAATCACTTACTCCCACCACCAGAGGGTTCACTCTCGATCATCCAACAACAAAGTTGGCAATCAAGAGCACGTCAAGTTGAGCGATTAGTGAGGGCGTTATGAACGATTTAAGAGACAACATCACCTTATTACTGCATGGCGCATGGCGACGTCGCTATCTGATTGTTATTCCTATGTTGGTATTGCCTATCTTAGGCTTTGTCGTCAGTAAAATGATGCCAACGAAATATGTGGCACACACTAGTATGCTGATTCAAGAAACAGCCAAGATGAATCCCTTCCTCGAAGATCTTGCCGTCTCAACCATGCTGAAAGATCGCTTGAGCGCGTTAAGTACCCTATTGAAAAGCCGTCATGTGCTGTATTCGGTTGCTCAAGAACAAGGCTTGATTGATGACACCATGGGACCGAAAGAACAAGAGTCCATCATTAAAGAGCTTGCCAATCGCCTCACGGTGCAACAGCTTGGTAAAGACTTCATTCAAATCCAGTTAACCAGCAGTAAGTCTGAAGGTATGGAAGATATACTTGGCTCCGTCAGCGATCATTTTGTAGAACAACTTCTTGCCCCAGAGCGATCTTCGATTAAAGACTCAAGCCACTTTCTTACCATACATATTGATAAACGTCGTGAGGAACTGGATAAAGCCGAGCAAGCCTTTGCCGAATACAAAAACGCCTATTCGCACGCAACACCAGAGATGCAGGCACAAAGCCTGACTCGTTTAGCGAGCCTAAAGCAGACATTGGCAGAGAAAGAAGCGGAACTGGCTGGTGTAAAACGCAGCTTAGGTAGCTTGGACCAACAACTTTCTAAGACCAACCCAGTGATTGGTAAAATTGAAGAGCAAATCATCGAGATCCGCAGTGAACTAACCCTACTTCGTGCCAAGTACACTGAAGCGCACAGTATGGTTCAAGGTAAATTGCGAGAATTGAATCGCCTAGAACAAGAGCGCGCCGTTCTAATCAACTCAAAACAACCTGAGATGAACAGTAACCAGCTTTGGGATATCGCCAGCACCGCAACGGTAAGCAATATCGGTGATGCGCAACCTCTGCTTGTTTCTCAGCTCCATCAATTGCAAATCATGCGCGGTCGATATGAATCGCTTCAAGAAGAGACAGCGAGTCTGCAAAGCATGATTCAAGAGTTAGAAACCAATGCGAATCGATTTGGTAGCACCGCAACTGAAATCAATCGACTGGCAAGAGATGTGACAGTCAAACGCCAATTGTACGAAGAACTGGTTGAACGTTATGAAATGGCCCAACTCACCGGTTCTTTGGGTGTATTTGAAGAAAATAAACGCGTGAAAGTCATTGATGAGCCTTACACTCCCACAATTCCAACCAATTTACCCGCTTTTATGTTCGTTATCTTAGGGTTCATTGGTGGTGCTGGATTAGGCATCGGATTAGCAACCATTGCGGAACTGGCAGATAACTCGATTCGCTCACGAAAATCCCTTGAAAAACACCTGGGCGTCCCCGTGATTACCACTATCCCTAAAGTAATCTTCTAGCCAGAATTTTAAATTTCAGCATCATGTGAAGGCACTCATTCGTTGAGTGCTTTCTCATCCCCATTCCCATTAAATCAAGCAATTAACTGGGAATTTCTTTCATCCGCGAATTCTGAATTTCAAAATGAGAATATTCTTTTCTCATTTTGATGTTCAGCACGTCCAAATCATTAACTTGTTGTTTTTAATTACTTTAATTTTTGGCACATAGCGTGCACAAATCAACATGTAGAAAAACAAATATATCGAGGACTCAGGAATGGAAAACTCAGACACTCGAACATCAACCAAGAACCGCAATGTGATTGTACACGTCGTCCAACATCTCGCCCCCGGCGGATTAGAAACTCTGGTACTAGAGATGCTTCGTTTTGCTAAAGCAGAAGACTCCGTTTTTGTGGTCAGTCTTGAGGGGAACAAAACGGTTGCACTTCGTCATTGGAGCAAGTTGTTGGATTACCGAGACCAACTTTGCTTTCTCGATAAAGCGCCAGGTTTTAGCCTAACCACACTCCGAGCATTGAAACATATACTCAAAAGACTCAACGCAAATGTGGTTCATACTCACCATATCGGTCCCTTGCTGTATGGCGGGATTGCGACACGATTGCTAGGCATTAAAACCTTAATCCACACGGAGCATGATGCTTGGCACTTAAACAACCAAAAAGCAGCTAGATTACAAACAGTATTACTCAAGAGTCTTCGCCCCCAAGTTGTTGCAGACGCTGAGTTTGTCGCTGACCAAATAACCAACAAGCTAGGCTATCTTCGAGTCAGCACCATTCATAATGGGATTGATTGTGAAAAGTTCACCAATGGTAATCAAAACCAAGCCCGTGAGCGCTTTTCGCTTCCCACTGATAAGTTCATTGTCGGAACAGCAGGTCGTTTAGAAGCCGTTAAGGGGCAAGAGATCCTAATCAAAGCCTTCTCACATCTACCAACACATACACACCTTGCTATTGCAGGAAGCGGCAGCCAAAGAGAGCTATTAGAAGCGCAGGTACGCACTTTGGGACTGGAAGACAGAGTAACGTTCTTGGGCTTGGTTAGTGACATGCCGCACTTTTACCAAAGCTTAAATGTCTTTTGTCTACCTTCACTTCAAGAGGGTTTTCCACTTTCAACCTTAGAAGCACAAGCCTGCGGCGTCCCTTGCATTGCTAGTGATGTTGGTGCGGTAAAAGAGACGCTATGCCCACAAACAAGCGCATTGGTTGAGCCAAATAAAGTTCCCGTTCTAGCGGATGCATTGTCACAGCATTTATTAGAAATACCGCGTTCGCCTAGAGCCCATATTCTTAAGCATTTCGATATCCGCAATATGGTTAACCGCTACGCGATGTTAGCTCAAGGAGAGGACTTATGATTGATTTACTTTGGACCACTGGCTTCGTTTTGTCTGCGCTATTAATTGTCTACCATCACGTTGGCTACCCTCTTGTTCTGAACTGGCTTTCAACACGTCGTGAACAGCGCAAGGTAGCGAAGAAAGCAACGGTAAAAGAGCGTTGTTACAAAGCATCCAAAAACGACTGCATCTTACCTACGATGACAATCGTTGTACCTGCCTACAACGAAGAACAATGGATCGCAGAAAAGATCCGAAACCTTGCAAGCCTTGACTATCCGCGAGATAAATTAACGATTGTCATTGCTTGTGATGGATGCACCGACAACACAGCAGAGATAGCACAGAACACCATTCAAGAAGCGATCTGTGCTGACACTTTATTCATCATTCGAGACCACGCAATCAATCGTGGCAAAGTGACGCTCATCAACTCTGAAATGAAAAACATAACCACTGAGATTACCGTCCTTAGTGATGTTTCTGCCCTAGTCTCTTGTGATTCCTTACTGCTAGCGAGCCAACACTATCAAAATGAGAATATCGGTGTAGTCAATGCGACTTATCAAATCATGGCGACACAAAACCAAGGTGAAGCAGCTTACTGGCAGTACCAATCTAATGTGAAATACAAAGAGTCGTTGATTGGCTCAACCATTGGTTCTCACGGCGCGTTCTATACATTTAGAACCAAACTGTTCACGCCGCTCGAACCTGAGATCATTAACGATGACTTCATTTTACCAATGCGTATCGTACTACAAGGTTATGCATCCATTTATGAACCTAGGATGCTGGCTCTTGAGCTAGAAGAAAGCTCTGATAACTCTGACTTCAAACGACGTCTACGCATCTCTGCAGGCAATATGCAGCAGTTCTTGAAACTTAAAAAGCTGCTGTTACCCCGCTATCGTGGCACTGCATTTGCATTTTTATCAGGAAAGGTACTGCGTCTTGCGACTCCTTACCTAATGATCATGTGTTTCGTGAGTTCGTTATTGTTGATGGAATACCCTACGTTTCAAGCTCTACTCGTAGCGCAGTTAGCCGTTTACTCAATCACTCTCATCACTTATTTAATCCCAGCGTTCAATTTGTTTAAGCCATTCAAGTTGATCAACTACATAGTAGTCGGACACATAGCAAACTTCGCAGGCGGGCTTCGTTATCTTCTAGGAATGGAAAATGGTCGCTGGAAGCGCGTTAATCAATAAGGAAAGTATCATGAAGACTTCACGTTATGACTCAAATATTCATTTAGCAAAACGCGCTTTCGATGTTGTGGTTTCAATGCTTATTTTGCTTGTATCCCTACCAGCCATGCCAATCATTGCAATGGCAATCACGATCAACTCAAAAGGACCTGTCATTTATCGTCAGCTTCGTGTGGGTCGTTGTACACCAGACAAGATGGAGCTGTTTGAAATCATGAAGTTTCGCACTATGTATGTCGATGCCGAGCAACGTTCTGGCGCGGTATGGGCTTCAGAGAATGATCCAAGAATCACACCTGTCGGTCGATTCTTACGTAAGACACGCTTAGATGAACTGCCACAGTTATTCAATGTGCTAAAAGGTGAAATGTCGTTGATTGGTCCTCGTCCTGAGCGCCCTGCTTTTTACCAAAAGCTAGAAGATGAGATTCCTTACTTTGTTGAACGCACTTACGGTGTTCTACCAGGCATCACAGGGTTAGCACAAGTCAATCAAGGCTACGACTCATGTATTGAGGATGTTCGCCGTAAAGTCGGCTTCGACCACAGCTACGCATTGAGCCTAAGCTCATTTTACTCGTGGATTTCGATGGACATCGCCATTATGAGCAAAACACTGGTTGTCATGATCGATGGCAGGGGTCAGTAGTATTCTTGAGACCAAAAGAGGTTAAAACGTTATTCTTGCCATTGGCGACGCATGTTTTCGATCGTCGCTGATGGCACATCATGAATGCTTTGATATTGCTCACGACACACATGCACTTCCACTTCAATTTGCTTTTTCTCACAATACTTTAGGTAGCGCTTCATTTCCCAATGACGAACAAAGGTATTGCTGACAATCACCACCTTACCTTTATTAAGCCACTTACGGGTTTGTTGAAAACACCATTCATGGGCATCCGCTAGCTTGGTACAATCAAAAACGTATTCTCCAATTTCATTCTCAAAATACATGTCAGCTTCAAAGTGTTTCGCTTTGAGCTGCTTGGACAATTTCTTAGCAAGCGTTGTCTTTCCAGAGCCTGGTAAACCACGAATAAGAAGGAGTTTTGCGTTGGTCATGATCGGATGATTTCAGTGAAAAACCAGCAAACTGTACGCTATTTTTGCAGAAAAGAAAGTCCAACTAACCACTAGGCTTATTCATTCTGTGAATCCCACCCTCAGTTGTGAAAATTTGTTCAATACAAAGCTAATCTTTTTGTTCCCTCCTGCCGCTTTTAAAACTAGAATGCGCGCGCATTTATCGAGCCCTAAAAACTTACTAAAAGTTAATTACTTAACAACATAATCTCGATAGCTCTGAGCTTTAAAATAAAGTAACTCTCAACCAACTCGCCATCCAAATGACGATGGCACTTCATAAGGGTTTAGTCTTTGAAACGAAGTCTTCTTTCAATCCTTGTCGCTTCGCTGCTGTTTGGCTGCGGTGGCGATGAAAGCAACAACTCAACAAATACCACGCCACCGACTGTTGAACCTGATTTACCGCCAGATCAACCAGATATCGGTGTAACCACGTATCAAGGTAAACTGTTTATTCATAGTAAACAGTTAACCGGTGATCTTGAGTGTGATGGTCAGGATATCAGTGAGTCAGGCTACTTCACTTATACCGCCTCTGAAGGCACATTCACCTGTCAATTTGGTGGTATTACTCTAGGTACGTTCAACTACCTAGTGCCAGAACAAACACGTGAAGGTTCACAACCATCTGAGTTAACTCAAGCGTATGATCTTAAAGATGTGCTAGGTAAACACGCAGGTAATGCCACTAAGCTGTTAAACAAGATCGACACATGCACTACTCAAGATACGCAAGTGTGTTTAGATGAAATCAACAGCTACGATATCCAAGACCTGTATCTAAGCGAAGATCAAGCGGCGATTGATGAGTTTCTCAATCCAAGTGTCGCGAATGAGGGTGAGCAACCAAGCGCACACGTTGATCCAGAGCTTCAGCCAGAAGTCACCCCAGGTGCAAGTAACAACTTAACCGGGTCGTTTGTTTCTGCCAACGCCGAAGCAACTTATGAATACAAGCCAAGCGCTGCAAACAAACCACTAACGACAAGTCGCTTGACGGACTCGCAAGGCCACCCCCTTGCAGGTGTTGAGTTCTTCAGCCACTCTGCCCGTGGTATGACAGATGCAAACGGCGAGTTTGAATACCTATGGGGCGAGAACCTGATCTTTGGTATCGATACCTTCACACTCGGGCAAGTTAAAGGTAACAAGGTAAATTACCAACTTGCGGATTTAAGTGACAATCCGTTGGTAAAACAAAACCTAGAGGCGTTTGTTCGTCGTTATGGTATTCAGACTGACAGCAACATTGAGATCAACGATAACGTTCGTCAGGTATTTGCGCAGTACCCTAACGTAATCAATGAACTGATCAACCTTAGCTTACCAAACGGCGCAAAGATTGAAGGTACTAACTTCACGACGCCAAACGAGTTTGCTGCACAGTTTAGCCAAGGTTTAACGCAGATCATCGATGGACAGTTGAAACAAGCACCACAGTGGTCAGGCTTTGCGGCACCTATGTTGCGTACCGTTCGCGCTACAGGGAGCAATTATGTAACGCAATCTCTGCATCAAATTTATGCAGGCGTGGATAGCGTGCACATCTTCCATGATAACCATGGTTGGGGCGGTTCTGGTTATACGCGTGCAATGCGTAACTTCAACCTAACCAATGAAGCATTCCCTGTGCTAATGCCACGTAATGACAACAGTTACTGGCTTCCTTTTGGTGAAGAGGCCGCTTGGACACGTGGCTCAGGTAAAGACAAGAAAGCTTACATCGTAGATGCGACGACCATTGATGAGACATCGACAGTCAAGATGCAGCGTCCGGAAAAAATCTCGAAACAAACAGCGACCTTCAATTTACCAACCATGACCGCGGGTATGATTGGTTCAGGTAAAGTAGTGTTCTTGGGTAACGCGATGTACACCTCTATTTTCTCGTGTCCAGAAAACTACTGGGCAGGCGCAGATTTGGGCATTGAAAGCGAGAAACAAACATGTCGCTACAGCACGCCACACAACCAAGTTGCTCAAGACGCAGATACTCGTACCGACAACGGCAGCATGCAAAAGATGTTCGGCAACTTGATCAATTGGCTAGTACCAAACGCATCACAAGATTCGATTGCCATTGCGACAAACATCAGCAAGGGGCACGCTTTCCGTTCGGATCGCAAAGAGGGTCAAATCTACGACTTCTTCGTTAACCCAAGCTACCAACTTGGTGATATGGAATTGCTAAATAGTGGTTCATTCAGCACTCTTGATGCAACGACGACTCCGCTATTACTGCTTCAATCTTATGAGATTAAAACCGATGGCTATGATACCAAGTCCGTCGTTTCTGATATTCAACAGCCTAAGTTGGATGCAGATGACGTCACAGCGCTGATCGAATATGTAAACAACGGCGGCAACATCATCTTCTTTGATGCTCTAGAGGCAAGTAATCCTGAGCCTATCGCTCGTTTAGCTGATGCCGCTGGCGTCTCTGTAGGTGGTGCAAACGTTGCGAAGACCTTCCAGTCTCTTTGTTCAGATAGCTACTGGTGTCATAGTACATCGGGTCCAAACGTCCCTAACCTACACACAGTGGCGGAATTCGATCTTGTGGTTTATGAGCGTTATGCCGATACCACAAAAATTGAAATCAATGACAATGGCACCGTCACATGGCCGGGTAATATCGACATGCCAACGCTTGAGATTCCGTTGTACAAGGTAACTGTTGGCGACCAAGAGCAACAGCGCTATGCCTTCCACATGGTGAAATCTGAGCAAGAGAAACAAACAGCCATCGCGGAACTGCAAAAGAACTTCACTGGCGTGCCATTGTGTAAGGACGAATACCAATACGAAGTTAACTGTATTGAAGTACGTAAAGGTCATGGTATTCCGAGCCGAGGTAACCACCACCGTCCTGACTTCACTCGCTACGAAATGAGTCCTGAAGTCGTCGATAGTATGGTCAAGGCTGCAAACCTAGGTGCAAACATTGATCGCTTATTCTCTCACGAGCTTTACTACCGTAGTAAAGGTGAGATTGGTGAACGCTTGTCGCAAGCGGAGTTAACATCAACTTACGACAACCTATCAGTTTGGCTATGGAATGACGAACAGTACGAGTATAAACAGGACGTACAAGACGAGCTTGGCTTCAAACGCGCAGTCGAAATACTGAACTGTTACACCAATAACACTCACCAAGGCGGAAGTGCATGTGGGCAAGAGACACAAGAGCAGTTAGCTAAATGGTCAATGATTACAGAATCAGGCGAACTTAACCCTTCTTACCCACTAAACTGGATGGAAAAACCGTTAACTCGCATGATGCTAGGTCGCTCATACTGGGATTTAGACATCAGTGTTGATACGACAGGCTACCCAGGTCGACCATTGCAATCTGGAAGTTCGGCTAGTGTCGATATTCACACTAACAACAAAACCGTAATTGGCACCGCTGGCAGTATGCAATCGACAGGTTTGTGGGCTCCACAACTTGAAAATGTGACGATTTCCGGGGGCGTAAAAGCTTCGATTAACGTGGCGTTAGTTGATGATCTGACAGGGCGCGCGAATCATGAGTTGAGTTTGAAACGTCCACCTCGCGTTCAGAAGACCTTCCAATATGACGGGGCGCAATTAACCTTTAAAGTCCCTTATGGTGGTTTGATTTACATCCAGCCTCTTGAAACAGCTCAAGGTGACGTGGTGACATTCAACTTTAACGGCGTACTACAAGCATCTTGGTGGAAAGATGGCAAATGGGTAAACAACATCAATGCTGACGTACCACTTGCCGAAATCGATTCTGGTCATTTCATCTACACCACTCCTGTCAACAACGTACAGGAAACTGATGTACCTAAATTCGCTGATGAACTGAATGCCTTCGCAAATCATGCAAGCGACTTTTACGGACGCGATCAGGTGACGGAAGATGGCAAGCATCGTCGATTTACCTATGATGCTCTCTTAGCGAACCGACACCGCTTTGTGAATGATGTGCAAATCTCTATTGGTGCAGCACACTCTGGTTACCCAGTACAAAGCAACAGCTACTGGCCGACATGGACAGTGGTTCCAACGAACCCAACGAATGATTGGTTGCTATGGCACGAAGTGGGTCATAACTTAGCATCAGCACCATTTATGGTAGCTGGCTCAACCGAGGTGACCAACAACATTCTTGCGTTATACATGCAGGAGCAACGCGAAGCGAAGCCATACATGGACCGCATCGCAAGTGACTTATCTAAGTCACCTCTATGGCTAGACCGCTTTGAAGGTCACGCTTGGAGTGAGGCAGATGTCGGTATGCGCTTAGCCATGTTCGGTCAGTTGAAGCTTTGGGCAGAAGATCACTTTAACATCGACACTTGGTACTCTAATCAAGCATCTAAACCAAGCATTTTTGGTGAAGATCAGGGTTGGAACTTCTTCAAGTTGGCTCACCGCAAAGCTCGTGGTGACAGTGTTGGTGACCAAGGCATTAACTACTGTTCAACGCAGAGCAGCCAGTTAAGCCAAGGCGATTTGCTGATGGCGTGTACGTCTTATTTAACCCAGTACGATTTGACGGATTACTTCCGCAAGTGGAACCCATCAGAAACTAAAGCCAACTTACCAAATGGCAGTGTTGATTACTCTGGTGGCTTAACACAAGCAGGCTTCAACGCCGTAGCGGCAATGAAACTACCAAAACCAGACAAATCCCCTTCTGAGTATTTGTCCGTTAAGTAAACCGCAGTAAATCAAAAGCCGACAGAATTCGACTCTGTCGGTTTTTTTGTTCATCGCACTTTTAGTGCTCAAGCGGGATTACCCTGTACGGACTTGCTTCTCAAGATAACCAATTCACGAATATTTACATATCCCGTTGTAATCAGATAAGAAAAACCGCGGTCTGCCATTGAGAACTTATTCGTTACTCTTTAAAGGACTCCAAATGAAAGAAACATTGCCACTTAAATTAGGACTAGGATTATTAGCATTGCGATTAAGTATCGCCTTGGTGTTTATTATGTGGGCACTAGATAAAGTCTTTGTTCCAGAACACGCAATGAAAGTATTTGCCGGCTTTTATGGTTTAGACATTTCAAGTGGAATCTCTGTCGCGATGGGGCTTGCCCAATTAGTATTTATTGGGATTTTTGTCGCTGGCTTATGGAAAAATATAACCTACCTCGCCATTTTAGTTTTACATGCTGGCTCAACCTTTTCTTCGTTTGCTAAATACCTAGACCCATTTAACAACCTGCTGTTCTTTGCTGCGTGGCCAATGCTCGCAGCTTGCTTCGCGTTGTACCTGCTTCGAGAGCATGACATCTACACTTTGTAGTAAAACACAGAAAACGCCAATAAAGGCTTATACCTGACTGAAAACAAAAAAGGTCTAGCATTACGCTAGACCTTTTTTTCATACCTTCAGTTGGTTTGATTACATATCTTTAAGTTGAGAATCCAGACTTGCAATCAGGTGTGAAGTGACGTCATCAACACTTGCTCCATCAAAATGGATATCTAATGTCGTTCCACCTTTAGAGATACTCAAGTTAGAGTCTGTTGCTCCATCTTGCGTAACTTCCACATGGTAATTGCCAACATCGCCAGTGTGATCGCCCGACTTCAGATCATCCAGTAACGAACCAAGTTCATCCTTAGATAGATCCTCGAACAAGTCAGAGAAATCAAGAGAGTCTTCGTTTGCATTGAAGTCTTTTACTGTATCTGTCTCATTTGCAACATCCACCCACTTGAAGATGTCTGCACCATCACCACCGGTAAGGATATCGTTACCCAAACCACCGATCAGGATGTCATCACCTATACCGCCGTCCAGCGTATCTGAGCCACCTTGCCCGAATAGGATATCGTTGCCTTCACCTCCAGACAGGTTATCCGCTCGGTCGCTTGAACGAGATTGCTCAAATTCAGCTTGGTTGTCAGTAATGTAGTTATGAACATCTTTCTCGGTAACAAGACCAACATCTTTACCTAATTGACCAGCAACATACTCTTGTAATGCAGATACACCTTGTTCATCACTAGAACCAAATCGAATTGCATCACCGAAGATAATATCGTCACCAGCTTGACTATCGATGTCATCTCTACCTTGAAGCAGAGCGACTTCCTTACCAAGGATAACTTCAGCCAACTGTGAAACATCAATGTTGGTTCGCACTGTATTGTCTGAGTCGTAGTTTTCGAGTGTGCTTGCGTCCAAGTTGTTACCAAGACCAATCGCATGCACTTCACTGAACTCTTCCAATGCTTTGTACATATTATCAGCTTGAGCGGTAACACTATTGCTGTAGTCATAGTAACCCGTGTTGCTGTACATGTAGCCAAGGCGGTCGCCAGTCGACAAAGAATAAACCTCTGTGTTGCTCGCAATAACCGTTTGGTTGTTGTAAGTCACAACATCACCACGTTGATAATCGCTTGGTAACACGTCTCCCAAAGTAATAATTTTGCCATTTTCAGCACCAATCACCACATTAGTCATCGAAGCCAAATCATAAGCGCTATTGTGGTCAGCTTGGTTCGGCGTACCATCAGAGATAAAGTATGTGACGTTATTTGCATCACTATCTTTACCTGCAAACCAATCTAGCACTGAATCAAATGCAGCTTCATAGTTTGTGTTACCACTGCCATTGTCTCTATTGTTTGCAAATGCAGTCGCGATTTTCGTTGAAGCGTCTGGGTCACTCAAATCAACTTCCAACAGCAACTTATCATTCGTTGCAAACGTTGTTAGCAAGACATTCACTTTACCCGAATGAGAACCGGTAGCACTGCTGATCAAGGTATCAAGAACCGTTTGAATCTCAGCCTCTGCTTTACCTACGTCATACCCCATACTGCCTGAAGTATCTAGAACAAAAGCAATGTTGTAATCCTCGCCCTCAACAATCTGCAGACCTTGGACATCACCAACAATAATGTCGTCATCAGCTGTACCGGTAATATCGTTATCACCGTGCGTACCAGTAACGTATTCGTAATCGCGAACTGAAACTCGAGCCGATTCGGTCTCAGTCGCTTGGTCATTGTTTGATGACTCAATCGATGTTGCAGTGACACTTAATGGGAAGTCCAGGCTACCTTCAAAATCGTACGGTACTTTTACATCAAAGTTAGCTTGGCCTTGAGCATCGAGGTTCACGATATAGCCACCGCTTGGCTCTTCCGCAACGGCTTGACCATTGACGTACAACTCAACACCATCAGGTAGACCATCAACAAGGACAGTTTGAGCTAATGACTCACTGCCATCAGTGTCAGCTAAGTCAACATCCACTTCAATCGGCACCCAGCGATCTTGTAGAACCTCGTAAGTGCCATCTTTATTTATCTCAATCACCTTATCCGCAAAGACAACGCGCTCGATTTCGTACAGGTGATCACCACGGTCCTCAAAGCCCGTATTGTCATTTTCTGAATCGATTGAACGCTTATCTAGGAAGATCCAATACGGAACTTGGCCACTATGGTTGTTCTTAAACGTAAACTGGTAGTCACTGAAGTTACCAGTTAGGTAAACCGTGTCTTTACCATCATATTGCGTTGTAGATCTTCCATCGTCACCGTAGAAAGAGTCATTTTGACGACCACCGACAAAGACATCATCACCAGCGCCACCATAGAAGGTGTCGTTGTAATTTGTACCGACAAATAACGAATCAGTATCTGAAGTGTCATTGTTACTACCCAAGGCTACATTCGCGACCGGATTCACTCCTTGTTGAACGCCATCTAAACCAATTGCATCTGCGATGACTTTGTTCTGAGCCGGCGTATTGTTTGTTGCCGATGTTACCAAGCTGTGATTAGACTCAACCGCGTCGGTTTTCGACATATCACCCACAGAGATACTGATTGTTGGCTTATCTGCTACCGCTACGACGTCAATATCTAGTGTTTCTGTCGCTCCAGTATTTGTCGTGTACGTAATTGTCGGTACGTCACCTGACCAATCTTTTACTGGGTCGAACGTGTAACTACCATCTTGGTTCACAACCAGCGTGCCGTTGCTCAGCGATACCGTCTGACCAACCGCATAATCAGTGTTGTTAACCGTGATATGGTCAACCAGTAGAACGTTATCACCATCTGAATCATTCAGCAGGACGTTACCTTGTAACTGCTGATCTTCGTCTGTTGTAACAACATCACTTGCTGTATTCGTTGGCAAGTTTTCATGCACAACTACATTGATCGTCGCCGTAGAGTCAGCAGTATCACCATTAGACTCTTCTGTTGCTGTCGCAGTTACCGTGATAGTGAAATCATCATGAGAACCTGCAGGAGGAGTCACCGTCAGTCCGTCTAGCGCCCATCCGGTTACATCTACCGCATCCGCGCTAGCAATAGTAATTGAGTTAGTGCCATCCGAGATCACCGCGCCTACAGGAATACCTTTCAATGTCACTTCAAGCGATTCTGAGCCGTCAGTATCATTTAGATTTGCTCTAATTTCAGATAGAGGAATCGCAGTATCTTGAGGACCTTCGTTTACTTGGTAGGTCTCGTAGACTTCAACACCATTCACTTCTTGTAGTGCAGAGGTTCTGATATCAGTCGCGTCTAACGCGTTAACATCACTAACCACAACCAAGTTACTATTGCTTAGGTTAACTGGCGCTTGACCATTGATAGAAACATCGACGTTGAAGTTACCCGGACCACTTTGATTGTGATGGTAAATCTCTAGCGGATAGAATCCAGAAACAGTAGGTACGAATGCACCACCCGTAATTGTACCTTGAGCATTACCCCAACGAGCTTCATCGACCAATGACCCACCAACTGTGATTGCAAGGCTATCGTCCGCGCGACCAGTGAAGTCGTAGCTTGTACCCGCTTCTAGGTAAACCAATCCTGTCACAAGTACTGCTTCATTTGCGGCTGTCGCATAAGACGACGTATCTTGCACATTCGAAGTTGTGGATTGATTACCGTTAGCAGAATCAAGAGCATCAATTGCATTGATAAGAACCTGACCTGTGACACCTAGCCCATTACCAGAACCCACTACGACGTTGTTCCAAGACGTAACATTGAACTCTTGCAGAGGTACCGACAAGCCTGGCGTTACGGTGCTCAAGGTTGGCGCATCAGCATCAGGGGTAACATCAATGGTTAGCGTCGATTCTTGACCTTCGTTCTGACCATCTGTTGGTTTAAAGCCAATTTGAGCATAATGACCAGATTGGTCACCAACATTGGTACCGCCAAAGCTACTATCACCAGACTCGTTTGTCTCCGGAGTAAATCTCACACCGTCAGCGTCAAACTGCGACTTATCGAGAACTTGATCTGCTTGAACAGCCTGCCAATCACCCTGAGCGTCTTTATACTCAAGCAATCCATCAGTCGGCAGCGAGGTAATCTGAATCGATAGTGAAGCGTCTGCAGAATCCACATCCGTCACACCGAAAGATGCCCAATCAAGCAATACATCTGCGCCCTGCGCATCTTCATTCAGAGTCACAGTTGTTGGCGTAGATTCTGGGGCGTCATTCACTGGATTAATGGT
>NZ_BCUF01000027.1 GCF_001591145.1 Vibrio harveyi NBRC 15634 = ATCC 14126 = KCTC 12724 | reverse complement strand
CACATATAATGCGCACTAATGGTGTTAGAGCAATTTAGTAATGTCCGGTTTTAGCCACTTTAAAATGTCCTCCTAAGATTAACAACATTGTTTGCTTTTGAGGCTTTAACCGATGTTGATTACTAAGGTTCTGTCTGACGTCCGTGAAAAGCTATTACGTCAAGTTGATGCTGCATATCCGGCGCACAAGTCTCGTGATCGTCCAAGTAACCGACGTTACTCTGAAGATTTTAAAGTGGTTTATCTCATTGAACCAACTGAAGAAAATACTCGCTTAGTTCACGAGCATGCCAAAGTCTTACACTATCCCAACGGAGACATTGCGATTGTGTATGGTCACAGAAAGTTGGAATTCAAAATTTTCGATAAGCTTGAGCATATTCAACAAGCCCAAATTGTCGACAACAAACGATTAGGTCAAGTACTAAAAGGACATTTTAAAATGGGATTGACAGTAAGTGTAAGGTTATTAAAAAGCTTCTGAATTAAACCTTTTAAGTTCCCCGTTAGATAACATCTCAAAATCAAGTTAATAAATTAAATTTTGGGCGGTCTTGCCGGAGTCGCTATTCCAGTGAGATGATTGAAAACGACGAGATTCTTATCTCGTAAAAAAGCCCGAGCGGCAACTCAGGGCTTTCATTTTTCACAATAAGGAGACCTTATGGATCCGGATACGCTCCAAGGTGTTGCAGCTATTATTGGTTCACTAGCAACACTAATCCTTGCGCTTAAGAGCAAGCGCTAAACCTCCAAACCTTTGAGGTGATCACACTCACTTCAGAGGTTGTGGACCAAAAAAGTCCAAATTCAAATCAAGTGTAAGTAAGCTTACATATCAAGTCAACAACACTTAACATTGAAGCCTTGTGTGAACGTACCAAAGATGTTCCGCTTCTTCACTCTCAGACGTTTCGCTTATTCGAGCTGCGGCGAACGGTATCACTCAACATAAACACCGGATATAAGAGTGTTAAAGTGACTACCTTGCTGCGTATAGAGTTTCTAAATAGTCCATCTAACTTCCAACCTTGGCTATCTAAAAGTGCACTATATGGCTTGCCAAGACTACTCTTGTATTTATAACCGTTAGTTGACTCAAACTCTGATTCGGAAGTGAATCGCAAATGAACAGGAAGCCTGTCGAGGTCAATCGACTTGCCAAATGTATTGGCTCCCTGCCCGTTATTGAAATCCTCTTTGACTCTGAGCGGAAAGACTAAGCAACCAATTGAAGCTGACTCCCTACCCATCTAACGCACTGTTAACAAAGGTACGTTTAGGATTACTGCTCCTTACTATTCCTTACATACATCAATAAGCCTCTCCTATACATTCTTTCGCAGCTCTAAATAAAACAATATAAATAAGACAAGACAGGTAGGAGAACCATCGTATGGTTATTTTCACAGCGGATTCGCTAGCATTGATGCTGGATTTATTAAAACAGGCAGATTTCAAAACCAACCATTTCTATTTTAACAATGGTCATCAGCAAGATCAGGTTGTCGGGTTAGACATCCAATATGAGGACTTTGAATGCAATGGCTCTTTTCAGCGCTTAGAGACCCGTTATCGCTTAAAGCTAACCAATGGTGAACGAGTTGAATTTTGGTTCAACCGTGGTCAAATGAAGATCAACACGATTAAAGCATCACAACCAATGACTGACATTGGTACCCCAACTCAAATTTCGCAATACAACTTCTAATTTTCTCTCTGCTTCATGCAAAAAAGCCGAACCCCATCGCCAAGGGTTCGGCTTTTTAATAGGCTTCTCACTGATCATTGGTACGTAAAACTTAACTTTCTTGAAGCCTGTCTAGGTCAATAGACATGACAAAGGTAGCGAGTCGATTGCCAGTATGTAAATCATCATTAGTGTAGGTCTGAAGCTCGTCGCAAGGTTTAAGTTTTTGGCTTAATGTTTGTACATGATGCTTAGACGGGTAATACATTCCTTTCTCGAAATAATGTAATTCAAACTTCTTAGTCTCGTTTCTTCCTGGTTCTTTTTTCACTGCTCCGTGTGACCATCTAGAGATGGTAGTAGCCTACTACGGCTATTTGAACGAGAGCGTGAATCTACACTTGGCTCTGTTCCAGCCTTTCGTTGTGACGCGGTAACCACTTAGTAAAACGCTTACCCCTCCATAGACACGCATAGATGTAACTTGAAGATCATTTACATTGATTCTACTGCTTTAGATTTTATTTCTTCATACCCCTAATCCGATTGTTTTTTGATGTCGCCTTATTTTAAGGCGGAAATTTGTGTCTCGATCAAATTTTGTTCGCAAGTGCTTACTGTTCTTTTATAGCCCGGTATCCAAAAGCTAAGTTCTGAAAATTTGTTGTGACGCTGTCTCTTTTAGATTTTTACAGCATAAATCACTACCCAAATTATTCACAAATAATTGGTCTGTAATTAAATTACATAATGGTTGTTTGGCATTGTTCGTTGTGGGGATTTATTCTTTCGTAACTCATTGAAATATAGCCTGTTTGCTTTGTTTTTATGTGATTGCTATACATTTACCCCACCCTGAGTGCGCGATGGTTAATGTAAATTAGTAAAATTTTACTAACTCATTACTTTAGTGGTAACAGTTGTTTTGCGCTTGTTTTTAGTGACGTGGTAACGTCGAATTTTAATTGATTGGCGGGATTATTGCTGCGGGAGGATTTGATTTTCGATAGATACAAAAAAGCAGGGTCATTGCCCTGCTCTTTGGAATTTTCTTAGCTTTGTTGCTTTGCTGCGTATTCGGCTCGAATCTGCTCTGCAACAATCTTGATTGCTTCTGCTGTGCTCGTCCCTTTCGTCATCAATTCTTGGATGCGCTCAACAGCTTGTTGTTGTTCTTCGTGGGACAGAGGTGGTAAATCGTCAAACATAAAAAAAGCTCCTCATTGTGAGGAGCTGACTATAACGATTCGCTTAGTAGGTCGCAAGGAAATTAATTGAAGCCCCCATTGCGTCTTCGTTAGTGTACTGTGCGGCGATATCTACTTCGATTAGATTTAACGGTGACAGTCCGATACCTGCAGTAATTGTGCCTTCGTCATCTGAACGCGCTAGGTTTTTCATGTAACCGCCACGCAGAGCTAGTTGACGCAGTACATCGATTTCGAAACCGGCACGAATCATTTGAGTGTTGTCATCGAACGTAGAAAACTTTTTCTCTTCATTCAAATCGTAGTCAACGCTGAAGCTAAAGTAGTCCGCTACGTAGCCTGCACCCACAGTGTAAAGAGGACGCATGCTGTACTCATATGAATTGATGTTGTAATTATTTCCGCCCTGAGTGAACGTAAACGCTTTTGTTTTCACATCACGACCAATCAAGTTTTTAGCTGAAATACCTAATCGGTAAGGACCGAAGAACCATAACGCTCCGGCATCCAGGTTAAACATGGTTTCTGCGGTTTCATTTTCGCGAAGATCTTTGGTATCGAAAGACGCAAAACTTGTAGCGTATGAGTAAGTGTATATACGCTGCAGTTTTGGAGTGATACCAAAGGACAAGTGTTGATTCATGAAGTTAGCGTATTTCGCTAAAGAGATCCCCGCCTCTGCTACACCGATTGAAACGCCGCGAACGTAGTTTTTGTCAATGTCCGTAACGTCGTTAACTTCCGGTTGAACAAAGGATTCGGTATAGAGCTTGCCGTAAGCGGTCGCAGATAGGAATTTGTTAGGGATACCAACAGCAACAACACCACCGATATCGAAATCCATTTTTTGACCGTTGATGCCATTCAGACCTTTTGCGATCTCTGCTGGATCTGTAAGTTTGCCAATTCTTTCGATTTCATCAATCAGACCGTTTTGGTCGTTATAATTGATACCAAAACTTGGCACGATCATGCCTGCATCATCGTTACGACGATAGATTGCGGTCAGTGCTGGGTTAAAGAATGGCGCGGTTAGGTAAGAGGCAGATACAGTGCCCACTCCACCCATCGCATCACTGCGTGCTTCAATTGCGTAAGTTGCAGCAGAAGCAGCGCCGGAGAACAGCGCTGCAGTCATGGTGGTGGCTAAAATTTTGAATTGTGTCTTCATACTACACTTGTGTTTTCGTTCTTCCTGAACTTATATCGGCACAAATGTAATTTCTTTAGCTATTCTTCGAGAGAAACATCATAGGTTCGGCTAATAGTTTGAGCTTGCTCAACAATAATGTCACCTTGCCAACGACGACTGTTGATACTTACAGCTAAAACATAGCGATCATTTGGTATTCCCTCTAACTCTAATGAGTTTGGATAGTTCGACTCATACGTTTTTTTCCACACTTGTTCATACTGGCCTTCAACGTAATCGTAAAGTCCGACTTCAAGTTGTGGTAGAGGACAATGTGGGTTGCGTAGCGCGCTCTTTTCTACTTTCCAATTTTCTTTGGAGGTCCAACGAACATATTGTGAAGAATTTGAATCACCTAATATGACCCAAGTTCTGTAAGTGCGTTTGTCTTTTGTCGTCACAGATAGGTGGTATAAGCCAGCGTCTAGTTTACCCGTAAGGTTATAGCGCTTGAGGAAGTTACGTTCGTTGGCTAATTCCGTCCCTTGTTGTGGCTCTTCGTAGTTAAAAGAACTATCTGCCGAGATTGAGCTATCAACCCAACGACGAAAAGAAATGTCATCGATGTCAGTTGTTGCACGTAGCTTAACGACTAAGCGATAGGTATCACGCCCGGGGCTTTGTATGGTTTGACGGATAACGTTAATCCCGCTTATCCACTCCGGTAGAGTCACTCCCGTTAAAGATTTTCCACAGTCTTTTGATAGTGATTGAGCAAGCAAGTCATTAAGGTGTGGTCTTAGTTCTTTATTAGGTTCACTTTGCCAAAGTTCGACAAGAGAGTTGAACATGCCACCGAGGTCATCTTCTAAAAGATGTTGGTGTGCTTGTGTCAGCGGTGTGTTGGATTGAAACCAGTCCGTTGCATGGACTGGTTTCACTAACAGTAATGATAGAACTACAGGAAGTAGTGTTTTCATTCTTGTTCTTACGCTTTCATCTTGTAACCAACGCCGCGAAGCGTTTCGATTTCAAGACCTGGTAACTTCTGGCGAAGCTGCAGTACGTGTGTGTCTACAGTACGTGTGGTTGGGAAATGGTTGTAACCCCATACATGGTCAAGTAGCTCATCACGAGTAAAGACACGACCTAGGTTTGATGCTAAGAACAGTAGCAAGTCAAACTCGGTACGAGTCAAAGTGATCATCTCCCCTTTGAAAACGACTTCGCGTGTTGCACGGTCGATTTCTAGGTCTTTAGTCATGACTTTATCGGCATTACCTTGTTCTGCTGAATCTGGTGCACGCAACTGTGCACGAATGCGTGCAAATAGCTCCGCTTCAGCAAAAGGTTTTGTTAAGTAATCGTTCGCGCCAGAGTCAAGACCCGCAACTTTATCTTTAACTGTCACCAGTGCAGTCAGCAGAATAACTGGGACATCTTTAATTTTTTTCCATTCAGGAAGTGATTGTACCGAATCACCATCAGGCAGTTGGCGATCGAGAATGACTAAGTCAGCCTTTTTCCATTGTGGCTCAACGTCTGAAATACGCTCCACATGTAAACACTCATATCCTGCTTGTTCCAGGCTTACTAACAGGCCGTCAGCCAAGTTTTTATCGTCCTCAACGAGAAGCAGTGTCTGTTTCACAAGGTATCTCCAATATAAAGGTTGTAGGTGGTCCCATTAGGGACATTTTTCCGCCCATGCGGCCTACCATTGATTCAACTATTGTTAATCCAAGCCCTAGTCCGCTCTTACTAACAAACGGTTTTCTTAGGTTTGCCCAATCTTTTGCAGTCAAGCTGCCGGCATCTATGACTTGGATAATGATTTTTTCTGCACTGGTTTCAACACGAAGTTCTACCGGTGCTTCGCCATACTTCAATGCGTTACGCAGCAAGTTATCGATACAGGTCCCGAGCCAATACACGTTAACTTTAGCAGCTACATCTTCATTAATTTTGAAAAGTACAGCGTTATCAAATTCTTCTTCAATCTTATATTCTAGCCATTCTGCAACGGATGGAACCCAGTCTGTTGCAAGCATTTGGTTATCAGATTGCAAATAATCTTTACTTGCTTCTGCTAACTGGCGTAATCGGCGCGTATCTTCACACAATCGACGGAATTCATCGTAGACACTTTCCGGAAGGTGTTCAAACTCTCGACGAAACCCTTCTACAGTTAGCGACAATGATGCGATCGGCGTTCTCAGTTCGTGCGTTAAAATTTGCAGAACCAACATACGGCTGCGCATTTCTTCACGCTTGCTATTCCAACGATATACCGCCCAACCGATCACCAACAAAATGTTGGCGATGACGAGGATGATCATACTGATCCGCAACACTTGCGAGTGATCTTCCACATCCCAACAAATGTTGCCACGTTTTACGAAGCAGCTTCGGCTTTCTGATGCTAAACCGTAAGACAGACCGGCGTTTGCAACGTTCTCCTGCCATACGTTTTTAGCGAATACAAAATAATGGTCGCCACGGCGAAGCCACAGTTCTTTGCCTTCAATGAACATACTTGCGCCAGCGATGAGTGCATTAATTGCATCGTCATCCATGTTTTGCAGGCTAGAAAGCAGTTCATCCCCTTCATCATTACTTCTCTCTTTGATATGCATGTACTGAGCAAGTTTGTTACGTAGCTCAGGATACTTTTCCGCATAACGCGCTGCGTATGTACCACCACCAGGGTGGATCAGACCGCTTCGAGAAAACCAACGTGGTGTAAGTTGCGTCCCTTTACATATGGCACGCGTAAACACCAAAGGTTCAGTAATTAAAGGGCTTAACGGTAATTTTCCGCGACATGTGTTCGCCAAACGGTACAACTGCTGGATGTCTTTCAGCGGGTAATCTGCGGTTTGTGGCAGCATTGAATCCGGAGAAAGCAACTTAGTTGGGTAGTTAGATTGCAGTATGCGTATATCATACGATTTAAGAGCCACTTCATAATTAAATAGCTCTGTAAATGTATCTATTCGTTCTGGTAATGAATCTGCAAATGCGGGTGCCGAAAAAAGTGGCAGCATTAGAGCAGAACGGAGCAAAAACTGTTTAATCAAACTGTTACCGTTACTTGTTATATTAGCCAGAACTATACATCAATAAACAAGCAAATGACATTAGACGGCTTAAGGATTTGCAGTACTATAACATTGAAAGAGCACAAAAAAAGGCCAGCGAATGCTGACCTTGATTAGTTTTAAAGCAACTTATTTTAAAGTGCTTTGAAAATCGCCTCGACACTTTCTTTCGCATCACCGAATAGCATTGAGGTGTTTTCTTTAAAGAACAATGGGTTCTGAACACCTGCATAGCCAGTATTCATTGAACGCTTGAATACGACTACGTTTTGCGCGTTCCAAACTTCCAATACAGGCATACCTGCAATTGGGCTATTTGGATCTTCTAGTGCTGCTGGGTTAACTGTATCGTTCGCGCCGATAACAAGAACCGTATCTGTTTCTGGGAAGTCATCGTTGATCTCGTCCATTTCTAGCACGATATCGTAAGGAACTTTAGCTTCCGCTAGCAGTACGTTCATGTGACCAGGTAGGCGACCCGCTACTGGGTGAATACCAAAGCGAACTTCGATTCCTTGAGCGCGTAGCGTTTCAGTAATCTCGTGAACAGGGTATTGCGCTTGAGCTACTGCCATACCGTACCCCGGAGTGATGATCACTGATTTTGAGTTCTTCAGCATTTCTGCAACTTCTTCAGCAGACGTTTCACGATGCTCGCCCTGCTCTTCATCACTGGAAATCACAACTTCTTGACCAAAGCCGCCTGCAATTACACTCACGAATGAGCGGTTCATTGCTTTACACATGATGTAAGACAGGATAGCGCCTGAAGAACCAACCAGTGCACCAGTCACGATCAGAAGATCGTTTGCTAGCATGAAACCAGCCGCTGCTGCTGCCCAACCTGAGTATGAGTTCAGCATTGAAACGACTACTGGCATATCTGCACCACCGATTGATGCAACCAAATGGTAGCCGAATGCAAACGCTATCAGCGTCATGATGATCAATGCGAACATGCTGCCGTCGGCTTTTACGAAGTAAATCATAAGAAGCGTAGAAACGACGATCGCCGCAAGGTTCATTTTGTGCTTGTGAGGCAAGTTAAGTGGCGATGATGAGATGATGCCACGCAGTTTACCAAACGCTACGATAGAACCAGTAAAGGTCACTGCACCGATGAATACACCAAGGAATACTTCAACAAGGTGAATCACATGTTCAGCGTGCATACCAGCAAGGTCAGTTGAAACTGGTGCTGGTGGCTCTAAGTAGCTGTTAAAGCCAACAAGTACTGCTGCCATACCTACAAAGCTGTGTAGAATCGCAACCAGTTCTGGCATTTCAGTCATTTCTACTTTCTTCGCGTAGTGGATACCGATACCACCACCGATCACCATTGCAATAATGATCCACGCAAAACCTTCCGCATTTGGGCTGAAGATCGTCGCGATAAGCGCGATCGCCATACCCGCAATACCGTAGTAGTTACCGTTTCTTGCCGATTCTTGTTTAGAAAGTCCCGCGAGACTCAAGATGAAAAATAGCGCAGCAATGATGTATGCCGCTTGTACTAATCCTGCAGACATTGGTTACTCCTATTATTTATCTTTGCGGAACATTTCAAGCATACGTTTGGTCACGGTAAAGCCACCAAAGATGTTAATGCTTGCAATGAGAACAGCAATGAATGATAGGAAGGTAACAACGCCATTACCCTGACCGATTTGTAGCAGTGCACCTACTACGATAATGCCCGAAATCGCGTTCGTTACAGACATTAGAGGAGTATGCAGAGCATGTGTTACGTTCCACACTACGTAGTAACCTACCACACACGCCAACACAAACACGGTGAAGTGAGACAGGAAAGCTGCTGGAGCAACAGATGCTACCCACGCAAACGCACCAACGCCTACTGCCAGTGCACCAAACTTCTTAACTGGTGACGTTGGTTCTTCAACTTTAGGTTGTGGCTTAACAGGTTCTTGTGGTTTAGCTTGTGGCTGCGCAGACACCTGAATCGGTGGTGCAGGCCAAGTAACCTCGCCTTCTTTCACTACAGTGACACCGCGAAGAACAACATCTTCAAAATCAATGTTGATGTTGCCATCTTTCTCTTTGCACAGCAGCTTTAGAAGGTTTACAAGGTTGGTGGCGTATAGCTGAGAAGATTGCGTTGGCAGTCGACCTACCATATCGGTGTAACCAACGATTTTCACGCCGTTAGCCGTTGTGATGACTTGATCTTTTACAGTGTATTCACAGTTACCGCCGTTTGCTGCTGCAAGGTCAACGATAACGCTACCAGCTTTCATACTATCCACCATCTCTTTGGTGATTAGCGTCGGAGCCGGTCTACCCGGTATTAGTGCGGTGGTGATGATGATATCAACGTCTTTAGCTTGCTCTGCATACAGCTCAGCCGCTTTTTTGTTGAACTCATCTGACATTTCTTTCGCGTAGCCGTCGCCTGAGCCGGAGTCTTCTTTGAAGTCTACAGTCAGGAACTCTGCACCCATCGATTCAACTTGCTCTTTTACTTCAGGACGAACATCAAAAGAGCGAACGATAGCACCAAGACTACCAGCAGCGCCGATCGCCGCAAGACCCGCAACACCGGCACCTGCAACCAACACTTTCGCTGGTGGAACTTTACCTGCTGCCGTAATTTGACCAGTAAAGAATCGACCAAACTCATGTGCAGCTTCAACCACGGCACGATAGCCGGCAATATTAGCCATAGAAGAAAGTGCGTCTAATGCTTGCGCACGAGAGATACGAGGAACGGCGTCCATTGCCAGAACGTTAATGTTCTTGCTAGAAAGTTGTTCCATTAACTCTGCATTTTGAGCAGGCCAGATGAAGCTTACTAGTGTTGCGCCATCTTGTAGTAATGCGATTTCGTCGATGCCTTTCTCTTCATCCACGAGCGGCGCATTGACTTTAAGGATTAAGCCTGATGTCCATACTTCTTCACTAGATACAATTTTCGCCCCTGCGGCTTCATAAGCTGCATCGTCGAAACTGGCTAGCACCCCCGCTTGAGATTCGATAGCGACATCGAACCCCAACTTAATTAACTGCTCAACCGACTTTGGTGATGCAGCTACTCGCGATTCACCTGCGAGTATTTCTCTAGGTACACCGATTTGCAAAACGCATACTCCTTGTATACATATCAATAATTAGTCCCAAAACAGAGCGTAGCTCTACTCTAATTCTTTTTTATTTCTATCTGTTTACGACGCAAGATAAATGCAAACGAATGATGGTGTTTGGGGTCACCCACTTGCATAGTCACATCTTGACTAACAGCCCTGTTATTATTCTGTTTTTATCTAACGTCAATCGTGACTTCAAGTGTTTTGTAATAAAAATACTAAATTTCATTACATATAACGCCACGGAATGAATAATTCTCCACTTCGCGCTGAAAAATAACAACGATTAGCATGACTAAGCAGAGGTCTAACCAGACACACTCTAACTGCTTATTTAACAGATATTTAAGCCTAAAAAAGAAAGAGAGCCATCAGCATATACACTAATGGCTCTCTTTAAGATGATTCGTATCAAGTTGCAGTGAATTCTTAATCGAAGATCTTTTCACCCATTTGGTCAATAAACATCTGCGATTTTTTGAGCATCAGTTCATTGGCGTCTTGCTCTGAACCCAATAAATCAGAACGGATAAAACGATGTGACTTCACTTCGCCATCAAAGTCTTTTTCGATACGTCCAGCAATACGGTACTGACCGCCTTCTGAAAGGCTTTCTTGATAGATTAGGTACCCTTTGTACTCAACTGGTTCAACCGTTTTTACTTCAGCAGCTTTTTCACTGCCACCGAACAAGCGTGAAAAGAATCCCACGGTTCCTCCTTGGGGATGCCCACTATCTGTACCTTCTCTTAGATACTAATGAACATCGATTATTTTATGTTGACGTTGAGGATCGGTTTTTCGAACCAATCCAGTTCTTTGTCTTCATCATAACTGGTATGGGACAAAATTACAGGCACATCATTGTTACGATTTTTGCGTCTGTCTTCTAGGATCATTGCCGCTGCATTTTGGACTGCGATATCAACACTTTGCTTAAACTGAGCCAGCTTTCGCTCAGGAAGTGCAGAAAGAAAATCGATGTCGTGTCGAATATAAACCGGTTTTAACTGTATAAGCGCGAGACAGGCAATATCAGCGAGCTGCTCATTGTCAAACTCATCGATATACTGCTCTGAAGCAAGCACCTGTCCTACCAAAGTTTCCATGTAATTGTGTACGTCTGAACTGATCTGCATCGATTTTCTCCTTTGTTCAACACTTTGAAAGTATAGCACCCACAAGTTACATGCAACTTGTTGATTGCTCTTAATTTAATCAACCTCTCTCTTTTTGTAAGCATTGACTGTAAAATGCTTGGAAATTTCCTAAATACACGTATTCTTGTTAGTTTTGAAAGCATGTGAATTTATACTGTTCACACACGGTATTAATTGAATGCTTAATGTAACTCATTAGATATATTCAACTATTTGAAGGTAATTTGTAGTAGATGGCTTCATCTTTAATGACCTCCCCAGGCTTTAGGTTTCTATTCCCAATTTTGTTATTGGGTATGGTCAGCGTGGGTATGGATAGCATTATTCAGATGACTCAGTCGAACTGGGGAATCGCTGCAAACTTGCCGTATATTTTGCTCGGCTGTGCACTACTAATGTGTTACTCGTTCAAGCAAGGTCGCGAGTCCATGGTGTGTATCGCGATGCTCCTCGCTTATTTTGTGATTCAGCACCGCTTACAGGTACCACTTCAAACTGGCACAGCTCTTTTAGAGCTTACCATCCTCGCAAGTTTGCTTCCTGTGTCTTTCTTAGCTGTTTTTCTCTTCAATAAAGAAGGCTTCGATTCACGAGCAACCCTAACGTACATGTTGATGTTGATCCTGTTTGTGTTTTGGTCTTACGTAACATTGACGTATTACGTCGAAGGCGGCTTTGAACAGTGGACTAATGGTATCTTGTTTATCGTACCGAGTATCTCCAAGCTTCCTTTGGTCTTGGTGCTTTACTGCATTGGCATTGTTTGTTTTCTTGGAATCCTGGTGCTTAAGAAGAACAAGATCATCCATGCAATGACCTATTCTGCAATGGTTCTGGCATCAGCAACGTTTATTTTCTTCGATGTTCAATACATATCTAGCACCATGTTCACGCTAACTGGATTGTTGATCATCATCTACTCAACATCAGCAAGTCATCAACTGGCATTTACTGACAGCCTGACGCTCATCCCAAGCCGCCGCGCATTAGATTTAGACTTAAAACATATGGGGCGAAAGTTCACCATTGCGATGCTCGATGTGGATCATTTTAAGAAATTCAATGACACCTATGGGCATGATACTGGTGATGATGTATTGAAGATGGTGGCTTCTCGCCTAATGAAAACCCAGGGCGGCGCCAAGGTATACCGCTTTGGTGGAGAAGAGTTCACGATCGTTTTCAAAGGCAAGTACACCGAAGATTGCGAAACGCATGTGGAAGAAGTTCGCGAACTGATTGCACAATATGAAATGATTCTACGCGATCAAGACAACCGTCCTGAAGATAACAAACAAGGTCGTAAAAAACGTGGTAATGCCGTTCCGAAGAAGAAAACCGTGTCAGTAACGGCAAGTTTTGGTGTGGCAGACAGCCGCAGTGCTCGCAATCCTGCTGATGTTATTAAGTTAGCGGATGACGCCTTGTACAAGGCGAAAAAAGCAGGCAGAAACTGCGTTAGGTTCTGCCACGCTTAATCCGTATTACATCAATGTACGGACATTATGCTTGGTTGAAGAAAAGCACCAAGCTTCCCCCCTTGAATGCACTACCATAGTTCAGGCTCATCCCCACACCGATGTTAACGACAAACGGAATTTTGACTGGAGGAGTCATCAACCAGCCCATACTTGCTTCGTAGTAGTGGTCTGTGTTTAACGGCTTTTTCGTGTCTCCACCAATGTCTACACGACTAAAACTGGTATAAAACGATTGGACCATATTTTGCCAAATAGCCAACCGATGGAAGACTTTCACGCCATTGACCCAGTACCAACCTTCGGGATTAATAGCATCATCTCCCTTCCCTAGATTGATGCCAAAACCATTGAAATAGTGCGGTGAGGACCAAAAGTACCACTGTCCAAAATGACCGTAAGGGCTGTATTTTACAGTCGCGTTAAGTTCACCAACCATAGCTACAGAGCTCGTGTTGACATAAACGCCATCAATCTGGTCTCTATAGTCTTCTAATGTATCACTCCGGTACGCATAATTATTTTGGTAATACATGACGTGTGTACCTGCCGCCGCGCTTAACGTTACATTTCGGTTGAGATACGCTTCCTGTTCGACTTCTAAGTAGCCACCAAAAGTCAACTCATCCATTTCGTCGGGTGTACTCGACTCAAATGCGGATATTTTTTGTTGAGCAGACAGTAAATACCCCCTTCCATTTACCTTAGTTTGATAAGGAGAATAACGATAATGGTTAACGGGAACACTGAATGGCAATGACATCACAGAGACTTTTTTTCGTAAATCGACGGATTCACTGTCACCCAACAATTCATCATCAAGGTTAAGGAACTCATTAGGGTCGAAGTTTGAAAATCCAAACGTGAAAACGTCGCTGTCAGAAAGCACAATGCTGGATGCAAAGTTATAATCGAACTCTTTTTGAAGTTGTTTTTGAACCTTACTGGAATAAGAAGAAGTAGAGGCGAAAACCATCGCCAGACAAGCCAACTTACGCATAACTCTTATGTGTTTGCTATCGCCGTTCCATGACTTGGTTTATGTGCTTATGTTCCTATTAAGCAAAATGGGGCGCGATTTTGGCTTGGAGAAGAAATAAATGCAAATGTTTTCTTTATGCCTAGGAGCGGTTGCGTTTTCAAGCGGGTTTATGCTGGTTTATTAAGCAGTATTTGTTTGGAATGCTAAACGACACACTCCTTGCCTCGCCTAAAATGATTTTGACTAGGCGTCCCTCATCCGAACAAAATTCAACCGCGAGAGATAGACTGACTCTACTCTTGATTAAAGAACAAAACCAAACTGCCGCCTTTGAGTGCGCTGCCGTAGTTTATCGTCAGACCTAGTCCGACATTGTCAATCCAATCGGATTTGAATGGCGGTGTCATCAACCAGCCGACGCTTGCTTCATAATAGTGTGAAGTATTCATCGGTTTACTGGTATCGCCACCTACGTCTACTCGATTGAAGCTTGTATAAACAGACTGAACCGTGCGACCTACCTTAGTAAAATCATAGAAAAGCTTTACGCCATTGACCCAGTACCAACCCTCAGGGTTACCCACATCGCCATTATTACCTTCGCCCCAGCCTGCACCGTAAAAATAATGCGGCGAAGACCAAACGTACCATTTCCCCCACTTTTCATTTTCTAAGTATTTAAGCTCAGCATTAACTTCACCAACCAATGCCCACGCATCGGTATTGAGGTATATGCCCTCTAGATAGGGCTTCAAGTTATCGAGAGCATCGCTACGGTAATCATAGTCGTTGCGATAATACATAAAATGGGCACCTGCTGCGGTGCTTAGCGTGAGGTGTTCAGAGATAGTGTCTTGGCGTTGGAGTTCATTGTACGCGCCAAGAATCAATTCTTTGTTTCGGTCAGGTCTTTTATCATCGTTTACCGTGACATCTTGATCAATACTGAGTGCGTACAACCTGCCTTTTAAGTTGTATCGAGCCTTCGTTTGTTCGTTGTCAGTCAGTGAAAGGTGATAAGGTAGCGTCGAAATTGCGACCTGTTTTCTCAAATCAATCGAATCTTGGGTACCAATATCCTCATTGTCGATATTTAGGTATTTGTTTGGGTCAAAATCGTGAAATCCTAACGTAAACACATCACTATCGGATAAGACGATGCCAATTGCGAAATTACGCTCAAACTCTTTTTGTAAGGTTTGCTGTACTTGCGCTGAATTTGCAAAAGTAATAGTCGAAACAAGTGACAATGTCACTAGTGTGTATCTCATTCTATCGTATTGATTTAACTTGCATTTACTACAGTATACGTATTGCGACCTAGCGACTTTGATGTGTAAAGTGCTCTATCTGCAGTCGCATATAATTCAGCGACATTATCCTTACCTGTTGGCTGAAATGCAAACACACCCTGTGACACTGTCACCCTATTTGCAACGCTAGAGTATGCATGTGGGTAATCTAAGAAGTACATCGCTTCTTGGATTCGCTCCGCCTCTCTTTCTGCGGTCTGGGCGTCTGTACTGTTCAGTAAAATGACAAACTCTTCACCGCCGTAACGACCTACATATTCTCCTGAACGGCAGAATGTCGCTTTGAGTTGGTTTGCGATTGCTTGTAAGCATCGATCCCCTTCTATATGACCGTAGTTGTCATTAAATGGCTTAAAGAAGTCTACATCGAGAAGAATTAACGCCATCGGCATATGATGGCGACCATGCCACGCGATCATGGTTTCAAGTTTATGATCGATATAGCGTCGATTATACAGCTTTGTTAAACCATCTTCGTTCGCCTGTTGCTGCAGACGTGAATTCATTTCTTCAAGTTGCGCGGTTGCTTGCTTCAATTCACGACGCATGTGGGCAATACGCTGCATTGCCATTAGTTTAGAGTTGAGCACCAATTTGTCGACCGGCTTTATCAAATAGTCATCACCACCCGCCTCTATCGCTTTCGCGATCATTTCTGGCTCTTCATGGCTACTTAAGAAGATAATAGGAATCCAATCCGGGAAGGTTTCTCTGATATGAAGCGACACTTCGAAGCCATTCATGTCGGGCATCGCAATGTCGAGCAATACGAGCTCTGGGTCGAAGCTTTCATAGGTATTGAGTGCTTCTAGCCCGCTTCCAACGGCTTTAACTATATGACCTTGTTGTTTTAATCGGATAGCCAACTGCATTCGGTCTAGTTGAACATCATCAACTAACAGAATGCGCATCGATGTCCCTGTCGGTTGCATAGCGCGTTCCATTCTTTTATCAGTCTTTATTAAACATATATCATACTCACAGACTTGTTGCATTACGCGACAAATTTAGTGCTATATTTTTTGTTGAACGGTCACGTAATCAAATAGTTCTTATGGTAGCTATTTGATGCATTTGGTATTAATATTCCCGCCTTTTGTAACGAGAGCCACTGTAATCTGGTTACACTATGCACTAAAAGTAATGTGCGCACTTATGTACTAACAGGACTTACCATGTCAGAAGCAACTAACAACGAAAGTAAAAAAATCGATCTAGAAACTATTTCTCCAGAACTGCGCAAAGTTATCGAGTTTGACGAAGTTCCTGAGCAAATGTTCGAGATGGTTACCTCTATCCATGAAGTGTCTGAAGAAGCTGTTCGTGCATCTTGGGATGAAATGCCAGCGAGTGCACAAAACATTCTGGACAACTTCGAGCAATTCCACGCTCTAGTATCTGTTGGTCAAGCTTTTGCTGGCCTAAATGTAATGGAAGAATTCCCGACACTAAATCTGCCAGAAAACATGACAGATGAAGACAAAGAAGACTACCGTGCTCAACTGCTAGACAATGTTCTACACAACTGCGTGAAAGACATGGTTAAGCAACTTAAGAAAGCACGTCGCGATCCTCTTCTTAAACGTGAATTCAAAGAAGTATTCGTGAAGTAATTCCGAAACTCTTCAAAATAAAGGCCGCAGATGCGGCCTTTTGTGTATTTGAGGTTCTGGTAATCAGTGATGAGCTAACGCAATATCTCGTTGTGTAACACTTACGCCTTTTATCTGAGCGTAGACGGCATCGCCGACTTTTAGGTTCAAATCGTCCAATGCCCATGGCGTAATCGTTGCCCACAAATGGCACTCTTCATCTAGTTTGAGCGAAACGGTAATACTTTGCTTGTCTTCACCTGTATTCAGCTCTTCTATGGAAGCGACTGTTGCGGCTAAGACGTTACGAATAGAGGTGCCAACAGGCTTCTCTAATGCAATAGAAACATCGTTCGCACGTACTTGAAGACGAATTGGCGTATTAGGTTCACCATCCACCTTTTGAACCCACAAACAAGCACATGGCGCGAGTTTTACACACGTCAATGCGTACTTATCATGATGCGTTGCGATCTTTCCTTCAAACAAACTACTGTGGTCTGAGAACGACTGCCAAGGGCGCATGGCATGAGAAGCCCACACATCTTCTAACTTGCCAGACATCATGATTCGCCCCTTGTCTAGAATCGACAGGTGCTGCGCTAAACGTAAGATTTCTTGCAAGCTATGCGTAACGTATACGATTGGAATATTGACTTGCTCAGACAGCTCTTCTAAAAATGGCATTACTTCACGCTTACGCGGCATATCTAGAGACGCCAAAGGTTCATCCATCAAAAGTAGATTAGGCTTGGAAAGAAGCGCTCTTGCAATAGCGACACGTTGCTTTTCACCACCGGATAAAGAGATTGGAAAGCGTTTCAGTAGCGGCTTAATAGCTAGCAGTTCTGTCACCTTATCAAAATAATCTTCATCTTTTTCCACGACACCGTAGAGTAAATTGCCTTTCACTGAGTAATGCGGGAATAAACGCGAGTCTTGGAAGACATAACCGATTCTGCGTTTATGCGTGGGTAAATTAATGCCAACATCGCTATCGAAAAGAACATGTTCCCCAATGGACACTTTGCCTTGTTGGGGTGTGACCAATCCGCTAATCACATTGATTAACGTTGTTTTTCCTGCTCCTGAGCGACCAAATAAGGCACTTATTCCGTTACCCGGTAACGTCAGATCAATGTCAAAGTCAGTTTCGCCAAGTAATTGTTTAAATTGAATTTTGATACTCATCGCTTAGCTCCCAAACGTGAAGCCGCTTTACGATTTAACCATTCAGAGATCATTAAGGTCGACAGTGCTAAAGCAATGGAAATAACGCACAAACGAGCAGCTTCTATCTCTGCTCCTGGCGTTTCTATGAAGTTGTACATCGCCAAAGGAATGGTTTGGGTTTCGCCTGGTATGTTAGAAACAAAGCTGATTGTGGCACCAAATTCACCAAGGCTACGGGCAAAAGACAACATCGTTCCGGTAATAATTCCGGGAATGGTTAAAGGCAATGTGATCGTAAAAAACACCTTCAAAGGTGATGCGCCTAACGTCGATGCGGCATGCTCAAGTTTTGGGTCAACATTATCTAAACTCAGACGGACGGAACGCACCATCAAAGGTAGAGCTACAACAACACAAGCAACCACCGCTCCCTTCCAGTTGAAGCTGAATACCAAACCAAAATGTTCATATAGCCAATTCCCCAAAAAGCCTTGGCGACCAAGCGAGATCAGCAATAGATAACCTATTACCACTGGCGGTAAAACCAATGGCAGATGGATCAAGCTGTCTAGAATAGACTTACCTATAAACTCTTTTCGTGAAAGTAACCAAGCAAAAGCAATTCCCAAAGGAATCAACCACAGGACAGCATATGCTCCAACTTTAAGGCTCAGTATTAAGGCTTGGTATTCAAGTTCTGTCACTCTATGCCCTTTTTATTGAAAACCGTATTGTGCAAACACTTTTTTAGCATCGTCCGATTTCAAATATTCGAAGAATTGCTTGGATTGCGTAGAGTCTTTAACAATCGCTGCTGGGTAAATGATGTCCGCGTGAGTGTCATTTGCAAACTCGCCCACCACTTTTACTTTATCTGTTAAAAGTGCGTCCGTCTTATACACCACGCCCAATGGGGCTTCGCCACGTTCAACAAGCGCTAAAGCTAAACGAACGTTCTTTGCAGGTGCAATTTGGCGTTCTAGTTTCTTCCAAACACCAAGGTTGGTGAGCGATTCTTTCGCGTACATGCCGGCAGGAACAGATACAGGGTTACCCAAAGCAAGACGATTACCTTCTAATGCTTGGTTCCATGCTTTTGCATCTGAAAAATCAAAAGGCTCGATTGTTGAGGCTTTTGGTGCAATCAAAACTAGGCTATTTCGCACTAAATTAGTGACACTGTCATTTTTTACTGCTTTTGATTTTACTAAGTAATCCATCCACTTAGTGTTTGCCGAGATAAAAATATCTGCAGGTGCGCCGTTTAAAATCTGGCGAGCGATAGACGAAGAACCCCCATAAACAGGCGTGACCGTTACGTCATACTTTGTCTCGAATTGTTGTGCAATATCGTTGACCGCGTTGGTCATTGACGAAGCTGCGTAGACTTTTAATTCAGTTGCTGCGTTTGCTGCTGATGAAACGCTCAATATTGCCACTAGGCAAGCATGTATTTTCCATGCTTTCATAAAAACACTCCGGTTCTAGGCAGGCAGAAGTTGAAACTGTGGAGCTATCTGTCCACTTTTATTTGTGCTTCAAACAGTTAAAAACTGGTTTTATTTGAACAGAAAGTCAAGATTCATATGTTGTTCTATCGCATCCGCAATGCGATTAATGCCCTGTTCTTTTAACTCTTCAAAGTCTTGTTGTTTTATTTGAGTGCCGTTTACCCACTCTGAAACCAAGCTCAACACGTCTGCCTCATCGAAGAACCCGTGTAGGTAAGTTCCCATAATTTGGCCACATTCACTCAGCGATCCTTCTGCCTCCCCTGAATTTAACTTGAGAGGTTGAGCGCTCTTAACTTCAGTTCGACCAACGTGAATCTCATAGCCTTTCACGTCTGCTGTCTTACCGTTTAGGCAAAGCTGCGCTTGTGTATGCGTTAACTGTTTACTGTCGGTTAGAGTTGTAGTGATGTCTAACAAACCAAGACCTTCACTACAACCAGGCTGACCCTCTACGCCATTTGGGTCGTCAATTACGTTGCCAAGCATCTGGTAACCACCACAAATGCCAATGACTTTGCCACCCAGACGGATGTGACGTTGAATATCTTTATCCCAGCCTTGGCTACGTAGATAATCCAAATCGTCTCGAACTGACTTAGTACCCGGCAAGATCACGAGGTCGGCTTTGTCGATCTTTTCGCCCTTGCCAACGTAGCGAAGGTTAATGTCTGGATTAAGACGCAACACATCAAAATCGGTGTGATTACTAATGCGGGTTAATACTGGTACCACAACATTGAGTTTCACTTGTGAAGACAGCTCTTGCTGTGCCGTAATGGCATCTTCTGCTTCGAGGTTTAGCCCGTGAAGATACGGCAATACACCCAGTACAGGCTTGCCCGTTTTCTCTTCTAACCAATCAAGACCAGATTCAAGCAAGCTGATATCGCCACGGAAGCGATTAATCACAAAGCCTTTGACGCGAGCTTGTTCAGATTTGGATAGTAACGCTAGCGTCCCATACAGATGGGCAAACACACCACCACGGTCGATATCCGCGATAATAATAACGGGTACGTCGGCTTCTTCTGCAAAGCCCATGTTGGCGATGTCATTTTCTCTTAAGTTAATCTCTGCCGGACTGCCCGCTCCTTCAATCATGACGGATTGGTATTCATCCACCAGTTTTGAAAATGAGTCCAATACGGTTCCCATTGCCACTTTTTTGTAATCATGAAATCCGACAGCATCCATGTTCGACAAAGCTTTACCTTGTAAGATGATCTGTGCACCTGTATCGCTGTTCGGTTTGATTAGCACTGGGTTCATGTGAACGGTTGGTTCGACATTACACGCTTGCGCTTGCACTGCTTGAGCACGCCCAATCTCCCCACCATCTTTGGTTACTGCACTATTTAAGGCCATGTTCTGTGGCTTGAATGGGGCAACCTTTATCCCTCTACGGGCTAGTACACGGCATAAACCTGCCACAAGGACGCTTTTTCCGGCATCAGAAGTCGTGCCTTGTACCATTAATGAAGGGATTGGTGATTTCATGAACGTTTAATAAGAGAAAAAAGAAGGTGAACAATCATAACGTTATCTCAGTATCGGACTCAAGAAAATGAATCGAATATGAATGTTCGAATCAGTAATGGTTCAAATACGGTTTGTTTTAATAGCACCATCAAAAACGAACACCTATATAGAGAAACCAAATTATGAAAAATACTGTAATCGCTACTATCGCTGCACTTGCTATCGCTCCTACTGTTGCAATGGCTAAAGACCACAACCACGGTCAATCAAGCATCCAATTTAATGGACCTGTAACGGTAGAAAAGGTAGATGCGTTGATCAAAGAATCAAGCATGTTTACAGAGAAAGACGTTGTCGTAGAAGGCAATCTACTACGTCAAACTCGTGCTGACCAATTTATCTTCAGCGATGGCTCTGGCGAAATCATGGTTGAATTGGATGATGATATTCGACTAACAACTCCTATTGACCAAACGACAAAAGTACGTCTATTCGGTGAGTTTGAAGGCGGAAGCAAACCGGAAATCGAAGTCGAACATTTAGTTGTGATGTAGTTCTGCCCGTTCAACGCCAATTTGGGCAATAAAACATTGATCATGCGCACTTTGTCCTAGTGCATAGGGTGACGGGAAACACCTATAATGATATTTTGTAAATCTTGGTCTGCATTTTGCAGACCCTTTTTTCGTTCGTATTATTTTTTGCCGGAGACACCCATGCTAGGTAAAGCTCTAAAGGTAGCAACCTTTGGTTTGTGCGCTGTTTTGCCACTTGCCGCACACGCTAACAATTTCAATTACAACATGATGGAATTCCGCATGGGTACAAGCCCAGGCACGTTTGGCGGCGAAGTCACAACATACTTTACAGAAAACACGCATTTTATTGGACGCGCAGACAGTGAGTTCAGTGGTGACTGGGACATCGCCGGTGGTATTGGCTTTAATGGTCCGGCAGGTCAGTTTGCTGATATCTATGGTCAAATGCTGGTTCACAACATTAAAAAAGACAGTGGTGATCTTGTCGGTGACGAATGGAAGACCGAAGTTAACATCGGTACTCGCGTTTGGTTTATGCAGAACATCGAATTGCACGGACGAATTGGCCAATTAATCGATAATGATGATTCAAAAACGATTTACAACCTTGGTGCAAGGTTCCATTCGACTCAACAGTTATCTTTAGGTGCTGATTTGAAAGATAACGGTACTTACGGTCAACAACTTGTGTTGTCAGCGCGTTTCGCTTACTAACTTCTACAGGTTAACCAAGCGAACTAAAACTCGGTTAACTTATTGAAAAAATCAAAAAAGCCTCTCAGTTGAGAGGCTTTTTTTTGTTTCAGTTTCCAAACGATGAACTACTTACCGCTTGGTTTGTTTTGAACGTATTTTTTTGATACATCCACAACAGCGACATCTCGGAAAAAGCTACGTCCTAAGAGCATCGGAAACTTCATATGTCCACGCTCTGTTAGAGTAAACTCGGTTTGCTCTTTTAGGTCGCCTACCTGGATGTAAGCAACAACAACTGGACGTTTATCAACATCTTCCGAAGAAGACTGACGTATCTTTGCCCAACGCTCTACTGGAAGTTTAAATTCTTTACTTGCTTTACCGTTGATATCGATTTTGAACTGAACCCAATCTTTACCATCACGCTCGAACGGAACCACTTCGGTTGCGCTGATAGAAGACGTTGTTGCTCCTGTATCAATGCGAGCTTTAAATGTGCGGTCAATCGCTGGTACGTAAACCCATTCTTCTGCACCAAGGACCAGCATGCCATCAGGCGTTTTTTGAACCTTAGCTGGCTTTTCTGGTTTTGGCTCCGGCTTTTTCTCAGGTTTTGTTTCCGGTTTTTGTTCCGGTTTCACCTCAGGTTTTGGCTCGATTTCAGGTTTTACGTCCGGCTTCTCTACCGGTTGCTCCACAACTGGCGTTTCTGGCTCAGCAGGCTCAGTGGTTGTCGGTGTAGATGTACAAGCAATAAGACCGCCGCTCATCATTAGCGGCAGAATCAGTTTCCAGTTCTTCATTAACTCTCCCAATTAACGTTGAGATACTTTTTGGATCGCGTCAGCAACGTAAGGAATATGAGTTTCGGTCAAACCAGCGATGTTAATACGACCATCACCGACACCATAAATGCCATAATCTTCACGCAGTTGCGCCATTTGGTTTTCACTAAAGCCTAGCACAGTAAACATGCCTTTGTGGCTCTCGATGAAATCAAATTGATCTGTATTATGGTTGTTTCTCAATTCGTTACACAAAGTTTGACGAAGATTCAGCAAGCGTTGCTGCATTTCGTTCAATTCTTGTTTCCAAACTGAAGTAAGGTTGGCATCTTGAAGAATGGTTTTCACCAATGCTGCACCGTGATCTGGCGGCATAGTGTAAGTTGAACGTGCTAACGTCAGAAGCTTACCTTTTGCATTCGCCACGTCTTGCGTGTTTTTACCGATCACAATCGCAGCACCAGTACGTTCACGGTACAAACCAAAGTTCTTAGAACATGAGGTTGTGATCAGCATTTCTTCTACGTTGTCAGCCATAAAGCGGAGACCTTTTGCGTCTTCCTCTAGACCGTCACCAAAGCCTTGGTAAGCAATATCCACAAATGGGGTAAAACCGTTCTTTTGCGAAAGCTCTGTAATTGATTGCCACGCAGAAAAATCAATATCTGCACCCGTTGGGTTGTGGCAACAGCCATGCAGAAGCACGACATCAGAAGGACCTGCTTTAGATAGGTCTTCTAGTATTTTCGTTGTATCAACTTGTTTCGTTTCTGGCGAGAAGTAATGGTAGAACTTCACCTTAAGTCCAGCCGCTTCCATCACTGGCTTGTGGTTTACGTAGCTTGGGTTTGAAATCCAAACCGTCGTATCTGGTTGTGCAACCTTCATTAGGTCACCCAGCATACGCAACGCACCGCTTGCACCGGGCGTTTGAATCGCTGCCACACGATCTGTTGCTGACGTACCCGTCAGAAGTAGATCGATCATGCTTTGGTTGAATTCTTCACAGCCTGCAAGCCCAACGTAGGATTTGGTCTTTTGGTTTTCGACAACCACTTCTTGTGCCATTTGAATGGCTTTCATGATTGGCGTTTCACCAGCGCTGTTTTTGTACACGCCAATACCAAGGTCAACCTTGTTTGGACGTTCATCGCCGCGGTATGCGACGGAAAGAGATAAAATAGGATCTAATACGGGAGTTGGTAGATTAGAAAACATGAAAGTCATAACCCTTTGAAATTCAAGTATCGAACCTCACGGTAACACTTTCGTTAAAAATGGCGAAATGATTTTTCACACATTTCGCCAATTAGAGTACAAAATTCTGGTGCCTAGGGAATTTTATGAACTCAATCGGTCATAAAAAGAACGATTCACTCATTGAAGTTTGAGTCTAGCTTACCGTTTTTCCTAAATTCGCGCGGAGTCATGTTGGACCAAGCTTTAAATCGTGTACTGAAATTTGCGCCTGTTGGGTACCCTACTATTTCACCGATGTGCTGAATTGACCACTCTGTTGAGCGCAACAAACGCGCGGCATACTCCATTCTCATACGAGTTAAGTGTGCCATTGGGCTTCGCCCAAACTGTTGCTGGGTCAAACGATGCAAGTGGGGTTCAGAACATGGGTACAGGGCTGCAAGTTGTTCTACCGTCCATTCTTTATGGAGTTGTCTCTGAACCAAATCGAATACGCGGCGCAACTTTAACTGGTTGCGTGATATGGAATCTGAGTGCGGCATATTCAGCATGAGCTCTAACTGGGCAACACTGTGTGCGCCAACTTCACTACCGTAATCGATAGGTAGATTGATACTTCGCAATAGAGTCTGAATACAGAAATACATCACTTCTGGCGCTGGTGTAAGTTGATACTCAATCTCGTCATTCACCATTGACCATTCTTTATCTTGGGAAAGAAACACCCACGCGATTTGCCACGTTTCGTCTTCCATTCCAAAGCCATTTTCGATACCTGCTGGCACGATCACTAACGATCCTGGCTCCAGTTCATAACGACAGGCTCCGCTCTCCAACCAGCCTTTGCCACGAACCGTGTACAACAACATGTGTTTCTTCTGGTTTTTTCGATAAACGGAAAAGAACTCTCGACAAGTAGCAATTCCACATTGGACGATGCCTCTTTCTTCAAGAGCAAGCACGCGAGTGTGGTCGATGAACTCTTGATAGGTCTTTTCTGAAATGGTGTAACGTTCTTGCTTCTCTTCCATGATTCGATGGCTCACAAATGCACTCACGGCAAACGTGTTCTATCAAACCACCGATAAACACTGGATAGTTTGACAAAACTTTTGGATGTCTTCGAAAAATACACCGCCAAATCATACGGATAAACTACTCGCATTGTTCTTAGAGGAGAAATGCGATGCTCTTAACACGTCAATACATAGACAAAGCATTTTGGAAAAAACTGATTGCGCTCGGCGTTCCTGTATCGCTGCAATCCATGCTGTTTTCACTGCTCGGCGCAGTGGACATTTTTATGGTGAGTCAGTTAGGTGAATCGGCAACAGCGGCGGTTGGCGTTGGTAACCGAATCTTTTTCTTTAATCTCGCCGTGGTGTTTGGATTGTGTGGTGCAGTAACGGTTTTAGCCTCTCAATATTATGGCTCTGGAAACCTCTCTGGCATACGCAGAACACTCGCCCAATCCTGGTTTATTTCGCTGGTAGTTACTTTGCCATTCATTTGGCTGTACGTGGTTTATGACAAAGAAATCGTCTCTTTTATGGCGGACGATCCTGAGTATGTTGGTTATGCGAGAGAATACTTAGTCATCACAGGCTTGAGTTTGATAGGCACGGCTGTTGTCGTTCCTATTGAGTCGGTGTTGAGATCCGTCGGTGAGGCAAAGATGCCGACTTACGTCAGTATTGCCGCTATCATCGTGAACGTTTTCCTCAATGCGGTTTTGATCTTTGGCTTGCTAGGATTTCCACAATGGGGTGTATTTGGGGCTGCAGTCGGTACTTTTATCTCACGCTTTTTCCAAACTGCGGTGCTGGTTTACTTCTTTTGTCGTCGGTATTCACATCTGCTCCCTACTCGCTCAGATTGGCGTGAAGGCACAGTAAAGAAGTATCGAAACAAATATTTCAAAGTTTCTATGCCAATGCTGATCCACGATGCGTTGTGGACTGGCGGTTTGATTGTCTACAGCATCATTTATGGTCAGTTGGGCGTAACAGAACTGGCGATTATCTCGTTCCTATCACCAATTGAAGGCGTATTAATTTCAACCTTTATGGGATTCGCTGTTGCCGCTTCTGTACTGTTGGGGAATGACATTGGTGCCCAACAATATGACCGTGTAGAGAAAACCGCTTGGTGGTATGTATTAACGAGCGCAGTGTTGGCAACCATTTTGTTCTTTGCCGTATGGATTTGTTCACCTTTGATTTTGAATTTGTTAGAGATGAGCCCGCTCACAGACAAACAAATGGCGTTAAATGTATGTTTGGTACTCGCATTAGGCATGATACTGCGAGTGTTTAATATGGTTGGTATCGGAGGCGTATTAAAGAGCGGCGCTGATATTCGCTATAGCATCTTCATTGACACGTTTGGTCAATGGGCGATTGGTATACCGCTTACCTACTACACTGGGATGGTGTTAGGTTTACCACTGCATTGGGTGTTGATGTCCCTACTGGTCGAAGAATTAGTAAAAGGCATTCTAACGACTCACCGAATTCAGTCTAAGCGATGGATTAATAACATGGTTGATGATGACACTAGTGTGACAGCGTAACTGCATCGTTATGCTATAGTTGTTGAGTTGAGCTCAAAACAGAACGACTTCATCAATCAAAGCTTAAAAAGAACTCACACCAAAAGGGCACATTCGAAATATCCGAATGTGCCCTTTTTATGTTTGGCTTTTCTTGAGTTGGAACGCTTAAAGCTCAGTAAATCGATGGATAATTTGATTCGAGCTGCCTCGCCATTCTAGGTTGAGGTCTCGTTTATCTTGCTCGTATTTGCCATCGATTAATGTGTCGATGTATTGCGTCACTTCGCGCTGCGCATCGTCTAGCTCTTCAAGCGTGTAACCTGTCCAAACCCAAATATCTTTGCCTGGGCACTCTTCTCTTACTCGTTTTACAAGCTTAAGAATGTGCGGCACGTTCGCTGGATGCAAAGGATCACCACCAGACAGAGATAAACCACGACGTTTGATGCGTGTGTCGTTTAGGTCTGCAATGATTTTGTCTTCCGCTTCTTGCGTGAAAAACACACCAGAATCCAAGCGTTGCGTCGACTGGTTATAACAGCCGCGGCACTGGTGTACACAGCCCGACACAAACAGCGTGCAGCGTGTACCTGGTCCATTAACAACGTCGATTGGATAGTATTGGTGGTAGTTCATAATCGTGCCTTGTTTTGCTGGCTAGAAAAGAAAATCAACCCACGACAGGTTGATTTTCATTATTAGGTTTGAGCTTAAGTGAACCTTACAGGTGCTTAACTCGACGCTTCACTTCTTCTTGCTTACCGAAGTTAAACGGACGCGCATCTGGGCTGCCTAGGTAGCCACAAACACGGCGTGTCACTGACACTTTGGTTGAATCGTGGTTGCCACAGCTTGGGCAAGTGAAACCTTTACTTGTACAGTCAAACTCGCCGTTGTAGCCACACTCGTAACACTCATCAATTGGCGTGTTTGTACCGTAGTAAGGTACGCGGGTGTAACTGTAGTCCCATACGTTTTCTAGTGCTTCAACGTTACGTTGCATGTTCGGGAACTCGCCGTAACAGATAAAGCCACCGCTTGAGATTTCTGGGTAAGGCATCTCAAAGTCGATCTTGTCGTACGGGTTCACCTTCTTCTCAACATCTAGGTGGAAGCTGTTGGTGTAGTAACCCTTGTCTGTTACACCTTCAATTACGCCGAATTCTTTCGCGTCGATGCGGCAGAAACGGCTACATAGGTTCTCACTTGGCGTTGCGTATAGGCTGAAACCGTAACCAGTATCTTCTGCCCAACCGTTTACTGTGTCTTTCAAGTGCTTGATGATTGCTACTGCTTTTTCACGCAGCACAGCGTCATCGTAAACGTGCGCTTCTGTACCGAATAGCGCGTTAATTGTCTCGTGTACACCGATGTAACCAAGAGAAATAGACGCACGACCGTTTTTGAAGATATCTGCGATTGAGTCGTCAGCTTTCAGGCGAACACCACACGCACCTTCCATGTAAAGGATTGGTGCAACACGTGCTTTCACGTTTTCTAGACGAGTGATACGTGTCTCTAGCGCTTTACGAGCAAGACGTAGGCGGTCGTTTAGAAGCTCGTAGAATTTCTCTTCGCTGCCGTTTGCACGAATAGCGATACGAGGAAGGTTCAAGCTTACTACGCCAAGGTTGTTACGACCTTCGTGAATCAACTCGCCGTTTTCTTCGTAAGTACCAAGGAAGCTACGACAGCCCATTGGCGTTTTGAATGAACCCGTTACTTCTACTACTTTGTCGTAGTTAAGAATGTCTGGGTACATACGCTTAGACGCACACTCAAGCGCAAGTTGCTTGATGTCGTAGTTTGGATCTTCTGATTTGTGGTTCAGACCATCTTTGATACCGAATACCAGTTTAGGGAATACCGCCGTTTTACGGTTCTTACCTAGACCTGCAATACGGTTCTTCAGAATAGACTTCTGGATAAGGCGTGATGCCCAGCTTGTACCAAGACCAAAACCAAACGTAACGAATGGGGTTTGACCGTTCGCTGTGTGTAGCGTGTTTACTTCGTATTCTAGAGATTGGAACGCGTCGTAACATTCTTTTTCAGTGCGTGCTTTTGCGAACTCTTCTGGTTCAGCAATGTTCCACTCTTTTGCGATCTCTAAGTGTTTCTCGTAGCTTGTGATTACGTACGGTTCTAGAACTTCATCAATACGGTTGATGGTTGTACCGCCGTAAATGTGGCTCGCTACTTGAGCAATGATCTGTGCCGTTACTGCTGTTGCAGTCGAGATTGATTTTGGCGTATCAATCTCAGCGTTACCCATTTTAAAGCCGTGCGTTAGCATGCCTTTAAGATCGATAAGCATACAGTTAAACATTGGGAAGAACGGAGCGTAATCCAAATCGTGGTAGTGAATGTCACCCACTTCGTGTGCTTGAACCACATCGCGAGGAAGGATGTGTGTCTTCGCGTAGTGTTTCGCTACGATACCAGCCAACAAGTCACGTTGAGTCGGAATCACTTTACCGTCTTTGTTCGCGTTCTCGTTGATTAGGTCTAGGTTGCTTTCTTCAATCAGACCTTCGATTTCGCGAGTCAATGCGCTTTGTTTTTCACGAGCGATGTCGCGATCGTGGCGGTATTCGATGTAAGAACGTGCTAGGGCTTTGTAAGGACCTTGCATGAGTTCATTCTCGACTAAGTCTTGAATCTCATGGATGTGAACTTCATCGTGATCCTGAAGCTGTAACTCAACTGCCAGAGCAACATTTAGTGCATAAATGGCGACATCTTTGTCTTTGTTTTCCGCTGCTGCTTCTACTGCTGCTTGAATACGGTCCCTGTTAAACGGAGCTCTTGAGCCGTCACGCTTGATTACGATTGGTTTCACTTTTTCTCCTTACCCCAAAATACTCACAGACTTATCCACAAATACACTATATGGGGTTATTTCTTATTCTGATGACACAATATATTGTGGCGTATTTAACGAGAAGCACCAATTGAAAACATTGATTTTGATCAATAAAAAATGGGTAGCGAACAAGAACAAATCGATCTTATTGGCGTTGATCTCAGTTGCGAAGAAAACTGTGAAAATTGCAAAATTGGAGCGAAATCCACTTGCTTTTTTTCGAGGTCTTATAGGATAAAGGATGGAAAGGAATGCGCTAAATAATAGGAGTGCAACAGACCAAAATGCGATCACTTTTTGTTACGACGATATTACTTTTTAGTTCTCTTTCATTCGCTCAAAATTCCATCAACTTAACCAGTTGGAATATTGAATGGTTATCTATAGATGGTGGAAAAGTTTCGAGAACACCACAAGATTTTGAAAAACTGACCCACTATGTGGATAAAACACAAGCCGACATTCTTGCTTTTCAAGAAGTCGAAAGTGCTGCTGCCATCCAAAAAGCCGTTGGCAATGATTTCACTATTTATCTGTCCGATCGTTCAAACGCCTCCAACCGACACCTTCAGTTCAATGACACCAATCAATACACCGGTTTTGCGGTACGTAATGGTATGAGCGTGTTGGACAAACCAGACTTTTCTATCACACGAGGCAACAGCAAGCTCCGCTTCGCCAGCTACCTTGTTTTGAATCCAAACCAAGACAACGAGACTCACCTACTCTCTGTGCATCTAAAAGCGGGTTGCAGTGGCGCATATCGCAATAACCGCGACTGTAAGATAGTGAAACAACAAGGACAGGCACTAGCTAAGTGGATAAAAGCGCGCGAAGACAACAAACAACAATATGTGGTGCTTGGCGACTTTAACCACAATTTGGGTTACCGAGGAGATTGGTTATGGGAAGTACTATCGGACAATACCGATGCTAAGTTAGTGACCAAAAATACCAAAGCGGAATGTAAAGTGCGTTCTAATCGTAATCCGAATAAAACCCACCAATTCCGCTCGGTGATAGACCACATTATTGTGAGTGGTGATTTAAAGGCGTCGTCTGGTGTTCAAACTGTTTTCAAAACACAAGATGTGCTCGACTACAAACTGAGTGATCATTGCCCGGTATCTACGACGCTCTCTTTTTAACGTTGATACTTTCTTTAGCGATGAACCATTCTTTTAGCGGTGAATGACCCAACCAACATTGCCGCTATAAATAGCAGGACTTGTGTATTGCCAGTGAAAAGGCTGGCAACCGCAGGACCAGGACACACACCCAATAAGCCCCAACCAATACCAAACAGTGCTGCACCACCAACTAGCTTTTTGTCTATCGTTTTAGAAGTTGGACATACAATCTCATCACCAAACACAGATTCGCTTCTTGGCTTTATTAATAAAAGATAAGCAGGAACGAACACCGCAAGTGCTCCGCCCATAACGAAGGCTAAGCTTGGGTCCCACGCGCCGGTAATATCGAGGAAGCCGATCACTTTTGCCGGATCAGCCATACCGGAAATCACCATACCAATACCGAAGAGCGCACCAGAAAATGCAACGATAGAAATTTGCTTAATACTTTTCATTACCTGAGTTTTCATAACGACACTATTCCTTACGAGACTAGTAAGACGGTTAACATGGCGGTTGCCATAAAAGTACACGTTGCGACTACAGAACGGATAGAGAAACGCCCCATCCCACAAATGCCATGACCACTTGTGCAACCATTACCGATACGTGTACCGACCCCAACCAGTAAACCAGCAACGACAACCAAACCAAGAGAGCCGCTGTACTCAGTTGGTACATACCCGCCAAGAGCATAAACAGCAAACACACCGCCCAATGCCATCGCAATTAAGAAGACAATTCGCCAAACTCGGTCCGCATTCTCAACGGCACCATTTAAGATCCCGCTGATTCCAGCGGTCTTGCCATTGAAAAGCATCAATACTACCGCTGATGCGCCAACCATGACGCCGCCCAAAAGCGACATCCAAGGAACTTCAAACATAACAATCACCCGTATAAAGTTTTGAATTACTGCTTACAGAAAACTTGGTTAAACGCCTCGATCAGCGGACCAACTCTTTCATCAGAAATCGAATAGAACACCTGCTGAGAAACCTTTCGAGCTTTGATGATGTCGTGTTTTCTCAATACGGTGAGGTGTTGTGAAAAGGCTGATTGGCTTAATGTTGAGCCTTCAAACAGTTCCCCGACCCCTTTTTCGCCTTCAATAAGCTTGCACATCACGATTAAGCGCTCTGGATGAGCCATTATTTTAAGTAGCTCACTCGCTTCGGTCGCACTTTGTAGCATACTGTCGCCCATTCTTATGCCTCTTCATCAATACGTTAAGTTTTATTAGATATTACTAATTAATGTTATTAAGTCAATGCTAATGTAGTTAAATTAACATTAGACACAGCTAAATTATTTAAGTAAGGTGTAGGCGTTTTCGATCATTCAGTAGGAGAAATCCATGAGCAAAATCGTGATTATTGGTGGTGTTGCTGGCGGTGCATCTGCAGCAGCACGCGCTCGTCGTCTTAGTGAAGACGCAGAAATCATTATGTTTGAACGCGGTCCATTTGTGTCATTTGCAAACTGTGGCTTGCCGTACCACATTGGTGGCGATATCCAAGAACGCAGCAAACTGCTTCTTCAAACGCCTGAAAGCTTTTTAGCGCGTTTCAATGTTGATGTTCGTGTGATGAACGAAGTGGTTTCAATTAACCGCCAAGATAAAACGGTTACGGTTAAGAACCTGCTTGATGGTTCAGAATACCAAGAGAGCTACGACTTCCTTCTACTGAGCCCTGGTGCAGGTCCAGTTGTGCCACCTATTCCGGGTATTGATAACCCATTGACGCACTCGCTGCGCAATATTCCAGATATGGATCACATCATTAAGACGATCGAAACCAACAAAGTGGAACACGCTACGGTCGTTGGTGGTGGTTTCATCGGTTTGGAAATGATGGAAGCCTTCCACCAGCTTGGCGTAAAAACCACATTGGTTGAAATGGCGGATCAAGTGATGACGCCCGTTGACCGAGAAATGGCCGGTTTTGCTCATGCAGAAATCCGAGAGAAAGGCGTCGACCTGCGCTTAGGCGTTGCTCTATCTTCTGTTGAATTTGTGGCGAACCAATCTGTCGCTAACATAGAAGCGGGTGAAGATGACACACACCAACACCTTCAAGGAAAACTGACGCTGTCTCTAAACAATGGTGACCAGCTTGATACCGATATCCTGATCATGGCAATTGGTGTACGCCCTGAAACAAAACTCGCGCAAGAAGCCGGTCTTCAAATTGGTGCACTAGGCGGTATTTACACCAACGAATACATGCAGACCAGCGATCCTTCTATCTATGCCGTTGGTGATGCGGTTGAAGAGAAAGACTTTGTCACTGGCGAACAAACCCTTGTTCCGTTGGCGGGACCAGCAAACCGTCAAGGTCGTATGGCTGCAGACAACATGCTTGGTCGCCAAGAAACTTACCAAGGTACGCAAGGCACGGCGATCTGCAAGATCTTTGATTTAGCCGTCGCTTCTACTGGTAAAAACGAGAAACAGCTAAAACGTGACAACATCACTTATGAAAAAGTGTATGTCCACACAGCCAGCCACGCGAGTTACTACCCTGGCGCAGAAACTGTGTCGTTCAAAATGTTGTTTGATCCAGCAACCGGAAAGATTTTAGGTGCACAAGCAGTAGGTAAAGATGGCGTTGATAAACGTATCGACGTAATGGCAGTTGCTCAGCGTGCAGGTATGACCGTAGAACAACTGCAACACCTTGAACTCACTTACGCGCCGCCGTATGGTTCAGCGAAAGATGTGATTAACCAAGCGGCGTTCGTTGCGAACAACATCATGAAAGGTGACGCAACAGCGATTCATTTTGATGAAATCGACAACCTGTCAGAAGATCAAGTGCTGCTTGATGTTCGTAATCCGGGAGAATTGGAATCCGTAGGTTTCATTGAAGGCGCGATCAATATTCCTGTCGACCAACTTCGTCAACGCATGAATGAACTGCCGAAAGACAAAGAGATCGTGATTTATTGTCAGGTCGGCTTGCGCGGTAACGTCGCTTATCGTCAACTGGTCAATTCAGGATTTAAAGCACGTAACCTACTTGGTGGTTACCGTACCTATAAGTTCGCAAGAGCTTAATCTCTGATTATAAATATCTAAGTTTAGGGCTGAAAAAAGGGGCACATAATGTGCCCCTTTCTACATTTCAGATTCGACTAATTGAATAATCTTGGTCGCTTTTTCGAAGTGATCGAGTTGATGAATTTGAATCCACCAAGTCGCCGCTTCCATCAATAACTCAGGATTGTCATTCTTATTAGCGAAAAAGGCATAAAAGGACACGCCAACATTGTCGCCTTTCTGCTCTATTTTCTTCTTACACACCTGAATGATTTTGTCTCTTAACGCGATGTTCATTGCCTTTCCCTTTCTCTTTGCGACAGCAAAATTAGCCCAAAAAATAGAATAACTGTATTTATATACAGTTATTCTTAGTAAGGCAAATAAACATAATCATCTAGATGAATATTCTCGCACGAAGACCTAATACCCAAGTGCTGCTTTTGTTCGAAAATGCTGGGTCTTTGATGTATTGAATATCCGGTGTGATTTGGATGTAGTCGTTCAACTGCATGTTGTAGTAAAGCTCGGCAGTGAACTGTTCAGAGTCATCCACACCATAAGCGTGCTCTAGGTTATCGTTAACATGGCTCCAGTTAACCGCGAAGCCTAGGTTGTTGGTTGGTTTACCTAAACCAAAGTAACCAATCCCCACCGTTAGGGAGCGATCATAAAGTGCCACATCGCCTTCCGAGAAGCCACCACGAACAAATGGCATTAATTGCTCTGTAGCAAAGTAGCTTGCTGAAAAGTTAATACCCTGCCCGCTGTCCTTATTCGTCAGGTTATGTTGCGTGTCGCCATCCAAATGCCAAGCGGTTAAATGAACGTTGTCGGTATAGATTTGGTCTTGTGACGCCGTCCAACCCAGTTCGAACGTCGTAAACAGTTTATGATCGTTGAATAAGGTGTCGAAGCCATCAAATGGTTCATCTGAACGCCCTTTACCATCGGCCACACCTGCAACCATATAGAAGTTATCAGTCAGCATGTGACCGACAGCTAAGCCGAGAATCCCATCATCCGGTAGACCAATGGAACCACCACCAGTACTGAATGCAAGGTTACTGAATCCGGTCCACGGACTGGCTAAAGCGTATGTATCAACATAGTCAGTGGTATCTAAGAAACCCACCATGAACGAGGTTTTGCCACCATTGAGCTTTTGTTTCCAATATAGGTTAGTTAGGCGAGCACCTTGATCACTGTACGCAGGACCAATCATACCTGCATAACCTAAACCGTTACCGATAAAGCTAAACTCTTTTGGTGACAAATCACTATAAGCATGGCGGTGTTCGACTTTCCAAACCAATCCGCCCGTATTTCCAGACTCAAGACCAACCAGATTCCAGCTACCATAAAAACGAGCAACACCAGCACTTGCGGTATCTTCACCGCCAGTTTGCGGGTCAGACGCCGTTAAGCCGAGCGCTTGGTAATCCAAACCAAACGTTAAGTTATGATCTTCCGCTAGTGACTCTCGCCAAGTGCGTTTTTCACGAGCATTTTCAGCAATGGTATTATCAACCGTATCAGGGCTACCAAAGTTCGCCGCGTTAATTGATGACGCCATTACAAGTGAAAGAGCGATAAAACTAAGCTTTGGAACAGTTACTTTCATGTCTGGTTTCTCATTAAATTGATTTCTAGAAAAAGAGTTTAATGATTCAGCGTTTTGAAAATTGCCATTAAGCGACAGCTCACTGCTTTTTGTATTTTCGGTGGTGTACTCTTATCGATAAGGTCGAATTGAAACCTCGTCCATCTGGTAGATGGTTTCTACGTTCGAAGCTCCGTCGGAGTATGAAACATCCGCCTTAGTCTTTTTCACATGCAGATCCCCTTTCACCCAAATTGGCTCGTAAAGAGAAGTCAGTTTCAAACCTTTCGGATAATCGACCAAAACAATCTGGTTTGCAGGTGGCGGTGGTGTATGGATGCAAGCGCCCATAGTTGGAACAAGGAAAAATTTTGTGACAACGTCATTATTAAATTCTACCGGCGTTACAAAGCCAGGAATTTCATAAGTATCTTCAGTAAGTGTTGTGTTTGGCATTGATGCCAACATACGACGATGCTGAGTAATCTCTTCGCGCTTTTTGAACAACCATTCAATGTCTAAGTCGTCAGCTTTTAAGCTGTCTTCTAATTCCTTCATGGTTTGTTTCTGTTGCTCATTAAGATTTTGAGCATCACGGTATCTTGCAAGAGAACCAAGTTCAAAAAGTTGTTGGTCTGTGAGTTTTACAAATGGGTCTTCAATCTGAGGGACATCCACTGGCAACAATTGCTCCCAGCTTAATTGATCGGCGGATACATTTGATGAAGCCAGCAAAACTAAGCCAGCCAATAGGTACTTCTTCATACGTTCCCTTGAATAGTTCTTTGTCTTTTAGAGAAAAATTTGGGGACAGTAGCGTCCCCAAATAGTCGAAAGAGTTTACTACAAGGTATTCTTGTGGATCTTGCCGTCTTTCATAATTACTTTGAATTTATCTTGGTAATCGTTAAGAATTGTGATGTCTTGCAGAGGATTCCCATCCACCAGCACTACATCAGCGTAAGCGCCCGGCTCTACAACGCCGAGTTTTCCGTATTTATATGGATTCATGCCACCCGACCAGCTTAGTACTTCTGCGGCATTCGATGTGCCCATCTTCATGATCTCATATGGTGTAAATCCGACTTTCTCCATCCAAACCATGTTATCTGCTTGGCGTGTATTGTAAGCCGGGCCAAACATATCACCGCCAGTCACAATCAACAGATCGTATTTACGCGCCCACTCAAACATCTGTTTTGCGCCTTCGTTTACTTTGGTCGCTTTGGCTTTTTGATCTGGACTGAAGAAGGTGATCTTTTCTGGTTCTGCAAAGGCTTCGAGAGACATCACCGCTTGCGCAGAAAGTGCCACGCCCTTCTCTTTCATTTTTTTGATGGTTTCCTCAGAGATAAGGAAGTTATGCTCGATAACTTTCACGCCTGCATCAATGGCACGGTTAACCGAACGATCATGATAAGCGTGAGCCATGACATAAGTGCCATAATCTTCCGCTACACCCACGATCGCTTCCATTTCTTCTTTGGAGAATTGCGTCATATGGATTGGGTCAAACTCACTTGCGACACCGCCGCCAGCCATGATCTTGATTTGAGTTGCCCCCGAACGTAGGTTCTGACGCGCAGCTCGACGAGCCTCTGTTTCACCATCAACGATATAGCCAAACCCGTGGCGTTCGAGATCGTCAACGCGTCCTGGCACATCATTGAAGCTGCCGGTATCTGCGTGACCGCCGGTTTGACTCAAGAAACCGCCCGCTGGGAATAGTCGTGGGCCTTCTAACAAACCATTGTTGATGGCTTTTGCCATACCAAGAATGTTACAGCCAGCGTCACGAGCTGTGGTAAAGCCTTGGTCGAGGTACTGCATCATGGAAACGTGAGCACGAGCCCCCATTGCCATTTGATCGTAACCATCTCGACCTACCAACATGCCTTCCTGAATACACATGTGTGAGTGCATGTCGATCAAGCCAGGGATCATGGTTAAGCCTTCGCCATTAATCGTTGTGGTTTGCTTGTCGGTTTTTATCGGTTTAGCCGAAATCTCTTTGATTAAGTTATCGACAACCAATACGTTCTGGTTTTGCAGTAGCTTCTCATCCGTGCCATTGAAAACATCAACGTTAGTAAACAGTGTCGATGCTGCATTCGCGTTTAAGGCAAATGCACAAGATAGCGCAACAAAAGAAAGGTTCTTCTTAGAAATTGTCATTATTACACCTATGTTTTTGGATAGTTGGGGTCCATTTCCTATAACCTCCCTGTTTAAACAGTGGCGTTATGAGGGCATCTATTTCAGTGATCACCAAAAACAACTGATCAGATAAAAATAAATATGAAACAGACGACTTACGTTAAAACATAGAAGTCATAATGACGACTTTCAAGGCGGTTTAATTGCCTTTACACGACAACATGCGGATATTGTTATAGAAATGTGAGTTGAGACGAAAACCTCCGATCATTCAGAGGTTTTATGTGTCAGGGTCTGTTGACCTTTCGTAATGATTTTTGCAGCAGTTTGTAGGTGTTTTATGCAAGGCAGAGGCTTTAATGTAGTTATTCTACCTGATAAGCCGATAACGCAGTAGAAAGCACCTACAAACGCTGCCCAAAGGGTTCGGCTAAAAGCGTTTTACTCTTTGTTGAGTCAATTTTACTTAGAACCACTAGGCTTCAATCGACTCGTCGCGATTAAAACACTTTTATCTCGAACAAAATTTAACCACGAAAGATAAACAGACCCTCATAATTACAACAAAGATTGGCGGTACGCTTTAGGCGTGAGATTCATCATTCGCTTAAATGCACGGGTGAAATGAGCAGAGTCTGAATAGCCTGTTTTGAGTGCAATGTGCGTAATACTCAGGTCTCGGTCCGCTAACAGTTCCAGCGTTTGTTTAAGTACTAACCCTTCGATCACTTTTCGATAAGTTGTGTTCTCGCTCGCCAGCCGTCTTTGAATGGTTCGAGCATTCATATCAATCAGTTCACCAGCAAACTGGATAGAGATCTTTCCCATCGAGAGATAAGGCGTCAGCGCCCTTGCTAATGCATCACTAAACTTATCATTCTCACCACGAAAACTCGTGTTTGGCGCCGTTTGAGATGGCGTGAAAGCAATCGGCTGGTTAATCCATTCGTTCGGAATCGAGATAGCAGTAACCGGTCTTCCAGTAAAGAACTGGGCACTTTTCATCCCAGGTAATAGATTGAATGGCTCGGCTTCTACGTCTTGAATCCCGACCTCCGCTAATCGCCACTGTGAACCCACAAGCTTTTTGAGTAGTTCATTCATAAACATGGCGGAGAACATTTCCGCGTAACGAAACCATTCTCTCTTTGCGTCCTGTTTTTCTCTGACAAGCCACCATTTACCGCCACTAGATTGGACAGAAATACTGACATTATCGGAGATCTGTTTCAGCAGTTGGGAGACTTCTTCTAACGCTGCTTTAAGTGAATGCGTTTGAGTAATTTGATTGGCAAACCTAGGAACGTAGATATCGTGACAAAGCGTCCAAGTAAGCAAGGCAAACTTCTCGGACGATGCTCGTTCACCTAAGGTTTGGAATACCGATTTTAATGCACTTTCTGGCACAAACGCATTAGAGGATTGGCTGGATAAGATATCCTGTGGCATACGTGCGGTTTCAAGTAAAGAATGAATATCACCATCAAGCTCATTGAGCATCGTGGCAAACAGTTTTACTTCTTCCGAGTGGACCAAAGGAATATCTGTATTGGGCATGCAAGCTATCATCTTAAAATACCAAGGATTATTTTAGTTTAAGCACAAACTTCCGGGCTGTCATTAATCACAATCCAAGTGCAATTTGATAATGAGAGACGACTCACTCTGAACAGAAGAGCCAACGCACATTGACATTCAACATAGAGCATTGCCTGTTCAAGAACTTGCCAATTCACGCCACAGATACGTTCTATTCACATTTAAAGCACTATTTAAAGCGCTATTTATACTTCTATGAATGTGATGATTTTCACGCTTTCTTAATCAGCAATCGTTTTCTAGGAATTTTTCCTAGTCGATCTAAGCCCTCCTCTCATGTAGTTAAAAAGAGGACTCTCTACAATCGCCAGCAGTTAAAAGAAAGCGAGCACGCAAGTGCATCACACTAATACAAGAGAGTTCACGATGTTAAAATTCCTTGAACAAGTCCGGAAGCCTACCCTAGACCTTCCAGTCGAAGCGCGTAGAAAAATGTGGTTCAAACCATTTATCCAATCTTACCTAGTGGTATTTATTGGCTATTTGACGATGTACCTGATCCGTAAAAACTTCAACGTCGCACAAAACGACATGATTTCTACTTACGGTTTGTCGATGACAGATCTAGGTTTGATTGGTCTCGGTTTCTCGATTACTTACGGTATCGGTAAGACCGTGGTTTCCTACTATGCCGATGGTAAAAACACCAAGCAGTTCCTTCCTTTCATGCTTATCCTTTCTGGTCTGGCAATGCTTGGTTTCAGTTTCAGCATGGGCGGTGGCAGCGCGAGCTTGTTCTTGATGGTAGCGTTCTACGCACTAAGTGGTTTCTTCCAAAGTACTGGTGGTCCTTCTAGTTACTCGACCATCACTAAGTGGACACCGCGTAACAAACGAGGTTCTTACCTAGGTCTTTGGAACATGTCTCACAACGTAGGTGGTGCGGGTGCTGCAGGTGTGGCTCTGTTTGGTGCTAACTACTTGTTTGACGGTCACGTGATCGGCATGTTCGTGTTCCCTTCTATCATTGCGATCATCGTTGGTTTCATCGGTATGCGCTATGGTAACGACTCTCCTGAGGCTTACGGTCTAGGTAAAGTAGAAGAGCTATTTGATGAAGCAGTCAGCGAAGAAGACGAAGCGGCTGAAGGCAATCAAATGACTAAGAAAGAGATCTTTGTGGAATACGTTCTGAAAAACAAAGTGATCTGGCTACTTTGCTTCGCAAACATCTTCCTTTACATCGTGCGTATCGGTATCGACCAATGGTCAACGGTTTACGCATACCAAGAACTTGGTCTATCAAAAGAAGCAGCAATCTCTGGCTTCACCCTATTCGAAGTGGGTGCGTTAGTCGGCACATTGATGTGGGGTTACTTATCTGACCTTGCGAATGGTCGCCGTGCGCTAGTGGCTTGTGTTTCTTTGGGTTTGATCATCGTATCACTTGAGTTCTATCAACACGCAACCAGTGAGTTCATGTACCTAGCGTCCCTATTTGTTCTTGGCTTCCTAGTATTTGGTCCTCAACTGCTTATCGGTGTTGCGGCGGTTGGCTTTGTTCCTAAGAAAGCAATCAGTGTGGCAGACGGCGTAAAAGGCACATTCGCTTACCTAATTGGTGACAGCTTCGCGAAATTGGGTCTTGGTATGATTGCAGATGGCACACCAATCTTTGGTCTTACGGGTTGGAAAGGCACGTTCGCTGCCCTAGATACCTCAGCAATGATTTGTATTGTTTTGCTTGCTTTCGTTGCTATTGCAGAAGAGAAAAAGATTCGTCAAAACAAGAAGAAGCTTGAACTCGCAGAAAACCAAGCTTAATCAAACAGCGCGCTTTGCTAGTCAAAGCGCGCTAGATCATTAAATAAACTTGGTCAATTTAGTATCATAGTAGGTTTTTATTGAGCTCTCTATATCAAAGGTGCCAAAGGATTGTCTCCTATCTAGCGCCGATTGGTATTGAGCTCATTTTCGTTTGTGTATTGCTGAAGTTTGGTATTTAAGATGATTAACGTAGCGCTTGTTGATGACCATGTCATTGTTCGTTCTGGATTTGCTCAGTTGTTGAGCCTTGAGCCAGACATGAATGTTGTAGGTGAATTTAGCTCGGTAGCAGAAGCTCGAGTGGGATTACCTGCGTGCAAGCCAAGTGTAGTTATCCTAGATATCTCGATGGCAGACGAAAGTGGGCTTACCCTACTCTCCGAAATCCCTTCAGGCATTGCTTGTGTCATGCTTAGCGTGCACGACTCTCCCGCAATGGTTGAAAAGTCACTTAAACTCGGCGCAAAAGGTTACCTAAGTAAACGTTGTAGTCCTGACGAGTTGATTCAAGCCGTACGAACCAGTGCTTTGGGCGGTTGTTATTTAACGCCTGATATTGCGTTGAAGCTCGCGACACCAAGTGACAAAGCGGCAACGCTGACTCAACTGACTCGCAGAGAAAACGAAGTGTGCCAATTGTTGGCTCGTGGTTTGGATGTGAAGTCTATCGCTACTGAGCTTGGATTAAGCCATAAAACCGTTCACGTTCACCGTGCAAACGCCATGGATAAGCTTGGCGTGAAGAACAACGTTGAGCTCGCCAAACTGTTCTCGCAAGAGTCGTTTTAATGCGTAGCTACACCATCACCTCCATTTGCGGTTTATTCATGACAGGATGCTCGTGGTTCTGTCTGTGGGTGATCGCTTATTACTTTGTGAACGATGCAGAGCTTGCGATCTTGTTGTTCCCCTTCGCGTTGCGTTTGGGACTAACACTGCACACGCGTACAAAGTATTGGGCAACGATTTATCTCGCCGAATGGGGATTGACCGTTGCTCTTGCTCTACTTCTTGAACAGCCGCAATGGCTAATGGTGTTGGTTGCCAGCTTCCTGAGCATGCCGGTTGTTTACCTTGCTAAGCGTTATTGCAAAGGCGATCAGAACCAGCATTTAGCGGTTATGGCGGTCGTGTTGCTCGTGACGTCCTGTATTAACGTACTAGCGGTTGGTTATCATGTTCAATCTGTCTACATGGCATGGTTAGCGAGCATTGCTGGCGGTTTGTTAGTTCTGCCAATGTGCTATTTGCTTTGGAACTATCTCTTCCAAAGCCCTTGGTCACCGCTGACCTCGAATTTGTTAGCCAACGAAGTTCAGTTCAAAGTTCGTCATATTCTGCTATACAGTGTGTTGTTGATTGCCAGCATTTTGGTTCAAACCAGCCTGCCGGATGAGTTAAAACGCTTCGCACCTTTCTGCATGGCAATCCCAATCATTGTGCTTGCGCTACGCTACGGCTGGCAAGGTGCACTGCTTGCGACCATGTTAAATAGTATCGCGCTGATTGCTGCGCGAAGCGGTGTTTCGAATCTGGAAATCACTGACCTTCTGTTATCCCTTTCGGCACAAACCTTAACTGGCATCATGCTCGGTTTAGCGGTGCAGAAACAAAAAGATCTTAACCAAAAGCTTCGTGGCGAATTATCGAGAAACCAAACCTTGTCTCGACAGCTCATTCAAGCGGAAGAGTCGGTGCGTCGTGACGTGGCAAGAGAACTGCACGATGAAATTGGTCAGAACATCACAGCGATCCGTACCCAAGCGAGCATCATTAAGCGGGTCGATAACGCTGAAATGAACACACGCTGTGCCGATATGATCGAGAACCTATCACTCAATGTTTATGACACCACCAAACATCTGCTGAGCAAACTGCGTCCGAAGATGCTCGATGATTTGGACTTAAAAGACTCCGTTAACCAGTTAACCCGTGAAATGGAGTTCGACAATCATGGCACTCGCGTTGTGCTTGATTGGCAAGGTGACTATGAGTCTTTGGGCGACACGCTAAAAGTCACCCTATTCCGTTTATGCCAAGAAGCATTAAACAACGCAGCTAAATACGCGAATGCGACGTCTATCGTTATCGAGCTCTCTATTAAGGAGAACATTTCGTTGAACATCGCTGACAACGGCATTGGTTTCAAAACCGAAGACTGCATGAAAGGCATGGGCGTTCGCGGCATGCAAGAACGCGTGCAAGCACTTGGCGGCAAAATGTATATCTACTCTTTGAACGATCATGTGGATGGCACGCAAATCGCCATCACATTACCTAAGGTGTAACGAGCATGTTTGGATTATTTCAGTCTCCGAGCTATAACCAAGCTCCCCTTAGCAAAGACCAAGTGGACGAACGCTACCGCTATTGGCGTCTACACATCATGCTGGGTATGTATCTTGGTTATGCAGGCTTTTACTTCACTCGTAAAACGTTTAACTACGCTGCTCCCGCGATGATTGCTGATTTAGGTTTAGATAAAGCCGATATCGGTATGATTGGTACGCTTTTCTACATCACCTATGGTTTATCGAAGTTTATCTCGGGCACCATTTCTGACCGTTCTAACCCTCGCTTTTTCATGGGTGTCGGTTTAATCGCGACGGGTCTTATCAATATTGCGTTTGGCTTCTCTAGCTCTTTGGTTGCACTCGCTGCACTTTGGGTGATGAACGCTTGGTTCCAAGGTTGGGGTTGGCCTTCGTGCTCTAAGTTACTTACGACTTGGTATTCGCGCTCAGAACGTGGTTTCTTGTGGGCAATTTGGAACACCGCCCATAACGTAGGCGGCGCTTTAATTCCCCTACTCGTTGGATTTCTTACATTCCATTACAGCTGGCGAGAAGGCTTTATCGTACCGGGCGTTATCGGCGTCATTCTTGGTGTCATTGTTTGTTGGCGCTTGCGCGATAAACCGACCACTCAAGGACTGCCAACGGTTGGTCAATGGCGTGATGACAAGTTAGAACTCGCGCAAGAAAATCACGGGCAAGGTCTGAGTTATAAAGAAATCCTCAAACAATACGTGTTCAACAACAAGTACATTTGGTTGCTCGCATTTAGCTATGTACTGGTTTACATCGTGCGCACCGCCATCAATGACTGGGGGAATTTGTACCTGACAGAACAACACCACTACAGTCTAATCAATGCCAACGCAGCATTGTCGATGTTTGAAATCGGTGGCTTTGTTGGTTCTCTAGTAGCTGGTTGGGGATCGGATAAACTGTTCGGTGGTAACCGAGGTCCAATGAACCTCTTGTTTGCTGCAGGCATATTCCTATCTGTCGCAGCGTTGTGGTTGATGCCATTAACCAACTTTGCGTTCCAAGCTGCGGGGTTATTCTCAATTGGCTTCTTCGTATTTGGTCCACAAATGTTGATTGGAATGGCAGCAGCGGAATGTTCACACAAAGATTCCGCTGGTGCTGCAACGGGCTTTGTTGGTTTGTTTGCTTACATGGGTGCCGCACTTTCTGGCTACCCATTAGCATTGATTCTTGAAGAATACAGCTGGACTGGATTCTTTATCACCATCTCGGTATGCGCAGCCGTTATTGGCTTGCTGTTGTTACCGTTCTTACAGGCTCAACCTTCAAGAAAGCCGCTCGCTCCCAAGCTTAGGTTGTAGACACCTGATTGTAGAAGCGACTTCTACACCTCTTAGGGTGAGTTAACCACTCACCCGCCCAATCTCCACTATTTTTTGCTTCCGATTCAGTTCGGAGGGTTTTCTACGGGTAAAATTCATGAATTCGAATACTATTTCATCAAAATGCTTCTTCAAAATGGACAATAAGATCCAAAACTACGACTGGGGAAGCCGCACGGCTATCCACGATTTATTTGGCTTTGCTAACGAAGCTCAACAACCTCAAGCCGAGGTTTGGATGGGTACGCATCCGAATGGTTGCTCTATCGTTAAACAAGGAAGTAATACTGCTTCGAGTACAATGGTTTCATTATCAGAATTGATCAATCAGGACCCGTCAGCGTTTCTATCCCAAAGTACGGCAGACGCCTTTGGTGACCTACCTTTCCTATTCAAGATTCTTGCAGCAGATAAAGCCTTGTCAATTCAAGTGCACCCAAACAAGCAAGATGCTGAGATCGGTTATGCAAAAGAACAAGAGTTAGCTGTACCGCTGAGTGCATTCAATCGGAATTACAAAGATGCCAACCACAAGCCAGAACTGGTTTACGCCCTAACGGAATATCAAGCAATGAACGGCTTTCGTCCGTTTGATGAAATCATCGCTGAGTTCCGCCTGTGTGACATTCCTGAAATCAACGGCTACTTAGAACAACTTGAGCGCAATCCCAACCAAGAAGGGTTGTGTCAGTTCTTCGTAGAGATTCTTTCCATGGAAGAAGCACGCAAGGTTCACGCAGTAGATCACTTATTAAGTTACGCAGCAGCTAACCAAGTACGCCCGGTGTGCGAATTGATTTTAGACCTTGCTGCTCAGTACCCGAATGACGTGGGTTTGTTTGCCCCTTTACTGCTGAATGTTATTACGCTTAAACCCGGTGAAGCCATGTTCTTAAGCGCAAGAACACCTCATGCTTACATTAAAGGCACCGGTCTGGAAATCATGGCGAACTCAGACAACGTACTTCGCGCTGGTTTAACACCAAAACACATGGATGTGGAAGAACTGGTTAAGTGTACCGACTTCATCCCAAAACCAATGAATACGCTACTAACCCATGCAGCAATCAACGGCTGTGAGCATTACTTCCCTGTTCCTGTACAAGACTTCAAATTCTCTGTCTTCCAACAGCCGAAAGATCAACAAGTTGAGATGAGCAGTGCGGAAATCTTGATGCCGATCGATGCGGACGTGACGCTACTTGCAGAAAGCGGTGAAACATTGGTGCTTGGCAAAGGGCAATCGGCTTTCATTCCAGCTTATGTAGGAAGCTACACAATCCGTTGTGAAGGTCGCGTCGCTCGTGCATTTAACGGCTAAGTTCATTTCATCTTAAAACAAAAATGGCGGAGACTTTTCAGCTCCGCCATTCAAACCATTCATTTGTTTGCTAACTCTGGGCTTGAGCCAAACGAATACTCACCAAACTTGCCACCATGATGGCTAGGTAAAAGCTCCCTACTATCGCCTCGAAGAAAACAAAGAATTGAGCCACTGGAACCGTTGGTGAAATGTCACCATAGCCCACTGTCGTTAATGTGATAAAGCTAAAGTACAAAGCATTAAACAAGTTCGACAGCCAAGGTTTTGCTTCTAATCCAGTGAAAGAGCTTGGGAAAAACTCCAACACCAACAAGTAAATCACCGCCCACGCAAGCCCTAGTAGCAGATAGATACAAATCGAACCGATGATGTGGTTTGTCGTGACCGACTTGGTTAACACCACCTGCTTTAGCGCCGAGTATATATGTGAAAACAAGAAAACCAGTAATGCACCTAGCGTCAAAATGGACAGGTCTAAATGCTCTAAAAACGACATGCCATAGGAGATGACGGCCACAATCAGTAACACACCATACCATGTACGATTGGATTTGTTCTTCTTGTTGATGCCTGCAATCGAAGCGCCTAGCGTCACCACCAAAAGAGCAAGAACAAATTCCTGCCCATCTGGATAAAACTGATGCATCACGGCACAGCCAAAAAACAACGCAATAAGTGCAAAGAACAAAAAGTAAAAGTTATCTTCCCTGGTCATCGGTTTCATGATGCCACCTCTGCTTTGTCTTCCTCCTTCGCTTTTTGGTCCATGCTCAGTGCTTTGTTTGCTTCAGTGTCATCTTCATCTAACCAGTTCACCATCAACTGGTAAGTCAGGCTCAATACCACAGCACCAACAAACAGACCTACGATACCAGACATTGCCATACCACCCAGTGCACCCAACAGTGTCACAAGCATCGGTGTGTCAGAACCACGGCTTAGAAGTACTGGTTTCAGTACCGCATCACTCGCGCTCACCAAAATACACCAGACTAGGAAGATGCCAGCAACCAGTGTCGATTCGACGCTAAACACGTAAATAATCGCAGGAATCAATGCCAGAATCGGAGGCAACTGAACAATCGCAATCAGTATCACAGCAACCATCCAAAGCGCAGCAGCAGGAACGCCAACTGCGACCATACCAACACCCGCCATGACAGATTGAATCAGTGCAACGCCAATCACACCTTGGACGACACTGCGAACGGTCGATTTTGAAAGATCAATCAACGCTTCGCCTTTCTTGTTGGTAAGGCGGTCTGCTAGCTTGGTAAAACCTTTTTGGCAAACTTCAGCATTGCTCATGAACGCACCTGCAATCATGGTCGAAATGATGAACTGGATGAAACCACCACTTACCGAGCCAACAATAGATGCTGCTTGAGAAAGGAAGCCTTTCACTTGTTCGCCATACTTAACCAAGAAGCCTTCCATGTTGGTCGATGCATAGTTAATCGCAACGAACAGCTTGTCGCCCACGACAGGGATCTCTTTCAAGCTTTCTTGCGGCTTGGGTACAACTAAGGTACCGTCTTGCAGCCCAGTGACGACCTCGGTACCACTGGTATATAGACCGGATGAGAGCGCGATAAGTGGGATTAAGAGTAACAGCACACCAATAGTGCTGAGGAGTGCGCTCGCCTTACCTTTTGAAATACCTAAGCGATTATGAAGGGACATCATGACTGGGTAGAGCGCGATGGCAATAATGCCGCCCCACACGACCAACATAATGAATGGACTGAGGATAGAGAAACACCACCAGATCAGTAACGCTACGGCTCCGATCTTGATAGCGGCGTCTATCGCCTGTTTAGAGAAATCATTTGAAGCTTTCATAGCGTTACCTTTTCACTGTCTGTTAAGTGTTATGTTTGCAAAAACTTCCATTGTCGGGTTTCCAAAAAGAGTGATGCGAGGATCATGTACGTCCCGACCAACACCAATTGGAAGATTCGGATAAATGTATTACTGTCGATATCTCCGGAGCTCATTAGCGTGCTGCCGATCAAGACAAGCAAGGTACTGAACGCCGTAGCGAATATCGGTGCCTTCTCTGGCACGGTGTAAATCTTCTTCCCTATCAATACCGCCAATAACGCAATAAAGGCGGTGTAAAAGAATATGCTTGGCACAATGGCGAGAATCGAGAAAGCCAAGATGGCAAGTATCCCGCCGATACCGTTACTAACGATTAAGAACGCGCTTAATTTGACTGACTTCTCTGACGTAATCATCAAAGACAGCAACGCGACAAACATCATGGTGAGCAGCGCTTCTGAAATCTGAAAGACAAAGAAGAAGCACACCACAGGAAACGAAATCAACATGGCTCGAAATGACGCATGCCAACGTTGTTCTTTACCAATTGGTGGAGCCGCATAACCCGCGAACTCACTGTCTGGCTCTGGTAGATAAATATGAACCAGGGCAAAAATCGCCACCGATACCGCACCGGAAATTGCCAAGCCACTCGCGAGCACAACAGAAATTGCTGGGTTATTTATTGCCATAAACGGCAACATCAACACCGCAATCAACAAAATGGTCGCGAACAGATTCCATTTGGGGTCAGTAAACAAGTAGTAACCCCATGCCATCATCAAACCGACGGCAATCAGTAGAACAATTGGGTACTGAGTAATGCCTCCTGAAAGAAGCAACCCCAACCCCATGGTGGCAATCAATGCCAGCAGCAACTCGTAAATCGTTTCTCTATGAAGGTTTGGCTTATCGACCAAGAACTTCGCGGTAAATACCGGCGCGACAAACGCCAGTTGCCAATTAATCCAAGCAGCGAGAAACACCGCCAGACCTACACCAATGGTGAAGCGCAGAATCCGGCGTTGAGTTGCGTTATCAATGCTCAGATTATCGGACATAAGACAGTACGCTCAGTAGACGAATCCAAAGTTTGCCAAGGGTGTTGAACACGAAGTTGTCACCGCTGTATACAATCACGTCTGCTTGCCCGCCAACACGTAGCATTCCCGTTACCTCTTCACGATCAAACTCGATAGCGATTGGTAGCATCTGTGTTTGGCGTAACCAGCCTGTTTGTTGGTTGGCTTGCGCGAGCTTACCCGCTTGTTGGTTTTGTCCCCAATCAACACCCCAGTCAATGCTGCTCACTTTGCCTTTGATGACTTTGCCAGGAACAAAATCGAGGGCGATTTCTACTTCGTCACCAATGCTAACGTTGCCTAAACTGTTTTCACGGAAGTACGCTTCAATCCAAATATCTTCTGTCGACACAAACGTCATGATTGGCTGACCGGCTGAAGCGTAGAAGCCTTCGGTCAAACTGAAGTTCGAAACACCACCTTGAGTTGGCGCACGAATCACAGTACGTTCTAAGTTCAGTTGAGCTTGCTCAAGTGCCAGCAATGCTGCTTTGACTTGGCTGTTTTCTTCACCTTCTGCGCCAAGTTGTTGTTTCGCTTTTTCAAGATCCGCTTCTGCATTTACTACGTTTGCTCTCGCCGTTGCCAATGATGCTCTGGCTTTGTCTGCATCCGATTTAGAAACCACACCTTTCTCTGCCATGGCAAGAACACGGTTGGCTTGCGCTTCAGTGTTTTGGCGTTCAACAATCGCAGACGTTAACCTTGCTTGAGCCGAAGCGATTGATGCGGTTTGCGCGCCAACGTTTTGCCCTGCGATTTCAAGATTCTCTTCGGCTTGCTTTACCGCGATTTCATAGTCAGATTTATCGAGAACGGCGAGCTCATCGCCTTCTTCAACAAGTTGGTTCGGACGAACATTAATATTGAGGACATTGCCAGAAACCTGGGGCTTTATTGGCACGATATAACCTTTAACACGCGCATTGTCGGTCACTGGAATGATGCGATCTGACACAATGCTGAAGCCGAGCATGACAACAATAAATAAAAGCAGATAGTTGGTGACCGTCTTTACTTTATCTTTTTTATTCGTCTCTTTGTTTTCCGCCACTTCCGTTGGCTGTTTCTCGTTTTCGTTCTCGGACATGTTATCTCCTTGCCATTGAATAGATTGAACATTTTAAGAATATACCGTCCTGTCCAACCTGCCATTAATTGAAGAATAAATAGCGAGCTATATCAAAAACCGTGCGTTATGCGCTAAGATTGGTTGAAGGTCACTTGGGCATACATGGAGTATTCGCTTGATGCCAAATCAAACATTTCATCTACCCGTTATTCAGACTAACTATGCTCGTATTCTGGTCGAGGTCTTTGCTGACTATGGCTTGGACAAACACAAATTGCTCAGTGATGCCGGTTTGCCTGCGGACTTATTCCAGACCGAGAGTGACTACATCCCATCTGAATCGATAAAGCGTTTGATTCATTTAACTTCTTCTCAACTGGGCATTACAAAATTTACCGACTTATTAGTGTTAGTCTTCCGCCGCCGCGTCATACCTAATGTCCTGCATCAGTTTGTGTCGTTTCAAACCATCGGCGAATCAATGCAGCACATTGATGAGATATTCAGTTTAGACTCCCCCGGCAGTAACGTTTGTTTCGAAACCCATCATGGTCACGCTTGGTTCTGTCGTTTCTCTGAACAAAAAGACACACAAATTGCGGACTGGTCTGAAGCATTTGCTGTCATTTACATCACGGAACTCATCAGCATTTTGACCAAAACCACTTGGTATCCAAGCAAGGTTCGCCTACAAGGAAGCAACAGTGACATCGTAAAAAGTGTTGTACCTAGCCAGTGCCAGATATTCGTAGGTCAAGAGAAGACTGGTGTTTACATTCCCGATGACATTCTTAACGTACCCATTCAAATATCAGACTCACAGTTAGGCACTGAACCAAGTCAGATTCAGTGGCATACGAGTTTTACCGATAGCGTGTTTGAACTCCTGCGCCCTTATGTGCGAGAGCGTAATTTGTCGATAGAAGAAGCGGCTCAATTGCTGAGCTATTCTGTTCGAACCTTTCAAAGAAAGTTAAAGAATGAAGGGACTTCTTTTCGACATATTAAGGAGTCATTGATGTTCTCTGTTTCTTGCGAATTGATGGAAGAAGGACACTCTCTCACTTATATATCCAATCAACTTGGCTACACCAGTATTTCGCACTTCTCGCGCGCCTTTAAAAGAGTGTCCGGGTTATCTCCTAAAGTGTATAAACAGTCTATTGCGCTGAACGCATCCAGCACTTCGTGACGTTATACTGCTCAGTCCATTTGAGGCTTGGTACTTGGTAATTGCTTGAGCTTGGCTTGCATCAGTGTTGCGAGGTCTATCTCATCACACAGCACTTCTACGTCCTGAACTCGAAAGTAAACAATCATACGTTACCCTCAATTGAAAACGTGGGGCTATTATGCCGTGGTGCAAACCAAGTTATTTACCATTTTACGCCACTCAAACACATTTCAATCCAATCATTTTGAAGTCTCAAATTAGAGTAATTCATCCACTTTGCACAATCTTTACAATAGGAAGAATTTACCGACTTGCCCGTTTCTTACCTTCCTACGTCGACGTTATGCATGCTTTATAATGCCGTATTTTCAATGCGTTATATTAATACCCCATCGTATTCCTTATTTGTTATCTGATCGATATCAAGCAATCTTCCGCTCAAGCCGCGCATTGTTCAATTTGAAGCTGAGCAGCCTTTTGTTGCAAAACGTATACACGGGATTGTAATCACGTTTTGTATCACTACAATTCCAAACCAAATGAATAAAGAAACGTTTGTATGCCGAAATTAAATTTAGACAGCGCAAGGAAAAGCTCTGCACTTTCTGAGAATGGAACCTGCGAAAAAGTACAATCGGCATTAGAACCGAAATACCACAAGCCAGGAAAGAAACTTTGCCTCAGTGCAGGTCTGACGAAGAAGCACATTCAACGCCGTTGGAACGTGCTGGAATCGATGACAGACAAAGATCTTCTCTTAGATCCTTTCACGCAATCGCATTACCACCAATACGCCAACAACATAGAGCACTTTATTGGCACGGTAAACGTTCCTGTTGGTGTTGCAGGTCCTTTGCGTATTAACGGTCTGTACGCAAGCGACGACTATTTAGTACCACTTGCAACAACGGAAGCTGCATTGGTGGCGTCTTACAACCGCGGAGCCAACTTAATTACTGCTGCTGGTGGTGCGAGTACCCTTTTAATCAGCGAAGGTGTGAGCCGTACTCCCGTGTTTGGTTTCCAATCACTTGCAGAAGCCGCGCAGTTCGTCAGTTGGGTAGTGACTCAATACGATATCTTCCGTAAAGAAGCGGAATCAACCACTACGCACGGCAAACTCAAAGACATCAACGTTAACATTGAGGGCAATCATGTTTACCTCGTGTTTGAATACGTGACGGGCGACGCGTCTGGTCAGAACATGGTGACCATCGCGACGCACAAAGTATTCCATTACATTCTTGAACACAGTCCAGTCACTCCGCTTGATGCTTACCTAGATGGCAACTTGTCTGGTGATAAAAAAGCCAACGCACACACGTTGCGTTCAGTCCGCGGTAAAAAAGTATCCGCTGAGGTTACAATCCCTGCGGCATTGGTTGAGAAATACCTGCACACGACACCAGATGCCATGGTGAAATTTGGCAAGATGAATACGGTCGGTGGATTACTAAGCGGCACTATCGGTATTAATGCGCACTATGCCAATGCCCTCACCGCTTTGTACATCGCATGCGGACAAGACGCGGCTTGCGTTGCAGAATCAGCAGTTGGTATTACTCGAATGGATGTGGATTCTAACGGCAATCTATATGCCTCCGTAACTTTACCAAACATCATGGTTGGAACTGTTGGCGGCGGTACTGGCTTACCAACTCAGAAAGCATGTTTGGATATACTTGGCTTGCATGGAAATGGCAAAGCGAAAGCGTTGGCAGAAGTGGCAGCTGGTCTGTGTTTAGCGGGTGAGCTTTCTATTGTTGGTGCTTTCTGTGCCGATCATTTCTCCCGCGCGCACCATAAGCTAGCAAGAAAATAGTCACACGAAATCCAATAAAACCACTCTTTTTTAGGCTCTGTTAACCTTTCGAATTGATTTTTGCAGCGAATTGTTGGCTACTTTTACAAGGCAAAGACTTTGCTGTGTAGCTAGCCTACACGAGAAGTTGATAACGCAATACAAATGACCAACAAACGCTGCCCGAAGGGTTCGGTTAGTCGCTCCCGGCGAAAATCGTTTTATGCTTTGTTTAGGAATATTTGCTTAGAATAACTAGGCGTCCAATCCGAACAAAATTTAACCGCGAAAGAGCAACAGATCCTCATCGTAGAGTGGTTTCTATTATTAAACCCAAGAAACTACGGTTGCAGCGCACTACTGTATAAATACACAGAACACCTAAAACCCTCATCTTTCGTGAACGGTTTAACTCGTCACGCTTGATGGTTTCATTTCTTATTCAAAATTTCTTTAAAAGCTCATAAAATCACAACTAAGTGTTATATCAATTTGCACTTTTCGGTCAAACCTGACTCAAACGTTCTCGTTCTCAAAGTATGAATTCAAAAAAGTTTCATATTTTATTTGAGATGGCTCACATCACATTGCTCACCGATTATTCAGTCACTTATTATTTTTTCTCATTAAAAATTAACCTTCAGCAAGACTATTTTCTGCAATTAACAACTTTGATAGTGATTTTTACCGTCTATAATCCGTTCTGCAGCTGCTTGATTTAACTGAATTTATTAATTAGCTCATTAAGAGCTTCATTACTCCCGTTAAATGGATTTAAGTCGTTCCTTTGGGTAAGAGAGTTAACGATGAAACGTCAGAAGCAAAATGAAATTTCTTGTTGGGTACTGGGCTTTGTTGCCATGCTGCTGTTCTTTGTGGGACCAGTGTCGGCTGACGAAGACGACACTGACCAAGCGACCGCACGATTTTTATATCAAACGACATTTGGTCCAACTCCTGCTTTGATAGACCAGATAAACCAAACCAGTTATGACACGTGGATTACAGAACAAATACTTCTCCCACCCACCTATCACAGTGATCTTTACTTCACTCCTTTCAGCAAAGGAGCCCAAGCAAATAGAGAAAACGCTTGGTATCAAATTGTTTTAACCTCCGAAGATCAACTGCGTCAGAGAATGGCGTTTGCATTAAGTCAGATTCTGGTGGTCTCAAAAAATGGCGGTTTCTTATCGAGCAAGCCAACCGGACTAGTCAGCTATTACGACTTACTCGTTGAGAATGCGTTTGGCAACTATAAGGATTTGTTGCTCAAAGCGGCTAAACACCCTGCAATGGGAAATTACCTATCTATGATGGGGAGTACGAAAGAAAACCCAACAACCGGCGCACTACCTGACGAAAATTTTGCTCGCGAGCTGATGCAGCTGTTCACTATTGGGTTATATCAACTCAACCTCGATGGCAGTGTTAAGTTTAATCATGACACCGGGCAACCCCTTGCTACCTATTCACAAAACGATATTCAAGAACTCGCTCGAGCTCTAACTGGCTGGAATAAGTCGGATGTCGACTTTGTGTTACCAATGCGAGTGGTAAACAGCCTTCATGATACCAACGAGAAAGTCGTGCTTGGGTCCACTATCCCTGCTGGTTTAAATGCAGAAGAAGAGCTCGAACTTGTCATTGATATCTTAATGGCTCATGACAACATCGCCCCTTTTGTTTCTAAATTGCTCATTCAGCGATTTGTCACCTCAAACCCAACGCCAGAGTATATTGCTCGCGTTGCTAGTACGTTCAATAACAATGGCAAGGGCGTGAAAGGCGATTTGCACGCGGTAATTAAAGCGATTCTTCTCGACGACGAAGCACGAGGATTGACATCGAACCAACCAATTAAAGTTAAAGAGCCAATCTTGGTCATCACTAATTTCCATCGCGCTGCTGGTTTTACTCTGACAGCGGCACGTTACGACAACGCAGTATCCTTGATGAATATCGCGAATCAAGGACCATTGCGCTCTCCATCCGTGTTCAACTTCTACTCTCCTGATTATCAGCCGTCAAAAGACTTTGTCTTTAATGGTTTAGTTGCACCGGAATATGAACTGTTTGATTGGTCGGTATACACCGAACTGGTGAACTTCATGCTTTATAGCGTGCGCAAAGGTTCCGAATCGACTTACACGCTCAATATGGATGAACTTTATCAACTCCTCGATGACCATAACGCTTTAGTTGATCGTGTCGACATGCGTTTCTTTGCTGGAACCGCTTCACCAGAGCTAAAACAACTCATGATTGAGGTGCTCGATAATTACCAAGCCAGTTACGTACCGAAAACCAAACTTGCTTTAGTGATTTTCACAGCAATTTCGGGCAGCGAATTCTACATTCAAGATTAGGAGCGAATTATGAAACTCTCACGACGCAACTTTATGAAAGGTACCGCTTCTTTGGGTGCTTTTGCTTCTGTCGGCTTATCAGGCTACGCACTAGCGACACCGAGCAATGACTTCCGCGCTTTGATCTGTGTTTATATGGATGGCGGTAACGATGCAATCAATACCTTCTTGCCACTCTCCGACTTTCATTATGATCAATATGCCAGCGTGCGCGGTAAGTTATCGGTCGCAAAAAATACCGTCATTCCGATTGGCTTAAACGCCAGAGATAATCGAGGAAATGAGGTGCCTTTGGGGGTGCACCCTAAGTTGGCTCGATTAACGGAGGTCTTTGAAAATGGCGATGCGACGGTCGTCCTGAACAGTGGCGTACTTGAACAGCCAATGTCAAAGCAGATGATCGAGTCTGGCGAAGTGCCCTTACCGGATCAACTCTTTTCTCACAACTCGCAGACCAAAACTCTGATGCGTGGCGGTATGGATACGTTTTCAAACCTTGGTTGGGCAGGACGTATGCTCGACATAATGGGACGAACGTCTGAGATTACTCCACTCTACAGTGTTCATGGTGACTCCTTATGGTTGCGCTCACTTGAACATAGGCAAACAGTTTTGAAAAAGGACCGCGCCGTTCAGTTGAGTGCGATTGGAAACCCGCTTTACAAAGAAGTGTACGATCAGTTGTTAGCCACTTCTCCCGATAATCCATTCAGCGGGCATTTTAATCTCATGGTGGATGAATCAATGACCATGAGTGGTGTGTTAGCTGAGCAACTGCATAACGTCGACAATGCGCCACTTTTTACCTCTACAACGCTAGGGAAACAGATGCAGACGGTTTACAAGCTTATCGCAAGCCAGAGCCAATTAAACCAACAACGACAAGTGTTCTTTGTTAAACATACTGGTTACGATGTTCATGATTCACAGCTTTCAAAACATCCTGCATTGCTAGAAGACTTGGCGACTAACCTGTTCGCTATGTATCGCGCTATTGATGCACTTGGAATGCGTGACAATGTCACTACATTTACCATGTCTGACTTTGGGCGACGCATGACAAATAATGGCAATGGTACCGATCATGGCTGGGGTGGACATCAATTTGTGATGGGAGGCGCGGTAAATGGTTTTCAACCAATTGGAACTTGGCCCGAATTGATACTAGATGGTGAAGATGATTACTCTAAAGGGCGTTTGATTCCAAGAATCGGCACTGATCAAGTAGGTGCAACCTTAGCTCAATGGATGGGCATTACTGATGGGACAGCAATGGATTACGTGTTCCCAAATATACGCAACTTCCCTTCCTCTAACCTTGGCTTTATGTCATAGCTGCTGCAATCCAGTACGCAAAAAAGGGAGCATTATGCTCCCTTTCATTTATTGAGTTTGATATCTCATTTAAGCGTCTTCGCTGCGTGGTCGTTCATTACATAGCTTGATTGCACGCTCTAGAAGTTCTAATGCGGTCTTATCGCTTTCTGGTAATGCCGCTTCACTTTCGCCAATTGGCGTTACGCGGTCACCCCATTTCAATACCGCCGCACCCCATGTCAAACCAGCGCCAAATGCAGCCAATAACATGTTATCACCTGGCTTCACGCGACCTTGCTCAAGAGCTTCACACAATGCGATTGGCACTGTTGCTGCTGATGTGTTGCCGTAGTTTTGAATATTCACGAACGCTTTTTCTTGTGGGATACCAGAAAGGTCACACAGCGTTTGGATGATACGGATGTTCGCTTGGTGCGGGATTACCACGTCGATTTGATCTGTAGTTAACTCTGAAGCTTTCAGAACCGTTTTCGCAGCCAGCCCCATGCCTTTAACTGCGCGCTTAAAGATCTCTTGACCAACAAAGTTGAAATCCCAATAACCGTTGTCTTCAGCGAAGCGGTCCATGCATGTACCAAACTTAGGAACAGAGAGAATGTCTCGCCCTTTTGCATCACAACCAATTTGTGATTGCAGAAGACCCGTTTCTTGCTCTGTACGTGTCAGAACGACTGCACCAGCGCCATCACCGAACAATACTGCCGTATCACGCATTGCCCAGTCGATGTAGAAAGAAAGACGTTCCGCACCAATGATGATCGCATTACGGTAGTTGCCCGACTGGATCAAACGCGTACCAGTTTCAAGACCGTAGACAAAACCCGTACATGCCGCGTTTAAATCGAACGCGGCAGCAGAGCGAATACCAAGGTTTTGTTGCACCTTAGAGGCAATGTTTGGAATAAGAGAATCAGGAGAGCATGTCGCAACAATGATAAGGTCGATGTCACTCGCTTCCACGCCAGCACGAGCCATCGCATGTTGCGCAGCTACCGTTGCCATGTCCGACGTATTTACGTGGCTAATGCGACGGTTTTCAATACCAGTACGGGTGCGAATCCATTCATCTGAAGTTTCAAGGAAAGTGCTAAGGTCGTCGTTAGAGAGCGAAGCTGGTGGAAGGCATTTTCCCCAGCCAGTAATTTCAGCGTAGTAATTTGTCATCGCAGACCTATTTATTGTTGTATTTTAATGAAATTTCTTAGAACCTGTTCGGGTCCAAATACAAACCTGTCATATCGTATTTCGGCAGGCTAAAAAATAAGTATACAAATTATGAAGCAGACTGGTAAGTCATGTTTTCATCAAGTTGTCATAAAGGAAGAAGTCATGTCATCGTTTAAAACTCGTTGCCCGTCTTGTGGCGGTTTAAATCGTGTCCCTAATGAGCGAGTTGCAGAAGCTGCAAGTTGCGGTAAATGTAAGAACGCTTTATTTGATGGTGCGCCTGTAGAAGGCACCATCGATAACTTCTCAGCACTACTAGAGAGTGACACTCCGGTTGTGGTTGATTTCTGGGCGCCATGGTGCAATCCATGCGTTGGTTTTGCTCCTGTTTTCTCGGATGTCGCACAAGAACAGACCGGAAACGCTCGTTTTGTCAAGATTGATACTGAAGCTCAACAACAATTGGCGGCTCAATTTGGTATTCGTAGTATCCCTACCATCATGGTTTTTAAGAATGGACAACGCGTTGACATGATCAACGGAGCATTACCAAAAACTCAATTCGATCATTGGCTAAATCAAGCACTTAACAAATAAACCCCGTCGCCAGCCTCGCTCTCGGGCTGGCGTTTTTATGCAGCATTTCCTCATAGAATTTCGATAAATAACTTTTGTCGAAACGACTCAAATATATCGTTTTACTTGCCTATTAATTAGCCTCATATTCGCGCCGAATAACCCCTGATTTTTACTTAACTTATAGGCGCAAAACATTGGAAAACACAGCCATTCCTGCAGCATCACCACGAGTCACAGTTCCTGTCGTAGCACTGTCTCTTTATGCAGTGGCATCAGGCTATTTGATGAGCTTGATCCCTCTTATGCTTGGTGAATACAACATCTCTGCTGATTACGCGAGTTGGTTGGCGAGTGTGTTCTATGGCGGTCTATTGTTTGGCGCCATGTTCTTTGAGCGAATCGTTCGCAGCGTTGGACACCGTAAAGCGTTTGTCGGTAGCTTGGCAGCCTTTTCTCTGACGATCATCGTTTTGCCAATTATTCCTAATGGTATGGTATGGCTATTTTCACGCTTTATTGCTGGCATCGCAGTAGCGGGCGTATTCGTCATCGTAGAATCATGGCTAATGTCTGGCGATGAATCCTCACGCGCTAAACGTTTGAGTCTATACATGCTTTCTTTGTACGGCGGTTCTGCGCTTGGTCAATTTGGCATTGGCATTCTTGGCGTAAGTGGTGGCGTCCCTTTTGTTGCCATCACGACACTGATCTTGATGGCGATGCTAGTGCTACTATTCATCGACTGTGAACAACCAAACAGCCATGAGTCTACTGCACTGTCGTTCAAACAGATTTCAAAACTAAGCCACGCAGCAATCATTGGTTGTGTTGTTTCTGGTCTTACTCTGGGAGCAATTTACGGTCTGATGCCAGTAGAGCTCGCAAACCGTAAAATCAGCCACCAAGACATTGGTACTTTGATGGCGTTAGTGATTCTGGGCGGTATGTTGGTTCAACCTATGGTGACAACCTTAAACAAGTACATGGCACGTACTGTACTAATGGCGTTCTTCTGCATCCTTGGCATTTTCTCTATCGGACTGACTTTCATTTCTTCGTCAGCGGTGGTGTTGGCAGTGGCGTTGTTCCTATTGGGCATGGCGACATTTGCTCTATACCCAATTGCGATTAACCTAGGTTGTGAAGGCTTAGACGAGCGTTTCATCGTGTCTGCAACGCAAGTCATGTTGTTTAGCTACAGCGTGGGCTCAGTAGCAGGTCCAGTGGTTGCTGATAAATTTATGGGTCAAATGCACGGTTTGTTGGGCTACTTATTTGCAGCATTACTTGCAACTTGCATTTACATGCTAATCGCAGCAACTAAATCCAAGCACCAAATGGCGGCAGGTTTGTAATTTTTAACCTGTCCCAACCAGACAAAAGAAACGAGGGTTCATGCCCTCGTTTTTTTGTTTCTGAAATACTCTACTGTTTAAATCATTGGGGAATTAAACCGGCTCATTAGTTTTGATTCTCCAATAATTTCTTGCGATAACGTGTTGGCGAACTGCCGTAGAACTTTTTAAATCGGTGCGTGAAGTTGTAAGGATCACGATAACCCAATCGGTTTGCTATCATGACAACCGACCAAGCTGGATACTGTAATAAGTCCGCCGCTTTGTGCATGCGAAGCTCAATTAACTTGCTCCTCGGACTCATGTTGAATAATTGCTTGGACAGTCGGTTAAACTGCTCTTCACTTATAAAACATCGCTTTGCCATCTCGGCGACCGTCCAAGGTAGGTGCAGTTGCCCTTCCACTTCATTAAATAATGTTTGAACGCGAGAAAGCGAGCTACTGATAGGCGTTTCGACGCTTTTGACTAAACGTTGTACTTCGCTGATCAATAACTGACGAAAACCAGTACGACCGCCTATCTCATTGTAGAGCAAGGTCATTAACGCCCAAATTTGCTCTGAACCTTGGAAAGGCATGACCGTCTGACCAAGATCCGACAGATGCCGCCAAGAACCTGCATTCTGAGGTAGTAGCCAAACCATTTTCCAATGATCTTTGTCAGGATTCATTTCAAACCGAAAGCACGTATCGACAGGCAAAATGGTCAGCGTATAAGGTTCTATCTCTTTGACAGAATCGGGGGTTATCAGAACGCCACCACCTTCAACCGTAAACAACAAAGTATGCACACCAACTTTGTTTCTTTCGACATGATAACCATCACGTAACTCAGCCAAGCCTGCCATAAAAATGTCTGCACGATGCCACTCAGGAATCTCTGTCAAAGTGAGAAAGCGTTCCTTACATGCAGGAGCCAAGTACACGTCATCTTGCCATTCCGTTTTGGTTGTAAATTGCCCGATGACGGATTTGCACAGCTTTTGTGGTTTTTCACACATGTATTTCCTTTCCTATACGCTTTATATTCCTCTCAAAATTTGAGGAGTGACTATGGCAAACAACATTGGTATCAAAAATAGTGCTAACCCTTTATATAACCGGCTACTTAAGCAGATTGTCCGTTTGGGTTTTCCTGTCGCTATCCAGAGTACTTTGGTAGCAATACTTGCCTTAGCCGATGTTCTCATGGTTAGCGATTTTGGTAAAGAAGCAACCGCAGCTGTGGGAATTGCATCAAAATGGCATTTTGTCGCCATTATGATCATGGCAGGTTTAGCATCTGCAAATGGCACACTTGTTGCGCAATATTGGGGACGAGACGATGCCGTAAGTGCAAAAACCGTCACCGGTATTGCGATTCGTTTTGGTCTAAAGGTGCTTATTCCTATCACTCTAATTATCACAGTTGGCAGCGAAGTGATCATGCGCCTGCAAACCAGCGATATTCGAGTCATTGACCTTGGTTCTACCTACCTTTGGTATGCGTTCCCTGTGTTGCTACTGACTCACATCATTATTGTATTAGAAGCCAGCATGCGCTCTTCTGGTGACACCGTCACTCCGCTATCAATGGGAGCAATGACTATTGTGCTCAATATCGCTCTGAACTTTTGGCTCATTAAAGGCGGGCTAGGTATACCTGCAATGGGTGTTGCAGGTGCGGCATTAGCGACGACGATTTCTCGCTTATTCCAAGTGCTAGCCATGATTGGCTATATGCGTTGGCGTAAACATTGGTTATTGGAAGTAAAAGAAGGGGTTGAACGCCCCTCTTTGTGGCTCTCTTATCGCCGTTTGGCATTACCAATGACCTTAGGCGCGCTACTTTGGGCCATTGGTACGATGGTGTATCAAATGATTTTTGGTCACATGGGCACGACAGAACTCGCGGTGTTTAGCATGTTAGGTCCATTTGAATCTCTGTGTTACTCCATCTTTTTTGGAATCTCTGTTGCGTGTTCAGTGATGATTGGGCAGTCGTTAGGGCGTGATGAGTTTGAACAAGCTCAGCACATGGCAAGCTTCTTCATTAAAGCGGTGTTTGTGTTTGGTATTTCGATTGGCGCATTACTGCTACTAAATCGAGAGTTAATCATTGCAGCATTGAACCTAGATAACTCAGAACTTTACCCACTCGCGGCACCCGCAGTCGTGATTTTATGTAGCGCGATTTGGCTCCGCATGCTCAACATGATCATCATAAACGGCATTATTCGAGCGGGTGGCGATAACGTCTTTTGTTTACGCATGGACTTTATCGCGATGTGGATGACTGGATTGCCTTTGTGCGCCGTCGCCGCGTTCGTCTTAGACTGGGAGTTTAAATACGTTTACGCACTAATGATCGCAGAAGAAGTAGTGAAATTGGCACTGTGTTATCGTCGATACACGCAAAAGTATTGGATCAAGAATCTCACCGTTGTTACGACTTCTTAGTACGTTTTTAACTAGGCTTCTTGGCTTCGCGTTCAGCACTCATTCGTTTGTGGCGATTCGACACATTGGCAGCTGGTTTATTTGGAACCTCACGCTTCTCATGCACCAAGTGCCGAATCGCTAAGATCGGATGCTTGAGTAACATTCTCGGTCCTGAATAACGCATCACTAAACGCATTTGCTCTTTAGGCTCGGGTTTGTAGCAATGTATTGGGCATTTATTGCAAGTCGGCTTATCTTCTCCGTAAGGACAACGATCAAGCCGAACTTCCGCATATTCTAACAATTCGCGACATTCCGCGCATAGCTCACCTTTTGTGCCATGGTGGTCTTTACAGTAAACCTCGACCATCGCCTTAACGGTTTTAAATTCAGTGGCGAGTTTACCTAACAAAATGTCGCTCATTTTTTTCCTCTAACTAAAACAGCTTCATACCCAAGTGACTTCAAGATGCAGGATTCAGAGCCCTGTCATTGATTCGAGAGCAAGGAAAACTACGCCGTGTAATAGCAAGCTCTCTCCAAGTTGTTTGACGTAGCCATTTGTTTGACTAAAAAACCAAGTCATTCACGCTGAACCTAGTATCTCGGGTTACTTGGTATAACCCAGAGACCTTAACAATAAGGCTTTAACTAAAAGGACCTTAGTTACTTATCTGGTTACAACTCCTTCGTATAGAGCTGTAAAGTTCGACCATTATCGTAAGTCTGCTCAACGCGTTCAAACTGAAAACCCAATTTTTCTAGCAAACTTATACTGCGAATATTGTCATTATTGGTGATAGCGACCAAGTTTTCTATATTCATTTCCTCACGAGCAAAATCCACGACGACACTTGCGGCTTCTTTCGCGTAACCTTTGCCATAAGCGCTAGGCAGATAACCGTAACCAATATCAAACGCTGTTAATGTATCGCGTTTAACCAAACCACAAATGCCAACTGGCTGTTTATCATGGTTGGTTTCAACCACCAGCAAACTGACACCCTTAAGTTCCTGCATTCTTAACATGTTATCTTGGATGTAACGCTTGGCTTCTTCTAGGGTTCGAATTTGTTTGTCACCGACGAAACGATAAAAGTCTGGCTGGTTGTAGAGTTCTAAAATAAACGGCGCATCTTCTACACTGACAAGACGCAGTGTGAGGCGCTTGGTAGTAAGTGTTTTCATAGGGAATCCATTAGGGTTGTAACTTGGCGGAAAAATCACTATCCTGCCCCGCTAAATTAAAGGACCAACACCATGAACCGCAAGAAGAAAATTAATTCGATTTTAAAAGCGAAGCAGAAAAAACAAAATGCAAAGCTTCATAAGAGCAATAAGCCTCGCTACATCTCAAAAGCAGAACGCGCGAAGATGGAAGCGGAACAGCAAGCTAATGAGCAAACTTCACAAGCCACTGAAGAAACTCAAGCAACAGACGAAGCATAAAAGAAAAGCCGCATAACGCGGCTTTTTTTATCCAAATTTAACGTGCTTATTTGTATCTCAGATACGGACTTTTAGTACTCAAGGCTGTAGTTAAGCGTGAACGTACGACCTCTTCCCTTATAGTCATAAGCAGCAGACTCATAGTGAGTTGCGTATAGGATTTGCGCACGTTGTCCCCACACCGTGGTGTAATCCTCGTTAAACAGGTTTTGGATTCCGAATCCTAATTGACCAACAGGCAGTATCACGCTGCCTAGCAAATCAAATGTTGTGTATCCATCTAACTTGTTGTTCGCATCATCTTCGTAATCGAACATAGTTTGGCTTTGTAGACGCACAGAGTAATCGTTTTGGTACCATGCTGCCCAAGCGTTCGCTTTAGATGTACTTGCCTTACCAGCACTCAAATCTTCCCATTTACCATTGGTCTTCAGTTCAGATACGACATAATGACCAGAAGCACCAACAAGAATATCGCTGGTTACCCAGTAGTTAATGTTTGCTTCCGCACCATACACACGTTGCTCGTCATCCACACTGGTAATCAGCAAAGTTTTACGGTCGTATTTGATTGAGTTATCTGACAACGAGTAATAACCCGCTGCTTGAAGAGACAACGCTTCCTTATCTAAACGGTAACCAATTTCGTAACTGTCCGTTTTAATGCCTGACAATTTAGAATCAGATACATTGATGCTGTCCTTTAGTGCGTAATGACCATTTGCATCTACTGCATCGTAACTGCCCTGACCATAGTATTTCGCTGGGTCCGCCAGTTGGAAACCTTGGGAGAAGTTAGCCCAAACTTGCGACTCATCATTCAACCGATAGATAGTGCCAAGGTTGAATAGGTTAACTGAGTAATCTGTACTGCCACCTGGCACTGAATCAGCCGACGTTCCCGCTCCTGCAGCAATCTTCTTCTGCACACTATAAGCGACAAAGTCATCAACTTTGTTATCCATGTATTGATGGCGATAACCTGCTTCTACAGACCAATCCGAAGTAATTTGGTAGTCCCCTTGAATAAACAATGCGTAAGAAGACACGTCTACGCCAGGGTAACGACCAACTTGTGCATACGTCTTGTTTATCAAGTTTCCAGAATTATTAGCAATCGTCGAATCGAAGAGTGCTTGGTTACTGTCGAAACGATCAAGATAAGCATCAATACCATAGATAAGATTAAAATCGTTCCAATTCTTCGCTAACGCCAGACGCCCTGCAAAAACCTCTGTTTCTTGCTGAGAAGCACTTTGGAAATATGGTGTGAAAGTTTGGTCTTCACTTCGATAGGACAACTCACCAATCAATTGATGACCTAATACAGACTCATGGCTGTAACTTGCACTAAGAAGAACACGTTCTGTGCCGTGTTGGCGATCAGATTCAAATCCTTTACGTACATCGACGAAATCGCGCCCCACAATGTACAGACCATAAGGCGAGTCTTGTTGACTATCATAGTATTGCGCAACTAGGCTAAGCTGGCTTTCATCTGACGTTTGAATCTCCGCAGAGCCCATCACATCAAGCGTTGAATTGTACTGCAGTGAACCTTGTGAGATGTCCGGCGTGACAATGTCACCATTACCATCATAGAAACCCTGAGTTTCGCCGTACACCACCGAACCACGCGCACTTACTTTATCGTTTCCGCCAGAGACAGATTGGGCAACCTTATAATCAAAATCGTCACCACCATTAAAACCGGTCGTACCGCTCACGTAAGATTCAAATGCAAGTTCATCTGACGTCGCTTTCTTTGTGACAATATTTATCACACCACCCGTTGCGCCGGCACCGTATATCGATGTCGCACCGGATAACACCTCAATACGTTCAATATTGAATGGGTCAATCGCGTCGAGTTGACGACTGATTGGGCGTGAGGATTGTAATGACACCCCATCGATCATAACCAACATTGCACGCCCACGGAGGTTCTGCGCGTAGTTAGTTCGACCACCCGTACCAACGTCTAATGACGGAATCGTTGCCGATAAGATGTCACCAAGGTTTTTTCCTGCTCGGTATTGTTGAGCGATCTGCTCTTGATCAACGAACCAAACCGTACCCGGAATGTCTGAAATGGACTTAGGCATAACACTGCCAACCACCACTACTTGTTCATCTGCATTACTTTGTTCGCTTATGTTAGATTTTTCTGCAAGCGCTTGAATTGCATAGCCACTGCTCATCGCAAGCATGATGAGATTTAAAGAAAACTTCCTTTTTATCATTGTCTTTATCTTTTTATAAATTACAGAGTCGACAATAATACTCATTCTCAATCATAGATCGAGCACTGTTACATATGTTATACGTTTGTTACCTTGCGACACTTCGAGATTTGACGAGTTGCTTATTTTCCTCTGTTCGAGGGCAATCTTCGCACAGTTTTCGCCCTTCACATTTGTAGACTAAACAGCAGCTTTTTCGGACTAATTTCAAAGGACGCTCGTCTGAAAAAGCGTACAGGGATGATGTATTTTCAGAACTTAACCCAAGCGCTTCCAACCACAACTTTGCATGCTGGTGAATGAGCTCGTCACTAAATTGAGGAAAATGTTGCTGGAGTCGGATCAAGCATGCCATCACACCATCAGACATCAATTGATGAGTAAAGCCCGGGCGTATGCGAGTCCAATCACTCATTTGAATCTGATAGAAGTCATAAAGTGCACGTATTTGCTTACCAGCTTCGACAATCAGTTCTTCAATTTCACCATGAATATGCTGTTCATCAGCAAAGCGGTAACCCGTGACAAACCCTTGCTGCACGTATTGCCCCATCCCCCGTAGATTTGGCAAAGTGTGAAATCCATAGATCGAAATGAATGCTACATACATAGGCTGCCAACAAAGCAGGTCCCATGTTCGAGTTAGCCAATAGGCTTTACCCGCTTCAGGATGCGCTTGAGAAAGCGATTGGTAGAGTGATTGTACAATTGGATTGATGTTGTTATCGATATGGATTGCACTAGCACCAATCTCACCAATACTGCCGTGTAAGAATGGCGTGACTTCCTTTGAGTAATGGAAGAGTTGCGGAAAAAACTGCTCAGACATTGTTGTGTTTACGTACGTTTTTGTTTGAACGCAGTTATACGCAAGCCAAGCACTCAATGCAAATAATTATCAGTAATGTTTACGCCGTATCACTTTGACGTGCTACAGAGCATTAAAATCAATAAAAAGCCGCAAATAAACGGCAGCAAAACAAACCATTATACCGCGAAGATGCACCAAAATGGTTCGGTTTAACGTCAGAACTAGTGGATAAAAACATTCCAACAACACCAGCTCAAAGGCAGCGTAACACTTTGGCTCCGTAGCGTGAGTTATTCCCAATTATTAGACATTACTATTTCCTATGAAATGGAATGTGAACAAGGCTAAGTATTTTTTTCTTGAATATAGAAACAATAAAAGTCCCTGTTTCTAATAAGGAAATTAAACATGTTGTATCTTGAGTTTCTATTTTTGCTCGTGATGCTGTATATCGGTTCACGGTATGGCGGCATTGGTCTTGGTGTTGTTTCAGGTATTGGTTTGGTCATTGAGGTTTTCATCTTCAAGATGCCACCAACCTCCCCACCCGTCACTGTAATGCTGATCATCCTTGCGGTAGTTACTTGTGCTTCCATTCTTGAAGCCGCTGGCGGTTTGAAATACATGTTGCAGGTAGCCGAGCGCGTACTGCGTAAGAACCCTAAGCGCGTTACCCTCATTGCACCGTTCGTCACTTACTTTATGACCTTTCTACTTGGTACTGGTCACGCGGTATACTCCATCATGCCAATCATTGGCGACGTTGCGTTGAAAAACGGTATTCGCCCTGAGCGTCCGATGGCTGCGGCATCCGTTGCTTCTCAAATCGCAATCACGGCATCACCAATTTCAGCCGCTGTGGTTTACTACCTAGCACAGCTGTCTGACATTCAACACGAAATCACCTTGCTATCGATTCTTCTCGTAACAGTACCAGCAACTTTGTTTGGTACGCTGTTGATGTCGCTATACAGCTTAAAACGCGGTAAAGAGCTTGAAGATGATGAAGAGTACCAAGAGCGTCTAAAAGATCCGGTTTGGCGTGAGAAAATCTTAAACACAACGGCAACTTCTTTGGACGAAGTGCTTCCAGCGAGCGCACGCAACTCTGTTTTGCTGTTCATTCTGTCGATTCTTGTGATCGTCGTTATTGCGATGTGGCCGGAAGTGCGAACCATCGTCGATGGCGCGAAGCCAATCAGCATGGCGGTGGTTATTCAGATGATGATGCTCTGCTTCGGCGGTATTATTTTGCTTGCGACCAAAACCGACCCACGTGACGTGCCAAACGGCGTAGTTTTTAAATCCGGCATGGTGGCAGCAATTGCTATCTTCGGTATTGCATGGATGTCAGATACCTACTTCCAATACGCGATGCCTCAATTCAAGTCCGGCATTGTTGAAATGGTAACCAACTATCCTTGGACGTTCGCACTCGCGCTATTCATCGTATCAGTAGTAGTGAACTCTCAAGCAGCAACAGCGCGTATGATGTTACCTGTTGGTCTCGGACTAGGCTTGGACCCTGCACTGCTTATCGGCTTAATGCCAGCGGTTTACGGCTACTTCTTTATCCCTAACTACCCTTCTGATATCGCGACAGTAAACTTCGATACTTCAGGTACGACTAAGATTGGCAAGTGGTACTTCAACCACTCATTCATGTCTGTGGGTTTAATTGGTGTGATTGGTGCTTGTTGCTTGGGTTACGTGCTAGGACAAATGATCATTCCTTCGTAACTAACCAACTTATAGTTCGGGGCGAGTCATTGTACGTTAACGTACAGCCTGAAGTGACTCGCCCTTTCTTTATTCTCAAAGCTATACAGCGAGAAGAAGTTAAAGAAGAAAGTCGTCATCGACAGCAACAAAATGGTCCGCGCAATCAATCAAGGTTTGGGAAGTTAACTTTGGTACGCCATACACTGTGACTTTCTTGTTAAAGCGTTGCTGAATGCGTTCCACCAACAAACTAAAATCGCCATCGCCAGATACCAGAACCACTTCATCCACTTCCGGCGCAATCTCAATCGCATCTAGCGTGATACCTACATCCCAGTCGCCTTTCGAGCTCCCGTCACGACGTTGAATATAAGGTTTAAGCATCACCTCAAACCCAACACCACGCAAAATATGGTGGAACTGACGCTGTTTTGGGTCATTGCTCGCAATGGCATAGGCACGCGCACTCACCACTTCTTTTCCTTGTGTCGCGACATACCAAAACTGGTTGTAATCAAAATTGCTGCGGTACGCTTCACGACAGGTGTAATACACGTTCTGTACGTCGACTAAGATTGCGATCTTTTGTTTGCTTTCAGAGTTCATCTATTTAATACGCTTTATTTGTTTGCCGCATACCCTATGCCACTTTGGACCAAAGCACAATGAGCTAATTCCACTAAACTTACCGTATAACGTGATAAACGAAGTCTCACGTTTCAAGGAGGGAGCCATGAACAAGTCGACGTTAGCCCTTTTGCTTGCATGCCTCATATCAGGCAATGCGTTTGGTTATCCAGCACACTCACAGTACTGGCCACATCGCAGTGTCCTATACTTTGCCCCTGCGAATGACGACCACGTAAAACAGTTTTTGCTCGAAGCTTTGATGAATGAATGTGAATTGGAAGACCGCGATGTGATCACTTTAGTGATTGCAGAGGACGGTTTTACTGAACCTTCATGGTTAAAAGAAGAGTTCGATTTGAAAATGCTGGCTGCTCTCTACGAAGTCAAAGCAGGTCAACACACTGCGATTCTTTTGGGTAAAGACGGAGAAGAGAAACACCGCTGGGGTGCGAAGACTGATTGGCAGTTCATCAACGATTTGATCGATGAAATGCCAATGCGAAAAAGAGAGATGCAACAGAAACGCAGTCCTTGCGCGATCTAATGCTTAAGACTAAGTCTTCAGTTATTTTCCAAACCAATCCAATTTGCTGTGCAATTGCGTCACGCTGCCAACCACAATCAACGCAGGGCTCACTGCTTGTTCTGCCATATTAGATAGCTCGTTCAGATTACCTTGGAATACGCGCTGCTCTGTACGTGTGCCGTTTTCAATGATCGCGCATGGCATCTCTGGGTCTAATCCATGTGTGATAAGCTTATCCATGATATGACCGCTTTGCTTCAACCCCATATAGAACACAAGCGTGTTGTTTGACTGCGCTAGCGAGTGCCATTCAATTTCACGACCATCTTTTTGTACGTGGCCAGTAATGAACTGAACGCTTTGCGCGTGGTCACGATGCGTTAATGGAATACCTGCGTAAGCCGTTGCACCCGCAGCAGCTGTGATACCCGGAACCACTTCGTATTTGATGCCGAATTCTGCTAGCTCTTCTAGCTCTTCACCGCCACGACCAAAGATAAATGAATCGCCGCCTTTTAGACGTACAACGCGTTTACCTTCTTGCGCTTTTTGCACCAAGATTTGGTTGATTTGATCTTGAGGCACGCAGTGAAAGTCCAACTTTTTACCTACGTAGATCATCTCTGCTGATGCGTGAGCCAATTCTAGAATGTCTGTCGACACCAATCGGTCATACACCACAACTTCGGCTGCTTGAATGGCTTTTAAGCCCTTTACTGTCAGTAAATCTGGATCACCCGGACCTGCACCAACAAGAGAAACAAAGCCGCTGTTTAAAGATGAGTTAACAGTTGTCATATCAACGCCTATTGAAAAATTTAGATATAAAGAGAGACTCTGACAAAGAAACGCTTTTTATAGCCAAATAGCTTATTAGTATATGGGAACGAGGTTCCCTGCTCTGGAGTCCTTCATCTAAGGAATGACAGGCTTTTCGCTTTGCTTGTTATCGCATTAGATGAGCAGTACTTGTTGAATTGCTCCTATTTGAGTCATTCCCGAAAGCGACGAAGGAGCGTAGTCGGGAATCTCTCAGTTCAAGTCCAAAGAGAGTCCCGACTTGTTCATTACCTAATATTGGCAATAAACCTCAATTACTTAGCCATTGCAGGCTGTGCTTTTACTTCTTCTTCAGCATTGATAGAAGGCGCAGTTTTAGCGTGAGTTAGGTACAGTGGAATACAAGTCATCACTAGACCACCAACGATGTTACCTAGGATGGTTGGGATAAGGTTGAAATTCAACCAAGTCGCAATACCGAAATCAGCACCTAGAATCATACCTAGTGGGAATAGGAACATGTTTACCACTGTGTGCTCAAATACTAGTGCGAAGAAGATGAAGATTGGGAACCACATCATTGCTACACGACCAGACACTGAACGTGCAGTCATGTTGCCGATAACGCCAAGACACACCATTAGGTTACAGAAGATGCCGCGTACGAAACACGTGATCCATCCGTCCATGCCCATATTTTCGAAACCAAGACTACGTGCTGTAGAAACAGCAACGAATTTCTTCGCTACTGCGTTCAATTCTAGAGAGAAGTTACCTGTTAGAGAGATAGCCACTAGGTAAGCAACGATTAGAGAACCGATTAGGTTACCCAAACCAACCAAACCCCAACAACGGAAGATACGACCCCAAGTGATACCAGGACGGTTTGCAAATTTAGCTAGAGGAGCCAGACCAAAAACACCTGTTACTAGGTCGTAACCCATCACACTTAGAATCACGAAACCAACTGGAAAGACAAGCGCACCCACAACGCCCACGCCCGTTTGTACGATAGTCGTAATAGCCACAACCACCGCCAGCGACAGGATGATACCCGCCATTGTACCGCGGAGTAACAAATCGCGAGTACTGGTGTTGGTTTTCGCTTCACCCACGTTGATCATGGTTTGAACGAATTCTGCAGGCTTAAAATCAGTAGACATGAATGTGTCCTTATTCAAAAAGTGAAAGTTAAAAAATTAAAGATTGAATAGAGAAAGGCTTCCCGTTAACTCAGTAACATCTCGCTTCCCTGTTCCCCGCAGATGACTCTGGAAAGCCTTTACCTATTAAATCTAGATCTCGTTTCATTCCCTCCCCCTTAGAGGAGGGAATGGAAACCAAGCTTATGCAGAAATCTCTACTTCGCCGTTGGTTACGCGCGTTTTGTACGCTTTCACGCTAAAACGCTCGTCTTCCATGCACGCACCTGTAGTCAGGTTAAAGCGCTGCTTTTTAAGTGGGCTTGCCACCCAAAGCTCGCCTTGGTGCTCACAGATCAAACCGCGAGAAAGCACGTTTGATTGGAAGAACGGGTCTGTGTTGCTGATTGCCAGCACTTCTTCTGCTTGTGTTGGGCGGAATACCGCAACTTGCTGACCATCAACCAGTGCACAAACACCCGTGCCCGGTACGATGTCGCTGATTTGGCAAATCTTTTCAAATGACATAATCAACCTTCCCTTATGCTTCAGTGATCGCTACGTGTAGGATGTCGCCTTTCGCTTCAGGGTGTTTTTCCGTGAAGGTTGCTGGGCGGTGCTGTTCACGCTCTTGTACAAACACGACGTTTTCATCGCGCTTGTCAGAGTTGATGAAGTGCGCGAAGCGTGTCAGTTGTGATTCGTCGTTGATAGTCGCAGTCCACTCACACTCGTATTCGTCTACAAGTTTCGCTACGTCTGCTTCTAATTGCGCGTTGATGCCAAGTTTGTCGTCAACAATCACTTCGCGTAGGTAGTCAACGCCACCTTCCATGTTTTCCATCCAAACTGATGTGCGTTGTAGTGGCGCAGCAGTACGGATGTAGAACATCATGAAGCGGTCGATGTACTTGATCAGCGTTTCTTTATCTAGGTCGCTTGCTAGTAGGTCTGCGTGACGAGGTTTCATGCCGCCGTTACCACATACGTACATGTTCCAGCCTGCGTCAGTCGCGATGATACCAAGGTCTTTACCTTGTGCTTCCGCACACTCACGAGTACAGCCAGAAACACCGAACTTCATCTTATGAGGAGTACGAATGCCTTTGTAACGGTTCTCGATGTAGGAACCTAGACCAACAGAGTCTTGAACACCGTAACGACACCACGTTGAGCCAACACAGGTCTTCGCCATACGAAGTGCTTTTGCGTACGCTTGACCTGTTTCGAAACCAGCGTCGATAAGCTTGCGCCAGATCTCTGGAAGATCGTCTTTTTGTGCACCAAACAGACCAATACGTTGAGCACCGGTTACTTTGGTGTATAGGTTGTATTCTGCAGCAACGTTCGCTAGCGCACCCAGTGCTTGAGGCGTTACTTCACCACCCGCCATACGTGGGATCACAGAGTAAGTACCGTCTTTTTGGATGTTACCTAGGAAGTTGTCGTTCGTGTCGTGCAGCTTAACCAGTTGTGGCTTAAGAATGTGCTCACCCCAACAAGAAGCCAAGATAGAACCAGCCAATGGTTTACAAACTTCACAGCCGTAACCTTTACCGTATTTTTCTAGAAGCTCATCAAACGTTTTGATCTCTTCAATGCGGATTAGGTGGAATAATTCTTGGCGTGAGTATGCAAAGTGCTCACACACGTCGTTCTTCACTTCGATACCAGATTTAGCAAGCTCAGCATTTAGAACAGAAGTGACTAGAGGAATACAACCGCCACAGCCTGTACCTGCGCCAGTCACGGCTTTGATGTCGCCCAATGTGTGGTGACCATCAGCAACCGCTTGTGCGATCTTGCCTTTGGTCACGTCGAAACAAGAACAGATTACTGCGCTTTCTGGTAGAGCGTCTGCACCTAGTGCTGGTTTCTCAGCGCCTGCGTGTGCAGGAAGGATCAACGCATCCGGGTGTTCTGGTAGGTCGATTTCGTTCAACATAAGTTGAAGTAGGTCGCCGTAATCAGAGGTGTCACCGACCATAACCGCGCCAAGCAGTTTCTTGTTGTCTTCAGAAACGATAAGACGTTTGTAAACTTCTTGCTCTTCGTTTTGGTAAACGTAACTCTTACAGCCTTCGGTACGACCGTTCGCGTCACCGATTGAACCTACTTTTACACCAAGAAGTTTCAGCTTCGCAGACATGTCAGCGCCTTCGAATTTGCTTTCTGTGTTACCTAGTAGATGATCAACGGCAACTGTCGCCATCTTGTAGCCAGGAGCAACAAGACCGTAGAACATTTCATTCCAAGACGCACACTCACCGATGGCGTAGATGTTCTCATCAGAAGTCTGACAATGGTCGTTGATAGCAACACCGCCACGAGGTGCCACTTCTAGCTCCATTTGGCGTGCTAGTTTGTCTTGTGGACGAATACCTGCAGAGAATACGATGAAGTCTGTTTCTAGCTCTGAACCGTCAGCAAAACGCATAACATTGCGTGCGTTTGTGCCTTCTGCCGCAATCTCAAGCGTATTTTTGCTGGTGTGAACGTTCACGCCCATACGCTCGATCTTTTGACGAAGTTGGTTACCACCAGCAAGGTCAAGTTGCTCAGCCATTAGCTTTGGTGCGAACTCAACAACGTGCGTTTCTACTCCCAGAGCTTTCAATGCGCCTGCTGCTTCAAGACCTAGCAGACCACCACCGACAACAACGCCTGATTTGCTCTTCTTCGCACACGCTTCGATCGCTTTAAGATCTTCGATAGTACGGTAAACAAAACAGTCTTTGCTTTCGTGACCTTTGATAGGTGGAACAAATGGGAATGAGCCAGTAGCAAGAATCAGCTTGTCGTATTGAACTTCGCGACCAGTGCTTGAGTAAACAATGCGGTTTTCACGGTTAATGTTAATCGCGCGTTCGCCGATCAGCATGTTAATACCGTGTTTCTCGTAGAAGCCTTCTTTCACTAAAGAAAGTTCATCTGCAGTATGGTGAGAAAAGTAAGAGGAAAGGTGCACACGGTCGTATGCGACACGAGGTTCTTCACAGAAAACCGTAATGTCCATATTAGACATATCAGCTTTCTCGACTAAGTCTTCGATATAACGGTGGCCTACCATACCGTTACCGATGACTACTAGCTTCAACTTGCTCATTGTACTTCCTAAGGGTTAGGTTCTTATAACTGAGCGCATTGTTAAATGTGAAAGAAAATTAATACATGATGTAAATCAATTACGGAATCAAACTACCCTAAAGGGGTAGATAGGTTAAAACCCTCGATTTAAAAGGGTCTAACGGTAAATTTGCTACATCTTTGTGTAGTAATTCATCACCGAGAAGATAAACTCTTAACATTTCTTCATAAATGAAATGAATCTATTTGGCTGGTACGTGTTGAAAACGGTTTAGCAGTATTGAATTTGTTTGAAAAAATTCAACATTTTATGATGCGATAGAACTAGATCAGAGTAAGCCCTACTCTTTTACACCATTAGGCTCTGCTGATTATATTTCAATTGGTTTGTCCATAATCACAACGTTACGTCCTTTATCTTTGGCTAGGTATAAGTTCTTATCCGCAACCTCAAAGGCTTGTTCGAGTGCTTTCTCGCATGCATCCCCACTCGGATAAGGCGTTATTTTTGTCAAAGGCACCGCCCCTACTGAAATGGTCACAACCTGTGATGGAAGGTTTTTGGCATGTGGAATAGCTAAAGCCTCAACGGCTTGTCTTAAATGTTCTACTTTTGCTTGAAGCACATCTAAGGTATTCCCGTAAACAAGCAAGGCAAACTCCTCGCCGCCTAATCGAAACGACGGTTGGTCCTTACCTAAAAACGAGCGAAAGAGTTCAGCAACATCACATAACGTGTTATCCCCTTCGATATGTCCGTATGTGTCATTAAACTTTTTAAAGTTATCGATATCGCACAAAACGAAGCAGGCATAACTCATATTACCTACCGTTTGCTGAACAAACAGTGGTGCAGTACGTTTGTACAAGTAACGCGACCCTAATCCCGTCAAGGCATCAGTATCAGTTTGTTGACGAAGAACGCGCAACTGGTTTTTGATTTTCGTAATCAAGCTGGAATATGAACGAGCTAAGTCACCAATTTCATCCGATCGCTGAATTTCAGGAATATACGATTGGTCGATCTTTTCAATGTCTTTTTTCATCGACATTGAAAGACGCTTGAGTGGGCTAACAATCCACATGGTGACCATGTATATCATCACCATAGAGATTAACGAAGCGATTAACGCCTCATTAAGCAGCTCTTTAATTAGCGTCGTTTTGATAGTGTCGAGTTTACTTGCATCTAATACCGCCCAAATGTAGCCACCGTTTACGTTTCTTAAAGGCAGACAAACATGAAGCACCGATAGATTGGCATCGTAGTAGAAGTCGGTTTGTCGAAGATAATCTTTTGTCCATGGCAGATTGGTATCTTGATTGAGCCCCTTGCTGATTTGTAGTGCCTCTAAATCAACCTTTGCTTTGTTGATAAGGTATTGGAGCTTATTACGCTTAATTTCATCTGTGTCAGGCGTCGCCGCCAAGATGTGCTCAAGGTTTCCCTTTTGCGCTTGGAGCGCCCTTACCTCCTGATCGCTGACATCAATTCGCCACACTTGATTGGATTGTGCCAAATATCGAACTGCCACTTTTTGTTCTTTGTAATCTGACGTGCCGGAGACCTCAACAAACAGTAGACCATCGATGGCTCTGAAGTTCTCTTTGGTCGAAGGCATCATCAAGTTTGCGTAATTACGACCCGCTATAGAGCCGGAGAGAAACGTCATTTGTGAAGACAGGTGCGTTTTCGCCATAATCACTGCATGTTCGATACGCATATCCCATTCACTTTGGAAGCGCGTATAGGACAACCCAGAAATAATGGAAATCACTAAGACCAGATGCGATAAAAAAAGCATCTGGTTTATCGTCAACCAACCGAAAACTCGATTACTCACTTTGGACTACTGCTTATCTTTGTACACATCCAAAACGGGCTCTGCGCAAGTACCGTTTATACAGATGTCCTGATAAGTAGTATGGCAACTTTGACAAAACGAAGGCGCCAATGAAGGATGTGAATGGCTAATGTCTTTTCCTTTACGGTCATAGCTGCCATAAATTGCCATACCTCCAATATGTTCTGTCACCCACACGATACCTTCTACTTCTGAAATCGCCACCGCCGTCGGTCCATCTGTATACGGACCGTGAGTTTTGTATTGCTCTATTTTGGCCGGATTCACTCGGATAGTAAGTGGTGACCCCTGACCATTGTTGATCCAGCTGTAGGCTCTTACGGATTCTTGAATAAATAGTGAAGTATCTGGCGGCAGGACAGTATCTGCAGGTAGGTTTTGTGACTCTTTAACAACGGGCCAATCTTGCCACCCTTCTGGGTAACTTGCCATTGACGCTGCAAAAGCAGTATAAGATGCAGTGCTCATCATCAAGACTACGATTTGCCTGCTCAATTGTCTTAACACGTGTGTTTCTCCATAAACCGAATACGCTCTTCCTGAGCAAAAAGACTAACACTTTCATATATTAACAAGTGTTAATATATGATGCTATCAATTAGCCCTAAGTAATGCACATAGTTTATAGACAACAACGTTCTGTTAATACAGTTGAATGATCAAATTGGGATCATTGAGCAGTTATGCCCAGTCGAAAATCAGGGTGAAATAGAATTAAGAGTTAGATGTAAAGGTTATTGATACTTTTATCGAAGAATCACAACGAAAAGGCGAATTCTCATGACCGATTGGTCAGAGGTCTGAATTGAAACAAGAAAGAGAATGGAGGCGCCTCCCGGAGTCGAACCGAGGTCCACGGATTTGCAATCCGCTGCATAGCCACTCTGCCAAGGCGCCATAGTGTTTCGTATTGAAACTTTGAAAGGTTCGTAAGAGCGTTTGCTCTTTCGATTATCACCACGTTACTAAACCGAGATAGAGTCGTTTATCTTCAACGCCTTCGTTTTAATAAGCAGCAATTATACAGTAAACATTCAATAGATATGTAATGGTACTTTATTGAATGGAGGCGCCTCCCGGAA
>NZ_BCUF01000026.1 GCF_001591145.1 Vibrio harveyi NBRC 15634 = ATCC 14126 = KCTC 12724 | reverse complement strand
TCGTTCGGATAAATTTGCATCAAAAGCGTTCAAAAGAGCACGTTATTTCTACAGTTCTTTGAATTTATCTGCGAAAAGAGCCACTTTTTCCCAATTGGTGTATTCCACTTCTTTGGTCGTATCGGTTTCGCCCCCTGTCATCGACATAATGAACTTAATCATAGTTTTGTCGAACCAACCATAACGAGGATAATAAAGAGCACCAGCAAAAACACCAATTAAGATTGGTTTCCAAGGCGACTTGGTCAGGAACTTACGAATGTAAGCGCTACCCTCTGGCGTATCTTTTCCTTGGTCTTCTTTGCGAGCAGTTAGGTTTACGCAGAAAAATGCCACTTTACTTTGTTCAAGTTGATTGAGGTTTCGCTCAATAAACTGGTACAGCTTCTTATTAAGATGACCATAACGAATAGAGGCTCCAATCAATACTCTGTCGTATTGGCTGAAATCAATCGTCTCTACACTATGTAAATCCACCAGCTCGCAATCGAACTCTAATAGCTGCTCATCTATATAGTGGAGAATTTTTTTAGTCTGCCCTTCTCGGGAAGAATATAGAAATAATGCTTTTGCCACAATTTCCCCTTAACTGCGCCAAAACGTCGGCGTAAGTAAAATAAGTAAGGTAAAGATTTCCAAACGACCAAACAGCATAGAAACAATCAATACCCATTTTGCTTTGTCATTAACATCACCAAAGTGAAGTGCTACTTCCCCTAAGCCAGGACCGAGGTTGTTCAGAGTCGCAGCTACCGCCGAGAACGCACTTAGTTCATCCATGCCAGTCGCAATCAACCCCAGCATACAAACCACAAATACGAGCGCGTACGCAGAGAAGAATCCCCAAACCGCATCAACAACACGCTGCGGTAGCGCACTGCCACCCACTTTGATGGTGTACACCGCACGAGGGTGCACCAAACGCTTCAGCTTACGAGCACCTTGTAAGGTCAGTAGCAGAATACGGATCACTTTCATGCCACCACCAGTCGAACCAGCACAACCACCGATGAAAGAAGAGAACAATAACAACACTGGCAAGAACAACGGCCAATCAGCAAAGCCGGTTGTAGTAAAACCTGCAGTAGTAGAGATTGACACAGTTTGGAACAAGGCTTGGTCGAAGGCATCATAAGGAGAGTCATACGAGTGATGATTCAATAATAATAAGAAGCAAACCAAGAACAGAACCACTTGAATAAAGATAAACGCGCGAAACTCTGGGTCTTTCCAATAGTATTTAGGATGCACGCCACCAGACGCAAACGCGGCAAAGTGCAAAGAATAGTTACATGCCGAGATTAACAAGAAGACAACGGTAATCATGTTAATGGCATAACTATCGAAATAGCCCATGCTGGCATCGTGCGTAGAGAAACCACCGATGGCAATAGTGGAGAAGCTATGACTAATGGCATCAAACGGCGTCATGCCTGCTAGCCAAAATGCTACGGCACATGCGATAGTCAAACTCAAGTAGATGTACCACAGTGCTTTTGCTGTCTCAGCAATACGTGGGGTCATCTTAGTATCTTTTACTGGTCCTGGTATTTCAGCTCTATACAGCTGCATACCACCGATACCAAGAACAGGAAGAATGGCTACCGCCAATACGATGATACCCATACCGCCAAACCACTGTAGAAGTTGGCGATAAAAGAGAATCGCTTTTGGCAACTCGTCGAGCCCGACGATCACCGTCGCACCTGTTGTCGTTAAAGCAGAGAAGGACTCAAAAAAAGCGTCAGTCACAGATACATTGGGGTTATCTGAGATCAGAAAAGGGATAGAGCCAGCACTGCCAAGTACAGTCCAGAAAAGAACAACAATAAGGAAGCCATCACGCGCTTTAAGCTCGTGTTTGTGCCTGCGGTTTGGGAACCAACAGATCCCACCGCATACAAGAAGTACGAAGAAAGTCGTGACAAAAGGTACACCCGCACCATCTCGATAGATAAGCGCAACTAGCGCAGGCGCGAGCATTGTGACACTAAAAAGTGCGAGCAATAGCCCGACGATTCGAATAATTGAACGAAATTGCATGGATTGATTGACTAGCGAAGCTGTCCCTGTGGCTTCCTATTTTTCATTATTGTCCGTCTAGTGGGGTGACAATTGCCTTTGCACCACTTTTGTTGATGATAGCTTGGGTAAACGCGCTCACTTCACGTAGCTCAATTTCCACCACTAATACCACCTGATCGCTGTATTCAGCATCCACTTCAACCGCACCAAACTGGGGCATAAGCGACTGTGCGATAGGCATAAACCCATAGTCTAACTCTAGTCGGAGTTTTGTGGTTATTTTTTTCTCAATTGTTTGAAGCAGCTTGAGCGCTTGTTGCACGCCGCCACCATAGGCTTTGACCAAACCACCTGTACCAAGCTTAATGCCGCCAGAATATCGAGTCACTACAGCGGTAATCTCTCCAACTCCAGAGCCAGACAGCTGAGCAAGGATTGGTTTACCTGCTGTCCCTGAAGGTTCTCCATCATCACTAAAGCCCCACTTCATCGAATCTTCTGGTCGACCAGCAACAAATCCCCAGCAGTTGTGTCTTGCATCAGCATGCTTGGTTTTGATCTGCTCAACGAATGCTTTCGCCGCTTCCACGCTTGGCGTATGTGCTAAGTAAGTAATAAAGACACTCTTTTTGATCTCTTCTTCAAATTGAGCAGGCTGAGCAGGAATCAGATAAGGCAGGTCATTCATAGGATTAAGTCACTTTTCTCTTTGTCTAAAGTCTATCACGAGAGGTAATTGTGAGTCGCATAAGATCTGCCTTAGTGCACAATGTTAAACACTTGTTTAAAAAATGTATTGAAATTAACCAGTCCGAAGTCCAAACTAACTTCACTGGTCTAACCAGAACAATAAATAAAACGACTTTCCTCTATATCTATTTGCTGCCCTACAGGCGCTCAGCCCGCATCAAATTGGTATACAGACAATCCAAGATTGTATGTCATGGAGATAGACAATGATTTACCAAGCCGAAACCCTACAGGTAAAGGAAGTACAAGATGGTATTGCAGAACTAAGCTTCTGCTCTCCAAAATCCGTTAACAAACTCGACCTAGCGACACTAGAGTCACTCGACAAAGCCCTTGATGCACTAAAAGCGCACCAAGGACTGAAGGGCTTGATGCTCACCTCAGATAAAGACGCGTTCATTGTTGGCGCTGATATCACCGAATTCTTAGGTCTTTTCGCTAAGACAGACGCTGAACTCGATCAGTGGCTACAATTTGCTAACAGCATCTTCAATAAGCTGGAAGACTTGCCTGTCCCAACTATCTCGGTACTAAAAGGCCACACGTTAGGTGGCGGCTGTGAATGCGTACTTGCAACTGACATGAGAATTGGTGACAAGACCACCAGCATAGGTCTACCAGAAACAAAACTGGGCATCATGCCGGGCTTTGGTGGTTGTGTGCGTCTGCCACGAGTTATCGGTGCCGATAGTGCGATGGAAGTGATCACTCAAGGAAAAGCGTGTCGTGCGGATGAAGCGTTAAAGATTGGTCTTCTGGATGCGGTTGTTGATACCGACACACTTTACGAGTCAGCACTCAAGACACTGACCTCGGCAATCAACGAGAAGTTGGACTGGCAAGCTCGTCGCAAGCAAAAGACATCACCTCTAACGCTAAGTAAGCTTGAATCAATGATGAGCTTCACCATGGCGAAGGGTCTGGTGGCACAAAAAGCGGGTCCTCACTACCCCGCTCCAATGACAGCCGTTATTACTATTGAAGAAGGCGCTCGTTTCGCTCGTAACGAAGCACTCGACATTGAACGTAAGCACTTCGTAAAACTGGCTAAGTCTGAAGAAGCAAAATCACTGGTTGGCTTGTTCCTCAACGACCAATACATCAAAGGGCTTGCTAAAAAATCAGCGAAGTCAGCGAGTAAAGACACGCAACGTGCGGCTGTGCTTGGTGCGGGCATTATGGGCGGCGGCATCGCCTACCAATCTGCATTAAAAGGCGTACCGGTGTTAATGAAAGACATCGCGCAACCTTCACTCGATTTAGGCATGACTGAAGCATCTAAGCTGCTAAATAAACGCTTATCTCGTGGTCGCATTGATGGCTTTAAGATGGCTGGTATTTTAGCGTCTATCACACCAAGCCTACATTACGCAGGCATTGAAGAATCAGACGTGATTGTTGAAGCCGTAGTAGAAAACCCGAAAGTAAAAGCAGCAGTTTTGAGTGAAGTCGAATCGCATGTCGGTGACGATACCGTTATTACCTCAAACACCTCGACAATTCCTATCAACCTGTTGGCAAAATCGCTAAAACGCCCAGAAAACTTCTGTGGCATGCACTTTTTCAACCCAGTGCACCGCATGCCTCTTGTTGAGATCATCCGTGGTGAACATACCTCTGATGAAACCATCAATCGCGTTGTTGCGTACGCAGCGAAAATGGGCAAATCACCAATTGTCGTTAATGACTGCCCTGGGTTCTTTGTAAACCGCGTATTGTTCCCATACTTTGGTGGCTTCAGCATGCTACTTCGCGATGGTGCTGACTTTACGAAAATCGACAAAATTATGGAACGTAAGTTTGGCTGGCCGATGGGACCTGCATACTTGCTCGATGTTGTTGGTATTGATACTGCTCACCACGCACAAGCCGTTATGGCACAAGGCTTCCCTGAGCGTATGGGCAAACAAGGTCGTGACGCAATAGATGTACTGTTCGAAGCAGATAAATACGGCCAGAAGAATGGCAATGGCTTCTACAGCTACACCATTGATAGAAAAGGTAAGCCTAAGAAAACCTTCTCTGAAGAAATCTTGCCGGTGCTCGCAGACGTTTGTGCCGATAAACAGGACTTTGACGAACAAACCATCATTCAACGTATGATGATTCCAATGATCAACGAAGTGGTACTGTGTCTACAAGAAGGCATCATTGCCACTCCACAAGAAGCGGATATGGCACTGGTTTACGGTCTTGGCTTCCCTCCATTCCGCGGTGGCGTATTCCGCTACCTAGATAGCGTAGGTATTGCTGAGTTTGTTGCAATGGCAAAACAATACTCAGAGCTTGGTGCTATGTACCAAGTACCACAGATGCTGATTGATATGGCGGCGAAAGGTGAAAGCTTTTACGGTGCACAACAGCAAGGTTCTATCTAAGGAGGGATTCTAAAATGACTAATCAAACAAGAAATGTTGTCGTAGTCGATTGTCTACGTACTCCAATGGGTCGCTCTAAAGGTGGTGCTTTCCGTCATACGCGAGCAGAAGATCTATCTGCGCGCCTAATGAAAGGTATTCTTGCACGTAACCCACAAGTAAACCCAAGCGAGATTGAAGATATCTACTGGGGCTGTGTACAACAAACCCTAGAGCAAGGCTTTAACGTGGCACGTAATGCGGCGCTACTTGCTGGTCTACCAATTGAGATTGGCGCCGTGACGGTTAACCGCTTGTGTGGTTCATCAATGCAAGCGCTTCACGATGGTACACGTGCCATCATGACGGGTGACGCTGAAATCTGCCTAATTGGTGGTGTTGAGCACATGGGACATGTACCAATGAACCACGGTGTGGACTTCCACCCAGGTATGTCCAAGACAGTTGCAAAAGCAGCAGGCATGATGGGCTTAACCGCTGAAATGCTTGGTAAGCTGCATGGCATTAGCCGTAAGCAACAAGACGAGTTTGCTGCGCGTTCCCATGCTCGTGCACATGCTGCAACCGTAGAGGGTCGTTTTAGAAACGAAATCCTACCAATTGAAGGACATGCGGCTGACGGCACGCTGTTCACTCTAGATTACGATGAAGTCATTCGCCCTGAAACATCCGTTGAAGGTCTATCTCAACTTCGTCCTGTTTTCGACCCAGCCAACGGCACAGTAACAGCCGGTACATCATCGGCGCTGTCTGATGGTGCATCAGCGATGTTGATCATGAGTGAAGAGAAAGCTAATGAACTTGGCTTGAAGATTCGAGCACGCATTAAAGGTATGGCCATTGCGGGCTGCGATCCTTCAATCATGGGTTACGGTCCAGTACCTGCGACACAAAAAGCGCTCAAGCGTGCTGGTCTTTCAATTGAAGACATGGACGTGGTTGAGCTAAACGAAGCATTTGCCGCGCAGTCTCTACCATGTGCTAAAGACTTGGGTCTGCTTGATGTTATGGATGAGAAGGTCAACCTTAACGGTGGTGCAATTGCATTGGGTCACCCGCTTGGTTGTTCTGGCTCACGTATCTCAACGACGTTAATCAACCTAATGGAAGCGAAAGATGCGAAATACGGTCTCGCAACCATGTGTATTGGTTTAGGTCAGGGTATTGCGACTGTATTTGAACGACCATAGTCTGTTTAAGAAACGCTAGGTTGTAGTGATCAATTCAACAGTCACGAGCAAATGAACCAATACTGAAATTTTTTAGTATTACACTTAAGGGCGACATCTGATGTCGCCCTTTGTTTTACGCTAAACATTGCTTACATGCACAAAAAGCATACATTAAATGCTCAAGTTTCATTTTATTCATAGACAAAGAAGACATACACTTAGCAGCAGTTGATATCTTGCTGCATGTGACCCAGAGTCACGCTACCGCACAATCGGAGAACCTTATGTTTAATGCTCTAGTTCTAAATCAAGAAGACAAACGTACTATCGCTAGCATCGAGAAAATCGATGAAACACAACTGCCTGAAGGCAACGTTCTGATTGACGTTGATTACTCATCGTTGAACTACAAAGACGGTCTTGCAATTACAGGTAAAGGTAAAATCATCCGTAACTTCCCGATGGTGCCGGGTATTGACCTAGCAGGTACGGTAGTAAGCTCAGAAGACGACCGCTACCAAGCAGGCGACAAAGTTGTTCTTACTGGTTGGGGTGTGGGTGAAAACCATTGGGGCGGTATGTCTCAACGTGCTCGTCTAAAAGCGGATTGGCTAGTACCACTACCAAAAGGTCTGGACAGCAAGAAAGCCATGATGGTTGGTACTGCTGGTTTCACTGGCATGCTGTGTGTTCAAGCACTGCTTGATGCAGGCATCAAACCTGAAAACGGTGAAATCCTAGTAACCGGCGCAAGTGGCGGTGTAGGCTCAGTAGCTGTGACGCTTCTAGCACAGCTTGGCTACAAAGTGGCAGCCGTGACAGGTCGTGTTGAACAAAATGGTCCGCTACTAGAAAAGCTAGGAGCTAGCCGCATCATCGACCGTGTTGAGTTTGAAGAACCAGCACGTCCGCTTGAAAAGCAAGTATGGGCAGGTGCGGTTGATACCGTAGGCAGCAAAGTGCTAGCAAAAGTATTGGCGCAAATGGATTACAACAGTGCAGTCGCAGCTTGTGGTCTTGCAGGTGGCTTCGATCTACCGACGACAGTGATGCCATTCATTCTACGTAACGTTCGTCTACAAGGTGTGGATTCTGTTTCATGCCCATTTGAAAAACGTACTGCAGCATGGGAAAAATTGGTAGAACTACTACCAGACAGCTACTTCGAGCAAGCTTGTACTGAAGTAGAGCTAGCAGAAGCACCAAAATACGCTGAAGACATCACAAACGGTCAAGTAACTGGTCGTGTGGTTATCAAGTTATAAGCGTTAACTCTTCGATAGAATAAACAAAGCCGGGTCATTGCCCGGCTTTTTGCTATTTCGATTTTTGGAAAAATCAGTCCAACCCCATATCTTCAATTCGTTTAGCAATAAGACGACTACATTCTTCACGAACTACTGCACGCAACCATTCTTGAGCGGGAGAGTGTTCGCAACGTGCGTGCCAAATCATCGAATATTCAAACGGCGTGAATTGGAATGGTAATGGCTTCACTACTAAGTCATAGCGATCAGCAACCAAGTACGCTAAATCGGCAGGCACGGTAATAATAATTGGCAGAGTATCAACGATCGCCAGCGCCGCTTCCAAGTGATAAGCGCGTAATACCATCTGACGTTGCGGCTTCTCCACGAGCGCTTGTTCAATCAGCGCTTTAACCCCATCACTAATGGCAATCATGGCATGCGGATGACTGAGATAATCATCCAGACTCATCTCTTTCTCAGCTAGCGGGTGCTGCTTAGATAGCATACACAACACACCAACTCGCCCTAACACTTCACTGCGTAATGGCTCCACTGGACCTGTTGGACGACAAATCGCTAAGTCCGCGCCTTCATATGTTAATTGATCAGATAAGCGGTCGTGTTGCAGCGGCAAGAAGTTAAACGACACATTCGGTGCTTCTTGATAGATACGCGGCAACGCGAAGGGCAGAATGGTTTGCATCGCGTAATCAGTTGTCGCGATATTAAACGTCTGATCGCAACTGCGTGGATCAAACTCACGTGGAGAAAGCAATTGGCGTAGTGACTCCAAAGGCTCACCCAAAGAACGATCAATTTCTAACGCTTTTTGAGTTGGGATCAAGTGCTGACCTTGACGAGTAAACAGTGGGTCACCAAGCAGATCACGTAAACGCCCTAGCACACGACTCATTGCCGATTGGCTTAAATTGAGGCGAGTTGCTGCTTTACTGACACTGCTCTCTTCAATCAGCACACGTAATGCGACCAATAAATTCAGGTCTCGACGATAGATGTCTTCTAATTCCACGATTTGCCACTTAACATGTAGGGGATTTAGGTAAATTGTACTCTTCAGGCAAAAAAAATCCCGCCTTTCAGCGGGGAAGCCCAAGAAAAATGGGGATAGTGTCGGAATGAAGTGTCGTTAAACTTGGTGAGCGGTATATCAGTAGGTTCCGATTACAGCAAGAAGCGCTAATTTTCTTGCTCTGATGCACCTGACCATTTGTGCATCTCAATCCAAATCCCAATAATCGTTGCACTCATGCCTACAAGAGGCATCAATGAGGTTTCACCTGGCGTCCTAAGTACCAATGCACAGAACGAGATAAAACATAAAACCGAATAGATGGTTAGTCTGTCTAACGCTGTTAACATCGTCTCTCCTTGCCAGTTGTTACCAAATTGTTAATTTAAGGTAAATCAAAAAATTCGGTTTGCCAAGTGGTTATTGAATATTTTTTCAACGAAAGTAAAATTCAACGCTCAGTTAGTTACGAGAATCACACTATGAGCTTTAATCCTGAACTGGCGACCAAGACATTAGAGGCGGAAGGATTACGCTGCCCAGAGCCAGTGATGATGGTCAGGAAGACAATTCGAAACATGCAAGATGGTGAGGTATTGCTAGTTAAAGCAGACGACCCATCCACAACTCGAGATATCCCGAGTTTCTGTCGATTTATGGATCACCAGCTGATTGCGGCACAAACGGAACAGCTTCCATACCAGTACCTGATCAAGAAAGGTTTGGAATAATCTCAGCAAGATCAAAAACGGCAGCCCAATTGGCTGCCGTTTGTTTATTCATCGTATTCTAGTGTGCGAACTTCAGATTGTAGCTTGTTCAGTTGCTTTCTCATTGCACGCATCTCTTCATGCATCGGAATAATATGCGCGACCCGAATCCAAGCCTCTACTGTTAGACCAGTAAGGATGAAGGTCCCTGCAACAATCGGCAACCACATATCGGTCAACACCATTGCCAATAAGCACAGCGCTAAACCAAAGGTGAATAAATAACTCTGACTCTTTGGGGTCATCCCCATGTAACGTGTAAGCATAACCTTGCCCTCTCGCTATCATTCACACCATTAAAGTACCATGACAAGTATGACACTAATATGTCATCCGTCACGGTCCTGAATGATTTTGAACCAGAGTTTGAACTCATGCATCACTTCACTAATTATTGATAATTAACACGATTTATCTTTAAGATGATCAGAAAAATGCTGCACCAATAGCAAGGGCAATAAATAGGAAAGCGGTCACCTTACGAATCAATCCTAAAGGCATCTTATCCGCCGATAGCTTGCCGATTAAAACCACGGGAACATTGGCAAGCAACATGCCGATCGTGGTACCAAGAATCACCCAACTCAATGCATCTGCGTATTGCGCACCCAAGATAGAAGTTGCAATCTGAGTCTTGTCGCCAATCTCCGCAACGAAGAAAGCAATAAAACTCGCAATGAATGGACCACGGTTGGAGATCTGTTCGTCATCATCCAGTTTATCTGGGATCAGCACCCAAGCCGCCATGGCGACAAAACTAACCACCAGCACCCATTTTAAAACCTCAGGCGAAAGGTAATCTGCCACAACCACACCTAACCATGCAGCCAAAGCGTGGTTGGCAATGGTTGCCAAAAAGATTGCGGCAATAATAGGGATTGGCTTGCGGTAACGACTGGCAAGTAATAGAGATAGCAATTGGGTCTTATCGCCAATTTCTGCTAACGCTACAGTAGTAATTGAAATAGCTAAAACGCTCACGACATGCTCATTGGGGCGGGATAATTATTTTTAACCTAAGACAAATCTCACGCCCCACCCCGGTTCATGATGATTTGTCTAAGGTCTTGCTAAACTCATCGGGTTGATGAGTCTCGAACGCCATGGTGATTTTGCACCAATTATGTTGACGAACGAACCAGATGAAATAGGCATTTCATCGAGTAAGCTACTCCCCAAAGACAGGCGCAATTCTAGCCACCTTTGCTCATCACCTCAAGAGTGAAAGCCAGTGAAAACTCCCTTTTAGGAAAAATTCAGCAGATAAAGCGGTAAAAATCCATTAAAGGAGAAAATTGCCCACGAATTAATCAAGATTAGCTCTACTCCCATGCTCAATATCTGGGTATACTTGATTGTTATTTTATTCAACCGTAATTACTTTGAATCGCTATTGTTGAGGCTATAAAACCCAGCAAAAGAGACGAATTCACAAGTAATAAGAGAATCGCGCGAACCTGACTTATGCAAAAATACGATATCAAAACCTTCCAGGGAATGATCCTCGCGCTGCAGGATTATTGGGCTCAAAATGGTTGTACCATTGTTCAACCGCTAGATATGGAAGTGGGTGCGGGCACCTCTCATCCAATGACATGTCTACGAGCACTTGGCCCAGAGCCAATGTCTACAGCTTACGTACAACCTTCACGTCGTCCTACCGATGGTCGTTACGGTGAAAACCCTAACCGTCTACAGCACTACTACCAATTCCAAGTAGCGCTAAAACCATCACCAGACAATATCCAAGAGTTGTACCTAGGTTCTCTAGAAGTACTTGGTATTGACCCACTTGTTCACGACATCCGTTTCGTAGAAGACAACTGGGAAAACCCAACACTAGGCGCATGGGGTCTAGGCTGGGAAGTTTGGCTAAACGGCATGGAAGTGACTCAGTTTACTTACTTCCAACAAGTTGGCGGTCTTGAGTGTAAGCCAGTCACTGGTGAGATCACTTACGGTATCGAACGTCTAGCAATGTACATCCAAGAAGTAGACTCTGTTTACGACCTAGTTTGGAACATCGCACCAGACGGCAGCAAAGTGACTTACGGTGACATCTTCCACCAAAACGAAGTAGAGCAATCGACTTACAACTTCGAGCACGCAGACGTTGACTTCCTATTTGGTTTCTTCGAACAGTGCGAAAAAGAGTGTAAAGAGCTGCTTGAGCTTGAAAAGCCACTGCCACTACCTGCTTATGAGCGTATCCTAAAAGCTGGTCACGCATTCAACCTACTAGACGCACGTAAAGCGATCTCAGTAACTGAACGCCAACGTTACATCCTACGCATCCGCAACCTGACGAAAGCAGTTGCAGAAGCATACTACGCATCGCGTGAAGCTCTTGGCTTCCCAATGTGTAAGAAAGAACAAGCGTAAGGGGTAGAGTAACATGGCAAAAGAATTTCTAATCGAGCTAGGTACAGAAGAGCTACCACCAACGCAACTTCGCACTCTAGCTGAAGCATTCGCAGCAAACTTCGAAGCAGAACTAAAAGGCGCTGAGCTTGCTCATGAAGGCGTAAAATGGTTCGCGGCACCTCGTCGTCTTGCACTTAAAGTAACAGCACTAGCAGACAGCCAGTCTGACAAAGTTGTTGAAAAACGTGGTCCTGCGGTTTCTGCTGCGTTTGACGCGGAAGGCAACCCAACAAAAGCGGCTCAAGGCTGGGCACGCGGTTGTGGCATCACGGTTGACCAAGCAGAGCGCATGGTAACAGACAAAGGTGAATGGCTACTGTTCAAACAAGAAGTGAAAGGTCAGCCAACGTCTGAGATCGTAGTTGAACTTGCAGCGAAAGCACTAGCAAACCTACCTATCGCAAAACCAATGCGCTGGGGTAACAAAACGACTCAATTTATCCGTCCAGTTAAGACGCTAACCATGCTAATGGGCAGCGACCTAATCGAAGGCGAGATCCTTGGTGTCGCTTCAGACCGCACTATCCGTGGTCACCGCTTCATGGGTGAGCAAGAGTTCACTATCGATTCTGCTGAACAATACCCTGCGATCTTAGAAGAGCGCGGTAAAGTAATGGCAGATTACGAAGCGCGTAAAGCAATCATCCTAGCTGACGCACAAAAAGCAGCAGCAGCGGTTGGCGGTATCGCTGACCTAGAAGATGACCTAGTAGAAGAAGTAACGTCTCTGGTTGAATGGCCAGTGGTACTAACAGCGAAGTTTGAAGAAGAGTTCCTAAAAGTACCTTCTGAAGCGTTGGTTTACACCATGAAAGGTGACCAAAAATACTTCCCTGTTTACGACGAAAACAAGAAGCTACTACCTAACTTCATCTTCGTATCGAACATCGAATCAAAAGAGCCTCGTTACGTAATCGAAGGTAACGAGAAAGTGGTTCGTCCTCGTCTTGCTGACGCAGAGTTCTTCTTCAACACAGACCGTAAGCGTCCGCTTATCGACCGTCTGCCTGAACTAGAGCAAGCGATCTTCCAAAAGCAACTGGGTACGATCAAAGACAAAACAGACCGCATCACAGAACTTGCTGGCTACATTGCTGAGCAAATCGGTGCTGACGTTGAGAAATCAAAGCGTGCTGGCCTACTAGCAAAATGTGACCTAATGACCTCAATGGTATTCGAATTCACGGATACTCAAGGTGTTATGGGTATGCACTATGCTCGTCACGACGGTGAAGCAGAAGAAGTTGCAGTAGCACTGAACGAGCAATACATGCCTCGTTTCGCAGGTGATGAACTGCCATCAAACGGTGTTTCAACTGCAGTTGCAATGGCAGACAAGCTAGACACTATCGTAGGTATCTTCGGTATTGGTCAAGCACCTAAAGGCAGCGACCCATTCGCACTACGCCGCGCATCTCTAGGTGTACTACGTATCATCGTTGAATACGGCTACAACCTAGATCTTGTTGACCTAGTAGCGAAAGCGAAGTCACTGTTTGGCGACCGCCTAACCAACGACAACGTTGAACAAGACGTTATCGAGTTCATGCTTGGTCGTTTCCGTGCTTGGTACCAAGACGAAGGCTTCAGCGTAGACATCATTCAAGCGGTTCTAGCGCGTCGTCCGACGAAACCAGCAGACTTCGACCAACGTGTTAAAGCGGTTTCTCACTTCCGTGAACTAGAAGCAGCAGAGTCTCTAGCAGCAGCGAACAAACGTGTAGGTAACATCCTAGCGAAATTCGACGGCGAACTAGCAGCAGACATCGACCTAGCACTTCTACAAGAAGACGCAGAGAAAGCACTAGCAGAAAGCGTTGAAGTAATGACGGAAGCGCTTGAGCCAGCATTTGCTACAGGTAACTACCAAGAAGCCCTAAGCAAGCTAGCTGACCTACGTGAACCAGTTGATGCGTTCTTTGATAACGTAATGGTAATGGCAGACGACGAAGCACTTAAGAAGAACCGTCTGACACTACTGAACAACCTGCGTAACCTGTTCCTACAGATCGCAGACATTTCTTTGCTTCAAAAGTAATTCATTACTCTTAGAAGTGATTAAGAAATAAGTAAAAGGGAAGCAGATGCTTCCCTTTTTTGTTGCCTTCAAACCGATGAAGGTGACGCTTATTATTCATTTTGTGAACAAGACTAAAATTTGTAGGGTGAGACGCGTTTAACTTGTTGGTGTAGAGCTCGGATTGTAGAGGCACAGTTTTGCTATAACTGGACTGTTTATTCGGGGGAAGGACACAATGAAAAAAACAATTCTCGCACTCTCTATCGGTCTACTGAGCGCCTGCAGCCAGATTCCAGAAAATGCCATCGTATTAAGCGTTGGTGATGACACCGCTGTTTTTGAAGAAAACTCACAAGGCTTACTTATCGCCGAGCAAAAACTCGAAAAAGGCAGTTATACCTTTACCATTGCTGACAGCAAGCAAAGCTGTGGCAGTAGCTTTGCCCTAGCAGAAGAAGATCGCATCAAGTTCAATCGTCCATTAAAAATGGATAACTGCGCCACTGATGCACAAATGCCGCTGCGCATCTTCAAAGCCAATACCTATCAATTTACGCTCAATCCAACCACCAACGAGCTGACGGTCAAAATCAAACCAAAGCTGAGTCAGGACATCACCTACTCTTGCCCTGTCGCAACTGACGCGCCAAAAACCATCAACGTTGCTCAAACCTTTAATGATGGCACTGTCGTTCGTGATGCCTTAACCGGACAAGAAGCCACAGTCGCCAATGGCAGCGTCACCATGCAACCGGGTCCTATGAGCCAAGGTCTATTGCTGCTAGAAGAAGTTGAACAGCAAGCCGATAAACCGTTCAGTTGGGATAACGCAACGGTGTACTTCGTCATGACTGACCGCTTCTACAATGGCAACCCAGACAACGACAACAGCTACGGTCGCAGCAAAGACGGAAAATATGAGATTGGTACCTTCCACGGTGGTGACTTAGCGGGTCTAACGAAAAAACTCGATTACATCGAATCACTTGGTGTGAATGCTATCTGGATAACTTCACCACTGGAACAGATCCACGGCTGGGTTGGCGGCGGCGATAAAGGCGACTTTAAGCACTATGGCTACCACGGCTACTATCACCAAGATTGGACCAAGCTTGATGCCAACATGGGTACCGAAGATGAACTCAGAACCTTCGTCGATACTGCCCACAAGAAAGGCATTCGCGTGATTTGGGATGTAGTCATGAACCACACAGGTTATGCGACATTAGCAGACATGCAGGAATTCGGATTTGGTCAGCTTTACCTTGATGACCAAGAAGCCAAAGAAGTCCTTGGTGAAAAATGGACCGACTGGCAGCCAAAATCAGGACAAAGCTGGCACAGCTTCAACGACTACATCAAATACGGTGATAGCGAAGCGTGGGATAAATGGTGGGGCAAAGATTGGATCCGCACCGACATTGGTGACTACGATGCTCCGGGCTACAACGACATCACCATGTCTTTGAACTACCTACCGGATCTCAAAACCGAATCGACTCAGAAAACCGGATTACCAAACTTCTTCCGCAATAAAGACACCAATGCGCAAGATGAGCTGCAAACCCCACGTGAACACCTGATTACCTGGTTATCCGATTGGGTGCGCGACTACGGCATTGACGGCTTCCGTGTCGACACCGCTAAACACGTTGAAATGGAAGCGTGGGCAGAGTTGAAAGCCAGCACCACTCAAGCGCTTGCCCAGTGGAAGCAAAACAACCCAGACAAAGCCTTGGATGACCTACCTTTTTGGATGACGGGTGAAGTGTGGGCACACAGCGTAGTGAAGAGCCCGTATTTCGATAACGGCTTCGATTCCATCATCAACTTCGAGTTCCAATCTGATGTAGCACCAAAAGCGCTGAAGTGTTTCGCTCAACTTGATAATGATTACCGCCGCTATGCAGAGCGCATCAATACCGATCCTGAGTTCAACGTGTTGAGCTACCTATCTTCACACGACACACAGCTGTTCTGGTCAGCACGCAGCCGCAGCTTTGATGACCAAGCTCGTGCCGCAAATGCACTGATGCTGGCTCCAGGTGCAGTACAGATCTATTACGGTGATGAGATAGCTCGTGATTTTGGCATTACTGGTTCAGATGCTCACCAAGGCACACGCTCAGATATGCCATGGGATAAGATTCATGGCGAGCGTGAAGATCTACTGCAACATTGGCAAAAGTTGGGTGAATTCCGTAAACGCCACCCAGCGGTTGCTCAAGGTAAGCACATCACTCGCAATCAAGAAGGTTACTACGCGTTCGAACGCCAATACCAAGACGATAAGGTGCTGATTATTTACACCGGTGAGTAAATCACACTCTCTCCACCAGCAAGGGAAGCATAAGCTTCCCTTTTTTATTGCTCTTTTTGCCTTTTTATCTCGTACCTCTGGTCTGATGACACACTTTTTTCTTTTTCGGCTTAATTCACACTTTGCGTTAATTACGCATTGAGGTAAGGTCAAGGATTACTCGATAAGCCGATAAAACATCGGCACAAACATATACAAAGCAATCACAATGAATTAGGTATAACGACAAATGCAGTTCTCAAAGTTTGGTGAAAAATTTAATCAGTATTCAGGTATCACGCAGTTAATGGACGATTTGAATGATGGTCTGCGCACACCAGGTGCCATCATGCTCGGTGGAGGTAACCCAGCCGCCATTCCTGCCATGCTCGATTACTTTCGCCAAGCCAGTGAGGAAATGCTCGCCAGTGGGGAGCTCGTCGCCGCCCTCGCCAACTACGATGGTCCGCAGGGCAAAGACGCGTTCGTTAAAGCGTTGGCTCAGTTATTCCGTGAAACATATGGCTGGGATATTTCTGAGAAAAACATCAGCCTAACTAACGGCAGCCAAAGTGGCTTTTTCTACTTGTTCAACTTGTTGGCAGGTAAACAGCCAGACGGTTCGCACAAGAAAGTGCTACTGCCTATCGCGCCTGAGTACATCGGTTATGGTGACGCAGGCATTGATGAAGATATCTTTGTCTCTTACCACCCAGAGATCGAACTGTTGGATAACGGTCTGTTTAAATACCACGTCGATTTTGAGCAGCTAACCGTCGATGACTCTGTTGCGGCAATCTGCGCGTCTCGCCCAACCAATCCAACAGGTAACGTACTGACAGACGAAGAAGTACGTAAACTGGACAAACTAGCACGTGAGAACAACATTCCGCTAATCATCGATAACGCCTACGGTCTGCCGTTCCCAAATATCATCTTTGAAGATGTCGAGCCGTTCTGGAATGAAAACACCATCCTGTGCATGAGCCTATCTAAACTTGGCTTGCCGGGCGTGCGTTGTGGGATTGTGATTGCGAGTGAAGAAATCACTCAAGCATTAACCAATATGAACGGCATCATCAGCCTAGCTCCAGGCAGTGTTGGTCCTGCGTTGGCAAACCACATTATTGGTAAAGGCGATCTGCTAAAACTGAGCTCAGAGGTGATTAAGCCGTTCTACAAACAGAAGTCGCAACGTGCGGTTGAACTGCTCCAAGAAGCGATTACCGATGAACGCTTCCGTATTCACAAACCAGAAGGCGCTATCTTCTTGTGGCTATGGTTTGATGAACTGCCAATTTCGACAATGGAACTGTACCAACGCTTGAAAGCGCGTGGGGTCTTGATTGTTCCGGGTGAATACTTCTTTATTGGTCAGAAAGACGAGTGGGATCATGCACACCAATGCTTGCGTATGAACTACGTTCAAGACGATGAGATGATGCAAAAAGGCATTGCGATTATCGCAGAAGAAGTGGAAAAGGCTTACCGCGAAGGTAAATAGACCGATTAAACTCAGCCGTTCTTCTCTTTGAAATTACGGCTTTGAAATAGCGGATTTGAAAACCCCAAACTAAAAAGAGCGCCCTTTTCCATAATGGAAGGCGCTCTTTCTCATTCTATAACCGTGTGGTTAACTGCAGTGTCATCAGCTGATTAGCTGTTTTCAATCAGGTTGTTGCCACCGATAGCAATCTTACGTGGTTGCATCGCTTCTGGAATTTCACGAACTAAATCGATATGAAGTAGACCGTTTTCCATTGATGCACCAACGACTTTTACGTAATCCGCAAGTTGGAATTTACGTTCAAAATCGCGCTCTGCAATGCCTTGGTAAACGTAGTTTTTACCTTCTTCTGCTTTACGCTCGCCCTTCACGATCAACATGTTTTCGTTTTGAGTCAAATCGAGCTGATCTTCAGCAAAGCCAGCGACTGCCATAGTAATACGGTAGTTGTGCTCGTCTTTTTGCTCGATGTTGTATGGAGGGTAACCGCCAGAAGTGTTTTTCGCAGAGCTTGCTTCCATCAGGTTAAACAGACGGTCGAAGCCAATTGCATTACGGTATAGTGGTGAGAAATCTACATTACGCATAATCTATCCTCTTTTAAGCAATAGTCTTAGCCCAGATGAGGGTCATCCACGTGGCGCATTTATGCAAGAAAACGCCGAGCTAAGGGATCCGATGATTCATTCCTCTGACCTACTCTTTAGGTGCGGGGACATGATGTCGAATCTAGGGTCAAGTTGTGTGCTAATACTGAGTATCCTCTCTTGAGCGATCTCGTTTAGCGATTCCAGAGGCGCTGTTCTTCTCTTGTTGAGCAAGTTAGCCATCCCTCTTCATAACTAGATATAAGGTCGAAAAATGGGCTTTCAAGGGCTACGGTGAAAATATTTTAGATCCCCGACTCGATCGTTCCTCCCTCTCGAAGATGACGTCCTAACATACTAATAATGAAAAGCGCCACTTACATCCACTCTTTCCTTAAATGTAGAGTTTCAAAGCCAAGCTTCCCCGCCTCCATAGAGTGCAGCCCATTCTTGTGTCTCGTTTCTTTTATCTGGTTTCTCTCCACTCAATAAAAAAGCACCACCCGAAGGCAGTGCTTTTAAAATTCTATCAAAAGAAATTTAGATTCGTTTTTCCGCAGGGGGATATGCTTAGTTCTAGGAGAAGGCGCGCAGCATACAAGTGTATGTGAGCATCTTCGACAACGAAATCAGCATATCCAGCAAAGGAAAAATAGTCTAAACGTCTAGGTTTGCTACTTTCAGCGCGTTCTCTTCAATGAAGTTACGACGCGGCTCAACTTGGTCACCCATTAGCGTTGTGAACAATTGGTCTGCGCCTACCGCATCTTCAATGGTTACTTGCATCATGCGACGTGTCTCTGGGTCCATTGTGGTTTCCCAAAGCTGATCTGGGTTCATCTCACCTAGACCTTTGTAGCGCTGTAGGCTTAGACCACGACGCGACTCTTTGATTAGCCACTCAAGTGCCGCTGCAAAGCTTGATACCGGCTGAGTACGCTCACCACGTTTGATGTAAGCGCCTTCTTCTAGCAGACCGTCTAGCGCTTCAGATAGATCCGCTAGTTTGCCGTACTCTTTCGAGTTCAGTAGGTCGATGCTTAGTGCGTAGTCATGAGTCACACCGTGAGTACGTACGATGATCTTAGGTAGGTTTAGACCTAGCTCTTCGTGTTGCTCAACTTCGAAGCTGTATTGGCTTGCGCCTACTTCTTTCGCGTTTAGCTGCTCAACAAGCTGTTTTGTCCACGCTTCTACTGCTGCAGCATTGTGACATTGCTCTGCCGTTAGACGCGGCGTGTAAATTAGCTCATGAACTAGTGCGCTTGGGTAGCGGCGGCTCATGCGATCCGCTAGCTTGATACCAGCGTTGTATTGCTGAACTAGCTTCTCTAGCGCTTCGCCTGCCAATGCTGGTGCTTCTGCGTTTACGTGTAGCGATGCGTTATCAAGTGCCAAAGCAACTTGGTATTGGTTCATCGCATCTTCGTCTTTGATGTACTGCTCTTGTTTGCCTTTCTTCACTTTGTAAAGCGGTGGCTGAGCAATGTACACATAGCCACGCTCGATAAGCTCTGGCATTTGACGGTAGAAGAAGGTCAACAGTAGCGTACGGATGTGCGAACCATCGACGTCAGCATCGGTCATGATGATGATGTTGTGGTAACGCAGTTTATCCGGGTTGTACTCATCACGACCGATACCACAGCCTAGTGCAGTGATCAGCGTTGCTACTTCTTGAGAAGAAAGCATCTTGTCGAAACGCGCTTTTTCTACGTTAAGAATCTTACCTTTTAGCGGTAGGATTGCTTGGTTCTTACGGTTACGGCCTTGTTTTGCGGAGCCGCCTGCCGAATCACCCTCCACTATGTATAGTTCAGAGAGTGCTGGATCTTTTTCCTGACAGTCTGCAAGTTTGCCTGGCAGACCAGCTAGGTCTAGTGCGCCTTTACGACGAGTCATTTCACGAGCTTTACGCGCCGCTTCACGAGCACGAGCTGCATCGATGATTTTCGAACAAACCATCTTCGCTTCTGCCGGGTTCTCAATTAGGAACTCAGACAGTTTCTCACCCATTGCTGATTCAACCGCTGACTTCACTTCAGAAGAAACCAGTTTGTCTTTAGTTTGGCTTGAGAACTTAGGATCAGGCACTTTAACCGAAACAACCGCAGTTAGACCTTCACGCGCGTCATCACCAGAAGTTGCTGTTTTCGCTTTCTTAGAGAAGCCTTCTTTGTCCATGAAAGAGTTCAGTGTACGCGTTAGTGCTGCACGGAAACCGGCAAGGTGAGTACCACCGTCGCGTTGTGGGATGTTGTTAGTGAAACAGTAGATGTTCTCTTGGAAACCGTCATTCCACTGCATCGCCACTTCTACCGAGATACCATCTTCGCGCTCAAAGTCGAAGTGGAAGATTTTCTCGATGATTGGTGTTTTGTTGGTGTTTAGGTGCTCAACAAACGCTTGGATACCACCTTCAAACATGAAGTGGTCGCTCTTGTCTGCTTCGCGCTCATCAACCAGTTTGATTGAAACACCAGAGTTCAGGAAAGAAAGTTCACGTAGACGCTTCGCTAGGATGTCGTAGTGAAATTCTGTGTTCGAGAATGTTTCTGCACTTGGCCAGAAACGGATTTGTGTACCAGTTTGGTCAGTATCACCAATTACTGCTAGTGGCGCTTGAGGCTCACCATGATGGTAAGTTTGCGTATGGATATGACCGCCGCGGTGGATAGTCAGAACCACTTTCTCAGACAGTGCGTTTACTACTGAAACACCTACGCCGTGTAGACCGCCTGATACTTTGTATGAGTTATCATCGAACTTACCACCAGCATGAAGTACCGTCATGATAACTTCTGCAGCAGATACTTTTTCTTCTGGGTGCATTTCTGTTGGAATGCCACGACCATCATCCGTAACTGAAACCGAGTTGTCCTCATGAATTGTCACAACGATGTCTTTACAGTGACCTGCCAACGCTTCATCAATTGAGTTATCCACCACCTCGAAGACCATGTGGTGAAGACCAGTGCCGTCGTCCGTGTCGCCGATGTACATACCTGGACGCTTACGTACCGCATCCAGACCCTTCAGTACCTTAATACTCGATGAATCGTAATTTTCAGACATGAGTTTCTCTCTTCTAGTTTTACTCTATCCTGCCATGTTCCACATGAAACAATTTGCCCGTATCGTCCAACATATCGGCGATTTGGCTTTCAGTGATAGAGCTTACAAATACTTGTGCGCCCGTCTCTTTCAAGCAGTCAGCTAGACGCTTGCGACGTTGGCTGTCTAATTCCGACGCAAAGTCGTCAATTAGGTAAATACATTGTTTTCCGGTCATTTCGGTAAGGTGTTGCCCCTGCGCCACACGCAAAGCACACACCATGAGTTTTAATTGACCGCGTGACAAAACGTCTTCAACTGGCGTTCCATTCACTTTAATGCGCAAATCAGCTTTATTTGGACCACTAAAGGTGTAACCCAATGACTGATCACGCTCGAAATTTTTTTCTAGTATCTCATGATAAGGGGTGTCTTTGTCCCAACCACGATAATACTTTAATTGGATCTCAAATTCTGGCAAAAACGTCTGACAGATAGTTTCCGCTACGCTTTTCATCTGTTCGATGTATAGTGCTCGCCATTGACTGATGTTTTCAGCCAAATGTGCCATCTCTTGATCCCAATAACTGAGTTCACGATAACTTCTGGCCGTTTTAAGCAGAGCATTGCGTTGCTTGTTAAGACGCTTGAAACGCCCCCATGCATCATAAAAAGCAGGCTCGGTGTGAAACACACCCCAGTCGATGAATGCACGACGATGTTTTGGACCATCCGTTAGTAGATCAAATCCTTCTGGATGTATCAACTGTAAAGGCAAAACTTGTGCAAGTTGCGCCAGTTTTTGTCCAGATTGACCGCCTATTTTAACCTCTGTTGAGCCATCACGCTGCTTATTAATGCCGATAGGTAGCTCAAATTGATCCGAGTTCAAAAAACGACCATGAACAAACAGCTCATCGCACTCATTTTGGATAACTCGACCGGTCAACGAACTCTTGAAAGAGCGACCATGCCCGAGCAAGTAAATGGCTTCTAAAACACTGGTTTTACCGCTGCCGTTCGGTCCAATAAGAAAGTTAAAGCCTGCTGATAGGTCAATATCACAGGCTTTAATGTTTCGAAACTGCTGAATGATGAGGCGAGAAAGTGGCATTCAGATGACTTACAGACGAATTGGCATCACCACGTACATTGCACTATCGTCGTCTGCGTTTTCAATCAACGCACTGGCGTTGGCATCCGACATCGACACACGCACATTGTCACAACGCAGTGTATTAAGTACATCAAGCACGTAGCTTACGTTAAAGCCGATCTCGATAGCGTCACCTTCAAAGGTCACGTCTAGCATTTCTTCTGCTTCTTCTTGCTCTGGGTTGTTAGCAGTAATGCGCATTTCACTACCCGCAAGATTCACACGAACACCACGGAATTTTTCATTAGAAAGAATAGCTGCACGTGAGAAGGCTTGACGTAACTCATCACAACTTGCTTCTAGCGTTTTGTTGGTGCTTTGCGGCAATACGCGGCGATAATCAGGGAAACGACCATCAACCAGCTTAGAAGTGAAGATAAAGTTGTTCACTTCTGCACGTACATTTGAGCTGCCAATTTGTAGTACGACAGGCTGTTCTGGCGCATCCATCAGTTTAACAAGCTCTTGTACCCCCTTGCGAGGCACGATAATTTGCTTTTGCGCAAAATCTGCACCGAGCTGAGTTTGAGATACTGCCATACGGTGACCATCGGTTGCCACGCTGCGTAGCGTCGTACCGTCGATTTCAAACAACATGCCGTTTAGGTAGTAACGAACGTCTTGGTTCGCCATAGAGAATTGTGTTTTTTCAATCAGCGTACGTAGATCAGACTGAGTTAGTGAAACTTCTACTTCACTCTGCCAATCTTCAATGTTTGGGAAATCGTTCGCTGGAAGTGTTGCCAGTGAGAAACGGCTACGACCAGAACGTACCTGTACGCGATCGCCTTCTAATACGAAGGTAATGATGGAGTCATCAGGTAGACCACGACAGATATCAAGAAACTTACGAGAAGGAACGGTAATGCTGCCTGCTTCAAAATCCCCTTCTAGAGTCACTTTGCTCACCAATTCCACTTCCAAATCGGTCGCGGTCATGGATAACACGTTATCTTCTACTTTAAGCAGTAGGTTACCCAGAATTGGTAGGGTTGGTCGACCACCTAATGCGCCCGAAACCTGTTGTAGCGGTTTGATTAAATGACTACGTTCAATAGTAAATTTCATGCTTGGCTCTTTACGCTGTCAGCTCAATTAATGATTTGCTTGGAATACTGTCATTCTAACCGATTAAGAAGACAGGGTGCGAATCAAGTTAGAGTAATCTTCTTTAATATCGTGGCTCTCTTCACGTAGCTGCTCAATCTTGCGACAAGCATGCAATACAGTGGTGTGGTCACGACCACCAAACGCATCACCAATTTCCGGCAAGCTATGATTAGTCAGCTCTTTTGCCAGCGCCATCGCCAACTGACGAGGACGAGCAACTGAGCGAGAGCGACGCTTAGACAGCAGATCAGCCACTTTAATCTTGTAGTATTCCGCCACTGTCTTTTGAATATTGTCGATAGTAACGAGCTTCTCTTGCAGAGCAAGTAGGTCGCGCAGCGCTTCACGAACGAAATCAATCGTGATTGGGCGACCGGTGAAGTTCGCGTTAGCAATAACGCGGTTAAGTGCCCCTTCCAACTCACGAACGTTGGAACGCAGACGCTTAGCAATAAAGAATGCCACTTCATCTGCTAGGTGGATTTGGTGGTCTTCCGCTTTCTTCATCAAGATCGCTACACGAGTTTCAAGCTCTGGTGGCTCGATCGCGACGGTTAATCCCCAACCGAAACGTGATTTCAGACGATCTTCTACACCGCTGATCTCTTTTGGGTAGCGATCTGAAGTCAAAATGATCTGTTGGTTACCTTCTAGCAATGCGTTGAAGGTATGGAAGAATTCTTCTTGTGAACGCTCTTTATTGGCAAAGAATTGGATATCATCGATAAGCAACGCATCAACACTTCGGTAGTAGCGTTTGAACTCTTCAATCGCATTGTTTTGCAGTGCTTTCACCATATCTTGCACAAAACGCTCAGAGTGCATGTACACCACTTTCGCATTTGGGTTGTTATCCACAATGGCATTACCCATTGCATGCAACAAGTGCGTTTTACCCAAGCCAGTACCACCGTATAGGAACAGCGGGTTATATGCAGCACCTGGGTTATCCGAAACCTGACGAGCAGCAGCAAGACCCAATTGGTTCGACTTACCTTCAACGAAGTTATTGAACTTATGTTTTGGGTTCACATTAGAGCGGTGGTTGATGTCTGCGATCACTTGCACGTCATCATCCCACGTTTTATGCACAGGCTTACGGGCTTGCAGCTGAGCGGGCGCTGAAGACTCTGCCGCAACATCCGCCGGCGTTCGTGTCGGTGCCGGTTTTGGTGCTGCAACTCGGCGACTGCCAACTTCAAAGCGTAAACTAGGTACATCATTACCGCAGTATTCTTGCAGTAAGCGATTAATGCTATTCAGGTACTTGTCACGAACCCAATCCAACACAAAGCGGTTAGGTGCAAACAAAGTGAGAGTATTGTCATTGAGCTCCGCTTGTAACGGACGAACCCACATACTGAATTCTGTAGCTGGTAGCTCTTCTTGAAGCTGCTGCAAACATTGCAACCAAAGCGAAGATGACACGGTGCCCCCACTGAGTATTTGAATTATCGGAAAAGACTGGCAATTTTACCTGTTGATAACCAAGATCGCCAGCAATTGATCGATGATCCAGTGAATAAGATCTAAGTTATTCACAATATTTTCGCCCAACTTAGTGAGATCAACACATCTTGCCCCAAATTTGCCCACACATTGATCCACATTTAGGCAAAATCAGTCAGATCGAGTCATTGGTGATAACTCTGTGTATGAATTTTCATTCATCGGCTTATTTCGATCGTCACTCATGCTTCTTTCGATCGTTTTTTCATCATTTATCCCTATATCTTGGCTACTATCTATACCAAATAAGATCTTATTACTCTGAGGTCTAGGTTATTGCACTTGGTTATTTCTTTAATTGAGCTAACTGACAGTAGTATTTCCAACCATAAAATTATGGAGATGTATTATGAAAAACTGGATTAAGGTTGCAGTTGCAGCCATCGCTTTATCTGCCGCCACCGTTCAAGCAGCAACTGAAGTCAAAGTTGGCATGTCTGGTCGCTACTTCCCATTCACTTTTGTGAAGCAAGATAAGCTACAAGGTTTTGAAGTGGATATGTGGGATGAGATCGGTAAGCGTAATGATTACAAGATCGAATACGTAACAGCGAACTTTTCTGGTTTGTTTGGCCTACTCGAAACAGGTCGTATTGATACCATCTCGAACCAAATCACGATGACAGATGCGCGTAAAGCGAAATACCTATTTGCAGACCCATACGTAGTAGATGGTGCGCAAATTACCGTACGTAAAGGCAACGACAGCATCCAAGGTGTCGAAGATCTCGCAGGCAAAACCGTTGCTGTTAACCTAGGCTCTAACTTTGAACAGTTGCTACGTGATTACGACAAAGATGGCAAGATCAACATTAAGACTTACGATACAGGTATTGAACACGATGTGGCACTAGGTCGTGCGGATGCTTTCATCATGGATCGTTTGTCTGCCCTAGAGCTGATTAAGAAAACGGGTCTACCGCTTCAACTGGCAGGTGAACCATTTGAAACGATTCAAAACGCTTGGCCATTCGTGGATAACGAAAAGGGTCGTAAGCTACAAGCGGAAGTGAATAAAGCACTTGCAGAAATGCGCGCAGACGGAACAGTAGAGAAGATTTCAGTGAAATGGTTTGGTGCCGACATCACGAAGTAAAACTTCTCTTCTTTTAGGACGCAGGGCTTTATCTCGCGTCCTTTTTTAACTCAATGACAAGGTGGAACTTAGTATTCCACCTTTTCTTTTCTCAAGGTAAGTCGTATGGGATTTGATTTTAATTACATGCTGGAGCTGCTACCGATACTGCTCAAGTATCTTGGCACGACCATGGAAATGGCCACATGGGGATTGGTCTTTTCTTTAATTCTATCCGTCATTTTAGCGAACATTCGCGTATTTAAGCTGCCAGTTCTCGACCAATTGAGCCAACTTTATATCAGCTTCTTCCGTGGTACTCCGCTTTTAGTACAACTGTTTCTGCTCTACTACGGCTTACCGCAAATCTTCCCATTTATGGTGGGAATCGATGCCTTTTCTGCTGCGGTAATTGGTTTAACGCTGCACTTTGCCGCTTATATGGCAGAGAGCATTCGTGCAGCCATCATTGGCATTGATCGCAGCCAAATGGAAGCAAGCTTGTCGGTCGGTATGACAACCACACAAGCGATGCGCCGTGTGATTTTACCGCAGGCAACACGTGTCGCACTGCCTTCATTGATGAACTACTTCATCGATATGATTAAGTCGACATCCCTCGCCTTCACACTTGGTGTTGCAGAAATCATGGCCAAAGCGCAGATGGAAGCTTCGTCTAGCTTCCGTTTCTTTGAAGCGTTCCTTGCTGTCGCTCTGATTTACTGGGGCGTGGTGGTTATCCTGACTCGAGTACAGATTTGGGCAGAAGCGAAATTGAATAAGGCGTACGTACGATGATCAAACTAGAAAACATTCACAAACGTTTTGGCGATACTGAAGTTCTAAAAGGCATTGATCTCGACATCAAACAAGGTGAGATCATCGTTATTATCGGCTCAAGCGGTACTGGCAAGTCGACACTTCTACGTACCGTAAACTTCTTAGAGCAAGCAGACGAAGGTTGCATTACCATCGATGACATTTCGGTCGACACACAAAAACACACCAAAGCAGAAGTGCTTGCTCTACGTCGCCGTACTGGGTTTGTCTTTCAAAACTATGCCCTATTTGCTCATATGAATGCGCGTCAGAACATCGCAGAGGGCTTGATTACTGTTCGAGGATGGAAGAAAGATGACGCGTTAAAACGTGCTCAACAGATTCTGGATGACATTGGTCTTGGGGACAAAGGTGAAAGTTATCCAGCGGCGCTCTCGGGTGGACAACAACAACGTGTGGGTATCGGTAGAGCGATGGCACTGCAACCCGAATTGCTGCTTTTTGATGAACCAACATCAGCTCTGGATCCTGAGTGGGTCGGAGAAGTTCTCTCATTAATGAAGAAGTTAGCGAATCAACACCAAACCATGCTGGTGGTAACGCACGAGATGCAATTTGCCAAAGAAGTCGCTGACAGAGTGATCTTTATGGCTGAAGGCAACATTGTTGAACAAGGTTCTCCACAAGATATCTTCGATAATCCACAAGATCCTCGTTTGAAAAAATTCCTTAACCAAGTGGGAATAGAGTAAAGATCAAGCATCAAGATCAATCGATCCTTGAGATTTGACTCACACTACGTATAATCGCCCGGTCGGAATTTCGTACTCATGAGTCATTGACACATTATGTGAGTGTGATTACAATTCCGCCTCTTTGTTGAGAGGCGTCGGTTGTTCTTCTTTAATAAAGAGCTTCTTTATATAAAGAAAGCAAAATGCCCACGCCGGGTTTAACAAGAACCTAAAACTACTGATCAGTAAAGGTAATTATCATGAAACGCACTTTTCAACCTACAGTTCTAAAGCGCAAGCGTACTCACGGCTTCCGTGCTCGCATGGCAACTAAGAACGGTCGTAAAGTTATCAACGCACGTCGTGCAAAAGGCCGTGCGCGCCTATCAAAATAATCGCTAGTTTATTTTGAACACGTACGCGTTTAATCGGGAGTTACGCTTGTTAACTCCCGAGCATTATCAAAACGTCTTCCAGCAAGCTCATCGAGCTGGCTCGCCTCATTTCACCATCATTGCTCGCAATAACAAACTTTCTCACCCACGATTAGGTTTAGCTGTTCCGAAAAAGCAAATCAAAACTGCTGTCGGTCGTAACCGTTTTAAACGTTTGGCTCGTGAAAGCTTTCGTAACAATCAACATCAGCTTCCAAATAAAGATTTTGTTGTGATCGCGAAGAAAAGCGCGCAAGATTTAAGCAATGAGGAATTATTTAAGTTGTTTGATAAGCTATGGCATCGCCTGTCTCGCCCTTCACGTGGATAGCCATTGGGCTCGTTAATCTTTATCGCTGGTTTATCAGCCCTCTGATTGGTCCTCGCTGCCGGTTCACACCAACTTGTTCCACTTACGCGCTAGAAGCTTTGAGAGCTCACGGTTTTGTAAAAGGATGTTGGTTATCAGGCAAACGTCTATTAAAATGCCACCCTTTGAATGAAGGGGGGTATGACCCCGTTCCACCAGTCCAAAAACAAGACAGAGATAACTAACGATGGATTCTCAACGTAATATCCTGCTCATTGCTCTGGCACTGGTTTCTTTCTTGCTGTTTCAACAGTGGCAAGTAGCAAAGAACCCAGCACCTCAAGCAGTTGAACAGGCTCAATCAAGCAGTACTCTACCTGCACCATCTTTTGCTGATGAGCTAGACCCAGTTCCAGGTCAACAGCAAGCTTCTGCAAAAACTATCACAGTAACGACTGATGTTTTAACTCTGTCGATCGACACCGTTGGTGGCGATGTGGTACATGCCGACCTTAACAAATACTCTGCTGAACTTGATTCATCAGATCCATTCGTTCTGCTAAAAGACACTAAAGGTCACCAGTTCATCGCGCAAAGCGGTCTAGTGGGTCCTCAAGGTATCGACCTAAGCAGCACTAACCGTCCTCACTACAACATAAGTGCAGACAGCTTCAAACTGGCTGACGGTCAAGACGAACTACGCGTTCCAATGACGTTCACTGCAAACGGTATCGAATACATTAAAACTTACGTACTGAAACGTGGCAGCTACGCGCTGAACGTGGAATACGATGTAGTGAACAACTCTGGTAACAACGCAACATTTGGTATGTACGCTCACTTGCGTCAAAACCTAATGGACGCTGGTGGTAGCATCACAATGCCAACTTACCGTGGCGGTGCTTACTCAACAGAAGACGTTCGTTACAAAAAATACAGCTTTGAAGACATGCAGGATCGCAACTTGTCTCTCAACCTAGCAGATGGTCAAGGTTGGGCAGCAATGATCCAACACTACTTCGCTGCAGCTTGGATCCCACGTAACGAACCAGGTACTAACCTGTACACTCGCGTGATTGGTAATCTAGGTGATATCGGCGTACGTATGCCAAACAAAACTATCGCGACGGGTGACCAAGCGAAGTTTGAAGCAACGCTTTGGGTTGGTCCTAAACTGCAAAAAGAAATGGCTGCAGTAGCACCAAACCTAGACCTAGTAGTGGACTACGGCTGGCTATGGTTCATCGCTAAACCACTTCACTCACTGCTTGCTTTCATCCAAAACTTCGTGGGTAACTGGGGTGTGGCAATCATCTGTTTGACCTTCATCGTTCGTGGTGCAATGTACCCACTAACGAAAGCGCAATACACGTCTATGGCGAAAATGCGTATGCTACAGCCTAAGCTGCAAGCTATGCGTGAGCGCATCGGCGATGACCGTCAGCGCATGAGCCAAGAGATGATGGAACTGTATAAGAAAGAGAAAGTGAACCCTCTGGGCGGCTGTCTACCTCTTATCCTACAGATGCCTATCTTCATCGCTCTATACTGGGCACTAATGGAATCAGTTGAGCTACGTCATTCACCATTCTTTGGTTGGATTCACGACCTTTCAGCACAGGACCCTTACTACATCCTGCCGCTACTGATGGGTGCGTCAATGTTCCTAATCCAGAAGATGAGCCCAACAACAGTAACGGATCCAATGCAGCAGAAGATCATGACCTTTATGCCGGTTATGTTTACCTTCTTCTTCTTGTTCTTCCCATCAGGTCTAGTTCTATACTGGTTGGTGTCGAACATCGTTACGCTGATCCAGCAGACTTTGATTTACAAAGCGCTGGAGAAAAAAGGCTTACACACTAAGTAAACCTTTATAGAAAAGCATAAGAAAGGCGGCCAAAAGGTCGCCTTTTTGTTTTTGGCTGATTACAATTCAGCTAACTAATTGGTTCTGGCTCCCTAGGTCTGTAAAACCCTATAGCCCAGCTCAAAAGGCAAGATTATGACTACAGATACGATTGTCGCTCAGGCTACCGCACCCGGTCGTGGTGGTGTCGGCATTATTCGTGTTTCAGGCCCTAAGGCCAATCAAGTGGCACTAGAAGTCACAGGTAAAACGCTAAAGCCTCGCTACGCAGAGTATCTGCCATTCCAAGCGGAAGATGGCATCGTGCTAGACCAAGGCATTGCACTGTACTTCCCTAACCCACATTCGTTCACTGGCGAAGACGTTCTAGAACTTCAAGGTCACGGCGGTCCTGTTGTAATGGACATGCTAATTAAACGTATTCTGGGCATTGATGGTGTTCGTGCAGCCCGTCCTGGCGAATTCTCAGAACGTGCATTCTTGAATGATAAGATGGACTTAACGCAAGCTGAAGCGATCGCAGACTTGATCGATGCAAGCTCAGAAGAAGCGGCAAAATCAGCATTGCAATCGCTGCAGGGTCAGTTCTCACAACGTATTCAAACGCTGGTGGAGTCGTTGATTCACCTACGAATTTACGTTGAAGCAGCGATCGATTTCCCTGAAGAAGAAATAGACTTTCTTGCCGATGGAAAAGTATCAGCCGATCTTCAAGCCATCATCGATAACCTAGATGCAGTGCGTAAAGAAGCAAACCAAGGCGCCATCATGCGTGAAGGTATGAAAGTCGTGATTGCAGGTCGTCCTAATGCGGGTAAATCTAGCCTTCTGAATGCTCTGTCAGGCAAAGAGTCTGCAATTGTGACTGATATTGCCGGTACAACACGTGATGTACTGCGTGAACACATTCACATTGATGGTATGCCTCTACACATTATTGATACTGCCGGTCTGCGTGATGCTTCAGATGAGGTTGAGAAAATCGGTATCGAGCGAGCATGGGACGAAATAGCCCAAGCGGACCGTGTGCTCTTCATGGTAGATGGCACCACGACTGACGCCACGGATCCAAAAGACATATGGCCGGATTTCGTTGATCGCCTACCAAACAGTATTGGAATGACGGTGATCCGTAACAAAGCGGATCAAACCGGTGAAGAAATGGGGATCTGCCATGTGAATGATCCAACGTTAATTCGTCTTTCGGCAAAAACAGGCGCAGGTGTGGATGCTTTACGCACCCATTTAAAAGAATGTATGGGCTTCTCAGGCAATACGGAAGGCGGCTTTATGGCTCGTCGTCGCCATCTCGATGCATTAGAACGTGCAGCTCAGCACCTACAAATAGGTCAAGAACAGCTTGAAGGCTTCATGGCTGGCGAGATTTTGGCAGAAGAACTGCGTATCACTCAGCAACACTTGAACGAGATTACCGGAGAGTTCAGTTCCGATGACCTCCTTGGACGAATCTTCTCCTCATTCTGTATCGGTAAATAGTAAAACGCGCGGTGTCAGGCATAAGCTTAACACCGCGTTTCTTTTTGTACTGACGAACAACTGCAACTTGTCGTTGGTATGACTTATAAAGGAAGACACATGATCCACATTATTACAGGCAGTACTCTCGGTGGTGCGGAATACGTTGGTGATCACCTAAGTGATCTACTCAATGAGAACGGATTGGAAACAACGATCCACAATCAACCAGAGTTGTCGTCGATCGAGAATCGAGGCACTTGGTTAGTTATCACTTCAACTCACGGTGCAGGTGAATATCCAGACAATATCCAACCTTTCATCAACGCACTGCAAAATACGCCACCAAAAATGGCGGATGTGAAGTTCGCCGTCATCGCAATTGGTGATTCAAGCTACGATACATTCTGTGCAGCAGGTCAGCATGCATATGACCTACTAGAAGATATTGGTGCAACACCTTTAGCAGATTGCTTGAAAATAGACGTGCTTAACCATGATGTACCTGAAGACGCAGCAGAAGCTTGGTTAAACGAGAACCTCGCACGTTTTTCTGCTTAATCCCCCTTTCACAGAGCCGAATTACGGCTCTGTTTTTCCTCTTTGTGAATAACTCCTATCAGCCAACACCGTTCAACCGCTCAAAAAACACCCAAAACATCTGTGGATAAGTAAGGTAAGATCCAGTGACTTTCCTTTAGTTATCCAAATAACAACTTAGATCTTTTTTTAGCCCTGTGCATAACCATCAATTTTGATCTCAGGAAATCCTCGATCAGATCAAATCATGATCACAAGATTTGATCCAAAGAAGATCCATGATCTTGTTGATCATTTTCCAGTTATCCACAGAAACCTGCGATCCTAATAATAGATCCAATAAAAGATCATATATATAGATCTTATATATATAGTCTTAAGGTCTAAAATGTGAAAAGCGAGAAAACGATTCTCTCTCATAGATAAAAAAGGTAAAATACCGCTCTTTTTTATCTGTCCATTAAATCCTTTGAATACCTGAGGTCAGTTCATGCTTTATCACGAAAACTTTGACGTCATTGTTGTTGGTGGCGGACACGCAGGAACGGAAGCCGCGCTCGCATCTGCACGCACAGGACAAAAAACCCTTCTCCTTACCCATAACATCGATACATTAGGCCAGATGTCTTGTAATCCGGCGATTGGTGGTATCGGTAAAGGTCACTTAGTAAAAGAAGTGGATGCTATGGGCGGTCTGATGGCTGAAGCCATTGACCATGCAGGTATTCAATTCCGAACGCTAAATGCTTCCAAAGGTCCAGCGGTTCGAGCTACACGAGCTCAAGCAGACCGTGCTCTATACAAAGCATACGTACGCAACGCATTAGAAAATGCGCCAAATCTAACTCTGTTCCAGCAATCGGTCGACGATCTGATTGTGGAGCAAGATCGTGTGGTTGGCGTTGTGACACAAATGGGGCTGAAATTCCACGCGAAAGCTGTGGTATTAACGGTTGGTACTTTCCTTGGTGGTAAGATCCACATTGGTATGGAAAGTTCATCCGGTGGTCGTGCTGGTGATCCACCATCGATAGCATTGGCGGATCGATTGCGTGAACTACCATTCCGAGTTGATCGATTAAAAACAGGTACGCCACCGCGTATTGATGCTCGAAGCGTTGATTTCTCAGTGCTAGAAGCGCAGCATGGTGACAACCCGACACCTGTATTTTCATTTATGGGGAAACGAGAGCACCATCCACGTCAGATCCCATGTTTTATCACTCACACCAATGAGCAAACTCATGAAGTGATCCGTAATAACCTTGATCGTAGCCCAATGTACGCTGGTGTGATCGAAGGTATAGGTCCACGCTACTGTCCGTCTATCGAAGACAAAGTGATGCGCTTTGCGGATAAAAACAGTCACCAAATCTTTATTGAGCCAGAAGGTTTAACGACGCACGAGTTATACCCTAATGGTATTTCCACCAGTTTGCCGTTTGACGTTCAAGTTCAAATCGTTCGCTCAATGAAAGGGTTTGAAAACGCACACATTGTTCGTCCTGGTTATGCGATTGAATACGATTTCTTCGACCCTCGTGATTTGAAGCAAACGTACGAAACCAAATTCATCAATGGTTTGTTCTTCGCGGGGCAAATCAACGGTACAACAGGTTATGAAGAAGCCGCTGCACAAGGTTTAATGGCTGGTCTTAATGCAAGTTTGCACAGTCAAGGCAAAGAAGGCTGGAGCCCTCGTCGTGACCAAGCTTACATGGGGGTTCTAATTGACGATCTGTCGACCATGGGTACCAAAGAACCGTACCGAATGTTCACGTCTCGAGCGGAATACCGTTTGTTGCTACGTGAAGATAACGCCGATTTGCGTTTGACTGAAAAAGCACGTGAACTTGGTTTGATTGATGATGTTCGTTGGGCACGTTTCAACGAAAAAATCGACAACATGGAAACTGAGCGCCAACGCCTAAAGTCGACCTGGATGAATCCAAATTCAATCGGTATCGATGAATTAAACAAGCTGCTGAAAACGCCAATGGCGCGTGAAGCAAGTGGTGAGGATCTTCTTCGTCGCCCAGAGATCTCATACTCACAATTGACCGAGCTCGAAGCTTTTGCTCCGGCATTGGAAGATCAACAAGCTGCTGAGCAAGTTGAAATTCAGGTTAAGTACGATGGTTACATCAAGCGTCAACAAGAAGAGATCGAAAAATCACTGCGCCATGAGCACACTAAGTTGCCAGCTGATTTGGACTACAAAGACGTGAAAGGTCTTTCCAATGAAGTCGTTGCAAAGCTGACAGAAGCGAAACCAGAAAGCATTGGTATTGCATCTCGCATCTCGGGCATTACCCCTGCGGCGATTTCTATTTTGCTTGTTCACCTGAAGAAGCACGGTTTGCTGAAGAAAGGTGAGGAAGAATAATGAGCGCTTTACGTACCAGATTAGACGAGCTGATCGCACAAACCGATTTAGAAGTGTCTGAAAAGCAACGCGAGCAGTTAGTCGGTTACGTCGAATTGCTCGACAAGTGGAACAAAGCTTACAACTTGACGTCGGTCCGTGATCCGCTTGAGATGTTAGTGAAACATATCCTTGATAGCATCATCGTTAGCACTCACTTACCGGGTGAGCGCTTTATCGATGTTGGCACAGGACCTGGTTTACCTGGCATTCCACTCGCAATCATGAACCCTGAGAAGACGTTCTTCTTGCTCGATAGCCTTGGTAAGCGCATTCGTTTTCTCAAGCAAGTTGTGCACGCACTTGGGTTGAAAAATGTGACACCAATTCAAAGTCGCGTTGAAGAATTCCAGCCAGAAGAAAAATTTGATGGCGTTTTGAGTCGAGCTTTTGCTTCAATGACGGACATGGTGGAATGGTGTCATCATTTGCCTAAACAAGATTCAGGGGTGTTTCTTGCATTGAAAGGACAACACCCTAAAGATGAAATAGATCAGCTTCCTGAATGGTGTAGTGTGACGGAGATCATATCTTTAGCTGTTCCTGAGTTGGAAGGTGATCGTCATCTAGTAATCTTATCGCGCAAGGAAAATTAGCGAGGTAATCGTGGGTAAAATTGTAGCAATCGCCAACCAGAAAGGTGGGGTCGGCAAAACAACAACGTGCATTAACTTAGCAGCTTCGATGGCGGCAACAAAGCGCAAAGTTTTGGTGATCGATCTCGACCCTCAAGGCAATGCTACTATGGCTAGTGGTGTCGACAAGTACATGGTTGACGCGACAGCGTATGATCTTTTGGTTGAAGATACCCCTTTTGATCAAGTGGTTTGCACACAAACCACTGGGAAATACGATCTGATTGCAGCGAACGGTGACGTGACTGCTGCAGAAATCAAATTGATGGAAGTATTCGCGCGTGAGGTTCGTCTCAAAAACGCCCTTGCGCCAGTTCGCGATAACTATGATTTCATCTTTATTGATTGTCCTCCTTCTCTAAACCTTCTTACAATCAACGCAATGGCCGCAGCCGACTCTGTGCTGGTGCCGATGCAATGTGAATACTTTGCGTTAGAAGGTTTAACTGCTCTTATGGATACAATCAGCAAGTTAGCGGCCGTGGTTAATGAGAACCTCAAAATTGAAGGTTTACTGCGTACCATGTACGACCCACGTAACCGCCTATCTAATGAAGTATCCGATCAACTTAAAAAACACTTTGGTAGTAAAGTTTACCGTACTGTGATCCCACGTAATGTGCGTTTGGCCGAAGCGCCGAGCCACGGTAAACCAGCTATGTACTATGACAAGTACTCAGCTGGCGCCAAAGCGTATCTTGCTTTAGCGGGCGAAATGCTCCGCCGCGAAGAAATCCCAGTTTAACTCTAACCTAAGGAATTCCTCCTATGTCTAAGCGTGGTCTAGGAAAAGGACTGGATGCGTTGTTGTCGACCAGTTCGTTAGCTCGTGAAAAACAGCACATTGCATCGCAAAGCCAAGCGTTGTCGGCTGATGGCGAGTTGACTGATTTGGCTATTGGTCAATTGCAGCCGGGTGTTTACCAACCTCGTAAAGATATGGCTCCAGAAGCGCTAGAAGAACTAGCCGCTTCGATTCAATCGCAAGGCATTATTCAGCCAATAGTGGTTCGCCAAGTGGCAAGCGGTCAGTTTGAAATCATCGCAGGTGAGCGTCGTTGGCGTGCGGCAAAGCAAGCCGGTCTAAAACGTGTACCTTGTTTGGTGAAAAAGGTCGAAGACCGTGCTGCGATAGCGATGGCGTTGATTGAAAACATTCAGCGCGAAGATTTGAACGTGATTGAAGAAGCGCAAGCGCTTGAACGTCTACAAGATGAATTCACGTTGACACATCAGCAAGTGGCCGATGTGATCGGAAAATCAAGAACGACCGTGAGCAACCTATTACGTCTAAATCAGTTGGAAATTGATGTAAAAGGTCTGGTTGCAGATAAAAAATTGGAAATGGGTCATGCTCGAGCTCTGTTAGCGTTAGAAGGCGAACAGCAGGTCGAAGTGGCGCAACAAGTGGCTAAGAAGCAAATGACTGTTCGCCAAACCGAACAGTTAGTAAAAAAGTGCTTAGCCCCACAGAATGAGCAAAAAGCTCAACAAGAAGATACCGAAGCAGAGCAAATGTCGCATAAATTGAGTCAACTGCTTGATGCTAAGGTTTCTTTGGTCCGTTCTGCAAACGGCAAAGCGAAAGTGACGATAAGTCTTGATGAGCCTCACAAATTGGATCAACTGATTGCCAAGCTAGAGGCCTAGATGAGATAATTGATTTAGGTCAATTAATCAAAATAATCGAATTTTGTGTGAAAGTTGTCGGATTGTAAACAAAACTGTAAGTTTTTGATGCAATATAATTGCATTCAATTGTTCTCACCGTATAATTTTCGCCAATTTCCCTGCACAGAGAGTTTAGTGCAAAGTGGATATTACTAGAGGTACGAATACATGGTAGCTGCGTTAGCTAGACCAGGACGAGAGCTCGCAAAGCAATTGTTAATGATCCAGTCTGGCGCGGTTATTTTTGTGGCTGCAGGAATGGCGATAGCCGTGAATCCTGAATGGGGAATTTCAGCGCTGGTTGGTGGGGGCATTTTTGTTGTTGCCAATGCTGTCTTTGCGTTATGTGCTTTTATGTTTAGTGGGGCTCGCGCTGCCAAGCGTATCGCGGCTTCTTTCTATACAGGCGAAGTTCTGAAAATCCTCATCACGGTTGTGTTGTTCTACGTAGCCTACATGTATATGCAGGTGGAACTTGTTCCCCTCAAACTAACCTATTTGCTGGTACTAGGTATTAATATCTGTGCACCAGTGCTATTCATTAACAACAAAAAATAGGATGAGTTATGGCTGCGCCAGGTGAAGCGCTAACATCGTCCGGTTACATTGCCCACCACCTTACTAACCTATCTCTTTACAAGTTAGGTCTAGTAGCGGAGGAGACAAGTTTCTGGAACGTACATATCGATAGCCTGTTTTTTTCTTGGTTTACTGGTTTAATCTTCCTCGGAATTTTTTACAAAGTAGCGAAGAGAACAACAGCGGGTGTACCGGGTAAGCTTCAGTGTGCTGTAGAAATGATCGTTGAATTTGTCGCGGAAAACGTCAAAGACACGTTCCATGGACGCAACCCACTGATCGCGCCTTTAGCACTGACTATCTTTTGTTGGGTATTTTTGATGAACGTGATGGACTTAGTTCCTATCGACTTCTTACCGTACCCAGCAGAGCATTGGCTAGGTATCCCTTATCTTAAGGTTGTACCGTCTGCTGATGTGAATATCACCATGGCTATGGCTCTAGGCGTTTTCGCATTGATGATCTACTACAGCATCAAAGTGAAAGGTCTAGGTGGATTCGCAAAAGAACTTGCACTACATCCATTCAATCACCCACTGATGATTCCGTTTAACCTACTGATTGAAGTGGTATCGCTACTAGCGAAGCCTCTATCACTTGGTATGCGTCTATTCGGTAACATGTTCGCGGGTGAGGTTGTATTCATTCTTTGTGCGGCAATGCTACCATGGTACTTGCAATGGATGGGTTCACTACCGTGGGCAATCTTCCATATCTTGGTTATTACGATTCAAGCCTTCGTATTCATGATGTTGACAATTGTTTACCTGTCAATGGCACACGAAGATTCTGATCATTAATTTTTTAAGCTTTTTATTTGGGCACTAAGCCAACAACTATAAATTGGAGATAGTAATGGAAACTTTACTGAGCTTTTCTGCAATCGCCGTAGGTATTATCGTCGGTCTTGCTTCTCTTGGTACAGCGATTGGTTTCGCACTACTAGGTGGTAAATTCCTAGAAGGTGCAGCACGTCAACCAGAAATGGCTCCTATGCTACAAGTTAAGATGTTCATCATCGCAGGTCTACTTGATGCGGTTCCAATGATCGGTATCGTAATCGCGCTACTATTCACATTCGCAAACCCATTCGTTGGTCAACTAGGTTAATCACCTTTAACTCGGGACGAGCTCAGGCTTGTCACTGATTAACACTAAGTCCAAATAGAGGGGTAGCTGTTGTGAACATAAACGCAACTCTGCTAGGTCAAGCAATCTCGTTCGCACTATTTGTGTGGTTCTGCATGAAGTATGTATGGCCACCATTGATGCAAGCGATCGAAGAGCGTCAGAAGAAAATTGCTGATGGTCTTCAAGCAGCGGAACGTGCTGCAAAAGACTTGGATCTAGCACAAGCCAACGCTTCTGATCAGATGAAAGAAGCGAAGCGCACAGCAACTGAGATCATCGACCAAGCGAACAAGCGTAAGTCTCAAATTATTGATGAAGCTCGCGAGGAAGCTCAGGCAGAACGCCAGAAAATCCTAGCGCAAGCGGAAGCAGAACTTGAAGCTGAACGTAATCGTGCACGCGATGAGCTGCGCAAACAAGTTGCTACTCTGGCTGTAGCTGGTGCTGAGAAAATCCTTGAGCGTACTATCGATAAAGACGCTCAGAAAGATATTCTCGACAACATTACTGCAAAACTTTAAGTCTGGGGGCGCATATGTCTGATTTGACTACAATCGCACGCCCCTATGCTAAAGCAGCCTTCGACTTTGCTGTAGACAAAGATCAGCTAGACCAATGGGGTCAAATGCTATCTTTTGCTGCTGAAGTTGCCAAAAACGAACAAATGAATGAACTTCTAACGGGTTCTGTTTCTGCTGACAAAATGGCAGAAATCTTTGTTGCAGTTTGTGGCGAACAAGTTGATGCGCACGGTCAAAACCTGATTAAGGTAATGGCTGAGAATGGTCGTCTGACGGCCCTTCCTGATGTTTGTGAACAATTCTTCCTATTGAAGAAAGAGCATGAGAAAGAAATCGATGTTGAAGTAATTTCAGCAAGCGAACTTTCTGATGAACAACTTGCAAACATTGGCAGCAAACTTGAAGTGCGTCTTGAACGCAAAGTGAAGCTGAATTGCAGTGTAGATGAGACCCTACTTGGTGGGGTTATTATTCGAGCCGGAGACCTAGTCATCGATGACTCAGCGCGTGGTCGTTTGAACCGCCTGAGCGATGCATTGCAGTCTTAATGGGGATTGGAGCATGCAACTTAATTCCACGGAAATTAGCGATCTGATCAAACAACGTATCGAATCTTTCGAAGTTGTTAGTGAAGCTCGCAACGAGGGTACTATCGTATCGGTAAGCGATGGTATCATCCGCATCCACGGCCTAGCGGACGTGATGCAAGGTGAAATGATTGAATTACCGGGTGGCCGTTATGCACTAGCACTTAACCTTGAGCGTGACTCGGTTGGTGCGGTAGTAATGGGCCCATATGCTGACCTTAAGGAAGGCATGAAAGTTACAGGTACTGGTCGCATTCTTGAAGTGCCAGTTGGTCCAGAACTTCTAGGTCGCGTAGTGAACACACTAGGTGAGCCTATCGATGGTAAAGGTCCAATCGAAGCTAAATTGACTTCGCCTGTAGAAGTAATCGCACCAGGTGTAATCGACCGTAAATCGGTAGACCAACCTGTGCAAACTGGTTACAAATCAGTTGACTCAATGATCCCAATCGGTCGTGGTCAGCGTGAGCTTGTAATTGGTGACCGTCAGACTGGTAAAACAGCAATGGCGATCGACGCGATTATCAACCAGAAAGACTCTGGTATTTTCTCAATCTACGTAGCAATCGGTCAGAAAGCATCGACTATCGCTAACGTAGTTCGCAAACTAGAAGAGCACGGCGCGCTAGCTAACACTATCGTTGTTGTTGCATCTGCTTCTGAATCTGCAGCGCTACAATATCTAGCGCCATACGCAGGTTGTGCGATGGGTGAATACTTCCGCGATCGCGGTGAAGACGCACTGATTGTTTACGATGATCTATCTAAGCAAGCGGTAGCTTACCGTCAGATCTCTCTACTACTAAAACGTCCACCAGGCCGTGAGGCATTCCCAGGTGATGTATTCTACCTACACTCGCGTCTACTAGAGCGTGCAGCTCGTGTAAACGAAGAGTACGTAGAGCGTTTCACTAACGGTGAAGTGAAAGGTAAGACTGGTTCTCTAACTGCTCTTCCTATCATTGAAACTCAAGCAGGTGACGTTTCAGCATTCGTACCGACTAACGTAATCTCGATTACCGATGGTCAGATCTTCCTACAAACTGAGCTATTCAACGCAGGTGTACGTCCAGCGGTTGACCCAGGTATCTCAGTATCTCGTGTAGGTGGTTCAGCTCAGACGAAAATCATCAAGAAGCTATCAGGCGGTATCCGTACTGCACTAGCTCAGTACCGTGAACTAGCGGCATTCGCGCAGTTCTCGTCTGACCTTGATGAAGCGACGAAGAAACAGCTAGACCACGGTCAAAAAGTTACAGAACTAATGAAGCAAAAGCAGTACGCTCCAATGTCTGTATTTGACCAAGCACTAGTAATCTTCGCGGCAGAGCGCGGCTATTTAGCAGATGTTGAACTAAGCAAACTGCTAGATTTCGAAGCGGCTCTACTATCGTACGCTCGCGGTCAATACGCTGAATTCGCAGCTGAGATCGACAAGACGGGTGCATACAACGATGAAGTTGAAGCTCAGTTGAAGAAACTGACTGACGACTTCGTAGCAACCCAAACTTGGTAATTAGGTCGGTGGCAGTTTCTGCCACCAACTAACGGAGAGTAACGATGGCCGGCGCAAAAGAGATACGTAATAAAATCGGTAGTGTTAAAAGCACTCAGAAAATTACGAAAGCGATGGAAATGGTAGCAGCTTCAAAAATGCGTCGTTCTCAAGACGCAATGGAAGCTTCTCGTCCATACGCTGAAACAATGCGTAAAGTGATCGGTCATGTGGCTAACGCAAACCTAGAGTACCGTCATCCGTACCTAGAAGAGCGTGAAGCTAAACGTGTTGGTTACATCATCGTTTCGACAGACCGTGGTCTGTGTGGTGGTTTGAACATTAACGTGTTCAAGAAAGCCGTTACAGACATGCAATCATGGAAAGAGAAAGGTGCTGAAGTTGAACTGGCTGTAATTGGTTCAAAAGCAACAGCTTTCTTTAAACATGGTGGCGCAAAAGTTGCGGCACAGGTTTCTGGTCTGGGTGATAGCCCAAGCCTAGAAGACCTAATCGGTTCTGTTGGCGTAATGCTTAAGAAATACGATGAAGGTGAACTGGATCGTCTATATGTGGTGTTCAACAAGTTTGTGAACACTATGATTCAGCAACCAACGATCGATCAATTGCTACCTTTGCCTAAATCGGACAGCGAAGAGATGCAGCGTGAGCACTCATGGGACTACATCTATGAGCCTGAGCCAAAACCTCTATTAGACACACTTCTAGTGCGTTACGTAGAGTCTCAGGTATACCAAGGTGTGGTTGAGAACCTTGCTTGTGAGCAAGCGGCTCGAATGATTGCGATGAAGGCTGCAACGGATAACGCAACCAACTTGATTGAAGATTTAGAACTTGTGTACAACAAAGCCCGTCAGGCTGCGATCACACAAGAATTATCGGAAATCGTTGGTGGTGCATCTGCGGTTTAAGCTTAGGTAAAACGAAATAGTTTAGAGGATTAACGATGGCTACAGGTAAGATCGTACAGATCATCGGTGCGGTAGTCGACGTAGAGTTCCCACAGAGCGAAGTACCAAGTGTATATGACGCTCTAAACGTTACAGAATCTAAAGAGCGTCTAGTTCTTGAGGTTCAACAACAGCTAGGCGGTGGCGTAGTTCGTTGTATCGTAATGGGTAGCTCTGATGGTTTACGTCGTGGCGTTGAAGTGGTTAACACTGGCGCTCCAATTTCAGTACCAGTAGGTACTAAAACTCTAGGTCGTATCATGAACGTCCTAGGTGACGCGATTGATGAGCGTGGTGAGATCGGTGCAGAAGAGGTTTACTCTATTCACCGTGAAGCACCAAGCTACGAAGAGCAATCAAACGAAACAGCACTTCTAGAAACTGGTGTTAAAGTAATCGACTTGGTTTGTCCATTCGCTAAGGGTGGTAAAATCGGCCTATTCGGTGGTGCAGGTGTAGGTAAGACCGTTAACATGATGGAGCTTATCAACAACATCGCACTTCAACACTCAGGTCTATCAGTATTTGCTGGTGTTGGTGAACGTACTCGTGAAGGTAACGATTTCTACTTCGAGATGCAGGAAGCGGGCGTTGTAAACGTTGAGAATCCTGAAGAATCTAAAGTAGCGATGGTTTACGGTCAGATGAACGAGCCACCAGGCAACCGTCTACGTGTTGCACTGACTGGTCTAACAATGGCAGAACGTTTCCGTGACGAAGGTCGTGACGTACTTCTGTTCGTTGATAACATCTACCGTTACACGCTTGCAGGTACTGAGGTATCAGCACTTCTAGGTCGTATGCCTTCTGCGGTAGGTTACCAGCCAACTCTTGCAGAAGAGATGGGTGTACTTCAGGAGCGTATCACGTCAACTAAGCAAGGTTCTATCACGTCTGTACAGGCGGTATACGTACCTGCGGATGACTTGACTGACCCGTCTCCAGCAACAACGTTCGCGCACTTGGATGCAACGGTTGTACTTAACCGTAACATCGCAGCTATGGGTCTATACCCTGCGATCGACCCACTAGATTCGACTTCTCGTCAGCTAGACCCACTAGTAGTTGGTCAAGAGCACTACGACACAGCTCGTGGCGTTCAGCAGACACTTCAGCGCTACAAAGAGCTGAAAGATATCATCGCGATTCTAGGTATGGACGAGCTATCTGAAGAAGATAAGCAAGTTGTATCTCGTGCACGTAAGATTGAGCGTTTCCTAACTCAGCCTTACCACGTAGCGGAAGTATTTACAGGTGACCCAGGCGTTTACGTACCTCTTAAAGAGACACTACGTGGCTTCAAAGGTCTACTAGCTGGTGAATACGATGACATTCCAGAGCAAGCGTTCATGTACTGCGGTACGATTGACGATGCTATCGAGAATGCGAAGAAGCTATAAGGCTAACTAGGAGGCGATATGGCACCAATAACCTTTCACCTAGACGTAGTAAGCGCTGAGAAACGTATTTTCTCTGGTCGTGTAGAAACGTTTCAGGTGACCGGTAGCGAAGGTGAACTGGGTATTTTCCACGGTCACACTCCGCTGCTGTCCGCTATTAAGCCTGGTATGGTGCGTATTGTGAAACAGCACGGCCACGAAGAGTTCATTTATGTCTCTGGTGGTATGGTCGAAGTTCAGCCTGGTACTGCTACAGTACTGGCTGATACTGCGATTCGTGGTGAAGATCTAGACGCAGCGAAGGCAGAAGAAGCCAAGCGCCGCGCTGAGGAGCAAATCCAGAATCAGCATGGTGACATGGACTTCGCACAAGCGGCCAGTGAACTGGCTAAAGCCATTGCTCAGCTACGAGTTATCGAGCTGACCAAAAAGCGTCGCTAAGCTCAATTAGCAACGTTGCATGAAAAAAGGCGGCCAATTGGTCGCCTTTTTGATTAATTTTAGTTGGAAATTTACATCCCACCATTAACTATTCCTTTCAAGCTGTTTAAAATAACGCCCAATTAAAATAGAACGTCAATAGGTTATTAATGAAATTCAGTGCTGTGATTCTTGCTGCGGGTAAAGGTACCCGTATGTATTCGAACATGCCTAAAGTGCTACACACTTTGGCAGGGAAGCCGATGGCAAAACATGTTATCGATACATGTACAGGTCTTGGTGCACAAAACATCCACCTAGTATATGGTCACGGTGGTGATCAAATGCAGCAAACGCTAGCAGAAGAGCCGGTTAATTGGGTACTGCAAGCGGAGCAACTAGGTACAGGTCACGCGGTTGATCAAGCGTCTCCGAAGTTTGAAGACGATGAAAAAGTACTGGTGCTTTACGGTGATGTTCCACTGATTTCAGCTGAAACGATTGAAAACCTATTAGATGCACAACCAACAGGCGGTATTGCACTACTAACAGTGATGCTAGACAACCCAATGGGTTACGGTCGTATCATTCGCAAAAATGGTCCAGTAGTGGCGATCGTCGAGCAAAAAGACGCAACAGAAGAGCAGAAGCTCATCAAAGAATGTAATACCGGTGTGCTGGTGGCGACAGGTGGTGACCTGAAACGCTGGCTTGCTGGTCTAAATAATGAAAACGCACAAGGCGAATACTACTTAACAGACGTTATCGCGGCAGCACACGATGAAGGTCGCGCGGTTGAGGCTGTGCACCCAGTAAACGCGATTGAAGTAGAAGGCGTTAACGACCGTGCTCAACTGGCTCGTCTTGAGCGTGCATTCCAATCAATGCAAGCACAGAAGCTATTAGAGCAAGGCGTAATGCTGCGTGATCCAGCACGTTTCGACCTACGCGGTGAACTGCAATGCGGTATGGATTGTGAAATCGATGCAAACGTGATCATCGAAGGTAAAGTATCACTGGGTGATAACGTCGTAATCGGTGCTGGTTGCGTACTGAAAGACTGTGAAATCGATGATAACACGGTGGTTCGTCCTTACAGTGTGATTGAAGGTGCAACAGTTGGTGAAGAATGTACAGTTGGTCCATTCACGCGCCTACGTCCTGGCGCAGAAATGCGTAACGATTCTCACGTAGGTAACTTCGTAGAAGTGAAAAACGCACGTATCGGCGAAGGCTCTAAAGCGAACCATCTGACTTACCTAGGTGATGCTGAGATCGGTCAACGTACTAACATCGGTGCAGGTACCATCACTTGTAACTACGATGGTGCGAACAAGTTTAAGACCATCATTGGTAACGACGTCTTCGTTGGCTCAGATAGCCAGCTTGTTGCGCCAGTGACGATTGCTGATGGTGCAACGATTGGTGCTGGTACGACATTAACCAAAGACGTTGCAGAAGGTGAGCTTGTGATTACTCGCGCGAAAGAGCGCAAAATTACCGGTTGGCAACGCCCGGTAAAACAAAAGTAAGCCTCAGCTGCTTTCTTTAACCGAAATAAACCAAAGCCGCTCAGATGAGCGGCTTTGTTGTATCTAGTGTTGTGAAAGGGAGAGTTTAGTGACTCGGAATCGCTATGCGTTTTTCTAGCCAGCGAACCGCTTGAGAGACCAAAAGAATCAGTACCAAGTACTCTAAGACGAGAAATGTATAGATCTCTAATGGTAAGTACTCATTCACGACCAATTCATTAGCACGCCTTGTTAGGTCGCTTAGACCGATTACGCTGACTAACGAACTCATCTTAAGGATATAAACAAATTGATTCCCCAGCGGCGGTAAGATTTGACGAAATGCTTGTGGAAGGATCACTAAGCGCATTTTTTGCCAGTAGTTTAACCCTAATGACTCCGCTGCCTCGTGTTGTCCGCGACTGATGGCTTGGATTCCCCCTCTAAATACTTCCGCCATAAAGGCACTTTCTGCGATAGTTAGCGCAATGACACCTGCCCAAAAGTGGTTTAAGGATACATCGAGTAACGTTGGCATTCCGTAATACACCCACAGCAACAATACCAAAACGGGAATAGAGCGGATCACTTCCACATAAACGCGGTTGATCCACTTGAGCACCGGAGAGTCAGAAAGGGCGGGAAGAGCAATAATCAATCCGATGGTCATTGCAAACAGCATGCTGAGTAGTGACACTTGGATCGTGTCATTAAAACCGGCGACCAAAAACTTGATGTTTGTTAGCCCTTGCTCGGTTGATGGGTCAAGCACATACCAGCCCCATTGGTAATCGGAACAACCGGTGAGAAACAGCAGCGAAACTAAGCATAGATGTCGATAGTTCACATTTACTCCCTGAACTGACTAAAAAACTTCCTTTGTTGCTGCTATGTTATCAATGAAGCCGTACTAATGGTTAATAATTAAAGGGAATATCTCCTACCGTCATTCTTTTAAGGGAATAGAAAATGAAAAAAACTTTGCTTGCGCTAGGAATGTGTTTGCTTGCGATAACTCAAGTCGCTCATGCAGAAAGTCGTCTACAAGAGATCTTAGATAAAGGTGTGTTGCGTGTCGGGACGACAGGGGATTGGAATCCGATGACGATGAAAGATCCAGCGACCAATAGCTATCGTGGTTTTGATATCGACGTCACCTCTGAGCTTGCCAAAGATCTTGGTGTTAAGGTGGAATACGTCGCGACCGATTGGAAAACGCTAGTCAATGGCATTACTGCCAACAAATACGATATTACGGGTAGTGCATCATTGAATATGTCACGAGCGAAAGTTGCGGGTTATAGTCAACCGTATTTCTACCTTGCGTTTGTTCCTGTTGTACAAAAGAAAGACTTAGCGAAGTTCTCTGATTGGGCAGACTTTGACAAACCTGATGTAAAAGTGGCGGCTACGCTGGGAACTGTGCAAGAAAAGATGGTCAAAGATTTCTTTCCATCTGCACAACATATTGTGATTGAAGCGCCTGCGCGTGATTTCCAAGAATTATTAGCTCGCCGCGCTGATGTATCGGTAACATCCAATGTAGAAGCGGCAACGTTGGTGACCAAGTTTAAGCAACTGGCGATAGTGCCGGTGAAGGAGCCTCGTAAGTCTACCCCTATTGCGATGCTGCTACCTCAAGATGATCAAGTATGGATTAATTACATCAATCATTGGGTTGAGTTGAAGAAAACCCAAGGCTTCTTTGAGCAAACCGCTGAAAAGTGGGGACTGAAGAGCATGTAAGTTCGTTGCTTATTGTTACTAATACAGAATAAAAGAGCCGCTCAGCAGCGGCTCTTTGTTTTAAGATAACTTTGAATTGAATCTAAAGCTCGTCTTCACTCACTACGCGAGCATTGTCTGGAGTTGTGAAGTGTTTAGACAATTCACGGTTAGACAAGATGTAACCCATCCACAGACCACCCATACAGATGATGATTGCAACACCCGTTACCATCTGAGCTTGGCTTGCCATCGCTGCTACTAGCGCGCTTGATAGGCTGCTCACGGTAATTTGCAGGCTGTTTTGCAAACCAGCTGCGGTTGCAGGGCTTTGCTTCGCACTTGCCAATGCACGGTTTACTACGATTGGGTACAGTGCACCATTCGCTACCGCAATCAAACAGAAAGGCGCTAGGATTGGCCAGATGGAGGTCAATTCCCACTGCGAAGCTACAAAGATAAGCAACGCGGCAACACTGAATAAACCGATCAACTGACGCAGAATTTTTTCATCACCAAATTTGCGAACACCAACTTTACCTAGGTAACCACCCACTATGAAAGCAATGGTTTGTGGGATAAAGCTCAAACCGATGTCTTTTGCTTCGTAGCCGAGTTGAGACATGATTTCTGGCATACCTGTTAGGTAAGCGAAGAAAGCTGCAGATGCCGTCGCAAACATAAACACGTTGCCTAGGTAAGTTTTAGACCCTAGAAGTGCTTTGATGTCAGACGACATGCTGGTTTGTTTTGTTTCTGCCTTTTCATTTTTTTGCGCCATTGTCGCAACGACAAGCAGTACGCCCATCAGTGTCAACGCTACAAAAATGCTATGCCAGCCAAAACTATCTGCGAGCAGTACACCTAACTGAGGTGCTAATGCTGGAGACAGAGCCACCAGCGGCATGATGGTCGCAAAAATCTGCTGGCTACTGCTAGAGTGACGTTTGATCACCATCGCTTGCCAAATAACAGCTGGGGCACAGACACCAATTGCTTGAACAAAGCGCAATGCTAATAGTTGCCACACTTGCTCACTGAATGCGAGACCGAAGGACGCAACAGTAAACAGCACTAAACCAGCTGCCAGTGTATTACGGTGTCCAAATTTGTCTGAAGCCAAGCCCCACATCAATTGACCAAAAGCCATACCAACAAGAAATACGGTCAGTGAAAGTGCGATTTGTTCTGGACCTGTTGCAAAGTCGATTTCCATCGCTTTGAACGCAGGTAGGTACATATCGGTCGCAATAAAGCCAAGCATAGACAAGGCTGCAAGGTAAACGAGTTGTAGTTTTGATATTTTCATGATTCAACCAATCAAATTATTTAATCATTTTTTAGTCAATATCAGTTGGCGCCAACCCTGATTTATTTACCTCGCCATTCTATTTTTCGATTTTAAGAAAATAAAACGCTAAAATTATTGGTTATCAATCAAAAATTTTGAAAGGTCGAAATCATGTTCTCCAAGTCTTCACTGGAAATGCTCGATACCGTTGCTCGATTGGGCAGTTTTACTGCGGCTGCTGAAGTGCTGCATAAAGTCCCTTCTGCGATCAGCTACGGTGTTCGTCAAGTAGAGCAAGATCTCGATGTAGTGTTGTTCCGTCGATTACCGAGAAAAGTGGAACTGACACCAGCTGGAGAGTTGTTCATTGAAGAAGCGCGTTTAATGCTACGACAAATGGCTGAAGTGAAAGCGCAAACTCGCCGCGCGGCACATGGTTGGCAGTCAACATTGAAGCTCACACTGGATAACGTGGTTAAACTCGATAAGCTTAAGCCTTTGGTTGAAGATTTTTATCGTGAGTTTGAATTTGCTGAGCTGCAAATCAACATGGAAGTGTTTAACGGCTCATGGGAAGCGATTGCCCAAGGGCGTGCTGATATTGTCGTCGGTGCAACGTCAGCGATTCCAGTTGGGGGTGATTTTGAAGTAAAAGACATGGGGGTATTGGATTGGGCATTTGTTATGTCACCTGCGCACCCTTGTGTTCGCCAGCAAGTCCTGACAGAAGAGTTTGTGAGTCAATTTCCGGCGATCTGTCTCGATGATACCTCGAACGTGCTGCCAAAACGTCATACTGGTCATTATCCGAAACAGCGTCGTCTGCTGTTACCTAATTGGTATAGCGCGATCGAATGTCTGAAGAATGGAGTAGGAGTCGGTTACATGCCGCGCCATATTGCCATGCCACTGATCCACGATGGTGTGCTGGTGGAAAAAGTCCTGGAGGATGATAAACCGTTGAGCCAATGTTGTTTGGTGTGGCGTAAAGATGACAATCACAAGTTGATTCAATGGATGGTGGATTACTTAGGCACACCAAATAAACTGCATCAGGATTGGCTGCAGTACTAACAAAAAGCCACTTTCAAGGAAAGTGGCTTTGGCGGCTCTAAGACAAGAAAAACTTGTAAGACGGGTTATCTGTTTCGTCTTTGCATTGATAGCCAAGTTCGCGCAAATGCGCAGAAAACTGAGCTAAATCGCTTTCATCTAACTCGAAACCACATAAAACGCGTCCGTAGTCAGCTCCGTGGTTACGGTAGTTGAACAAGCTGATATTCCAATGGGTACCGAGTGTACTCAAGAACTTCAGTAGCGCTCCCGGATATTCTGGAAACTCAAAGCTGTAGAGGCGTTCTTTGAGTGGCTTAGATGGTTTACCACCAATCATATAGCGTACGTGCAGTTTCGCCATTTCATCATCAGAGAGGTCAACCACAGGGTAACCACCATCACGCAAGTCATGGATGATGTTTTCTAGTTCTTCCTGACCGCCTTGCAAACGCACACCGACAAAGATATTCGCCAGTGCGTCATCGTTGTAACGATAGTTAAACTCCGTTACGGCACGACCGCCAATGAGGTTACAGAACTCAAAGAAGGCACCTTGACGCTCAGGAATGGTGACCGCAAGCAGACCTTCACGTTTCTCACCAAGCTCGCAGCGTTCAGAAACATAACGCAAACCATGGAAGTTGGTGTTGGCGCCTGACAGTACGGTGCCTAGATTTTTGCCTTCGAGTTTGTTTTGCTCAGCAAACTTCTTTAAGCCCGCTAGAGCAAGTGCGCCGGAAGGTTCTGCGATAGCACGAGTATCTTCAAAGATGTCTTTCACAGCAGCGCAGATTTCATCACTGGAGACTGCGATATGCCCATCAATGTACTTTTGGCACAGACGAAACGTCTCTTCACCAATGCGCTTTACTGCGACGCCATCGGCAAACATACTGACTTGGTCTAGTACGACTGGCTCACCAGCATCCAAAGCTGCTTTTAAGCATGAAGAGTCTTCTGGCTCGACCGCAATTACTTTGATTTCTGGCATCAACTGCTTCACAAGCACCGCTACGCCTGCGGCTAAACCGCCACCACCAACAGGTACGAAAATGTAATCTAGGTGACCATTTTGCTGCAGCATTTCCATGCCGATAGTACCTTGACCTGCAATCACCAGTGGATGATCGAATGGTGGGACAAAGGTATAACCGTTTAACTCGGATAGGCGCTCAGCTTCCGCTTTTGCTTCATCAAAATTACTGCCATGCAGCACCACGTTGCCACCAAACCCGCGTACAGCATCGACTTTGATATCTGGTGTGGTTTTTGGCATCACGATGGTGGTTTTTATGCCTAGCTTTGTACCCGAAAGCGCCATGCCTTGGGCGTGATTACCTGCGGATGCAGCAATGACACCAGCGGCTTTCTGTGCTTCAGACAGGCTTGCCACCATGTTGTAAGCACCGCGCAGTTTGAACGAGTGCACGGGCTGGCGATCTTCGCGCTTGATTTGCACATTGTTACCAATGCGTGCAGCAAGGCGAGGCATTTCTTGCAATGGGGTGACTGTCGCAACTTCATACACAGGAGCTCGCAAGATCTGGCGCAGATAATCTGCACCAGATTGGTTTTCCTGTTTTAAGGGAAAGGGTTGACTCATAAAGCTAGCCCTCGAGCTTAGATTTGTCTCGTACTGCACCTTTGTCAGCACTGGTTGCCATACTTGCGTAAGCTTTGAGTGCAAATGAAACTTCACGTTGGCGGTCAACAGGTTTCCAGCCTAGTTCGTCTTGTTTTGCACGTCGCTCAGCAAGCTCTTGTTCAGATACTTGGAGTGAAATTGAACGGTTTGGAATATCAATTGCGATCATATCGCCTTCTTTTACCAGACCAATCGCACCACCATTTGCCGCTTCAGGAGAGGCGTGACCTATAGACAGACCTGATGTACCACCAGAGAAGCGACCGTCAGTCAGAAGTGCACACTCTTTACCGAGTCCCATCGATTTCAAGTAAGTGGTTGGGTACAGCATTTCTTGCATGCCCGGACCACCTTTAGGGCCTTCGTAGCGGATAATTACCGCGTCGCCCGCTTTAACTTTTCCGCCTAAGATGCCTTCAACGGCGTCTTCTTGGCTCTCGAAAACCACGGCAGGACCAGTGAACTTAAGAATGCTTTCATCAACGCCAGCGGTCTTAACGATACAGCCATCAAGTGCGATATTGCCAGATAGAACAGCTAGACCACCTTCTTGGCTGAAAGCATTGTCTTTGGCACGAATACAACCTTCAGCGCGGTCATCATCAAGTCGATCCCAGCGACAATCTTGTGAGAATGCTTGTGTAGTACGAATACCTGCAGGACCTGCGCGGTAGAACTTGAGTACTTCTTCGTCTTCAGTTTGGATGATGTCGTATCTTGCGAGCTGCTCTTTCATGGAAAGACCAAGTACGGTGCGCGCATCATTGTGCAGTAGACCGGCACGGTCAAGCTCACCAAGGATAGCCATTACACCACCAGCGCGGTGCACGTCTTCCATGTGATATTTCTGAGTGGACGGTGCGACTTTACACAGGTGCGGTACTTGGCGAGACAGGCGATCGATATCTTCCATATCAAAATCGACTTCGCCTTCTTGCGCTGCTGCCAATAAGTGCAAAATCGTATTAGTTGAGCCACCCATAGCGATGTCCAGTGCCATAGCATTTTCAAAGGCATCAAAGGTTGCGATGTTGCGTGGCAATGCGGATTCGTCATCTTGCTCGTAGTAACGACGAGTCAGTTCAACAATACGTCGACCCGCGTTAAGGAATAGCTGTTCACGGTCTGCGTGAGTCGCCAACATAGAACCGTTGCCTGGCTGAGAAAGACCGAGTGCTTCAGTTAAACAGTTCATCGAGTTTGCGGTAAACATGCCTGAACACGATCCACACGTTGGGCATGCACTGCGCTCGATCTGTTCGCTTTGCTCATCAGAAACTTTTGGATCTGCGCCCTGGATCATTGCATCAACAAGGTCTAGCTTGATGATCTGATCGGAAAGCTTGGTTTTACCCGCTTCCATTGGACCACCAGAAACAAAGATAACAGGAATGTTGAGACGCATTGATGCCATCAACATTCCCGGAGTGATTTTGTCACAGTTAGAGATACACACCATAGCATCGGCACAGTGTGCGTTTACCATGTACTCAACGGAGTCTGCGATCAGTTCGCGTGAAGGCAATGAGTACAGCATGCCACCGTGACCCATTGCGATACCATCATCAACGGCGATGGTGTTGAATTCTTTTGCGATACCGCCAGCTTTTTCGATTTCGCGTGCTACAAGCTGACCCATATCTTTCAGGTGTACGTGACCCGGAACAAACTGAGTAAATGAGTTTACTACTGCGATGATTGGTTTACCGAAGTCTTCTTCTTTGACGCCAGTGGCACGCCACAATGCACGTGCTCCCGCCATGTTACGACCATGTGTGGTGGTTGCTGATCTATATTTTGGCATTTCCTAATCCTTCTTACTTCTGTTCTGGGTACACATAGTCTAACCAGCCCCACTTATCTTCCGTGGTGCCGTTAAATAGGCCGAAATAGGCCGCTTGTAGTTCTTTGGTGATAGGACCGCGCTTACCGCTGCCTACTTCAATTTTGTCGATGGTTGCAACAGGCACGACTTCAGCGGCTGTGCCTGTCATGAAGACTTCGTCAGCAAGGTAAAGGGCTTCACGAGCAATGTTTGCTTCACGAACTTCATAGCCTTTATCACGCGCAATGGTCATGATTGAATCGCGAGTGATGCCTGGCAGAATAGCGCTGGTTGCTGGTGGTGTTGTGATGACGCCATCTTTGATAACAAAGATGTTTTCACCTGCGCCTTCCGATAAGTAACCATCTACGCTGAGAGCGATGCCTTCATCATAACCGTGACGACGAGCTTCACCGCCAACGAGCAGTGAAGATAGGTAGTTACCACCTGCTTTCGCTGCGGTAGGGATAGTATTTGGTGCTGCACGGTTCCAGCTTGAAATCATCGCATCAACACCTTTCTCTAACGCTTCTTCACCTAGGTAAGACCCCCAAGGGAAAGCCGCAATGATCAGATCCATTTCAGTGCCAACAGGCGGGCAAACACCCAAGCCAACATTGCCCACAAAGCCCAATGGACGAATGTAAGCACTGTCGAGCTTGTTCTGGCGAAGGGTTTCACGTGTTGCTTCCATAATTTCTTCCACAGAGTATGGAATCGGGAAGCGGTAAATCTTGGCTGAATCTTTTAGACGTTGCGCATGTTCACGGTGACGGAAGACAATTGGTCCTTTTGGCGTGTTGTAACAGCGTACGCCTTCAAAAACAGAGGTGCCGTAATGCATTGCGTGAGTAAGAACGTGAACGTTCGCTTCAGCCCACGGGAGCATCTCGCCATTAAACCAAATGTAATCTGCAGTTTTCGTTGCCATTTATTGCCTTCCTTATGCACTTACGTGTTGTTGTAAGTTGTGATTTGGGAGTTCATCGTTGCGGATCTTAAGTACTTCTACGGTACGAATATCCCACAACTTCTCAATTTGATTGACCAAGAACGAGATAGGTCGATCGCTGTCGACGATGATCTCTACGCTGGCTACTTTGCTTTCATGGTTTTGGGTAGCTGCGACTTGTTTGATCACAAAGCCTCGGTGACGAATCACACGAAGAACGCGCTCTAACAGTACCGGTTTGTCGTCGGCTTTGATGTCGAGTAAATATCTGTCCATGTGATTGCCTCTTAAGTGTTTTCCAACATGTCACTATTTGATGCACCTGGCGGTACAAGTGGCCACACGTTTTCTTCCTCATCGATTAAAACGTGAAGCATGTAAGAAGTCTTACTTTCTAGCATCTCTTTGAGAGCCGGTTCGACTTCTTCTTTCTTGGTGATGGTCTTGCCCGGGATATCGAAGGCTTTTGCAAGCATCACGAAATCTGGGTTGTCATCAAGAATGGTTTCGCTATGACGACCGTCGAAGAATAGCGACTGCCATTGGCGAACCATGCCAAGACGTTGGTTGTTAAGAAGGACTATCTTCACTGGAATCTGACGACGCTTTAGCGTGCCCAACTCCTGCACGTTCATCATAAATGAACCGTCACCTGTAATAAGGATAGACTGATCATCAGGACGTGCGACCGCGGCACCCATTGCGGCTGGCAGACCAAAACCCATGGTGCCAAGACCGGCCGAAGTGATGAAGTTTTGCGGATCGCGTGGTTGGATATGTTGTGCTGCCCACATCTGGTGCTGACCGACGTCGGTCGACACAATTGAGCTATCCGGCATCATGTCAGACAGTTGTTTGAGTAGTAGCGGTGCGTAGATCAACTCGCCTGGGTGGTCGTAACGCCATTTGAATCCGCTACGCAGACTTTCGCTGTGATGCACCCAAGGGGAGATATCTTGAGTCAGTTCTAGTTGAGGAAGAATCTTGCTGATTTCACCGCGAAGTGGTGCATTAGCATGGCGAAGCTTGTGAATTTCGGCTGCATCGATATCGATATGAATCACTTTGGCATGCGGCGCAAAGGTATCGAGTTTGCCCGTCACACGATCATCAAAACGAGCCCCAACCACAATCAAAAGGTCAGATTCTTGAACTACTAGGTTCGCAGCTTTAGTGCCGTGCATACCCAGCATACCTAAATAGTGTGGGTCATGACGTTCAATGGTGCCCAAGCCTTTCAGCGTGCTGACCGCTGGCATTGGGTTTAACCGTAGAAACTCGCGTACTGCATCTGTCGCTTTGGCAATCTGTACACCACCGCCGACGTATAAAACTGGGCGAGTTGAAGCGGCAAGTACTTCTTGTGCGCGCTGGATATCGGCGTCACTTGCTAATGGAGGGGCTGGTGGAACAAAAGGAGGCAGAAGTTCTGTGGGTGCTTGGGCAAGCTGAACGTCTTTGGCGATATCGACAATCACTGGACCTGGTCGACCTGTTTTTGCAACTTCGAACGCTTCGGCAAGTGTTGGAGCAAGGTCTTCAATGTCGGTCACTAGGTAGCTGTGTTTGGTACAAGCTAGGGACATACCAATCACATCCATTTCTTGGAATGCATCGGTACCGATATGAGAGCTAGCAACCTGACCTGTGATGGCTACTAGAGGAACGGAATCGAGAAAGGCATCGGCAAGACCAGTAACAAGGTTGGTGGCTCCTGGTCCGGAAGTTGCCATACAAACCGCAACGTCTTGTGTTGCGCGGGCCATCCCTATGGCGGCCATGGCAGCCCCTTGTTCATGACGACATAAGATGTGTTCCACACCTCCGTCATACAAGGCATCGTAGATCGGCATGATGGCTCCACCCGGATACCCAAACACCGTTTCGATGCCTTGTTGCCTTAAAGCGGCTACGACTAGTTCTGCACCGGTCATCGTAAACCTCCTTTGCTACGTTGTGGCTCGTAGCTATCGCCATGTGTTTTGCACTTCATGTGCACTCCCATTCTTCCCGTTAAGCTGTCTGAGGGTTAGACAGATGACAACTTGTAGTTGTAAAAAAACCCCCGGACTTTTCAGTGCGGGGGTTTTTCGTAATTTGTGGTTATCTTTCGCCCACAATACCCCGCGCGGTGCCAATAATGACCACGATAATCAGGGCTAGCAGTGAGTTGTTGTGAGCGAATAAGTTCATCTGTCTGTCGTTCTTTTTTTCGTTAAAAAGTAGTGTGTAATGTTCTACGAAAATGTTTGCGTCACTAGTGGTAACACACAAATCTGCTGCATGACAAGCAAAAAGTCATTCTTTTTTCACATTAAGTACCATTCTGGACAGGCTATATAACATATCCATATAGAAAACATCTGGTTATATAACGAACAAAAATTTGAGGAAATTATGGGGCTGGCAATCATTCATAGTCGAGCAAGTGTGGGTGTGCAAGCGCCGTCGGTAAGCGTGGAAGTCCACATCAGCAATGGGATGCCGGGGTTTACGCTGGTGGGTCTACCGGAAACCACAGTAAAAGAATCGAAAGATCGTGTCCGAAGTGCGATCGTTAATTCCAATTTTCAGTTTCCAGCAAAACGAATTACGGTCAATTTGGCTCCTGCTGACTTGCCCAAAGAAGGTGGGCGCTTTGATCTGCCGATTGCATTAGGGATTTTGGCTGCTTCAGAACAAATCGCGACAGATAAGCTCAAAAACTACGAATTTGTTGGTGAATTAGCCCTTTCTGGAGGGCTGAGACCTGTAAAAGGCGTGCTACCTGCTGCGTTGGCTGCGAACAAAAAACAGCGTCGTTTAGTGGTGCCTCATGCGAATGGTGATCAAGCGGCATTAGTGGGTAAAGAGCAGCATAAATCAGCCCAATCGTTACTGGAAGTGTGTGCTGAGCTTTGTGGTCAGCATCAATTGAATTTATATCAAACCCCGAAGAAAAAAGAGACCAAAACGCACGGTCGTGATTTACAAGACATCATTGGTCAACAACAAGGTAAACGCGCTTTAGAAATTGCTGCGGCTGGCAATCACAACCTACTTTTTCTTGGTCCTCCAGGTACAGGTAAAACCATGTTGGCATCACGGCTATGTGATTTATTGCCAGAGATGAGCGATGAAGAAGCCATGGAAACCGCTTCTGTGGCGTCGCTGACTCAAAGTGAAATCAATGAACACAATTGGAAGACGCGACCGTTCCGCGCTCCGCACCATTCCAGCTCAATGGCTGCTTTAGTCGGAGGTGGCTCAGTACCAAGACCGGGCGAGATATCTCTAGCCCATAATGGGTTGTTGTTTTTAGATGAGATGCCGGAGTTTGACCGTAAGGTGCTCGATTCTTTGCGAGAGCCTTTGGAGTCAGGAGAAATTATTATCTCTAGAGCGCAAGGTAAAACGCGCTTTCCTGCTCGATTCCAATTGGTTGGTGCATTAAACCCCAGTCCGACAGGATATTATGAAGGGAATCAAGCACGGACGAATCCACAAGCTATTTTGCGCTACCTTGGACGTTTATCAGGTCCGCTTCTAGATCGTTTTGACATGTCGCTGGAAATTCTTGCTTTGCCGAAAGGCACATTATCTGAAGGGGGCGATCGAGGGGAACCAACAGCGGCGGTCAAGGAACGAGTAAATCAAGCACGCAATGATATGCTCAATCGCAGCGGTAAGGTTAATGCACTGTTGGGCAGTCGAGAGATTGAAGCGTTTTGCCCGCTACAAAAAAGCGATGCCGAGTTTCTAGAGAACGCTTTGCACCGCTTGGGATTGTCGATTCGCGCGTATCACCGCATCATCAAAGTTGCGCGTACTATCGCTGATCTGGAAGGTTCACCACAAATTGAACGAACTCACCTTGCAGAAGCATTGGGGTATCGAGCGATGGATAGATTACTCAAACAGTTGACGGCGCAGGCAGTATAAATTTAAGCCTGCTTTCGGTTGCGTTTATCTTGGTAGAGTGCTTGGTCTGCATGCTCGATACATTGCTCAAGATTCTCTTGGCACTCCACCAAGCCAAAACTGAATGAGATACCATGTAGATGGATATCATTTTCTACAAATTGGCGAATATTCAACAGGATGTCTTGAGCACTGGATAATGGCATGCAATCAAATAGGACGACAAACTCATCACCACCAACTCGGTAGAGCGTGCCATTCTCTCCCAGTTTTTGCATCATTAAGGTAGCAAAGTCGATCAGTACTTTATCTCCAATAGCATGACCATAAGTGTCGTTAACTTGCTTGAATTTATCCAAATCAAGATAAGCCACAACGCAGCAGTCACAGCCCTTTTGTATGGCTGACATCAACGCTTTTTTATTTAATGCACCTGTTAGGTGATCGTAATGCAGGCTTTGTTTTAACTGGTTTTGTTCTTCGATACGCGCTGTTATATCCCATGCCATCAATACGATATGACGCTCACCATTAACTTCGGTAAGGTAGCGCATAGATTCAAAGTGGTGATTTTGAAAGGTTTCAATATCCACTCGCATCGGGGCTTTGCTGTCGATCAAAGCTTGATCGTTGCGTTTGCATTGAAGTAACAGATCTCGTAGGTCTTCGTTATCACAATCTGTGATCATGTTGTCTAAGCTGATGCCGAGAATGTCTTCTTCGAAGAAAGCACGGTAGCGCTGGTTGAGGGCGACATGTTCACCTGTCTCTTTTCGCACAGCGATAAAACCCGGAAAGTTCTTGGAAAGAACGCTCATTAAGTTTTGTTCGGAAGCGTATTGAGGATCGATGTGCATGTATGGCTCTCGCAAATAATAAATAGGGCGCATATTATCCACAAGAGCGTTCGATTGGCTATTGTTTGAGCAATGAATTGTTTTTATTGTGACGATCAGTCCATTTTATACTCGCAGCAAATGGATCCCATTTACTGCGAGTATCGATCTTAGAAGTTGTAGTTCATACCAACTGAAACTAAATATTCTTTCTCATCGTAGAAAGTGATATTCGAATCGGTATTGCTGTAGCCAGCCAGAGAAATGAACGACCAGTTTTGCCAATCGAATACATTTTCGTATTCGTATGCCGCAAACAGACTTAATGTGTCGTCGCTACGTGTTTTACCAAACGTGTTGCTTGCTGATTGGTAGTCTTTCATTGTGTAGCCAGCGGTTAAGGCAAAGCGGTGACGGTTCATAAATTGGAACCAGCTTAAGTCTAAACCATATGAATCAAATGACTCGGCATCACCAACGGCATCTTGATTAATGTAGGTTAAAGCAGGTTGTAGCATTGATGTGCGACTCAACGGGATACGATAATCGCCTTTTACGTAATATACTTTCGCGTCACGGGCTAAAGTGCGGTCAGTGACTTCATCTTTTTCCACATCTTTGTCTGCGTATGCCAAATCAAGGTTAAAGTTGTCATCTAAGAAGCGTTTGATTTGGAAGCGGTACGCGTTGCCACCTTCGTCAGTGGTTTGTCTTGCAGAACCTGTTTTATATGGGTTGCGCCACGTTTCACCTTTTAAAACGGTAGGAAGGTAAGATACATCTAATATTGTGCCTGATGGCAATTGGTACTGATATCCTAACTGGAACGCTAAAGTACCCACTGCAATATCGGCACGCGTAGTACCAACGTATACTTGCTGGTTGAGTTTGCTACCAAATGTATAAGCGATGTTGCCTAATGGCGCAGCAATAAAGGAGCTATCACTCTCAGCGCTTTGATCGAGAGAGTTGATGGTGCTGCTATTATCGGTATTGAAATGAGATTCTGATGAAACGAAGCCTGCATTGAGCGAAATTTCACCGCTAAAACCTGCTGTTTCAGCAAGTTGAGCCTGAGCTGTACTGACGATAAGAGCCAAAGGCAGTAAGGTTAGCCTTGGATTCATTCGCTTTCTCCTTGTTTGTCGAATGAAGAATGTTAGTTGAGCGTTGGTCCGGTTTTACAGTGAAACAAATCTGACCATTATTACAAATATTCCAATGTGGCAACGGATTCGTATAATTACACGCTGTTTTATTGTTCACGTACACTAGTTACTGATTGGTTACCATGTTGGCATATTTGTTACTCATTTTTAACGCTTCTTTTGTGATTATAAATTCTGCGATTTGTTCCATCGCTATTTGTATCATTGCCATTTTTAAGCTTTTGCTTCCAACAGCAAAGCTCAAAGCCAAGGGTACCGAAGCTGCAAACAAAATGATGTGGGTTTGGGCTACAGTCAATGCAGGCATCCTTGCTTTGTTTAATCGCGTTGAATGGGATGTTCAAGGCGGAGAAAACTTAAAGAAAGATGGTTGGTACCTACTGATCAGTAATCATCTTAGTTGGACTGATATTGTTGTACTGTGCTGCGTATTTAAAGATCGCATCCCTATGCCTAAATTTTTCTTAAAACAACAGTTACTTTACGTGCCTTTTATCGGTATGGCTTGTTGGGCATTAGATATGCCATTTATGCGTCGCTATTCTCGTGAATATCTGCTTCGTAATCCACATAAACGTGGACAAGATTTGCAAACGACGCGCCGCTCTTGCGCCAAGTTTAAACATACACCAACTACAGTAGTGAATTACGTGGAAGGAACGCGTTTTACACAAGAGAAGCAGCGTAAAAGTCGAGCGGGTTATCAATATTTGTTGCAGCCAAAATCAGGTGGTATTGCTTATACGTTAGCGGCAATGGGTGAGCAATTTGAGAACATCATTGATGTGACCTTGGCATATCCAGATAATACGGAGAAGCCATTTAAAGATATTCTTATGGGGCGTATGACCAAGATTGTCGTGCGTGTGAAAGTGCTTCCTGTCGACGAACGTGTATTGGGCGATTATTTTAATGACAAGCCGTATAAACGCCAGTTCCAACAATGGCTTGGTGATGTTTGGCAGGAGAAAGATCAACTGCTGCAAGAAATACACAAATAAAGAAGGGGAGCACAGTGCTCCCCTTTCTTGTTTTTGCACAGATTACTTAAGCGTTAGCAAGTAGTTTACTAGTGCAAAGTACTCGTCCATTGACTTAATGCCTTGCGCTTGAACTAGGTACTTATTGTTAACGATAACTGCAGGAACGCCTGTTAGACCGCTGTTTTCAAATTGCTTGTCCATACGGCGAACCATTGAATCGACTGCGAAACCTTTGAATGCTGCGTCGAATTTTTTCGCGTCCACACCTTCGTCTAGGAAGATTTGACGAATTTCAGCATCGTCACGTGGTGGCTTACGCATGTTGTGGATACGGTTAAACATCACAGGCACCATCTTATCTTCTACTTTTAGAGCAACCATGGTCGCGTATGCTTTGCTCATTGAAGGTCCCATGTTTCCGCCCATGAAGGATACGTGGTTCTTCTGTAGTTTTACGCCTTCAGGTAGCTTTTGTTTCAGCTGCTGAATGATAGGCTCGAATGAATGACAGTGTGGGCAGTAGAAAGAGAAGAACTCAGTCACTACAGGCTTTTTCGATGCCTCTAGATCCAATACTTTGTAATGTTCACCTTCTTTGAATTGCGCTGCATGTGCCGACAGGCTTAGCATCAGCATAGAAAACAGTGCGAACAGCTTTTTCATTTAAATATCTCCATTTTGAATTGTTCGGCCTGACTTACCATTGAGGCATTAAAGACAGTGGTGCTTCTTCTAAGTTGGCAATCTGCTCTTTAAATGCAAGGACCTGACCTTCCCAGTATTTTGGCTCATTGAACCATGGAAAAGCGAGCGGAAATGCCGGGTCATGCCAACGTTTTGCTAGCCATGCCATATAGTGCACCATTCGTAGACCGCGAAGTGGTTCGATTAGTTTCAATTCTGCCGAGTTAAAGTCACAAAACTCCTGATAAGCTTCTAAGACGATATCCAACTGCATTAGTTTATCTTGGCGCTCACCATTGAGTAGCATCCATAAGTCTTGCACTGCTGGACCATTGCGTGAGTCATCCAAATCGACAAACATGGGACCATCGCGCCATAAGATGTTGCCCGGATGGCAATCTCCGTGTAGGCGAATGGTATTGAAACCATCCTGCCAGTGGCTTTCAATCGATTTGATTAACATGTCTAAATCGTTGAAGAAGCTATTCTCTAAATGCATTGGGATCATGTTAGCGTTTTGCAGAATCTTTCTTGGCTGATAAAGATATTCTTGCAAGCCAATCGTTGGGCGATGCTGGAAGGCTTGGCGGCTGCCTACTTTGTGGATTCGCCCTAAAAAACGACCCACACCTTCGAGCTGATCTAAGTTGTCGACTTCATATTGACGACCTCCCACACTCTCAAATAAAGCAAAGCCGTAGCCTTGGTAATGGTGTAGGGTGTGTCCGTTGATGCGCACGGGTGGAGCAACTGGGATTTCGTTGTCGATCAATTCAAGGGTGAAGTCATGTTCTTCTTGAATTTGTTCATTGCTCCAGCGCTCAGGACGGTAGAACTTCACCACATAGCGCTTGCGTTCTTCATCGGTGAACTGGTAAACACGGTTTTCGTAACTGTTGAGAGCGAGAAATCCAGATTCCGCTCGAATACCGATGCTCTCTAACGCGTACCACATAAAGTCTGGCGTGAGGGCATCAAAGTTGAAGGTGCCTTGGGACATATAAATAAAAAGGCTCATTGCTGAGCCTTTTTCCATTGGTCATCGAAGTTATAGCTTCTTGATAAATCGGCTTTCCACTTCAATGGTGAATTCGTTGCTCTTATCGGTGAGTATAAACTGAATTGTTGTGATCGCAGAGTTTAGCTTGTCAGGATCTGCGCCAAGGCTCATTGGTAAGTTTAATACTTCTCCTGGTTCAACTTGAATGGTTTGTTTGCCATACCAGCTGACATCACTCAAACCTTCGACGTTCAAGTCGTACTCTTGAACTTGTTGGGTCTTGTTGATCACTTTTAAGGTATAGGTGTTTTCTACTTCGCCTGAGCTGTTAACGCGGAACAATTGGTTACGGTCACGCAGCACGCTCATGCCTGCTGGATCAACCGATGCCACTTGTAGGAAGAACAAGCCAATCATGACTAACAGTACCGCACCATAACCAAGCAGTTTTGGACGCATGACTTTGGTACTCTTACCTGAGAGACGATGTTCGGTGGTGTAGTTGATCAGACCTTTCTCGTAACCCATGCGCTCCATGGTGTTGTCACATGCATCAATACACGCGCCACAGTTGATACACTCATACTGCAAGCCATCCCGGATATCGATACCAGTCGGACATACCTGAACACACAGATCACAATCGATACAGTCACCTAAACCAAGTTGCTTTGGATCGGCTTTGCGTGAACGAGGACCACGTTTTTCACCACGTTTGGTGTCGTAACCCACGATGAAGGTGTCTTTATCGAACATAGCCGATTGGAAACGCGCATAAGGGCACATGTGAATACACATAATAGAGCGCATCCAGCCAGCGTTACCGTAAGTACAAATAGCAAAAAACATTACCCAAAATACGGGCCAAAAGTTGGCATTAAAGGTGAAAAAGTCGACGACTAATTGCTTCATGGGTACGAAATAGCCAACAAAGGTAAAGCCTGTCGCAAGAGCTATCGCAAACCACGCAATGTGTTTGAGGGTTTTGCGCATGGCTAAATTTGCAGTCAGCTTATTGGAATCCTGCTTTCGGCGTTTATTTGCACTGCCTTCGAGCTTCTCTTCAAACCAAATATAGATGAAGGTCCACACGGTTTGCGGGCACAAGTAGCCACACCAAACCCGCCCCAAGAAGGTGGTGATAAAGAACAGCCCAAACGCTGCTATTACAAACAGCAGTGCGAGTAGGGTAAGGTCTTGTGGATACAGCGTTGTGCCGAAAAAGTTGAACTGCTGGTTACCGATGTCCAGCAAAATGGCTTGGCGCTCGCCGTAAGGAATCCATGGTACCAATGCAAACAGCAACAATAAAAACCAACCGCCGTAGCGACGGAGTTTCTGAAAGGTGCCTTTACTTTCTCGAACATAGATTCGATTACTTGGGTTGAAACGATCCCCTTTCCCTTTGTGGGTTTTCGGGTTAAAGGTTTTTGGAGTCACATCTTTGATATCAATCTTATCCTGACTCATGCACACATCCTTCTTTAGGCTTTTTATAATGTACGGCGACACTTCTAGTGATGTTGCTCGATGACATTGCTGCTTCGTCCATGCCATGATTCATGGCTGAACATAATTATTTTAGTAAATACTGATGAACGGCGATTATACAATCAATAACAATTCCGTTTCTTTAACGCAGTCAACGTTTAACAACAAAAGTCAGTACAGTTAACCTAATAAATGACTGAACAGTTATAACCACCTTTTTAAACTGTTTGATTTAGTTATAAAAAAAGCGACTCAAATGAGTCGCTTATCAATGCTTGGGTGTTGAGCGGATTACTTGATGATACCGCGTGCGCGTAGGATTGCTGTCTTGAAATCATCTTCTTGGTCTTTCTTAAGACCTGGGATCATTTCATCTTTGCCGCTGTTGCGCATTTTTAGGTGGTAGATCAACACGTCGTCGGTGAGATCTTCCAGTTTGCCTTCATAGCCAGCTTCATTTGCTAGCTTTAGGATGAACTGCAGCAGGTTCATTTCTTGGTCTTTATGCCACTCAGGCTCTAGAAGCTCAAGCAACTCTTCAATACGATGACACTTCATTTCTTTCTCCACAGAATTTATAGGTGTTATTTGCTACTAAAGGTATCAAATTGCTTGGCGAACACCAAATAGGAAAGGTAGGGGAGCAAAGAAAAAAGCGCGGTGATTGCCGCGCTTTTTAATTAAGCTGCTTTGATAACTTTGTTTGGAACACTTGGCATAACCGCTGTCTTCTCAACCAGAGTCATTGCTGGCGCAACTTGTTTTGCCTTTGGCGCAGTAGTGAAACCACTGCGACGGCGCATTGCACTACGATTAGTATGTGCGAACCTGACTGTTGTTGGGCGCATTTAGATACCTAACTGCCAGGCATATCCATTGCCGATGTAATGGCCTGATTCATTATGAGTTGAGCTTCAACTGCTTGAAGGGTGGCTCTTCTGGCTCTCGCCAATCCAAATAATGCATCAGGAATAACGATATGCATGCATATCATGTATAGGTTAGCACTCCTGCTATAATTGGTCGATAGTTGAGCAGTTGAATTGTATGGATTTTATGGTTTTCTGTGCGAAATCGAGACGAAAATTTGTTTTGATCCCATGATCAGCAGTAGTAGTATGAGATCTCTACGAAGGAGGTGCATATGTCATTTTTGAAGAAGACACTTGCGAGTTTTGGGATCGGCAGTGCTAAGGTCGATTCGATCCTAAACCAAGATGTACTGTATCCCGGTCAGAGCGTTGATGTTTCTATCCACGTGTATGGCGGAGCGACTGAACAAGCAATCGACAACATCGATCTGAAGCTTTGTTGCCGTTATATTGCAGAAGCGCCTGATGATCGCGGAGCTCGCGAAGGACACAGCATGCGTCGGGTACCGCAAACGCATGTGCTTGCTAAGTGGAACCTCCCATACGCATTTACTATCCATCCCGGCGAAGACCGTACTTTTGAGGTTAAACTTGATGTGCCTTGGAATACGCCTGTGACCATTGGTGATGCCAAAGTTTGGCTAGAGACTGGCCTAGACGTTGCGATGGCGCTCGACCCTACCGACAAAGACATTCTTACCGTTAGACCTGACCCACTTATGGATGCCATTTTGTCTGCTTTTGAATCGCAAGGTTTGCGTATCCGCCAAGTCGAGTGTGAAGAAGTGAAAGGCTTTGATTTGCCATTCGTGCAAGAGTTTGAAATGGTGCCAACCGATGGACCATATCATGGCGTATGGCGTGAATTAGAGTTTGTTGCTCATCGCGACGAGCAGGCTCTTAAACTTTGGTTTGAAGTTGACCGTACACGAAGTGGGGCGAGTGGCATGTTGGCGAGCCTACTAGGCAGCGGCAAACTTAAACGAGAACTGAGCATTCCAGTTAGCACCCAATTAGAAGATGTAGGTCCGCTGGTACTGAATTACCTTGAGCAAACCACTGCTGCCCACTAGTCATAATTTAAGCTTACACGTGTAAGCTTAATGTGCCATACTAGAGTGAATATTCGAAACTCTAGTATAGGCGCGTTCATGTCCTCACCACAGAAAGCACAATACAGTCAGGGCGAAGAGCTAGCCAACTCGATCACTCATGGTATTGGGATGATTTTTGGCATCGTTGGTTTGGTGTTGCTTTTAATCAAGGCGATCGACCACCAAGCGGATACGTTGACCATTACCAGCATGGCAATATACGGCTCTAGTATGATTGTCCTGTTTCTGGCATCCACGCTCTACCACGCCATTCCGTACCCCAAAGCTAAACGTTGGCTGAAAACGTTCGATCACTGCGCCATCTATCTTTTGATTGCAGGCAGCTACACGCCGTTTTTATTGGTGAGTCTGCGTACTCCATTAGCGATTGGGCTGATGATTGTGATTTGGACCATTGCGCTGATTGGTATCATCATGAAGGTTGCATTTGTATATCGATTCAAGAAGCTGTCTTTGATGACGTATCTGGTGATGGGGTGGTTGTCGCTGATTGTGATTTATCAGTTGGCGATTAATTTAGATATTGGTGGCTTGACACTATTAGCGGCGGGTGGATTGGTGTATTCAATTGGGGTGATTTTCTACGTAGCGAAACGAATCCCATTTAATCATGCAATTTGGCACGGCTTTGTTTTGGCGGGGTGTGTATGCCATTTCTTCGCTATTTACTACTTTGTCGAGCCTATTTAGTTGATAGAAATAGACTCGACTAAGCATATTTTATTGTATTAGCGGGTCTTCACTTCTAATACTTCTGCCGAGAACTGGTATTGCTGCGACTGTGGTACTGCCAGCTTGATTGCTTTACCTTGCTCAGCTTGTTGCGGACGTAGGTAAGTGTCTGCCATACGTTTGATGGATTGCCAAACTGTGACGCTTTCTTTCGCCAACGGTTTGCCAGACATATCGAATACCTGTACTTCCACTTCAACCTGAATCACCGATTGTGAGCTTTGATTGGTTACTGAGGTCGGTAGGATCAGTTCACCGTCTTCATAACGCGCTGAACCAATTAACACATCCACACCAGAGTCGGACAGCTGCATTGTCGGCTTCTTCGCATTCACGACTATGGTTGTGCCCACTTTTTTGTTTACGACTGGAATTGTTGCAATCTCAGGTGCTTTAGTGGTTTGCGTGGTGACTGCTTCTACGGCTGTTGTTGATGCAACAACAGCAGCCGCCTCTACCGCCTCAACTTTTTCTAATGTGTTTTCAGACGCTGCTTTCTTCACGACGTACTCCCATGTGAAGTCGTCATTCAATTTTACTTCGCGCCCATCTGCTAGCTTCACGACTTCAGCTGCGTAAACGGATGAAGAGGCGAGTAGGGTCGCCAGAGTGATCCATGTTTTCATTGTTATACCTTTTATTTGAGTCTGTTTAACGGCGCCAAAACGCAGGGAAGAACAGTACAAGAATAGTCAGAATTTCCAAACGCCCCATTAACATACCAAAGCTTAATAACCATTTTGCAGTGTCAGGCAGTGGGGCAAAGTTACCCGTTGGTCCAATGATGTCACCCATCCCCGGTCCCACGTTTGCAACTGCGGTAATCGACCCCGAAATACTGGTGACTGGATCAAGGCCGAGAGCACTTAAACAACCAGCAATGAAGATGATGGTGATGAAAAACATCAAACCAAACGCCACCACAGAGCGAACAATATCATCGTTTACAGGGCGTTGATTGTAGCGCTGAACAAAAACACCTGAAGGGTGAATAAGCTTCATGATTTGCTTGTTGAGTAGTGTCATCGCGATCTGAAAACGGAAGATTTTAATCCCGCCAGAGGTGGAGCCTGAACATGCGCCTGCCATCATCAAGAAAGCAAACAATGTCGATGGCAATGCGCCCCAAGCTGTGAAATCTTCCAGGCCAAAACCCGTCGTGGTGACCACTGAAACAATATTGAACATTGAAACTCGCAGTGCATCCAAAATGGTGTAGCCATCACGAAGTACCAACCAAGCGGCGACCACTAAGCTTGAAAACAAAAATAGGTAAGCAAAGCCGCGAACTTGGGCGTCTTTCATCAAGACATCGATACTGCGCTTACGTAATGCCGCTACGAACAGTAGGAATGGCAAACCACCGAGGAACATAAAGGTGGTCGCAACCCAATGAGCACCGTTGGAGAAATGGTTCATCGAACCATCTGATGTCGAGTAACCGCCGGTGGATAGAGTCGTGAATGCGTGGTTGATTGCTTCAAACAGGTTCATGCCAGTTAACAAGTATCCCACGATACACAAGCCTGTCAGCATCAAATACACCAATACGATGTTCTTCGCGACAGTCTTAGCTCTTGGGCTGCTTTTGTCTGACCAATCGGAGGATTCGGTTTGGAATAGCTTCATACCACCAACGTTAAGCATCGGTAGGATAGCTACTGCCATCACGATAAAGCCAATACCACCCAGCCATTGCAAGATAGAACGCCACAGTAAGATGCTTGGCGCCATGTTGTCTAAACCACTAAGTACGGTCGAACCAGTAGTCGTGATACCTGACATGGTTTCGAAGTAGGCGTCGGTAAAGCTGATATGGTTGATAAAGACAAATGGCAGGGCGGCAAACGCACTGGCGATAGTCCATACCAAACTGGTGATGAGAAACATATCACGCACGCTGAGTTTGAATTTGGCGGTTCGACCAATCGTTAAACAGATAAAAGCGGCGAGATGAGTGATCACTACGGCTTGGGCGAAGTCGAGGAACCCGCCCGTACCAGTGAAAAACGCGACCAAAGTCGGCACGTACATAAAAAGGGCTAGTTTGGATAAAACCAGCCCGATAACAAACAGTACGGGACGTAAGTTGACCATAGGAAAATCCTAGAGGAAGAATGGACTCGGCTGGAACAGCGCTTCGACGTCTGGTACGTACTTTTTGTCGACCAGGAACATCACGACGTGGTCATCTTGTTCGATGACAGTACGATCGTGTGCGATAAGAACTTCTTCGCCACGAACGATAGCACCAATAGTGGTTCCTGGTGGGAGTTTGATATCGCCAATCGCGCGACCCACCACTTTGGATGTGGTTTCGTCACCGTGCGCAACGGCTTCGATTGCTTCGGCTGCGCCACGACGCAGTGAAGAAACGTTCACGATGTCAGCACGGCGAACGTGCGTTAGTAGAGCAGAAATCGTCGCTTGCTGTGGTGAGATTGCCACATCAATCACGCCGCCTTGTACAAGGTCGACATAAGCGCCGCGTTGGATTAGCACCATCACTTTCTTTGCGCCCATGCGTTTTGCCAACATCGCTGACATGATGTTGGTCTCATCTTCGTTAGTCAGCGCGATGAACACGTCTACTTGGTCAATGTTTTCTTCAGTCAGCAGTTCTTGATCTGCCGCATCACCACAGAAGACGATGGTATTTTCTAGTTGCTCGGACAGCTTTTCTGCACGCTGATAGTTACGTTCGATCAGCTTCACGCTGTAAGTTTGCTCAAGGCGTTTGGCTAAACTCGCACCGATGTTACCACCGCCAACAATCATGATGCGGCGGTAAGGTTTCTCAAGTCGCTGAAGCTCACTCATTACCGAGCGAATGTGGTTACTTGCTGCAACGAAGAACACCTCATCGTCAGCTTCAATGATGGTAGTGCCTTGTGGACGAATAGGACGACCCTGACGGAAAATCGCAGCAACACGAGTATCGATGTGTGGCATGTGCTCACGCAGGGCAGACAGAGCGTTGCCCACAAGCGGACCACCGTAATAGGCTTTAACGGCTACTAGGCTGACTTTCTGCTCGGCAAAGCTTACCACTTGCAGTGCGCCTGGGTATTGGATGAGGCGCTCGATGTAGCTCGTTACCAGCTCTTCTGGTGCGATAAGGTGATCGACAGGAATGGCACCAGACTTAAATAGGGCTTCTTTTTCTGCCAGATACTCTGGAGAACGAATACGTGCAACACGGTTTGGGGTATTGAACAGAGTGAACGCAACTTGACAGGCTGCCATGTTGGTCTCATCGGTGTTGGTTACTGCGACAAGCATATCGGCGTCTTGCGCACCGGCTTCGTGCAGAACATCTGGGTGGCTTGCGTGACCGTTGACCACTCGTAGGTCGTATTTGTCTTGTAACTCACGCAGTCGGTCGCCATTTTTGTCGACGATGGTGATGTCGTTGTTCTCACCAACTAGGTTTTCCGCCAGTGTGCCGCCAACCTGACCAGCACCAAGAATAATGATCTTCATACTCTTTACTCGTTATCTGAAAAAGGCGATTGAATTCACTTCAATCGCCCTATTTAGCATGCTGTTACGCGTGTTTTTTTGTTAGCACTGCGTAGTAGAAACCATCCATATCTTCTTCGCCTGGTAGAATCTGACGACCAGGTTGCTTTGGATCGGAGTCCACTAATTGCGCGTCTGCAGTACGTGCTAAGAACGCTTTTACTTGTTCCACGTTTTCTTGTGGTGTGATTGAACAAGTCGCGTAAACCATGGTGCCGCCAGGTTTTAGTTGCGTCCACATTGCATCAAAAATTTCGCTCTGTAGATCCGCAAGTGCGGCAATATCATCAGCACGACGTAGCCATTTGATGTCTGGGTGACGACGAATCACGCCAGTTGCAGAACACGGAGCATCCAGCAAAATGCGATCAAATTGTTCGCCTTGCCACCATTCTTGAGGATTACGCGCATCGCCGCAAACCACTTTTGCTTGAAGGTTGAGGCGCTTCAGGTTTTCGTGCACACGTTTAAGGCGCGTGTCATCGCAATCAATGGCAACCACTTCACTACCAGATGTACGCTCAAGAATGTGCGCTGTCTTACCGCCTGGTGCTGCGCAGCAGTCTAGGATCAGCTCGCCATCTTTTGGTTCAAGATAGTTAATCGACAGCTGCGCTGCCGCATCTTGCACCGATACCCAACCTTTTTCAAAGCCCGGCAGTTTCATCACATCGCATGGTGCCGCCAATTTTAGGGCGTCCATTGCTTGTGTGTGTGGCGTGCTATCAATGTTTTCATTTTTGAGTAGCGCAAGGTATTCATCACGAGTGTGGTGCTGGTGGTTTACACGCAACCACATTGGCGCTTTCTGGTTGTTGGCTTCAACAATGCTTTCCCATTGTTGTGGGTAAGCTTCTTGCAGCAGTTTAAGTAACCAGCTCGGGTGACCGTACTTGCCCGCATTGTTGCTGACAGCCATTTGATCCAGTTCTTCTTGGTTGCGCTGGTAGTTACGTAATACTGCGTTGATAAGACCGCGCAAGCGGGGGCCTTTCAGCTCTTTAGTACCTTCAACCGTTTCACCCACTGCAGCGTGTGCAGGAATACGCATGAAGCTCAATTGGTAAATGCCAACCAAAATCAGGTGATGGAAAACGCGTTGTTTGCCCTTTAACGGCTTGTCCATCAACTGGTTTGCAATCATTTCTAGGCGAGGGAGGTAACGTAGAGCACCATAGCAAATTTCTTGCAAAAGAGCGTGATCACGTGGTCGTACGTTTTGTTGAGCCGCTGGAAGAGCGCTTGAAAGTGAGTGGCCCTTGTCGACGACAAGATACAAGACGTTGGCAGCCGCAGCGCGAACATTCATGATAAGTACCTTAAAGTAAAGGAGGGCATCTCTGCCCTCTAAAAGTTCGTATTATTGGTCTTTGACACGGTTATCTGGTTTTTAAACCAGTTGAGTGCCAACTTCAAACCAAGATGCACGTGAGTTCAGAATATCTTGAACTGACATGGCTTTTTTGCCCGGAACTTGCAGTTGTTCCAGAACCAATACACCGTTGCCTGTCGCAACATAAATACCGGTTTTGTCCGCTTGCAAAATGGTGCCTGCTGGCTTGTCGCTGGTTTGATCCGTGACACGACTTTCCCATACTTTGATGCTGTTTTCAGCCGCTTCAAAGTGGCTCATTGGCCATGGGTTGAATGCGCGAACACAACGTTCAATGTGCGCAGCATCATCGTTCCAATCAATGCGCGCTTCTTCTTTGCTCAGCTTCTTCGCGTAGTTTGCTAACTCGTCGTCTTGTTTCACGGGCTCTGCTTTGCCGGCTGCGATGTCTGCTAAACAATCAATCAGCGCATCAGGACCTAAACCTGCGAGTTTTTCGTACATTGATGCACTAGTGTCGCTTGCTTCAATCGGTAACGTTGCGATTTTAAGCATGTCACCCGTATCCAAACCAATGTCCATCTGCATAATGGTAACACCAGTTTCAGCATCACCTGCCCAAATTGAACGTTGGATAGGAGCAGCGCCACGCCAACGAGGAAGAATCGAACCGTGAACATTGATACAGCCTAGTTTAGGCGTGTCTAACACAACTTGCGGAAGTAATAGACCATAAGCGACAACAACCATGATGTCGGCATTCAGATCCGCTAGTTCTTGCTTAGCCTCATCTGACTTGAAGTTTTCTGGTTGATAAACCGGAATGTCATGCTCAAGCGCGATGGTTTTTACTGGGCTTGCAGTAAGCTTCTTACCACGGCCTGCTGGGCGATCTGGTTGAGTATAAACCGCAATTACTTCGTGCTCCGAAGACAACAACGCCGCCAAGTGACGGGCGGCGAAATCCGGAGTACCTGCAAAGACAATACGTAAAGACTGACTCAAGGTAGGCTTCCTTCTAATTAAATTGTATCGAGATTAAGCGTTTTGCTGTTTCTCGTTAAAGCGTTTGATTTTTGCTAGCTTGTCCTGAATACGCTTACGCTTCAGTGGCGATAGGTAATCAACGAACAACTTACCCATCAAATGGTCTAGTTCGTGTTGAACACAGATGGCTAGCAGATCGTCGGCTTCAAAAGTGTACTCTTTGCCATCACGATCTAGTGCTTTAACAGTAACTTCAGCAGCACGCGGCACAAGTGCACGAGCACCTGGTACCGATAGACAGCCTTCTTCGATGCCATCTTCGCCACGCTTTTCCAGAATCTCAGGGTTGATAAGCACCATTGGCTCATCACGAGTTTCTGAAATATCAATTACTACGATACGTTTGTGGATATCAACCTGCGTTGCAGCCAGACCAATACCCTCTTCGTCGTACATGGTTTCAATCATGTCATCGACGATTTTTTGAATCTCAGGTGTCACCTCTTCTACAGGTTTTGCAACGGTACGCAGGCGATCATCTGGGAATGTTAATACTTGTAATACAGACATATTCACTCGAAATATTGAACTGTGCCGTAACAGCACAAACCTTGTTGGCTCAATTCTAGACATTTTATGACCTAAATGACAGCATCCTTATACCAATTTCCATTCTGGTAGTTGCCTAACAGACCAAGGACGAGGGTCATGAATCGAATTTTCCGCAACGTTTCTCGCATTACGTTGCCGTTACTTTTCTCTTTCAATGCCGTAGCAAACACGGACTCCCAACCGCTTACCGTCAAAGATGACGCACCTAAAACTTATGTTGTGGTCAAAGGTGACACGCTTTGGGATATTTCAGCAATGTATCTGGATAGCCCATGGTTGTGGCCTCGTTTGTGGCAGGTCAATCCAGAGATCGATAATCCGCACCTTATTTATCCCGGAGACAAGTTGTCGCTAGTATGGATTAATGGTCAACCAGTATTGAGCTTAAAAGCGGTGAAAAAGCTCAGCCCTAAAGCTCGTATCACGGAAAAGAAAGCGGTGCCAACCGTTGCTGAAGGTTTGGTTATGCCTTACCTCAAGTCGGACCGTTTGGTGGACGATGAAACGCTAGAAAGCGCGGCTAAAGTGATGGGTAGTAGCAAAGGCAGTAAATATCTGACTGCTGAGGACACCCTGTATATTAGTGGTGAACAAACGGCGACAGGTTGGGCTATCTATCGTCCAGTCGAAACATTTTCCCGTGAAGACGTATCTAAGCAAATTACCGCTTTACGTTTGATTGCAAAAGGGGAACTTATCGAGGCATCAAGTGAGTACTCAGGATTAAAGATCACCACTCAACTGCAAGAGATTATTCGTAACGATATCGCTTTGCCGGTCCAAACATTAGAAAATGGTGATTTCACGACGACCTTTTACCCACAGCCATCACCAAAAGGCAGTTCTGCAGTATTGCTGGGTAATATTGAGGGCATTCGATTTAGCTCAACCAATCAAGTGGTTGTGATTGATAAAGGAACATCCGATCAACTTCGCCAAGGCAGTGTGTTTGATCTTAAAGAAGATGCGCACCCGGTTTTCAAAGGTGGCGATGGTTTTGTGAAAGACAGTGGCTTACTCGACTCTAAGATCACCTTGCCGCAAAGTAAGGTTGGTGAACTGCTGGTCATTCGTCCTTATGAATATTTCAGTCTTGCACTGATTACCAATAGCACTAAGCCAATCAATAAAGAGGTATCAGTGGTTTCTCCTCTGGCTGAGGAATCGACCACGAATGAAACTACGCAATGATACTGACCTCGCCGCCTGGTTAAAGCTGAGCTGCTTGCCAGGCATTGGCGGGGTGAAGATGAATAAGCTGCTGAGTAAAGATACGCCAAGCAATATTGTCGGATACTCAACTGAGCAGCTTCAGCTTTTGGGTTTTACCACGAAGCAACTGCAAGCATGGTCTGAGGTCGATAAAGAAGTCGACGCTTGTCTTACTTGGGCTAGCGCCTCATCTCATCATCATATTGTTACTTTGGCGGATACTCTGTATCCCCCACTTCTCAAACAAACGGTCGCTCCACCTCCTTTACTATTTATAAAGGGAGAAGCGAGTTGTTTGTCTCAACCTCAAATTGCCATGGTCGGCAGCCGTAATGCTAGTGTTGATGGGCTTCAACACGCACGTCAGTTCGCTGCAGATTTGGTGAAACATGATCTGATTGTTACCAGTGGTTTGGCTTTGGGTATCGATGGACACGCTCATGATGGTGCTTTGCAAGCGGACGGTAAAACCATTGCGGTATTGGGTTCAGGGTTAGAGCAAGTTTATCCAGCCCGTCACCGAGGTTTAGCGCGGCGAGTGATGGAAAACGGTGCGTTAGTCTCTGAGTTTCGCCCAGATGCAAAACCTCGAGCAGAAAACTTCCCACGACGTAATCGAATCATTAGTGGTTTGTCGCTTGGCGTGTTGGTTGTCGAAGCAGCAGAAAAGAGTGGCTCATTAATCACCGCTCGCTACGCTCTTGAGCAAGACCGTGAAGTTTTCGCTATACCAGCTTCGATTAATGCTCCCAATGCCAGCGGTGGTAATCAGTTGATTCGTAATGGGGCTTGTCTCGTACAAAACACTCAAGAGGTGTTGAATGAAATACAGTCTTTGCTCGACTGGTCTATTAATCAGAGCTTGGATTTATTTTCTACGCCAATTGATGAAGAAGAATTGCCATTTCCTCAGCTGTTAGCTAACGTAGGAAATGAGGCTACACCAGTTGATATTCTTGCAAGCAGGACCAATATACCTGTCCAAGAAGTCATGATGCAGCTCTTAGAGCTTGAGCTTTCAGGGCATGTTGTTGCAGTATCCGGTGGCTATATTCGAAAGGGGAGGGGCTAGCTATGATGATGGATATACTTATGTATCTATTCGAAACCTACATCCATAGCGATGCAGAGTTACAGGTCGAACAAGACGAGTTGGAAGATGAATTGCTTCGTGCAGGCTTCCAGCAAAAAGACATCTACAAAGCCCTTGTCTGGTTAGAAGAGCTGGCAGCATTGCAACAAAGTGATGAGCATTCAGCGATTTCAACTTGCATAGCATCGGCATCGACACGTATCTATACGGCATCAGAGATGCAGCGCTTAGATCTTGAATGTCGTGGTTTTCTGCTGTTCTTAGAGCAAATTAATGTTCTAACCACAGAAACACGTGAGATGGTTATCGATCGTGTAATGGGGCTAGAAACCAATGAATTTGAGCTTGAAGACCTTAAGTGGATCATTCTTATGGTTCTGTTTAATGTCCCTGGCAACGAAAATGCCTACACGCTGATGGAAGAGCTGCTGTACACCAAGGAACAGGGTATTCTTCACTAATATCTTCTGCTTTAACGGTGAGTATGAGTAGTAAAATCGATCACAACCTTTTCTCGGCACACGAGCATGCGCTTGAGAGAGAGCCGTGCCCTAAATGTGGTGGGGAAGTCAGGCTGAAACATGGCAAACATGGTCCTTTTCTTGGTTGTAGCCAATACCCAAGCTGCGACTATATCAAGCCGTTGCACAGTAATGATGGCCACATCGTAAAAGAGTTAGGTGTGCCTTGCCCTGACTGTGGCAATGAGTTGGTGCTCCGACAAGGGCGATACGGCATGTTCGTTGGCTGTAGTCATTACCCAACTTGTCATCATATCGAATCAATCAATCAGCCCGAACCCGAGCAAGAATCGAAAGAGCTATACGCTTGCCCTGAGTGTGGTAAAGGGCATTTAGTTGAACGTAAGACCCGGTTTGGTAAGACATTCTACGCGTGTGATAACTATCCGAAGTGCAAGTTTGCGGTAAACTTACCACCTGTAAGAGGTCGCTGTGAGGAATGCGGGTTTACCTTGTTGGTAGAAAAGAAACTCGCCAGCGGGGTTAAGTTGCAATGTGCAAGTCGCAAGTGCCAGCATACACAATCACAATAAATCTCAGGCAAAATTAAAAAGGGTCGCATCATGCGACCCTTTGTTGTCTATTTATCAACTTTTCTATGCTTGCCACTGTTTGGCAAATTCATGAACTGCTGGGAAGGTTTCTTCATCAAGCACGTTTGTTAATGCACACAACCTACGATTCAACTCACCAGTGTAATCACCGCATACGTTGATGTGACCCATCTTACGACCTTCTCGTTTCTCTTTGCCATACCAATGAATATGGCAACCATTCATCGCGAGTAGCGCATCTGGCAAGGTATCTTCACCGAGAATATTGATCATCGAGGTCTCGCGAACGAGCTTAGTACTACCTAAAGGCATACCACACACAGCGCGTAGGTGGTTCTCAAACTGACAAGTTTCTGCACCCTGCTGAGTCCAGTGACCTGAGTTGTGTACGCGTGGTGCGATTTCGTTAACCAGCAACTTGCCGTCAACGTCGAAGAACTCCAGGGCTAGCACGCCAACGTAATTCAAACTATTGGCGACGGCCGTGAACATCTCTTTTGCTTGTTCTTGCAACTCTGGAGCATCAATTGCTGTTGAGAGGCTTAATACACCATTTGTGTGGATGTTTTCTGCGAGAGGGTAAACTTCAATACTGCCATCGTTACTGCGAGCACCAATCAGTGAAACTTCACGGTTAAAAGGAACAAACTCCTCAGCAACAATGGCTTGAGTTGGTGTTGAAGCAATGCATTCCACCATTTCTGTCCAAATTATGTCGATCTGAGAAGGTTCTTTTAAACGCCACTGACCTTTTCCATCGTAACCGCCCAATGCACTTTTCAGAACCATTGGCATGCCGACGTGTTCAATTGCGCGGTCAAAATCTTCACGAGTTTTGATCACATAGTATTTCGCATTACGTACGCCAGCATCATCAAGTAATGCCTTTTCAATGCGGCGATCACCGCCTGCTTTGATAGCTTGTGTACTTGGTAAGAACTTACCGCTCGCTTCGCAAATATCAAGCACGTCATGCGGGATATGCTCGAACTCAGCAGTGATTACATCAACTTGTTCGATCGCATTTTCTAAGCCGTTGCCTAGTACATGTTGAGTCAGTGGATGAACGATATTACCACTGCCCACATCGTAAGCTGAAATTTGAATATTCAGTGGCGCACCAGCCAGAGACATCATACGAGCTAACTGACCCGCACCAAGAACCAGTACATGCATCTGATTAATCCTCAGCAGGGTTTGGGTTCGCCAATACGGTTTCCGTTTGTTCGTTACGGAACGCTTCGACTTTTGCCATGATCGCTTCATCATGTGTACCAAGGATTTGAGCGGCTAGGATACCAGCGTTTGCTGCGCCTGCTTCGCCAATAGCTAATGTACCAACCGCAATACCTTTTGGCATCTGTACGATAGAAAGTAGTGAGTCCATGCCTTTCAGTGCGCGAGACTGAACGGGAACACCAAGTACAGGTACGCTGGTAAACGCCGCCGCCATGCCTGGTAGGTGGGCAGCACCGCCCGCACCTGCGATGATGACTTTAATGCCACGTTCTTTAGCACTGCTTGCGTAATCAGCCAACAATTGAGGAGTACGGTGAGCTGACACCACCTTTGTTTCGTAAGACACGCCAAATTGATCCAGCATGTCCGCTGCTAGTTTCATGGTTGGCCAATCTGATTTAGAACCCATGATGATACCGACTTTCATCTCAAACTCCTTCAAGCTGCAAAATTAGGTGAGCTGATAAATTTGTGCGCATTATACGGGGATTTTCACCTCAAGCAAACGTTTGCGTGCGTTTGTGAATACGATTGATACATTTTATAAACAAATTGCTTTAGTCTCTGAGAATGAATATTTGTACACTTAGTACAAACACAACAGACAAGATTATCAGGAAGTATCGGTGGAGAACTTTGAACAGGTGCTAGAAGCACTACAAAAAGGCGAAGTGATTGCCTACCCAACAGAGGGGGTGTTTGGTGTTGGCTGTGACCCAGATAACCCAGAAGCGATTCAAAAATTGCTAGAGCTAAAACAACGCCCTGTTGAGAAAGGATTAATCTTAATTGCGGCAAACTATGAACAGCTTTTGCCTTATGTTGATGAATCTCAGTTGACTCAAGAGCAGTTAGATAAAGTACACGCAACGTGGCCTGGTCCATACACTTGGATTATGCCTGCGAGTGACAAAGTTTCTCATTGGGTATCGGGGCAATTTGATTCGATTGCAGTGCGTGTGACGGATCATCCTTTGGTACAAAAGATGTGTAATGCTTTCGGAAAGCCGCTAACCTCTACCAGCGCGAACCTCACTGGTCAGCCTCCTTGTATGACGACTGAAGAAGTAGAGCAACAATTGGGTGACCGGCTTGTGGCGATCTTATGTGGTGAAACCAGCGGTCGTGACAAGCCTAGTGAAATTCGTGATGCTAAAACCTCGCAAATATTAAGACAGGGCTAACCCTGCTAGTCAGCAATCAATAGGTACTACACGTATGTCAGCAATCGATAAGCACGCCGTAAAACAGTTCCTGATGTCACTTCAGGATTCCATTTGTCAGCAGTTAGAACAAGAAGATGGAAAGGCCGTCTTTGTTGAAGACGCATGGCAACGTGAAAAAGGGGAGCGCCTTGGTGGTGGTGGTCGTACCCGTGTTTTGCGTGATGGTGACGTTTTTGAGCAAGGGGGAGTGAATTTCTCTCATGTCGAAGGTAATGAGATGCCAGCATCAGCCACGGCGCATCGTCCAGAGTTAGCTGGTCGCCGCTTTGAAGCGATGGGTGTTTCTTTGGTTATCCATCCTCACAACCCATATGTACCGACTTCTCACGCTAACGTACGCTTCTTTATCGCAGAGAAAGAGGGTGAAGAGCCTATCTGGTGGTTTGGTGGTGGTTTTGATCTAACACCTTTCTATCCATTCGAAGAAGATTGCCAATCATGGCATGAAACCGCAAAACAACTTTGTGCACCTTTCGGTGATGATGTCTATGCAGAGCATAAAGCTTGGTGTGATAAGTATTTCTTCCTACCGCATCGAAATGAAACTCGTGGTGTTGGTGGTTTGTTCTTTGATGACCTAAACCAGTGGGAATTCGACAAGTGTTTTGATTACATCAAGGCGGTTGGTGAAGGATACTGCCAAGCTTACCTACCGATTGTGTCTCGTCGTAAAGAAATTGAATTCAGTGAGCGTGAGCGTGAATTCCAACTTTACCGTCGTGGTCGCTACGTTGAATTCAACCTAGTGTATGATCGTGGAACTCTATTTGGTCTGCAAAGTGGCGGTCGTACAGAGTCAATTCTTATGTCGATGCCACCACTTGCGCGTTGGGAATACAGCTATGAGCCACAACCTGGTTCTCCAGAGGCTGAACTTTACGAGCGATACTTAACGCCACGAGAGTGGTGAGCGTTGAATCTCCTTTTCTATATAGATAGATAGTGATAGGGTCATCTGTAATCAGATGACCCTGTTTTTTCTCTATAGTAGGTAAGGAATAAAGGTAAGGAAATGACTCAGCAAATTGATCGCTATGCCGTGTTTGGTAATCCTATTGGACACAGCAAGTCGCCATTCATTCACACCTTGTTTGCTCGTCAAACCAATCAATCTTTGGTGTATACCGCAGAAAGTGCTCCTGTAGATGGTTTTATTGACGCAGCGAAGCTGTTCTTTGCTGAAGGAGGCAAGGGGTGCAACATCACCATGCCATTTAAAGAAGATGCTTATCAATTTGCTAGTAGACTGACCGAACGTGCTCAGCTAGCCGGGGCAGTCAATACGCTCAAGAAGTTAGATGATGGTGAGATCATTGGCGATAACACCGATGGAGCAGGTTTGGTTCAAGACCTACTTCAACATCAAGTTGTGTTAGAAGGTGCGCGGATCCTGATCATTGGCGCTGGCGGTGCCGCTCGTGGAGTGATCAAGCCGCTTCTTGATCAAAAGCCTAGTTCTTTAACCATTACTAATCGAACCTTCAGCAAAGCGCAGGAGCTTGCGGAGTTGTTTATTGCACATGGCTCTATCATTGCCAAAGAGATGGATGATATTAGTGATGAGTTCGACGTGATTATTAACTCCACGTCTGCTTCCCTAAGCGGTGAGCTGCCGGCTATCTCCTCTTCTATCTTTGCAGCTAACAGTACGAGCTACGACATGATTTACGGGCAAGGGACGACCAGTTTTAACTTATGGGCAAAAGAAAGTGGTGCCGCTCATGCTTATGATGGTCTTGGAATGCTAGTGGGACAAGCTGCGGAAAGCTTTATGCTGTGGCGTGGTTTACGCCCTGGCGCAAAACAAATCCTTAGAGAATTAAGAAAGAACCTTGAAGGTCAGTAAACGATGAATCAGTCCATCTTATTCCCAGATATGCAATCATGGGATAAAACATTACAAGCGGTAAACTTTACCGCGCAGCAATCAGGAGCTCTGATTGAATGCTATGTAACAAAGCAGAAGCTAGAAAAGCTTGGTGGCTCCCTGGTTGAAACTGAACAAGCGGCAATTAAAGTATTTATTGACTATCGATTCGACATAGAAGAAATCGCGGAAGAGCTAATTGAAGATGAAGCCTTCAATGAAGAAGGCAATATCATCATCGATTAGCTTATTGCTAACCAACTACATCATTCGTCGTTGACGTCTTCTACTTCGTTTATGTAGTCATTTTTATTCTGTACATAGTTATTGGCAGACTTTTGTAAGAAAGCTCGTTCATTCTCTGATAAGGGGCGAGCTTGTTTTACTGGACTACCAACATATAAATAGCCGCTTTCCAACCTTTTCCCCGGTGGGACTAAACTTCCAGCGCCTATCATTACGTCTGATTCGACAACAACGTTATCTAAAACGATCGCTCCCATACCAACCAATACACGATCGTGGATTTCGCAGCCGTGCAACATGACTTTATGACCAATAGTGACATCATTACCAATGATTAGCGGATAGCCGTTGGGATTCTCAGTATTTTTATGGGTTACATGCAGTACGCTACCATCTTGAATATTGGTTCGAGCACCAATGTGGATATGGTTCACATCACCACGAGCTGCAACTAATGGCCAAACACTCGAGTCGTCACCAATTTGGATATCACCGACAAGAACAGAAGTTGAGTCGACATATACGCGCTTGCCTAGTTGAGGTCGAATACCTTTATAACTTCTAATAGAACCCATCTTTACTCCTTATAAAGCGTTAATAATCGGGATATCTGGAGGGAAGAGTAGCAAAAACTCGCCTTTTAGAATAAAAAACACTCAAACAA
>NZ_BCUF01000025.1 GCF_001591145.1 Vibrio harveyi NBRC 15634 = ATCC 14126 = KCTC 12724 | reverse complement strand
GCGTCAAACAACTTCATCCTTTTGCTCTTGTAACCAGCGACGTGGTGACATTCCTGAGACATTTTGAAAAGCGCGGGAGAAGCCAGAATAGCTACTGTAGCCGACTTCATCAGAGACCCAATTCAACGGCTTATTTTGCAATAACATCGATTGCGCGACCGATACTCGCCACTTTTGTACATAATCCCCCGGAGTTTCACCAACCACTTGTTTAAAGGTCTCAATAAACTGAGTGCGAGACATGGCCGCCAATGATGCCAATTCATTAAGATGAAAATGACGGGCAGGGAGCTGATGAATGGCGGTCACAACGGGAGCTAGACGTGGGTGGGCGAGCGCAGCAAACAAGCCGTGTTCAATTTGCTTTTCCTCGATAAGATAACGAAAGATCAACGCCATTAAGGTATCACTCAGCTTATCCAATAAAAACTCTTGTCCGATGCCATTTCCTCTTGCTTCCGAAGAGAGCATATCCAAGACCGGAGTTAGGTTCGGCACCGCGTTAAAAGGGATAACGACGACATCCGGCAAGACAGACAATAGAGGGTTGATCTGCCCACCTCGATAATCCACATTGGCGCAAACCAATTCTGTTTCTTCGCTCCCTTCAATTCTATGCGGCGTATTGTTTGGCAGATAAACGATGCAAGGCTCTGTTAGCTTTTGAGCCTTCTCGTTTGCGCTTGTCAGTATCAATTCACCAGCATTCAAAACATGCAAATGGCCTCGGTTATGGTGCTCTGCTTGGAACGAGGAGATGCCACACAAGTGTCCAGAATAGAAAACGCCTGTGCGTATTGAAAAATGCTTCATCAGTTGTGACAGCAGATCCATGTTACCTCCGAACGATTCGCGTACTTTTTTGGTCTTTTGTCCCTTTATAGACCGGAAGAGTTAGCTAATTTATTCACACAAGGCAAACAAACACAGACAAGGAGCTTACTATGTCACGCATTAAATCAACTGGTCGAAAACTCACTTTAATGACCGCTTTACTCGGAACCAGTTTTTCACTGATGGCTGCGGATGTAGGCATGAGCGTTGATGCAAATGATCTTGCGATCAAGGGATATGACCCAGTTGCGTACTTTACAGATAATGGCGCAGTGCAAGGCAAGCCTGAATATTCAGCCACTTACAACAATGCTATCTACCACTTTGCTAATGCGGCAAACCGTGATCAATTCAAAACGGATCCACAAGCTTACGCACCACAATACGGTGGTTACTGTGCATTTGGTGTAGCGATGGGTAAAAAGTTCGAAACTGACCCTCAAGCGTGGAAAATTGAAGACGGCAAACTATATCTGAATCTTGATAAATCGGTGCAAAAGCGCTGGTTGGAAGATACACAAGGCTTCATCCAAGATGCCAACTCTAATTGGACAACCATAAAAGTCGTTGACGCTGATAAGCTGTAACTGTCTTCGATAAATTCCTTTCCTACTGTCCGCCCAAGGCGAATCATTTGGTTCGCCTTTTTTCGATGGGCTATTAGAAGGGCGGAATACACAAAGTGAGATTAATAGGAGCGGTTTATGTTGCCCTTAACTCACTCGTTATTTATCGACATCGCCAATCACGCCTTCATGTGAAAGATCGCCAGAAAGTTCTGCTTGAACTTCGGCTAGACTTTCCTCTTCCGCCGCAACAATCTTACCTGTGAGAGCATCAACCTCGACTTCGTACGCTTTATCTCCACGTTTAATAAACACATCCCACTGGGTATCAGGTTCATCGTGACGAATGCCTAGCACCTCAACATCTAACGCCCCTAGCGCTGCTTTAAGGGCATCTTCTTGACTGATGATTTCTGCATCGGTGGCAGCATAACTTGGCAGACTTAACACACCAAAAGCGGTTAGGGCGATACATAATATGAGTTTTTTCATTGAGTTCTCCTTAAGCGCTAATTTCATCTGAGAGAGGTCTTTTATTGTCGTCTCCATAGTGTAGGTGACGGTGTAAAAGAAATGTGAATACAGCATTGAACAAGCTCGTCCCGATAGAATTGTCGTACTGCGTCTATCGCTGCGTTAACGAACTTTAGCGTTCAACCCATCCCTGATGGTCTGGAGGGTTCGAGCTATACAAGTTTTTCACACTTCTATTGATAGCTTAGTGACGATTAAAGTCATGATTGGATTGACCTCGTTGTATGAATAGAAATTTGATGCTCAATTTTGGTGTTGTACTCATTACGTTACTTGTCCCTTATGCTGTGTTGCAAATTGGAACTCCAACTCTTGAATGGTCCTTATTTTGGCAGGTGCGCACTTATTTGGTTAACTACAGTGGCATTGTGTCAATGTTGCTTATGTCGTTGTGCGTGATTTTATCTGTTAAACATTGGCCTTTAGAGCGCTGGTTAGGAGGGTTAGATAAACAATATCGATTGCATAAGTACCTTGGTATTTCTGCCGTGTTTTCGGCGTTGTTTCATTGGGGCGCATTTTTAAGTGATGATTTCGCTATGGATTTTGGTTTTGTCGAACCAAAGGATGAGACTTTCCCGTTTTGGAAACTAATAGATGCAATGGGCGACCCTGCTCAGCTTATTGGTGAGTATGGCTTTTACCTTTCCGCTGCGTTTGTTCTGATCGCATGGATTAAAAAGTTTAAGCACAACGTCTTCCAACTCACCCACAAAGTGCTTCCGTATTTATACTTATTTTTAGTTTTACACATGGTGATGTTTTTTGAGGCGAGTCTATGGCTAACCCCTTCTGGAGCCATTCTCTTATGTGTGAGTGGGTTAGCAACGGTAGGGTGCTTCATGACCATCTTTAATTTGAATGGTAAGAAGAAATGCCATGATGCCAAAGTACAAAGTATCAAGCCGATCAGTAATGGCATTGAAGTCATGCTCAAAGTTGATTCAGCGGAGTTTGTTTATCAACCAGGTCAATTTGCCTTTGTCGATTTTGGTGATAACGAGCGCCCACACCCTTTTAGTTTAGCTTCCGCTTACCATCAAAATGGTGAAGTAAGGCTCATGATCAAAGCGAATGGCGATTACACCTCTGCGTTGAAAGGTTCTTTAAAGGTTGGACAAGCTGCGCGTATTGAAGGACCGTATGGACGGTTCAATTTTCAAGATAATGCAGAACGACAAGTTTGGTTTGCCGCAGGCATTGGTATTGCGCCATTTTTAACTGCGATAGAGACAGTTGGTGCAAGCAAAACGGTGTACTTGTTTTACAGCTATCGAGAAGAAGATAAGCCACTTTTGGACGAGCTAAAACAAAGAGCAAAGAAGGCTGGTGTTACACTATATACGAAGAACACAAGTGTACAAGGTCGATTCAGAAATGCAGAAGTCACAGAGTGTGTAGAAGGTACTAGACATTGCAGTGTGTGGTACTGCGGACCATCAGAATTAGGCAAGACACTTGAGAAAGCATTTGTAAGGTTAGGTTTACCGGCGAAGTCATTTCATCGAGAGTTGTTTGAATTGAGGTAGTTAGAAATCGCTATCTGTTTACACAAAGGCGAACCGTTTGGTTCGCCTTATTTGGTATCTTTAGATGGGGTTGAATCGCCAATATCTGCGGTTAGAAAATGGTCTGCTTCTTATCTTTAAAGTAGAAAAATACGCTGATGGCGATAAACAAGAACGTAAAGTAATAAAAGAATGAAGATAGCGAAGCGATGAAATCGATGTGCTGTGCGATCTGTTCTTGCGTATAGTTTTGCGAGATTAACTTGTAGTAATAGGCATAAAGAATACCAATTGAGCCGTAGCCTAGGTTAAACATTAAACCTTTAAAGCTAAGTACCGTCGCTCGGTTGTGAGATTCCGTTTTCTTGTTGAGATGATAACTAATGAAAATGTTCATCGTCATAATGATGAAGATAAGGATCAACGCCGGAATGACGCCGTAAATAGACCATCCAAGGCTAATCCAATAATACGTCGCCATACTCGCAAACCCCATTATTGCAATGAACGTTTTCGGAGCCATGCTTTCTGCTAAACGACGACTTTGTCCTGCCAACAGAATCTGCAACACACTGATGCCTGCACCAATAAAACCAAAGTAAATAATCGGAATATCAATGGCACGGTAGTACTGGCTATTCATGGTTAAAAACATACGTGATGTATGCTCAAACAAGCTGTAGTAGAGAAGAATGAACAATACATAAGGCGTCGACAATACCCATTTTGCCGTGTTGAGGGTCAGCTTCATACTCTCCATCGTGGACGCTAACTTACTGCTGTTGCTCGGGATGACTTTTTTCGCTTCTCTCATGCTGAATGCCGAGTAGATAGCAATCATTGCTACAAACAAGGTCGCATAGACGGGGATTCTCATGATGTCTTGTGTAGACTCTGGCTCTGCGAATCCTAAGAAATGATAAACGCTTGCCATAAAGTTGACGTCGTACATGGCTGCACCCAAAAGGGTGACGACTATACCGATACTCGAAGACAGTCGAAGTTGGATTTGCAGCACTCGTGGCCACAAATCTTCTTTGCCTTGCTCTTTTAGCGTGTCGTAAGCCAGCGCTTCATCTGCGCCGCTTGCCAATGCCATAGCTAAGCCACTCAACACTCGGTTAATCAAAAATACAATGAAAACAAAAGTGGGATTTCCTGTAGGGACAAAGGCGATCATTGCAATTTCGATGAACATCACTATCGAAGATAGCACCACTAGTCGTTTGCGTCCTAATGTGTCGGCAAATGCACCGGAAGGGACTTCAGCTAGCACGATGGTTGCAGCCCAAACCACGTTGAGCATCGCAAATTGAGACAGTGTTAAGCCGTAATCTAAATAGAGTAGAGTGAACACTGGATAGTAGAATCGCGCAAAGTAGCTGCTTCGAAACATTAAGAAGCAGCGGACATTACGGATTTGCAGAATTTGTTTTAGCGTCATGAAATATCAGCACTTTGAATAATATAAGTTTATGTATAAACCTTTTTTAGTTCTGTGGTAAAGGTCTGTACTGGGAAATCATGATATCTCGTGGCGCATAATCGCTATTCTTTGCTATCGGCTCAATGCCTCACCAAGCGGTCTGAAATAAGCTTGCAGTGCCTGGTGAATGACTTGGCGATGAGCAATGTCTGGATAGACGATAATGGCGTCCGCCTTAGTTGTGCCGGAAACCAAATAAGAGTTTTCGATGCCCGAGCAAGATTCGACGACGGCTTCAAATGCTCTTGCCATCATCTCCGTAGGTTGAGAAAAGTAACTAGCGCCCATTGCTTTATCCGCTTTAACGCTTCGAGTCACGTAATCGTGCTTATCTTGTCCGTCGGCACTGAGCAAAGTTGTATCGAAAATCTTAAGCAGTCGCTCGTTTAATGGGTGAGGGAAATGCTCTGCGTTATGCAGCCAGCAATCACTGGCAAATATCGTCTTACGTTGTGGACCTGATCTATCACCAATATCAAACGCTTTTTCCGCGATGTAATGGTCGAACGCATGCCAGAACTCATGAGCAAGTGCACCAGCACCTGCATTCTTAGCTAAAGCAAGTTCGCGTTGATTCGGTGCATAATGCGCTTGAACACCTTTACTTCCACCTGTACCGAAGGCGAGGTTCAAATTGCCTCTTAGCCCTATGGCGGAAGGTGGCAACGCTAAGAGATAAGCTAAGTCAGCCAAAGAATCAAAGATCAAGTTTGCAGCGAGATCTTTTTCCTCCGTATTAACCCATTTGCCAATCCGGATACCACCAATGCCAAAGGTCTCTTTAATATCGATGAACGACACTTGCTCCCCATGACGATAGTCAGGACCTTTTCGCGTTTTGTATTTAAAGCTGGTTAATTGCAAGGCATTCCTCGGAATTGGCGTTGATTGAGTTTCCTCAAACTTATACTCAAAAGGTAAGGTGTCAGATTATAGCGTAATAGAGGCGGAAGTAACTGACTCCTTCTACACTAAAGGTAGTGCTCTTGTGCAAATAACTCAGAGATTCAATCACTTTGATGCGCTATGTCGTTCCTTTCTCGAGTTCACTAAATACGGATATTTTATGCAGCCAACCTTTCTGGTTTTTAGACAAAATAAAGAACATAGCCGATGGACCCGTTAACTCAAGGACTCGTTGGGGCATCTTTGTCTCAGTCGGCAAGTAAAAAACAGCATTTAGTGGCGGCAGGTGTGCTTGGAATGCTTGCGGGCATGGCGCCAGATTTAGACATTCTGATTCAGTCTTCGAGCGACCCGCTGTTGTTTCTTGAATACCACCGACAATTCACCCATTCATTGGTGTTCATTCCTATTGGCAGTTTGCTCTGTGCATTGGCTTTATACCCAATGCTCGGCAAAAGGTTTGGGTTATCGTTCAAACAAAGCTGGTGGTATTGCGCACTTGGTTACGCGACACATGGTTTACTGGATGCGTGCACCAGTTACGGCACTCAACTGTTCTGGCCGCTAACCAATGCTCGTTATTCGTGGAATACGGTTTCTGTTATCGATCCTCTCTTTACGCTTCCAATTTTAATTGGTGTTCTGTTTGCGTTCTGGAAACGTAACCCTTGGTACGGGCGAATCGCTTTAATTTGGGCTCTCGCTTATCTCTCCTTCGGAGTGATTCAAAGAGAAAGAGCAGAAGAGACTGGATGGAAGGTGGCTAAAGCAAGACAACATGTGCCGTTGCGATTAGAAGCTAAACCCACGTTCGCAAACATTCTGGTTTGGAAAGTCATCTACGAAGCTGATGGTAACTACTATGTGGACGCCATAAGAGTAGGGACGTACACAAAAATCTATACTGGTGAATCTGTGACTAAATTAGATGTCAGCAAAGATTTTCCTTGGTTAAGCCGTACATCACAGCAAGCCGCAGATATTGAGCGATTCCGATGGTTTTCTGATGGCTTTGTCGTACGAGATCCCAACAATGAACGGCGTATCATTGACGTACGTTACTCACTAGTGCCAAACCAGATAAATGCCTTGTGGAGCATTGAGCTTACGAAAGCTGCTAAGGAAAGTGCTCATGTGGCATACACGACACATCGTGATATGTCTGCTGAATCAAGACGAGCATTTATCGATATGCTAAAAGGCGACGACTAGGTGCATTGAAAGTCTTTAACGAGCGTGGGCTTTTTGGAGAAGAAAAGTTTGCTAAACAAGGATTTGTATTCCCACCCAAGGGACAGCAACCTTTTCGCTAAATTTTGGTTTTCGATGATTGCAACTTCAACGCCTTGGTAGTGATGTGGATTGCTTTTGATGTAGTTGATAAAAGCCGTTAGCACACCTTGACCTCGTACCGAAGGATCAAACTTGATCGACACTATTGAAAAACGTTGACTGCCGATAGAGCAACGAACAAAGCAATAACCGAGTGGGTGACGGATGGTTTCCGATAGCTCAGGAAAAGGGCGAGTAGCTAAGTCTTGAGACAGCTCGTCGTATTGATGACACAGATGGTGAAAAAGTTGTTTTGCCTCGTTGTTCATAGGTGAGCCTCCTGAGTGTTACGTTTGAAAGCTGTTGATTTCATAAATATTGTAAACACAAGAAGCCGTACTAAATGCGGTGAACTTTGATGGAGGCAAGTTCCTCTTTTTGAAAGTAATGGAATTTCAAATGAAAATTCGTGATCTCTATAAAGCCCTTACCCAAAGTTAAAAGCGAGGTTGCACGGGTACATTCAAAGCTCCTAGTTCTCCAAAGTTATGAAAAACTACGATTTATGGTCAAATAAGGGACAGAATGTGTTCTTCGGGGATTAAGGTTGGCAGCCAGAGAGTAATTGATCGGCATCACTTGGCGCTTCCTCAAATATGCAATATTAGCTTACCGACTTTCAGACCTCGGCGGTGTTGACGACGACAATCATGGCGCGCATTCTTTTAAGTTCACTCAGGGCTAAGGCTCTTATTTAGCAAACAACTCGATAACTGCGTTTGGTGCGTGGGACTCGACTTTGAAAGGTAGCGCGTATGAATAAGGTTATTATGTTGGTGATGGGGCTGCTTTTTGCCAGTAGGTTGTTTGCAAGCATTGTCCCTCACGCAACCCAACTCGAACACGATGCGCCCATTCTCCTTCGCTCTGCATTGATCGTTGGTGTGGCAGCGTTCGCTGTTTGGAAAGTGTTCCAGTATTTTAAGAAGAGTAAATCTACCGACTAAGGCGACGTGAACAAGATTCGTTGGACATCCAACAAAAGAAACACTGGCAATTGAAATCACAGCCCTTAGAATGCGCACTCTAAAAGTTATAACTGATATAGAGTGATTTTATGCTTCGTGATTACACGTTCGATTGTCTTGTGACTATGCCTCGCCATGAACTGGAAGAGTTCAGTGCTCGCATGATCAGTAAAATGGTGCCAGAAGATGTGATGAACGAGCTGTTTACCTTTGATCAAGAAGAAGTAGACAGCGAAGACCGTATGTTATCGGCGCGCCTAGATGCAATGTTACGTATGACTGCAATCGCGCTAAGCGAAATTCAGCAAGCATTTGATGAATCCGATAATGCGAAGCAGAACAGTGAGCGAATGACTCGGCTTGTGCTGTGGCATTTCTACGCGATTTCATTCCGTTTAGAAGAAGCTATCACACTTGAAACGCACTGCGTGCAAGTTGAAAAGCTATTAGAGAATACACCAAACGATGTTTTTGCATGGGTGAAAACGCTAACTGAGCTTCTTCACACCTACGCAGAAATCAACGCGAAAGAGAATCCACAAGACTAAATCAATTTGGATTAAGCATAAAACCGCAAAAAGTCTCCGGCATAGCTGGAGACTTTTCATATGCTCTTCTATTTCGTTTGCCTTTAATACGGCTAGTTGAAGTAAGTTAATGGTTACTTAAACACTTGGTAGCCATTGATATTATTACTCTACACAGCTCCAGCCTGTGGTATCAATCGAGTTAATCCAATCGGCAATTAACTGAACACCTTCATCGTGAACAACGTGTCTGCCTAGTTCTGGCATCATATTTCCGTTGTCGACATTGATGCGGTAGTGCAGCACAGAGTTTTCTGGATCACCCGGTACAATCACATACGGAGATGGGCCTTTGTGGAAGGTGATACCACGAGCGCAAATACCCATTTCGCTGATCCCTTCACGCCAGTATTCAAACTTGAATGGATTACTCGCCGCTTTACCTTCGGTGCGATGGCAGTGCGCACAGTTCACATCAAGGTACGCTTTGGCGTAATCCAGTAGCTCAGTATCCGTTAGATTACTTGCTCCCGCTTCGGTATCAAAGACAGGGGTCTTAGGTAAGTTCTCTGGTGTATTTGGTAAAGCTTCTGTAAATAGCCCCAGCGTTTCCCAATGTACAAGTTGGTTGACTGGCGAGCCATCAGAGACATCTTGAACACTGTTTAGGTTACGAGCTTTAGGACCAATAGGAGAGAAACCTTTTGGCTGTGTGTTACCAGTAGGATCGGAGACATCAGATTCTACTTTGTGACACAAGGTACACTCATTTCGGCTTGGTACTTCATAAGTGAAATTAAGCGTTTCGCCGTTATGTTCTACGCTGCGCTCAAAGGGTACCGATACGGCAGTCAGGTAAGCGTCGGTTTTGTCTTCATTCCATACGTAAGGCAGGGCAATCCAACCGCTGTCACGACGAATCAATAGGCGAGTTTCAATGAGCTCTTCGTTTTCACCACGAGCATTCTCTGTGCTTGAAGGTAGCGCAAAGGTTTTAATCAACACGGTACCTACTGGGAAGTCGAACACCTCTTGCTCACGATAGCTTGCTGAAGCCTCGTTCGGCATCACTACAAAGCGGTATTTGCGTGCATAGTCAGTAAAGAGTTCAACGTTCATCTCATACAAAGTACCTTTCGCAGATGCCGCTAAGTTAAGATTTTGTGTTGGATCTTTGGCATCTTCAAACAGATTGTATTGCGACAAGCTCACACAGTTTTCACCGTATGTCGCGCTTTCACGAGTAATCGCATCCCAGTTAATACCCGTCACGTCATCTAGGGCGCAGCTTGCGTTGCCGACGATACCGTTTGGTGTATCTGGATTATCAGGACCCGTCGCTCCGTCTTCGGTTTGATTGTAGCCATACACCACGCCATTAATTGTGACGGTATTGATGTCTAATGGCGTCTTAGAATCACAACCAGCGGTAAGTAGCGTTGTTTGCTCTTTCTCGTATAAGAAATCTGCATTGGCTGGGTTTTCCGCATAACGACCAATGGCGGTTGGGTCCATGTTATCAACCAATACACCGACACTTGCGCCATTGTTCACTAAACAGTTGCTGTCTGCATCGGTAAACTCGGTAAGGTAATTCCAGTTGGTTGTTCCTGTCATACCGTTGAGCGCATCACGCAATGGTGCAAACATCTGTGAACGAATCAGTGACTCACCAGCGCCATCATAAAACAGAGCAGGGAAGGCTTGATGATTCAATGTGTACGCTAAAATCATATCCTCAATCAGAGAACCATTTGGATTGGCGCCCGTGTTGGTAATGGTGTTGTCGTGGAAATACATGTTGGTCGGAACAGGGTTCCAGCCCTGCATAACGGCATTGCCTTCAGATGTCCCATTGAGTGGGCTGTAAGCGTTGGGATCGCCATTCACCAGTAAGTAACTCGTCATCGCAAGTGCCATCGAATCGTGGTTAGTAATCGTGTTGTTGAAGAACTCACTATTACGTCCGGACAGAATGACGACGCCAGTACCAGGAGGAACGATGCCCACCACGCCACAGCCGCCAAGCCCATTTTGACACGTGGTATCAACATAGTTCTCTAAGTTGTTGTCACGAATTACGTTATCAAAGATGCGTACATCATCAATTAAGCGACCAATAGTGGTGGCGCCCGGTAGGTCAAACAGCAGCACACCGCCCGTGTTTCCTAGCGCTAAGTTGTTGTAGACATCCACATTCGAACTGTTTTCAATCTCGATACCGGCGATGTTCTTTTCCGCTACGTTGTCACGGATAACCGCACCGATGGTTTGACCCACATAGATACCTGCATCGGCACTGCCGTAACTCCATGTATCTTCAATCAAGACGTTTTGAGATTTTACGGGATAGATGCCGTAGGTACCGCGTAGGTTACCATCTTCGTCACGTGCACGAGGCACTTCGAGCCAAACCGCCGCGACATCACGAATAATGATACCTTCAACCCCGTCAGCTTTAAGACCGTTCTTAGAGGCTTCTGCAATTTGGAGATCGGATACGGTGATGTTCGAACCACCACTGATGGCAATACCGTCTTTGCCATCCACGCTACTGAAGTCGAGGTAGGTTTGGTCGATACCAGCACCACGTAACACGAGGTTATTCTTCGAATCGACCGTCAATTGGTTGTTCATTTTGAAACAACCAGCGGGCAGTGTTACCACGCTGTTGTCTTCGGCAAGTTCGACCAGGTTTTCAATCGCGGTGACTTGTTCCGCGCTCGCCCATTCCTGATCATTGCCACATAATTCTGGTGTACCGTATTCAGATAATTCATAACCGCTAGAGGTTTGCGGTTCGTCATAATCGTCACTGTTACAACCCATCAAAAGACTGGAACTGATGAGTGCAGCGACAACCGTTTTGTTTATTCCGTGCATGATTTGCTTCCTTGTAATTAGTGTTATTGACTCAGTCAGGAATAATTAGAAAGAGTGGTTGTATTGGATTCCGTATATGTAGGCATCACCTTCAGAGCGATAGGCGATATCCACACCCGGTAGAGCGTGCGGCTCAAGCGGCTCAGTGAACGTGACTTCTTCGGCATCAATAAAGGTGAATCCAAAGTCGATTCGGCTGTTTTGATTGAAGGCGTACGTGGCACCAAAGCTGTAATTGATTCGGTCGGAATCTGGCAAGCTGATGCTCTTGTCATTCACGTTAGGCGTTTCGTCGTAAGCAATACCCGCGCGCAGAGTGAAGGATGGGTTAAGTTGGTAAGTTGCCCCAAAAGCATATTTGAAGGCATTTTCGAAGTTCTCATCCTTTTGCAGAACTTCTTGCCCATCTACGGTGGCGCGGATTTCTTCAAACACATCCCAACCCGTCATCATCACACTGTAGTGAATAGCTAGTGGATCGGTAATCTGATGGAAACCAGAGAACTCAGTAATGCTCGGCAGATTTAGGGTTAGGTCACCCGTCACGGTTTCACCCGGCATCGAAATCGCACTTGGGATGTCTGAGTAATAATCGCCTTCGAAATCCACATCCACTTTGGAGCGATAGCTTAATCCAAAACGATGCTTTCCGTTGATCTCCCAAAGTGCGCCGAGGTTAAAACCGTAACCCCAGCCATCACCATCGAGTGATTTTGCAATATCTGTGCGTGCAAAGTTTGCACCCGTATCGGCATTGATGGCATCGGCAAGAATACCCAATGTACGTGTGAGCTTGGCTTTACCATAAACAATGCTAGCGCCAACACCAACACTGAACTCGTCGTTGATTCGGTAGGCGATGGTAGGGTTAAAATTAATCGTTTCTAAACTGGTTTCCCCACCAATCGGTCCGGCTAAGTAGTCATCAGGGTATTCGGTTGCTAAACCAAAGTCAGTGAAGATGCCAAGCCCCCATGACCACGAGTCATTGATTGGGGCTGCAATATAAAAAGATGGCACAACCACATTGTCGACGACGTCATTGTTGGTTAGCTGATTATTGAAGGATTCTGAAGGTCCGTTACCGGTTACGCGAACCTCTGGCATGATGTAAGCAGCACCTACGGACAATTGATAAGAATCGAACATCGTAATGGCTGCAGGGTTATGTGCGACTACTGATGCACCGTCTGCTATGGCGGCTTCGCCTGCATTGGCACGCCCTAGACCAGCGGCTGAATGTTCGGATAATTGAAATCCAGCGGCGTATAACTTAGGGGAACTGAGCGCTAGACCTATTGCAAGCGCGAGTTTTGCATTCCTTGTCTTCATATCACTCTGAAACTCCATGTGTTTTTAGGATGCGTTTTAAATAAAAGTGCCTAATAACCTATACAGGGGATGAGTAGGTTATTTGCTAAACACTCAACTCAAGCATAAAAACAATTAACATAGCTGTAACATTGAATTTCAGGATTTGTTATTACCATCTCATATAACTAATGGTTTGTAGTTTTGGGTGTAAATATCTGTAAATGTTATAGTTAAGCTCAGTTTTTATATTGCGTATGTTTTACTAAATAGCCTTATGGTGTTTGATGTCCACTCAAAAAATATGGCTTAAGTGTTATAGAATAGCGAGTGGTAATCAGCGTGTTTTGGTACGATTGTTTTAAACGGGTGTTTAATTGATATTTAAAGCTTAGTGTTAAAATCGGTCAGAATCATGCAATTTATCACTGAATCGAATGCTAAACTTTATGAGTGATTAGAGCTTTTACTTAAGGAATGGGAAGTCATATGGAGCTGTATTTCTTAGGAACGTCCTCTGGGGTTCCAACTAAATCCCGTAATGTTTCTGCGACTGCTTTGCTGGAGAGCAAGGGGAAAGGGTGGTTTCTGATTGACTGTGGAGAGGCGACTCAACACCAATTGCTACACACTCCGTTATCACTGAATTACTTGCGAGCTATCTGTATTACTCACATTCACGGTGACCATTGCTATGGTTTACCGGGCTTGCTCGCCAGTGCAGGCATGAATAACCGCAAAGATCCTCTGACGATCATTGCGCCAGAGGGGATTAAACAGTGGTTTGAAGCGACTCAGGCGTTCACCAAACTCTATCTACCATTTGAACTTCACTTCATTGAAGTCGAGCAGTTTGATTCGATTGAAATTGGTCAGTTTACGATTACCGCAACTGCACTTTCCCATCGCGTTCCTAGCTTTGCTTACTGTTTTGAAGAGTCAACCATTCGTATGTATCCAGACATCGATAAGCTTGAGCAATTGAACATACCTAGGGGACCTATCTGGGGAGAACTTGTGCGGGGTAATGATGTGGAGTACCAAGGTCAAACCTTAATGAGTAAGGCGTTTACTAAGCTTGCACATCCACCGAGAAAAGTGATTATTTGTGGTGATAACGACAAACCAGAAACGCTCGATAGTCTAATTGAAGGCGCGCACCTGTTGGTACATGAATCAACGTACTCAGAAGCGATGAAAGAGCGAGCAGGAGAAGTCGGTCACGCCTATTCCTCACAAGTCGCCAGTTATGCGCAGGCAAAACAAGTCCCGAACTTGATTCTCACTCACTTTAGTCCTCGTTATCAATTTAGCCCTAAAGCGGAAGTCTCGATCGAGCAGATTCGGCAAGAAGCTCAAACAGCTTACTCTGGTCATCTCTTTCTTGCTCACGATCTCGCGCATTATCGAATTGACAGGTCGGGTTTGGTTGAGGAGATTAAAGACGTTGAAGATAAGGACGAATAAAGGCTCTTGTCGCGAAAGCAATTTAAAATGAAATCGTCACAACAAGAGCCAACATGTTCTAGATACCGCATTCATTGCAGCTTAAGACTAATGAAATACCTGACTACTAAAGCGTAGAAAACGACTTTCTCCCATCAGTTCACGGAACGCTTCTTTATCCAACTTAATCAAGGTTTCGTGATCGCCTGCTTCCAAATACACATGCTCTAAATTGGAGAGCATTTCATCGCAAATGGTTGCCATGTGATAAGCGCTACCCACTGGAGGTATTGCACCGTTATCGCAATCGGTAAACAAACGATAGACTTCTCTTTCTTTGATTAAATGGAAAGAGGCGTTGAGCTCGTCATTCAATCGAGACAAGCTGATTTTATTATTCGCAGGCAAGACAGCCATCATATGACGACCTTGGTGATCTTCCAAAATCACGCCTTTTGCCAAGTTATTGAGAGGGATACCCGCTGCAACACCGCTTTGCAGCGAACTATTACTATGACTGTGGTTCACGGTTTGAAAGTGAATATGGTGCTCAGTCAAATAGTGGTCGAGCCGGGTTGACATGGTCATGTTAGCCTCCAGAGTGTTGAGACCCACATAAAGTATAGGTAAATCTCTATTCCCCTGACGCTTTACTTGAGCTGTTCTACGCTTACTGAAAGCCAACCACAGAGTATGGCATTGAAAAAGGGAAGCAAAATGAGCAAACCAGTAATAGCGGATAACAAACCCATCAAAGTTGAGCTTGTGCAAGGACAAGAATATTACTTTTGTCGATGCGGGCGATCGAAGAACCAACCTTATTGTGATGGCTCCCACGCCGGAACCGATTATAAACCCATGAGCTTTGTCGCTGAGAAGGATGAGGATGCGTATCTGTGTCAGTGTAAGCACACCGCAAATGCGCCTTTCTGCGATGGTACGCATAAGCAGTTCACCTCTGAGCAAGTGGGACAAGAAGGTCCGGGAATCCAAGCAGGACATAACGAAATCCCAATTGCAGTGGCGACGCAAGAAGAACCCACAGTTGAGTTTATTCACCAATTGGCAAGAGAAGGGCTATCAAAGTTAGGGCATCATGGACCGATGACGGCGATGGGAGTGCCGAGAGACCAATTGCCACATTGGGATGAACTGCAAATGATGGTCGCACAAATGGCAACCAAACCTCTGATGGAGGATGTGCCAGTCAAAACCGAATTGGTAATTGGTCCAAAAGCGAAGAAGCCGCTGGTACTAAAAATTCCATTGTTTGTCTCTGACATGAGCTTTGGCGCGTTATCAGAAGAAGCCAAAATCTCACTTGCGAAAGGTGCGGAGTTAGCCGGAACCGGAATCTGCTCCGGAGAAGGTGGCATGTTGCCAGAAGAACAAGCGGCGAACTCGCGTTATTTCTATGAACTGGCGAGTGCGCAATTTGGTTACGACGAATCTAAGTTGCTCAATGTTCAAGCCTTCCACTTTAAAGGTGGGCAGGGAGCAAAAACAGGGACTGGTGGTCATCTGCCAGCCAATAAAAATGTGGGTAAAATATCGCAAGTGCGTGGCATTCCCGAAGGGCAATCTGCGATTTCACCACCGACGTTTAAAGATCTGCATACCGCAGAAGATTTCAAAAAGTTTGCAGATCGGGTGCGTGAAGTGACGGGTGGTATCCCGATAGGCTTTAAGCTAAGTGCAAATCATATCGAAGAAGACATTCAGTTCGCACTCGATGCCAGTGCGGACTACATCATTTTGGATGGTCGTGGAGGAGGTACGGGCGCAGCGCCTGCTATGTTCCGTGATCACATCAGCGTGCCAACTATTCCTGCTCTCGCTAGAGCAAGACGCTACCTGGATGCACAAGGTGTGAGTGACCGTGTCACGTTAATTGTCACGGGCGGACTGCGTGTTCCAATGGACTTTGTAAAAGCGATGGCGCTCGGGGCAGATGGCGTTGCGATTTCTAACAGTGCGATGCAGTCGATAGGTTGTGTTGCCGCGAGAATGTGCAATACCAACAATTGTCCAGCAGGCATTGCAACGCAAAAAGCCGATTTAAGACAGCGTTTGAATGTGGATAAAGCCTCGGTTCAATTGAAGAACTTCTTTGAAGCCTCGGTTGAGCTGATGCAAGTGATGGCAAGGGCTTGTGGACACGATGATCTCAGCAAGTTTAATCAACACGACCTCGCCACTTGGAATCGCGATATGGCGTTGCTTTCTGGGGTGAAATTCGCAGGCGTAGACAAGCCTTAACGTTTCTCTTGCTCTGATTAGCGCCTGTTTTACTGTAGCTGCAATTTGTGCGATTGATAATTGAGCTCATATGGACCATAATATTAAGACCATTTGGTCTATAGGAGCTCAGTATGGCAACGGCAACATTAAAAAGCTTTAAACCGAAGCTGCCTCATAAGGCAAACTTTTGGTTTATGCTGGGCATTGAAGATGCCGAAACCGGTCGTACCGATGCGGTTCATAAAGGCTTTGAGCCAAAGGTATACCGTAATATCGTCGAGCGTGTGAAGCTTTCTCAAAGCGAATTCCAACACGTCACATTGATCCCGGTGAGCACCATCAAACGTCGACTCAAAAACGAAGAGCGCTTCAACACGCAAGAGAGTGATGCCATCTATCGTTTAGCGATGCTACTTAAGCTAGCAACAGAACTGTTTGATGATGAAGAACGCGCACTAGGTTGGATGCGAGAGAATGTTTATGGTTTGGGTGGAAAGCGCCCACTAGACATGGTTTCAACCACGGTTGATTTTGAAATCGTCAAAGATTTGATTGGACGACTAGAGCACGGGGTATTCTCGTAATATGAAGCTCTATCGACTGACTCAAAAGAAGTTCTCTGAGTCTCCATTTAGCCCAATCGGTGCCAAGCTATACGGTGGGCGATGGAACTCGAAAGGAACCGAAGCACTGTACTTTTCTCAATCCGAATCTCTCTGCTCGTTAGAAGTTTTTGTGCATGTAAACAACGATCCGGCGATCACCAAGCTTTACGATTTGTATCGTATCGAGATGCCGGAATACTTGATTGCCGCACTGGATGAAGAAGATCTGCCGGTCACTTGGCGCTCCATTCCTGCTAGTGAATCCACACAATACATTGGCGACCAGTTTCTCAACGATCCACATCCTGAGTTTGCTGCACTGCAAGTGCCTTCAACGATTTCGCCTCGTGATAACAACTACGTCGTCAATCCAAACCATCCCAAGATGAAAGAGATCCTGAAGAAAGCAGAGAAGCTTGATTTTGCTTTCGACCCGCGAATCTTCAAATAAAAAAGCTCAGAGACTAGGGTCTGTTGATTTTTTGCGGTTAAATTTTGTTCGAGATAGAATCGTTTTAGGCGCGGCAAGAAGTATGTAGCTTAGTCATTCTAAGTAAATGCTTCTTAACAAAGCATAAAACGATTCTAGCCGAACCCTTCGGGCAGCCTTTGTGCTTCATTTCTACTGCGTTATCGGCTTTTCATGTAGGCTAGCTACACTTCAAAGCCTCTGTCTTGTAGAAATTTCCCACAAAGTGCTGCAAAAATCAGCTCAAAAGATCAACAGACCCTAGATTAGCGCTGAGCTTTTCTTTCTCTCTTTTCCATTGGGTTAATGCTGAGCAGTCAGCTGTTGATTGTCACTCAACTCCTTCTGATAGCTACTCAATACAATTTCTGCGCCTTTGTAAGAGAGGTGGCTTGCATCGGTGTACATGGCATTGTTGCTGCCCACTTTCATTGCGCATTTGTCCTGTTGGCAGATGTAGTTAGTAAGATCGACAAACTTGACATGTTCAAATTGGTCAAAGTACGCTGCCAGCGTTGCTACATGATGCGGGTGTGACTGCTTCGGCGAAAAGTCACATTCATTGCCTGTGTTATCACCAAACAATTGCGCTTTCCATAAGCATTCGCCAATAGCATGCGGTGCAGAAGGTGTCGGACCAAAAACAACAATCTCTCGGTCTTCTAACTCGTTCAATAGATGGGTGAGCGACGCTTGGTAATCTTGCTTGGAAAGCTCTTTATTGAAGTTAGAAGAAATCACCACACGTCGAATTGAAGGCGTATTCTGAATGGTTTCTACTGCATCGGTGAAGAAGCTTCGACAAGATAGATTAGTGACTCCTGCAATCATGTCGACATAACCGATCGCACAAGAATCTTGCGTAAGCTGGACAACTCCCGTAGGTGTGTCATTCGAGAGCTGCTGAACAAAGACCATGCTGTGGCTGTTACCCAATACTGCGACAGTAGGCTCTGAAGATGAAGAACAAGTGTCGTTGATGGTTGTATTACCATTACATGCAATGCCGTAGCCATTGTTTACGCGCATGGCTTCGAAAAACGCACTACGGTCGGGAAAGCCTCCGTTTTTATGACCGACGACACCAAAAGCAAGCAGCGGCAGGGTGACTAACACAAGTGATGCAGCAAGTGTGCTCACGCCGATTTTCTTGCGGCTACGGAAAGGCTTTTCAACAAAGCGCCAAGTTAGATAAGAAAAAGCAATTAGAGCGACAAGATAAAAAGCTAGGCTGAACTCTTGTCCGGCAGTAAGTACGTAGCGATAAAAAACCAGCAATGGTATGTGCCACAAATAAAGGCTATAGCTGATCAACCCAACAAAAACCACTGATTTGAGGCTTAGAGCTTTACCCAGCGTGTTGTCTTTGGATGAGAACAAGATGATAAGTGCGGTGCCAATCACTGGGATTAACAGCATGAGCCCGGCGCCGTCTTTTGATTTGTCAAATAACAAAGCAGAGGCGAGAACTAGGGTTAAACCAGTCATAGCTAAGGTGTTGTTAGGTTTGATGACGGTTTTGCGCATCACTAGGGCAATCAGAGAGCCCGCCGCCAGTTCCCACGCACGAGAGAAAATCATGTAAAAGGCGAAATCAGGATCACCACTGGCGTACCAAATAGCCATCAGGCTTAGTGCAAACACCGCAATGAAGAAGGTGAGGTAAGACATGAGCTTGCCACGTGCCAGAAGCATAAGCAGAAGAGGGATGACAATGTAGTATTGTTCTTCTACACCTAAGCTCCAAGTATGAAAGAGCGGATTGGCTTGTTCTTCCAGCCCAAAATAATTGTGCCCTTTGAGGTAAAGCAAAACATTAGAAGCGGACAGAATGGAAGATACAGAAAACTCGCCCACCTCTTTGTGTGCATGTGGAAGGAACAACCACCAAGAGAGTAGGTAACATACTGCAATAACCAGCAGCAGTAAGGGCAGAATCCTACGAATACGGCGCTCGTAGAAATCAGCAAGGCTGAATTGGTTCTTATCCAAATCGTTTATCACAATTGTGGTAATTAAATAGCCACTGATCACGAAGAACACGTCTACGCCAATAAAGCCACCAGCGAACGCTTCGATGTCTGCGTGGAAGAAGATCACCAATATGACGGCAATCGCTCTTAATCCATCTATTTCTGCTCGGTAAGTCATCATCATCTCTCCCTAGTCAACAAACTCACTAACGCAAAATGCGCACCAAAAATTAGGATCATAAAATCAGTGAGTTAAAAGTTATTCTGAAGATGAGAAGAGTTTTGCAGGATGACTTCTTATATTGATTTTCATTTTGAAAATTTAAAACTCAGTGGTTTCTAGCAAAATGACGTGCTACGGATGTAAATCAAAGAACGGTTGAACGGAAGTTTTTATACTCGAAGCTAAGTGAACAAACTCAGAAACGAGGCTATGAGCCAAAACGATATTCAAGCCAAGATTGCCAGCTTTACTTGTATCGAAGAAGCTTTGAATTACTTCGATATTGGTTTTGATAGCCGCTTTATTGATAAACACAGAGTGGAATTAGTGAAGCGCTTCAATGGCTATTTGATTCTGACTAAGCCTGAAGATTGGTTTGCGGCTCGCCGTGCATTAAAGAACGCATACTGTAAGGTGCAACGCAGCTTACTGGATAAAACTACACGCTCAGCTTGTCGTGGTTGCACTTCTTGCCAACGTCGTTAGAGAAAACTCTAATGCCAAAACCATAATGTCAGACAACACCGGACGCTAAAAAGAAACCCCGCAGATGCACTCAAACGCATCTGCGGGGTTTTTGTCTATTCAACTTGCCTATTCAAATAAGTCGGCTGAACTAGGCAAGCGAAGCAATTTAGTTTGCTTGGTAAGTTGGGTAATCCAACAGACCTTTTTCGTTACCACCAAACAACGTCGCAGGATCGTGAGCCGCTAGCGGGTAATCGTTCTTGATACGGTTCGGTAGGTCAGGGTTCGCGATGAACGGACGACCAAAGCCAACCATATCTGCCAAGCCACTTTCTAGAGCTTCAGCCGCTTTGTCTGTGTTGTAGCGACCAGCATAAATGATAGTGCCTTTGTAAGCTTCACGAACGGCTGTTTTGAACTCAGCAGGCGTATCTGGTGCGTCATCCCAGTCTACTTCTGCAATGTGCATGTAAACGACGTTTAGCTTATCAAGCAGCGCCGCAGCAGCTGTGTAAGTTTCTACTGGTGTTTTATCTACAGTACCGTTTAATGACGTAAACGGAGCAAGACGAACACCAACGCGATCAGCGCCAATCGCTTGAGTCATCGCTTCAACCACTTCACTCAAGAAACGTAGACGGTTTTCAACCGAACCACCGTATTCATCTGTACGGTTGTTTGCTTCAGAATCGATGAACTGGTTTACAAGGTAGCCGTTCGCTGCGTGCAGCTCAATGCCATCAAAGCCCGCTTCAATCGCATTCAATGCCGCTTGACGGTACTCTTCGATAACCACTTTGATGTCTTCTTTCGTCATCTCACGTGGTTCTACCACGTCAACAAAACCAGGTTCATCCGTGCCGTTATCGATAAATACTTTCACGTTTTCTGCTTTTAGTGCAGAAGAAGAAATTGGTTGCTCGCCACCGATATTGTCAGGGTGAGTTACACGGCCAACGTGCCAAAGCTGAGCGAAGATCGCACCGCCTTTTGCGTGTACAGCATCAGTGACTTTTTTCCAACCTGCGATTTGTTCTTGGCTGTAAATACCCGGAGTCCAAGCGTAACCTTGACCCATAGGTGAAATCTGTGTGCCTTCTGCAACAATCAAACCCGCAGATGCGCGTTGTGCGTAGTACTCAGCCATCATGTCGTTTGCGACGTTGCCAGGCTGGCTTGCACGAGAGCGAGTCATTGGTGGCATAACGATACGGTTCTGAAGCGTTAGAGAACCAAGTTGTACAGGTTGAAACAATGTATCTTTCATGACTAACCTCGTTATTTGCTTGTTTGAATCAATTCGATTTGGTAGCCGTCAGGATCTTTGATGAATGCGATGTGAGTTTCACCGCCTTTCATTGGACCGGGTTCACGAGTGACATTGCCACCAAGTGCTTTGATTTTGTCGCATGCAGCGTAAATATCTTCACAACCTAATGCCATGTGACCGAACGCATTACCTAGGTCATAACTGTCTGTGTCCCAGTTGTAAGTCAGCTCAATCGTCGCGCTGTCTGGTTGGTCTGCGTTGCCCACAAATACGAGCGTGTAGCGGTATTCCGTGTTTTCGAAGCGATCAAGCTCGCTCATACCAAGAACTTTGGTGTAAAACTCAATGGACTTATCTAGATCAGCAACGCGGATCATAGTGTGAAGAAATTTCATATTTAACCTTCTTATCTCGGCTTGTTAGGTGTTGTTCGAACAACAACCGTGCCCCAACAAACAACGTCATTGAGATTAAGATAATGGCTAACCTTGAAAACATGAAATTATCATTGGTTATTGATTGCATAACATATTGTTATTAATGAGAGGCTTTAAGTTCACTTTGTTTGTGATGATACTGAAAAAGATGAGGTGAATAACGGATGCTTTCTTTTTGAATTTAAATTACTTAGAGTGAGTGACTATCTAATTGAAAGCACAAATCTTGGTGTAAAGAGGAGAAAGCAATGGAGAGCTTTAAAGCCTTGTTTGACATTGCTCAGCGCAAAGCTGAATACGACAAGAACAACACTTGGTATAGAGGCTCAGAAACGTATTTTGATGCGCTACACAAAGAGCTTGAAGAAGTCAGCGAAGAGATCGCTAAAGAGCGTCTGTGTTATCTAGAAGATGAACTTGGCGATGTGTTGTGGAACTACTTAAATATCCTGATGGCGTTAGAAAAAGAGCAGGGCATTGACCCTTATTCTGTTTTAAATCGAGCAGTAGAGAAATACCAAGCTCGGGTGACAGCGATTGAAAACAACGGAAGCTGGGCGGAAGTAAAAGCAGATCAAAAGGAAAAGTTACAGCAAGAATACCAAGGCAAGATGAATGAAAATTAAGCCTATACCCAAGTAACCTCAAGATGGGTGTCTATTTGATAAAAACTAGGGGTAAGGCTCGCTTACCCCTAGTTAGAAATCAAAGTGAACTAGAGCATTAAAGTAAACTAATGAGTAGGTTAGCTTCTAACGTCTCGCTTTCACTTCGCGTTTGTCACTGCAAGCAAAAGCTCAAGCTCTTCGGGTGTAAGTAAGTCCTTGTTTTTAAGAAGTTCGCTTTCGTCCAAAGAGAGTTGAGTTTGACTTATTAAGTATTTTTTTTGAGTTGGAGTCAGATCCTTAAGTGAATCTATCAACTCTTTAAAATTCGTGTTATTCATAGCCTAGCATTCCAATTAACGTATATTTTTTATAGTGTTGTTACTGATCCATGTTAGATAAGTAATCTGTTATTTGCTGGTTTATCGTCACCAGCTCTTTATTAACTATAGCTAGATCCCCGCTATCCGGTGCGATATTGTCTCTTGTGTGCTCCTCAATGTTGCTCAATGCGGTTACAGCTGACTCTTCTCCAAAGCTAGAAAGGATGCCTTTTAAGCTGTGTGATAATAAGAATAAGTCCCCCCAGTTCTGCTCTGCGTTGAGTTGGTTGATTCTTTCTAATCCATCTTCGTAGTCTTCCATGTAAGTTGAGAAAACAGCAAAGATAATGTCGGCATCGTTGTCCATGTAGATATTCAACACTTCGAAATTGATCATTATTCATCTCCACTGTGTGGCTTGTAAGTTAAAAGGTATTGGTAACTGGGTCGAATACGATCCCGAAAGATAATCTTTGAGCCAGTTAGACCAATTTGGTGGTAGTGGACGCTGAGAAAGGAATTCAATGCTCTCATCCAAAATGATGTCTGTCGCTTCAATGTTGTTATCCGATAGCCGCTTGAGGCGCATCTCGACTGAGAAAGGGTATCTTTTGCCTAACGTTTCTTCATCGGAGTTCTTTTGTTCGCTGAGTTTTAAAGCGGTTCCTGACTTCGCTGCAAGTAAGGTTAACAAGCAACGCTTGATAGCAAACTCGCCGAAAAAGTCCATCAAAGGAATAGCTTGTTTTAATAGCAGTAAAGGTGCTTTGTTCGGCGTTGCGTAGTAGTAGCTAAGTGAGTGCATTAGCTTTCTATGAGCGTACTCCGGACGTGATTCTAGTAAAAGAAGCTTACATTGCATCATCTGCTTAAAAGCGGCTAAATCAACTTGTTGGTTACGATTAAGCTGTTTCTCAGCGAGCAAACAAAATTCATTGAGCTTTAGGAGTACTTTCTTTTTGTCATTTGCATTAGTGAGCGTCTTAAAATGTTCACTAATCAAGTCAACATAAGTATTCATCGCAGTGAGCCACTGAGTATCCGTGGATGAAACATTGGATGCGTAAAGGTAACCAACGTCGTACAGTCGCTCGAACTGAGCGAGTTTTGACAGAACCCTAGATACAGTAATCAGTCTTGCACTGCTACTAGGGGTGAGCTCAAAGGCTCGGTTTGCAAGTATAGAGGCGTTATTGTGTTGCCCTAAGGTTTCATAAAGCCCGACAAGATTATCGATAGCCCTTAAGCAAAGCGGATTGTGTGTGACGTAATTTGCAAGGACTTCAACAGCTTCACGGATCTTACCTTTTTGGTGAAGTAGGAATGCTTCAGCACAAATTCGACTCGCGTGTTCTTTGTCGTTGCAAAAAGGAAGGAAGTTCTCTAGTACCTCAAACTGTTTCGCTTCAATCAAAGTATCAATTAAGAGTGATTCAACACAAACACTGGTCACGTATTTCTTATGCAGTTGCGCAACGTCATTGAGAGAAAGCACTGAAACTTTGCTAAGGTATTGTTTTACTTCAGCAAGGTGATGCTGCTCTTGTAGAGCAGTGAGCATTTTAGTTTGTAGTGCTTTTGTCTGAAGCGGTTTAGTAAGTAGATGTCTAACACGACCAGAAAGCGCAGTGAGCACGGTTTCTTGCGTAGCGTCACCAGATATCATAAGCACGGCTGTTGTGTCTGATATCAATTTCGCTCGACTCATCAGGTTAATTAGATCAAGCCCGGTCAACTTAGAAGACAGGTGATAATCCATAATGATGAACGAGTAAAAGCGAGTCTTAGTAGCACTCAACGCCTGCTGCGCATTGTTAACGCAGGTAATGTTGGATATTTTGGCTCCCAGCGAGACGAGTTGATGCTTGATCAACGTTGAAGAGGTTGAACAGTCATCAATGACTAAAATGCTGATGTTATCGACTTCGATCTTCCCTGTGGTCAAACTTCTACCTATTTATACGGATTAGCACACTCTAAAATAAAATTAGTCATCAGTTTGCATAAAGGCAAGCGCTTTTACGTTAAAATAAGGGGCGATATGCCCCTCATCAACTTTTGTAGTCATTAACTCTGTTCAGCTTCCGTTTCGACGCGTTTTAACAGCTCGTTTGCTTTCTTCATCGCTCGCCTCGCACTTTTAGACTTCCGCTTGTTTAAAAGAATGTCAGAAAACTGTAGGTACTTATCGGCGGTTTGGAATCGCAGATCATTAATATCTTGGAAACCCGGCGGGAAATTTTCAGAAAATGCATCAATATCTTTGACGAGCTTATCTAGGTTAACCGTTGTGCGAGCTTGGTTGAGTCGGTAGTGCAGTCCTTCAAACTCTTCCTGATACAACAATCGTGCAGCATCAGCAGGGAAAGGCAACGGCGTTGAGCTCTCTTTTGCGGTCTCGTAAAGTTTCATTTCCAATACCGCATCTTTCATCGTATTGCTAATCGCCAAATTTTGCTGATGTTCTTCAGACTCAGCAAAAAAGGAGTTTCCAACTTTGATGAGTGTGACTAAAGCTGCTGCATCGCGCATTTTTAGCGCTTCATTGAGGTGTTGACCAAAGACTTCGCTTGCCAACGAGCTAGGAGTGAAAGGGTACTCTTTATGTATTTCATGGAGTTCCTTTTTGAGATCGTAAATAGATTTAGCCTCGTCTTGCTGGGTGTACAAGGATTTTTCTAAGTGGCTGTTTATCTGTCTCGCAATAGAAAGCAGAGTAGAGTGTTTGCTTGATTGAATATCCAATGCCAAAACTTCGATTTTATGGGAATCTGGGTAATAGTTTTTTGCTTGCTGTAAGATGGATTCAATCTGTTTGTAGTTTGGATAAGTCGTTACATCAGAGTTAAGTACGTCATCGATCTTTGCTTCAAATTCTCCAAGGATATGCGGTTTATACAAACGTAGGAAACCAGCAGCAATCACTGGGTGTATCCCTTGTTTGTTGTCAATTAACGCTTTGGTTTGCTCCGGAAGCGTATTTAACAGTTGCTCTGCAGATTCGATGGCGTGATCTTTTTCTATGAGAGTAAGGTTGAGTTGGTTAATGGTATTTTGCTGTTGTTGATAGAACGTACCTAACAAACCCATTAAGGCAAGACTGGCGGCTATACCTGAATAAAGTGACCAACGGTTCTTATTTAACAGGTGCTTGATATCAGTAGCGCTGAGCTGAGAAGGGACGACACCAGTAGCAAAAGCTTTAGAGAAGATGCGCCACTTTGAAAATGGAAAGTGAGATGGCTTGCTTACTTTAACGCTTTTTTTAAGCGCTTCGTTGACTGGGGTTCGTCCATATGGGTGTTTGCAGCTCAGCAACTCGAAAGTAATGCAGAAAAACGCAAACAGATCGTCACTTTGTTTCGGTTCTTTGCCCGACAAGATATCAAGTGAGGCATAATTCGGTGTATAACCCAGCGTGTCAGTGTCTCGTGATTTTCGTTTTGCTGCATATTGGTCATGCTTCAGTTGGTGCGTTTTAGAGACGCCAAAGTCCAGCAACTTCACTTTACCTTCCGAAGTGAGAATGATGTTTGCGGGCTTTAAGTCTGCATGGACCACACCAAGTGAATGTGCATACGATAATGCATCTAACGTTTGGTTCAGAATTGAAAGGGTGGCGTTGTACTTTAACCCGTCCGGTCTAGAGCGTTGAATAAGTCCTTCTAATGTCTCCCCATCAACATATTCCATCACGAGGAAATAGATTTCTCCGTCTACTCCAAAATCGTAGACTCGGATGATGTTGGGGTGACTAAGCTTCTGAGTTTGTTGTGCTTCACGAATGAGCATGCGGGCGGTTTCTGGCTGAGACGCATACTCTTTTTGTAGTACCTTTAATGCGACATAGGGGACATCTGCTCCAGAAGATTCAAGAATTTTGTCTTTCGCCAAAAAGACGTCACATAAACCACCATGGCCGATCAAAGATTCAATTTCATAACGGTTTTTTACCGTCTCCCCGAGCAATGAATCAGATCGAGTTTGCTTATCATCATTATCAATATTACGCACTAATTTGTTTGCTGGTGGAATTGTGTTTAGGTTCTGAGACACTTTTGTATTTGTTTCATTATTATTTAGGGCAGAGCCTTCATTGTTTATATTGCCCTTATTGTCATTTGTATTTTCTCTTTTTTGAGTCTTTACAATTTTAGTTTTATCGCCACTGCATTCTTTATTTATAGAACTGTCTTTATTTTTGTCGTCCATCACGAGGCTCCATATAAAATGATGGTGTGAATATATAACTCATCTGCTAATGAAAAATGATTAAATGAAGATTTCTCGGTTAAGCTAACATCGGTTTTTTGACGAATGAAAAGTTAAGCGTCAAAAATTTGAACCTCGTTGTATATTTTGTTCTGCGTAATAATCCTAGATTGCTTTGCTGAGAAATTAATTCATTATTCCGTTCGTGAAATAAAATTATTATTTGATTAGGCATTATTAATCTTAGTGTTAATAAGTGGTCGCCTAACTATTAAGAACTAAATTTATATATTAAGCAGTTCCTTTGGCGAGGTTTACATGACGTTGGTTTTAACCATTACAAGTTTTCATAAGTTCACTCCAGAGATTGACACTGAGTTCGTTTTTGATGCGACAGGTGAACATGATAAGGTCAGTTTTGGGCGCTCTGAACAGTGTGATTGGACATTGCCTGACCCTGAAAGAGTCATATCAAGTAAGCATGGTGAACTGATCAAATTTGGTGAAAAGTACTTGATTAAAGACTTATCGACTAATGGTACCTTTGTAAATAATGCCGTGACGCCGGTTGGTCAAGGAAATGAATTGGCACTCAACCATGGCGATGTCGTGGCCCTCGGCGATTATCAAATTCAAGTAAGTTTAGAAGAAAGAATTATCGATAATAGCAATATAGTACACAATACTATCAATGAGTTAGCTGTTGGTGATGTAGACCGAAATTTAACTCATGATGAGTTTGGCTTGAACGCAGCGGATCTGTTAAGAGACAGTGCACCTTCTGAGTTTCAGCTTGATATTGGTCTGATGGATGACTTTTTAGAAGCACAAGAGCCGAGTGTTGAAGAAGTATCCCCTCATGCGTCTACCCCGATTAGCGCTCCGAAGCCTTTGGTAAAAAATGAAAGCAAAAACCAACAAGCCTTCGTCAGAGGTCTGGGTATCAACCCAAATATGGTTCCAGACGAAAATAGCGAACAGTGGTTCGAGCAACTAGGCCAGTCGTTTTCTTTGATGCTACTGGGCTTAATGGAAACATTACATAATCGAGCTGAGTTTAAACAAAATAATCGTTTAAACCATACCGCTTTTCGAAAGTCAGAAAATAATCCATTAAAGTTTTCCGCTAATTTAGAAGATGCTATTCATAATTTATACAACCGAAACACTGCTAGTTTTATGCGAGCAGACATAGCAATTAAAGAAGCATTTGTTGATATAGAAAACCATGAAAAAGCGTTGATGAAAGGTGTCGAAGGTACCGTTTCAAGTGTTATGTCGTTAGTTGAGCCATCAAGTATTTACTCCGATGCAATGTCAAGTGATAGTTTCTTCAATAAAATAATTCCAGCAAGAAAATATGCTCAAAGCTGGAAGAAATTTGAAGGTATTCATTATCAATTAACGGATGAAATTATAAATAAGGAATCACCTTTTTATTTGGAAGATTTTGCAAAGCATTATGAAAATGCACTGAGAAGTAAAAATTAAGGAATGATGATGAAAACAATAATGAAGACCTTACTTCTATTTATTACGGCAGTTTTAGTTGGTTGTTCAGCGGCAAACCTAGTAGTTGATCCCTATGCTGATTTAGCGCTCACCGCCAAACATAATATCAACCCAGATTCAAATGGCAGACCGTCGCCTGTTGTGATTTATGTGTTTGAATTGACATCTTCAACCGTCTTTGAAAGTCAGGATTTCTTTTCGCTGTACGAAAGCTATGACACGGTTTTAGGTCCTGATTTAGTGAACAAATATGAAATTTCTTTAACGCCTGGTCAGGAAGATATTTATCACGCAAGCATGTCACCAAAAACTCAGTATTTAGGTTTAGTCGCGGCATTCCGTGACATCGAAAACTCCAATTGGAGGCAGGTGATTAAGGTAGACCAGACAGGTTACAACACTTACCAAATTCACCTAGACGACCTTTCTATATTCGTTAAATAACCTCACTTGGCGACTAAACAATGGCAGATTACTCCCACACAGCATGGTGTGAGGGGATGTTTTTACGTCCTCAACATTTCCAGCAAAGCGAGCGTGCATTTGAGCATGAGTTTAAGGGATTGAACCGTTTTCAACAGCCTTATAATTGGGGCGTGTATCAAGTTCGTATAAACCCGAACAGTCTGAAAGAAGGCGTGGTAGAAATCGAGAAACTCGAAGCGATTCTTCCTGATATGACTCTTATTGAATTGCAGAACGTTAATGAAGTTCTTCCGCCATTACTGGTTGAAAAGGGAACTCAAAACACATTAGTTAAAGTGGTCGTTGCTTCATCGAGCCTTAAAGAAAAAACGATTGCGGATGTTAGTGAAGGTGTTGTCAGCAGATATGTGTTAAACGATCTAGACGTTATAGACGTGCAAACTGGTCAGGATGAAGAGCGCATTCAAGTGGCGTCGTTGAATGTTGCGCTTAAAGTAAGCAATGACAACTTGTCAGGTTTTGTTGAGTTACCGATTCTTAAAATTAAAGAAGTCACTGCGGAAGGCGCAATTCTTCTTGATGAAGAGTATACGCCGCCACATCTCAATGTGCTTAAAGATCAAGCAATGTTGGCTTGCCTAAAAAATGTAACGGGAATGACAAAAATCCGTGCTGATGTGGTTTCTCAACGTTTAGTGCAAGGTAAAGCGGCATCTGCTTCAGCTGTCGATTTCATCATGCTTCAAATGCTCAATCGCTACGAAACGATTCTTAGACATCTGGGGCAGTTAGAACAAGTTCACCCTTTAGATTTTGTCACGCTATTACGAGGATATGTTGGTGAGTTGTCGACTTTTTCGAGTAAAAATAAGCGCGCTCCTTTGCTTATTGATTATGAACACTCAAATCTGACCTCTACGATTTCAGAGCTTAATCAGGTGTTAAGCCAATACCTGAGTGTTGTTCTAGATCAGACGGCTAATAAACTTCCTTTGGAGGTTCGACAACTTGGTATTCGAGTGACACCGTTACCTGATAAGCGACTTCTTGAATCAAGCCAGTTTGTTTTGGCAGTAAAAGCAGATACAAGTACTGATGAGATTAGACGTTTGGTACCAGCTCAACTCAAGTTGGGACCAGCAGAACAAATTAGAGATCTTATAAATAATCAAATCAACGGTATTAACGTTGCACCACTCAATGTTGTTCCTCGACAGATCCCTTATCAAACGGGGTATGTGTATTTTGAAGTGATTAAGAAAGGACCATTCTGGGTTCGTCTCCAAGAGAGTGGCGGTATTGCTCTTCAGCTATCTGGTCAATTCCCGAATTCAGACATAGAGCTATGGAGCATTAACCAATAACAGGTTACGTCATTATGGAACAGACAATAATAAAGCCAACACCAGGTGGAAGACCAACAAACGCTAATATCTCAGTACCAAAATCTGCCGATAGTACAGTTGTGATCTCAAAGAATCCTGAAGTGGTCAACAATGACTCAGTGGTCGCATTTGGCAGCAACCCGATTTTAGCTGAAGCTAATGGCATACTTTCTATTATTGGACAGATTCGAGCAACAGCGAGTCACTCTGACGTCTTGTTTTTAAAAGAAACGTTGGCACAAAAGTTAAGAGACTACGAAAACCGACTACGTCAACAAAACATAAATCTGGAAACAATAGATACTGCTCGTTACTGCTTATGCTGCGCAATCGATGAAGCAGTTTTGAATACAAATTGGGGTAGCCAATCGACATGGAGTCACGACTCGTTGCTGACCTCTTTCTATTCTAGCAGTCAAGGTGGGGAGGCGTTTTTTCAGCATTTAGAAACATGCATGTCATTCCCTGAGACTCAGCTTGATCTCTTGGAACTCATGTATGTGTGTATGTCTTTAGGTTTCGTAGGGCAATATCGATTAGAAAAAAATGGTCTGGAAACACACCGTCGTTTGAGAAAGCAAGTTGTTAGCGTTTTAAAGTCAAACGGTCGAGGGTTACAGCAACGCTTAAGCGACAATATTGAAAGCCGTTTGTTAAATGGTTCGCAAGTGGCGGAACGTGCGCCTTTATGGGTGGTTTGCTCTGTCACATTGGCAATATTGGTCTGTATCTTTATGTTCTTCAGCTATGACCTTAACAAGGCTTCAAATCAAACCTTTGCCAGTTTAATTAATCTCATCTCACCTAATCAAACAGAGATGGCTCCTACGTCCGATTCTCAAGTAATAAAAGTTGCTGAACGCGTTTCTATGTATCTAGCAACCGAGATAAATAAAGAACTGGTGACTGTTGAGGCTCTATCCGACAGAGTTCGGATTTCTCTCAAAGCTCAAGACTTGTTTGAGTCAGGTAGTGCGGAAGTCGTTGAATATATCCAACCTGTTATATCTAAGTTGTCTCGCACTTTAGAAACAACCGAAGGGAAGATTTTGGTCACTGGACATACTGACGATAACCCTATTTTTACCAGTAAATATCCGTCCAATTGGCATCTTTCCCTTGCTCGTGCAACGGCGATGTCTGAACAGTTGATTGCGAACAGTGCACTGGAAGGAAGAGTCCTTCCTGAAGGGCTTGGTGATGCAAGACCCCTTGCTGAAAACTCTACTGATGAAAATCGTGCGCTTAACCGCCGAATCGAAATTGACCTTATGGTTGCAAACTAAGGAAAGTGAGATAAATGAGTATCCGAGAAGTAGGCAGAATATTTACTCAACGTTGGTTTATCGGTTTAGTCGGTGTTGCTGCGTGCTCAATTTTTATTTGGGTCGTAGGTCCCCTCATCACTGTTGCGGGATATGAGCCCTTAAAAACTGACTTTCAGCGTTTGGTTAGCATCCTGGTATTAGTTTTCGTTTGGGGTGTGTTCAATCTTACAAAGCAACATAAGCAAAAAGTAAAAGAAGACGAAACAATTCAAAGCCTGTTAGAGGTGGATTCGCAATCTGATAAAGAAGCTGCCTCAGAAATTAATGTGCTGCAAGACAGAATAGAGCAGGCAATCAAAGTGGTTACCAAAACACATAAAGGTAAACGTAGCTTATACGAATTACCTTGGTATGTACTGATTGGTCCTCCTGGTACAGGTAAAACGACAGTTCTTAAGCAATCTGGGTTGGAGTTTCCGTTAGCGGATTCATTAGGTTCGGACTCTGTTGCAGGTGTTGGGGGAACACGCCATTGTGATTGGTGGTTTGCAAACAAAGCGGTTCTTGTTGATACCGCTGGTCGTTATACGACACAAGATAGCCAAGAAAAAGTTGATGCTAAGGCATGGCATGGATTTCTTGGGCTGTTAAAAAAATATCGAACACAGAGACCAATTAACGGCGCAATTGTGACAATCAGCTTAGCTAGCATTATGTCGCAAACACGCACGGAAAGGAGCCTGCATGCAAGGGCGATAAAGTCTCGTTTACAGGAACTAAAAAACCAACTGGGTATGCAGTTTCCAATTTACGTTCTTCTTACAAAAATGGATCTGGTGGCGGGGTTTAATGAGTTTTTCGCGGATCTGAGCAAAGAAGAGCGTGAAGAGCTATTCGGTTTTATGTTCCCAAAAGATTGCGAAGATGAGCGCGGTGTCGTTTCTCTTTTCAATAAAGAGTTTCATCATCTACTTGAGCGATTGGACGCCCGAATGCTGCGCATTCTGGAAACAGAGGATGATCTTGATAAGCGCGCGATGATCTTTGAATTTCCAAAGCAACTTCGAGTGCTTCAAGCAAACCTAGATGAATTCCTTACAGAAATATTTGCTCAGAACAGCTTTGAAGAGCCCACCCTTATTCGAGGCGTGTTTATGGTTAGCTCGGTTCAAGACGGTATCCCTGTTAGCCGGCTAATGAACGAATCGAGCAGCGGGCTAGGGCTAGGGAAGTTAGGTTTATCTGCTCAGCACCACGGATCTCACAGCTATTTCGTTAGAAGCTTGTTTGATCAAGTCATCTTCAAAGAGCAACTGCTTGGGACAGTCAATCGTCATTATCAAAAGCAATCCAGTTGGCTCCATCGAGGCGTTTACATCGGCTGTGCGGTCGCGTTATGCGGAGCGATTGGAACGTGGTTTATGAGTTATCAATGGAACTCGACACTTATCACCCAAACCAACAAAGAGACGGATCATATAAAAGCAATGATCGGTGCAGATAGTTTAGATTTTGAATCAGACATTATCAGCGCGATAGAAACACTCGACCGAATCATGACTTTACCTTTGGGAAAGCAAAGCGACTACGGAAATTCGGATTCAATAAAGAAGTTTGGTTTGTATCAGGGCGACAAAGTCTCTCAAGCGGCAAATAACGCCTACACGTCTGCTCTAACCAAACACTTCGCTCCTCTGGTGCTTGATAGCCTGATTTCAGAGATGGAAGGAAACCAAGAGCATCGTCAGTATCTATACGAAACGCTTAAAACTTACCTAATGTTGTTTAACCCAGAAAAGTATCAACAAGAAGAAGTATTAGCGTGGTTTGGCTTTTATTTTGAAAGACATTATCCAGGCGCTCTTAATGAATCACTAAGAGACCGTCTAATGACGCACACTAATAACCTTCTGGAAAGCAACGAAAGAGGCTTCTCATTTAATGACTCAGCTGTAGAGAGTGCTCGAGAAGTGTTAACTCAAATGTCTTTGCCTGAGCGTGCTTACCAACGCATGAAGTTACAATTTTCAAAAAGTCATGTGCCGTCATTCAGATTAACAGACGTTCTGGGACCAAAAGGGTTAGAACAATTTGAGCGAATGAGCGGTAAACCACTGTCTCAAGGGATCTCCGGTTTTTACACGTATAACGGGTTTCACAGCATTTTCCAAATTCAAATTAACCGCACTGTGAAAGGGTTAATGGAAGAGAACTGGGTATATGGAGACGATTTAAAAGCGCATGAAATTGACCAAGCAAGTGCAATCCAGGGTGTACAAGCACGTTACTACCAAGATTATGTGAATGAGTGGAAAAACTTAATTGAAGACATTCAGCTTAAGCAAGCGCCAACCCTTGATCTAGCCTCTACTCAAGCAAGAGTGTTGTCGGGGGTTGAGAGACCAATTGAATCATTATTGCGTGCGATTCAAAAAGAGGTTGGTTTGACCAAAGTTGTCTTGTCAGAGAACCAAAAAGCGGCGTCAGAGGTGGCAGGGAAGGTTGCTAAAGTGAAGTTTTCCAATACCGCTGACAAGTTAGATATGTATTTACCTGAAGAGAATAGCTTTAATGTTTCCTTGCCAGGTAAAGAAGTCGAATCCCACTTTACTGAAATCTTACGTTTGGATGAACAAGATTTTGAAGATATTCAGACAGCAATGGTCAATTTGCGCTCTTACCTGTCTGATTTATCAAGTTCGGGTAACAATCAAAAAATTGCATACAAGAGCATTCTCGATGGAACAGTTACCCAAGATGTTGCTGCGTCGTTTGAACGTGCAAGGGAGTTGTTACCAAAGCCATTTAATCAATGGTTAGGAGAACTGTCTCAAGAGTCAGTTAAGTTTGCAGAGAATGGGTCTAAAGATCACTTGAATCAATTATGGTTAACAAAGGTGGTTAAACCATATCGAAGCTCAATTGCTGGTCGCTATCCATTTGTTCCTAATGCCTCGAAGGAAGTTCGCCTCAAAGATTTTAAGCGGTTTTTCGGTTACGGCGGAACCATGGATGCCTTCTTTAAGGAGTATTTAGAACCATTTGTAGACACTTCAACTCGACGTTGGAAGCTTGAAAAAGAGATTGGTGTTCGTCCAGAAACACTCGCAGTATTCCAGAAAGCCAAACGGATAAGACAAACTTTCTTTGAGCCGGACAATTCTTTGCGCGTCGAATTTGGAATGAAACCTGTTTATTTAGATCAGCATATTACTCGTTTTGTACTGGAGCTGGGTGGGCAAGATTTAGTCTATAAGCACGGTCCTGCTCGCGCGAAGTCATTAAGCTGGCCCGCAGGGCAAGACCAAACTCGAATCGTCTTTACTCCACCAGAATCAAAACGCGAGATTGCACATACCTACGAAGGTGAGTGGGGTATTTTCAAATTACTTGATCAATCGCTAAAAGCGCGTCCAGAGTCGCGAAATGACAATATCGTTATGATCGATTTGAAAGGAAACAAAGTTCAACTGGAACTCATCCCTTCAAGTGCGATCAACCCGTTTTGGTCTAACGAGATGGAGAGTTTTCGATGTCCTCAAACGCTATAACACCCTGTTGGGGCTACATTGGAAAAATGCCTGCGAAAGGGGATTTTGTTAAAAATGGGCTTTCTCAAGAGTTTACTGAACGATGGCATGATTGGCAGCAAGCAATAATAGCTGTTAGTCGAGAACAATTGGGCGAAGGATGGCATCAATACTTTCTCACGGCTCCAATTTGGCACTTTGCACTGGATATCTCCTACATGGAAGACGCAACTTACATTGGGAGTGTCATACCGAGTGTTGACTCTGCGGGACGCTACTTCTTTTTCACTGTTGTGAGACCAGTCGAAGGGAGTGCTGTGGATTATTGGGAACAGAGTCAGTGGACTCAAAATAGTCAAGATCTTGCCGTCGCTGTACTCAATGACGACTTTGTATTTGATGCATGGGCTCGAAGACTCACTGACTCGGATAAGACAGTTTTAGATGATGTTCCTACGGCAGAAGTACCGTTAGTACATTACAAAAGCAAACTTTCAACCATTTATGAGAACACCCCACAGTTATCTGCGAATGGTCTTTTAAATCAGATATTAGGTAAGGAATACAAAAAACCTTGTTTTTGGTGGACTGAAGGGTCGGCAACTATATCGCCCTGTATGCTGATTACGTCGGGACTGCCTTCAATAGGTCAATATGCGGCAATGTTAGATGGAAACTGGCAAGAGTGGAACTGGTAGGTATCAGCGAATGAATTGGAATTACTTTACTTTTTCGAGGACTCATCCAGGAAAGGTCCGTCCATATAACGAAGATGCATTACTTGATATGTCCGAACTTGGTTTGTGGGTCGTAGCAGATGGTATGGGTGGTCATTGTGCAGGAGACATCGCCAGTCAGATGTTGGTCGATAAGATTGCCCGCTATGCAAAAGACAATAAGACAACCCACATTGATGAGTTGAGAGGTGTTATTCAGCAAGCAAACAAAGAGATCTTTGATTACGCAAAAGAGCATTTAGAAGGTAAAACGATGGGGACAACACTTGTACTGTTATTTATGCAGGACGGGTATTTTCATTGTTTGTGGGTTGGGGATAGCCGTATATACCAACTGAGAGAAGGGAGCTTCACGCAAAAAACAAGAGATCACAGCCAAGTTATGGATCTGGTCGAACAAGGGTTATTAGCGATTGAGGATGCAGAATCACACCCATTAGCTAACGTCATAACTCGTGCGATAGGTGTCGATGAAATAGTAACGATAGACCAAATATCCGGTCAGCTCTCGAACGGTGATCAATTTCTGTTGTGTAGCGACGGGCTCTCTAAAGAACTGACCAATGACGAGATACACAACACGCTCTATGCTGATTCAGTCAATCAAGCAGGGTTAGCCTTGATGCACTCTGCGTTAGTTCGAGGTGCTAGTGACAACGTCACATGCGCGTTGGTCAAAGTATGCTGTGATCAAAATGAAATAGCTGAAAATCAGCAAGATGACGCGACCATTCCTGTTTTCTTGAGGAGTAAAGTGCGTGGATGACCTAATCAAAGCGTTCGAGTGGTTAGAACCAGTACTACAACCTGTCTCTGCTGATCAACCAACGGGCGTGGACCCTCGTGAGGACGTATCTCCTCAATCTGCTTATTACAGATTAAAAGACCACAGGATGGCTGCGCGCAATACAGAGCGTAACGCCATTATTGAAGAAGAAAGCATACTCAGCCACACCAACCTTTGGCGTGTTTTCATTGATGAAGTTCCAGAAGTTCTGACTTCTCAGTCAAAGGATTTGGAGCTTGTCGCTTGGCTGATTGAGGCGCTGACACGTATTTATGGCTTTCGCGGAATGGGGATCGGATACGAGATAGCATCACACTTTATTGATCATTTCTGGGAACAGCTGCATCCCATGCCTGATGAAGACGGAATCGAGACTCGTATTTCTGCAATCATTGGATTAAACGGTATCGAAAGTGAAGGTACCTTAATTTTTCCACTGGCTTCGATTCCGCTTACGGATATGGGGGTAGAGCAAGCTTACGCATTTTGGGAATACCAACAAGCCATCGAATTAGAGCGACTTGATGAAGATAAACGACGTTACAAAGTCGAGCAAGGTGCTGTGGAACTGTCGAAAATCAGCGATACCGTTAAATCCACCTCTGATGAGTTTTACAGGACTTTGATCACTGATCTTGAGTTCGGCATAAGGGCATTTAACCAATTTAGTCAAAAGCTTGATGATGCTGTTGGAGACGTTACCCCAAGTTCTTACATCTCAAAAAAGCTTGATTCAATACACTCGGCATTAAAGCATTTGCTTGGTGACCGCTTTCAGGCACCGAAAGAGGTGATTGAAGAGGCTGATATGGAATCTAACGAGCCGACTACGGTCACAAGCCAGTCAGCTAACAACAGCGAATTGCTAATAACAAATATGCAATCACGCGAACAAGCGATTGAACAGTTACAAAAGGTGGCAGACTTCTTTAGAGAAAGTGAGCCTCATTCACCAGTTTCTTACTCCATCGAACAGATTATTCGTTGGTGTGGAATGCCTCTGCCGGAATTACTGGCGGAATTGATCTCCGACGGAGATGCAAAGAGAAGCTATTTCCGTTTAGTTGGCATAGCAGAACAAAATGAAAATTAAGGAAGGGAGAACGGTATGACGAGTATTCACTCGAAACTGTCACGAGTAAGGAAGCCTCGTGTTCACATTACCTATGATGTTGAAACCGAAGGAACAACGCTTAAAAAAGAGCTTCCTTTTGTGGTTGGTGTAATGGGCGACTTCGCTGGACAAAATACCGAAGCGTTGAAGCCTTTGAAAGACCGACGTTTCATTCAGATTGATCGAGACAACTTTGATGATGTTTTGAAAAAAATGAGTCCATCAGTGAAGTTTAAAGTCGCAAACAAATTGGCGAAAGATGACTCGCAATTTGAAGTGGATTTAAGCTTTAAATCTATGCAGGACTTCGAGCCCGCAGCGATTGTTAATCAAGTTGATCCTTTACGCCAACTGATGGAAACCCGAAATAAACTTCGTGACTTGATGACGAAGGTCGACCGCTCAGAAGAGTTAGAAAATATTCTAGAGGATGTATTAAACAACACGGAAAACCTGACAAAGTTGGCTGGAGAGTTAAACCTGGGCGAGTCAAGCTCTGTAGATAATCCAGAGGGAGCATAGTAATGACGACTCAAATTGACAAACAACTTGATCCAACGGTAGAGCAACAAACGTCATCATTCCTAGAGCAGGCGATTGGTGCAACAAAGCAAACAGAAGCTTCTCGTGCCGAAGAGTTGATCAAGACATTAACAGAAGAAGCAATGAAAGGTACCGTTTCCTGGAATAAGAACCTAACGGTGACGTTCCGTGAAGCAATCACGCTTCTTGACCAACAGATTTCGGAACAATTGTCTGAAGTCATGCATCACCCAGAACTACAAAAGCTTGAGGGCTCTTGGAGAGGCTTAAATTACTTAGTGATGAACTCGGAAACAAGTTCAGCATTGAAAATTCGCATGATCAGCATGACGAAAAAAGAGCTTCATAAGGATTTAAGCAAAGCGGTTGAGTTTGATCAGAGCCAAATCTTTAAGAAGGTGTATGAGTCTGAATTCGGTAGTGCTGGTGGTGAGCCTTATGGTGCGCTTATCGGTGACTATGAGTTTACAAACCATCCGGAAGATATCGAATCATTGCGCCTGATGTCTAACGTTGCTGCTTCTGGTTTCTCGCCGTTTCTTTCGGCGGCTTCACCGGCTTTGTTTGGCTTTGATGAATGGACGGAATTATCTAAACCTCGCGATTTGGATAAGGTATTCGAGTCATTGGAATACGCACAATGGCGTTCCTTCCGCGAAAGTGCTGACTCGCGTTTTGTAAGCCTAACCATGCCGAAAGTGCTAGCACGTTTGCCTTATGGTCAAGCGACTTCTCCAGTTGAAGAGTTTGGGTTTGAGGAGTTTGATGTTGACGCTGTTTCCGGCATTGCGACTAATGCAGAACACAACGACTACTGTTGGATGAACTCTTCGTATGTACTAGGTGCGAAGCTCACAGATGCTTTTTCAAAGTATGGCTTCTGTACAGCGATTCGAGGTGCAGAAGGTGGTGGTCGTGTAGACAATCTACCAACGCACTTCTTCATGAGTGATGATGGCGATCCTGATATGAAATGCCCAACAGAAATCGGTATTACTGACCGCAGAGAAGCGGAGTTAGGTAAACTTGGTTTCTTACCATTATGTCATTACAAAAACACAAACTATGCCGTGTTTTTTGGTGCGCAAACCTGTCAGAAACCAGCAAATCATGACTCTCCGGATGCGACAGCGAATGCTGCAATTTCCGCACGCTTACCTTACATGATGGCGACATCGCGTTTTGCCCATTATTTGAAAGTGATGGCTCGCGATAAGATCGGTAGCTTCATGGAAGCAGAAGATGTTGAATCATGGTTGAACCGTTGGATCTTAAGTTATGTGAACGCATCTGAAGGAGGCGGTCAGGAAATCCGCGCGAAATACCCATTGGCTGATGCTCGCGTGCAGGTTAAGGAGATTCCAGGCGCGCCAGGCTCTTACAATGCAGTAGCATGGTTGAAGCCTTGGTTACAGATGGAAGAGCTTACGACTTCATTACGCTTAGTTGCAAAAATCCCTCAATCGGGTGGTTAAGTGAATTGTGGTTGGCTTTATGGGTCAACCACACTTTCCCTCCTGTGGTGTGTAAAAATGACTAACGATACAGCGTTGAATTTCTTAGACCCAAGCGAGCTAAAGCATGAGTTTAGTCCGCTTGGGTGTGCGGAACTTAATAGTTACTGGATTACTCGGTTTGTCGAAACAGAAGATTCAATACACTCGGCAAAAATTTGGTTGGAAGGTACCAAAAGCAGAAGTGTTGCTGAATTTCGTCGCAGTTTGATTATGACCATCAATCAAATAGATCAATTGTTACAGAAACAACTAAATGAAATCATTCATCACCCGAGATATCAGCAGTTGGAGCGATCTTGGGTGGGGGTTAAGTATCTGTGTGAACAAACAGACGGTCAATCTGGTGAATTGGTAAAAATAAAGCTTTTATCGTCGACATGGGAAGAAGTCAGTAAAGATGCTTTAAAAGCAATCGAATTCGACCAGTCAGCTTTGTTTAAACTGCTTTACCAAAATGAATACGGCATGGCTGGAGGTGAGCCATTTGGACTGATAGTTGGTGATTATGAGCTTCGACATGACCCTAACCAAAACTACTTTGATCGGGATTTGTCGGTATTGGGTAAGATTGCCCAGACAGCAGCAGCTGCGTTTAGTCCTTTTGTCATGTCTGCGCAACCAAGTGTATTTGGGGTTGATCGTTTTTCGGAGTTGTCATCTACCACAGACATTACTTCTCAATTTGATCAAGTTGAGTATGGGAAGTGGCAACGCTTGAGAGAATCAGAAGATACAAAGTTTATAGGTATTGCAGCGCCTAATGTTCTTTTTAGGCAGCCTTATATCAAAGATGGTTCTCGGATAGAGGCGTTTAAGTTCGAGGAGACGATTGTTGAATCAGAACAAGAGTTGTTGTGGGGTAGCGCCGCTTTTTGTTTCGCCGCCATCGCAATTCGAACCTATCAAGAACATGGTTGGTTTACTCACATGAGAGGTGTGAAGCAAGGGGATTACACCCAAGGAGCCATTCTAGCTCCAACAAGAAGTTCTGTTCAGCTTATGAGTAAAAACACACGAGATAGGAGCCCTTTAAATCTGAAGGTATCAGAGCGTAAAGAGAAAGAGATATCCGATTGCGGTTTCATTACGATGTCACCTGTCGCAGAAACCGATTTAGTCGGCATGATATCCAGTGTGTCTATCCATAAGCCAAAGTTATTTGAAGACCAGAACATAACGATGAACGCCAAGCTGACTTCGATGCTGCAATATACATTATGTGTATCTCGAATCGCACATTACATAAAGGTAATGGGAAGAGACAAGGTTGGTGGGTATCAAGATTCTGATTCAATCCAGCGGGATTTTCAGCAATGGCTTCACCAATATACAACTGCTTCTGATGAAGCTTCTGATGAACTCAGAGCAAAGTATCCACTCAACGAAGCAAAAATAACAGTTAAAGAAAAACGCGATTCGCCAGGGCATTACTTTTCAGTAGTGCATTTAAGACCTCATTTTCAACTCGATCAAATGGTTTCGGCGGTCAAATTAATTACGGAGTTATCACCGGAGCAGGTGGTATAAGGGAACACGATGACAACATGGAAAAAAGCCTTATCTGAAGGTCAATTGCAGCAAGCTATTACTCTATTAATTGAAGAGATAAAGTCTGCCCCGAAAGATGCAAGCTTGCGAAGTTCGTTCATTGAGCTGCTTTGTATTAACGGTGATTTGGAGCGAGCGGACGATCAACTGATTCAATCGATCAAGCTATTTCCGGAATATTTGGCAGGTGCGAGTCAATTGCGTCATCTTGTAAAAGCGGCGCAAGCCCGTAAAGACTTTAGTGAGGGGGCAGCAACTGCGCAGTTTGTTGAAGGTGATTCAAAGGTTAACGAGTTGATCATCGAGTTGAATCTTGCCATCAAAAATAAAGACTATGAAAGTGGTTATGAGTTGGCGCAGCAGCTTGAAAAAGGAAGAACCACTAAACGCTTTTCTCAAAATGGAAGTATGACCGATGAGGTAAGGGATATCGACGACCGTTTGTCTGGTTATGTCGAGCTGTTTTCTACTGCGGGAAACTACTTTCTTGTCCCAATTAAAAATATTAAATATTTAGAAGTGAAGGATCCAAGCTCATTACTTGAAAATGTTTGGCGACCTGTGGAGTTTGATATTGAGGGTTTAGGTGAAGGAGAGGGGCACATGCCACTCACATACATAGACTCATCTACAGACGCCCAAAAGCTTGCCAAAGAAACGGATTGGATACAACTTGGCGCTAGCGAGTTGTTCGTAGGTTCAGGACAAAAGTGTTGGTTGGTTGGGGACAAAGCAGTACCTATTTTTGAGCTAAACCAACTGTCAGAAATCACAGAGCTTGCATAGAGGTTTAGATGGCACTGGCGGCATCCTTACTTGATAAGCTAATCGATAACGATCCTCAATCCCGAGAAGATAAAGACTTTCCACTCACTCAACAGTCGCTGATAGACAATTTATTGAGAGATTTAGAGTCGATGTTGAACAGTCGGATTGGGTGGAGAGAAGTCCCGTTTGAGTTAAAAGAAGCGAATAAATCAATCTTAAATTATGGTCTGCCTGATTTCTCTTCAATGCCATTCAGTAGCCAGCAAGGACAAGGGCAGCTCTGCGGCATTGTAAGAGCTGCCATTCGTGAATTTGAACCGCGTTTATCGTCGCCGGTTGTCAATATACTGCAGGAAAAGAGTGCGGTAGATCGCACTTTAAGGTTACAGATAAATGCAACGTGCCTTATAGGAAATAGTGAGCGCGACGTGACGTTTAATACCGAAGTTGAACCCGTAAATTTAGGCATGAAATTGAGTAGAGCAAAATGAGCGAAGAGTTCTTGAAGTACTATAACCGCGAGTTGGCATATTTGCGCCACAAAGGGCAGGAGTTTGGCGAGCAATACCCAAAGATTGCTGCGCGTTTGGGTATTAACGAAGAACAAGTAGATGACCCTCATGTAGAGAGGCTGTTAGAAGGTTGCGCGTTCATGACGGCGCGAATTCGCCAGAGTTTGGATAACAGTTATCCGCAGTTTACTGAGTCTTTAATGGGGCAACTACACCCAGACTTTCATGCTCCAATACCCTCGATGTCGATCATCAGAATGAAGTGTAATGGGTCAACGTCATCACCCTTTGATATACCTGCTGGAGAAAAAGTAAAGATCAGTGCTCCCGGTTTTGATGAGTGCGAATTTAAAACATGTTATGACACACAGATTTACCCTTGTGACGTTTCACAAGGAAGCTTTGATAATGCCCCTTTGGCATCGATAGGTTCTCGTTGGGAAACAAGTGCGCACTCGATGCTTAAGTTGAGGTTAAATTCAAATGAGAGTGGGGCGACATTTGCTGGAATGGGGGTTGAGACGCTGCGCTTTTACCTGAATGGTCAAACTCAACTCACACAAAGGCTATATCAACTTCTGTTCAAAAGTCTGATAGGCATATCGCTTTCAGCAAACGGCAAAGAAATTGCGTCATTGACACCACGCCACTTGCACGCAGTGGGATTTCATGATTCTCACAAAGTCGTTCCTTATAGTAAGCGCAGCTTTTCATCCGCAAGGATGTTAGTGGAGTATTTACATTTTCCTGAAAAGTTTATGTTTTTTGAGCTGCAGGATCTCGCACTTGAAAGATTAGAGATAGAAGGCGAGCTCGATATTAGTTTTTACTTTGATATCGACGATGACTGGTTACCAAAACAAGTAGATGAAGAAAGTGTGCTTTTAGGGTGTGTTCCAATCATTAACTTGTACGAAAGCACGATGGAGCCAACACGATTAGAAGCTTCAGAGTATGAGTATCAGATGTCTCCTGGGCATCAAAGTGCTGATTGCAGTGAAGTAGTTGCGATCACGGATGTTACTTTGAATAACTGGAACAAGTCTTATAAGAACTTACCCAGTTACTTCGCTGGCGAGCATAACCATTATATGAACAAAAGTGATTTGTTTTGGGTAATGAGGCGAGAAGATAAGAACTGGGCGGGGGGATTTGATGAACCAGGTAGGGATATCTATATTTCTTTTGTTAATAAAAAACATCAACAGTTTGAATTCGATAGCCATGACAGTTGGTTACTTTCAGTTAAGGCAGAGTGTTGTAATAGAAACATGCCCCAAAAATTGCCTTTTGGTGGCGGGTTGCCACACGTATTGCTACCAAAAGTAAGTGACAATTTTCAGCAAGTAAAATGTTTGGTCTCAATGACTGAAACAATCAGACCTGATATGGATGAAGGCAGCCGCTGGCAACTAACCAAATTATTAACGCTTTCCCACTTCACTGATGAGACAGGTCTAGCAACGTTAAAACAACGACTTAAACTCTATGCATTTGCGGGTACAGCTGAGACCAAAGCACTTATCGACGCCTTAGTAAAATTAGAATATCAACAAACCACAGGAAGGGTTAATGAACAGGGAAGAGTTGGTTTTGCTCATGGAGTAAAGCTGGTGCTTACCGTTTCTGATCAAATGCTATCTAAAGAGCAAACCTTTTTCTTAGGATGCGTACTTTCAGTGTATTTTGCGCAATTTGCTGAGGTAAATATTTTTACACAGTTAGAGGTAAAGACGAAATCTACGGACAAAGTATTTCATCGATGGCCTGCAATGCTTGGTGAAAAGGTATTGTTATGAATGAGGTGGATTTTTTTCAACAATTGAAAAAGCGACCATTGTTTGAAGCGATTCACCTCATTGAATTGGGATTACTTAAAGCTGGGGCTCAATTAGGGAGCGATTCATTACCTAAAAATGAAAAGGTAGATCTAAAAGTAAACTCAACGCTGGGTTATGAAAACGCACAACTTTCCAATGTTCATCGCTCTGGCAACGATAGGCTGATACTAGAAACAAACTTAATTGGTTTGACAGGGGAACAGGGCGTGTTACCCCATCATTACAGTGAACTTGCGATTAGTCGTCAAAAAGAAGGCGACGGAGCGATGGTGGATTTCTACGATATTTTCAATCACCGTTTACTTTCGTTGTATTACCGTAGTTGGCAGTTGAGTCAGATATCAGTTCAGGCACATGAACATTCTAAAGGGGCTCGTTCCCCTCTCATAAACAGTCTAGAAGCTGTTTCAGGTCACTCTGACCACCTAATTAATCACTACGCCGGCTTATTTGCATCGAGAAACAGAAGTAAAGGCGCACTAAAAACCATTATTGAAGACCTAACAGGGTGTGACGTTAGGTTACACGAGCTTCAAGGGCAATGGTTACGTTTATCAAAGGAAGAACAGACGAGATTAGGTGGAAAGTCGACGCCGGAAGGACAATTTGCTCAAGTCGGTAGAGGCGCATCTATAGGCGCAAAGGCGTGGAACATAAATGCAGCAGTGATGATCGAACTAATACCAACGAGTACAGAGCAAGTCAGTCAGTTACTGCCCAATAACCCATACATAAACACAGTTAAGTCTTTGGTCCATGAGTATGTAGGCAAACATAAGTCCATTAAGTGGAAGCTCACTACACGTCATAAGTATTTGCCCAAGGTGTGCATTACTAAACGACATGGTCAACTAGGGATTGGTACGGTTTTATCTAAACATAAGCGAACTGAAGATCGCGAAATAACTATCACCATTTAAAGGAATCACAATGGCTTTACTATCACTTTCAGCGTTGGTCGAAAGGTTGTCTCCTGTCGCTAAAGAAACGCTTGAACAAGCGGCTGCAATGGCGAGTTCTCGTACTCATCATAGTATAGAGATGACCCACTGGTTGTTATCCATACTCCAGCATCCCGCAGAGATTTATGTTGAAGTATTTAAGAAGTTTAATGTAAACCCGAAACTGGTTGAAACACAGTTATTGTCGCAATTGGAAAAATACAAAACGGGTTGTGAATCGGTGCCGGGACTTGCAACCCACACTGTTACTGTGATGCAAAATGCAGTGATGATAGCAACAATAGAGTTTGACGCACATGAACTCAACTGTATCCATCTATTAAGTGCTTATCTATCGGATGATTCCTTAGCGAATGCGATAAATCAACCTTGTCCTGAATTAAATAAAATTGAAGTGACGACATTGCCTGCATTCAATGAATCGCAGCAGGTAGCAACTTCTGCAGCAAAACAAACTAGCACTGCCTTGGATCAATTTACTGTTGATCTTACAGCACAAGCTAAAGCAGGAAAGCTTGACCCAGTTGTTGGGCGTGATAACGAAATTCGACTCATGGTAGATATATTGCTGCGAAGACGCCAAAACAACCCAATTCTCACAGGGGAGGCGGGAGTTGGTAAAACGGCTGTAGTAGAAGGGTTAGCCCTAAAAATTGTCGAAGGTGACGTCCCTCCAGCATTGCAAGGTGTTGCTATTAAGTCGTTAGATATGGCTTTACTACAAGCCGGAGCAGGAATGAAAGGTGAGTTTGAAAACCGCCTAAAACACGTCATAAAAGAAGTTAATCAATCTGATACACCGATTATTCTTTTTATCGATGAAGCTCATGGTCTGATTGGCGGAGGTGGTCAGGCGGGGCAAGGTGACGCTGCTAATATTTTAAAGCCAGCACTCGCAAGAGGTGAGTTAAGAACTATTGCTGCAACAACTTGGGCTGAGTACAAAAAGTACTTTGAAAAAGATGCAGCGCTGACTAGGCGTTTCCAAGTGGTCAAAGTAGATGAACCCACTCCGGAAGTTGCAGTGGATATGCTTCGCGGTTTATTGAATGTGATGTCGAACCATCATGGCGTATATATTACCAGCCAAGCATTAGAAGCCGCTGTTCAACTGTCTTCTCGATACATCAATGGTCGACAACTTCCTGACAAAGCGGTGTCAGTATTAGATACAGCGTGTTCACGCGTAGCCTTAAGTCAATCTTCAATACCCGGTGTATTGGATAACAAGAAAAAGGCAATGCAGCTAAAACAAGCAGAATTAGAACAACTGATTAAAGAGTCTCAATTTGGTCGCGACCATAGTGATGTGATAGAGAATATTCGAATCGAGATTGACCAGCTCTCTCACTCAGTACTTACTCTTGAGGCGCAATGGCAACAAGAACAACTTTGGGTTGAAGATGCAAAAGCCTTACGTAATAAAATCCTCCTATCTCCGTCAGATTCTGACAAACAAAAATTGATCGAGATTGAAGAACAACTCGGTACGAATGCTCAGCCTTTGGTGTTCTCTCATGTAGGGGATGCATTGATCGCCGAAGTAATCTCTGATTGGACTGGTATTCCGCTAGGTAAGCTGCAAGATGACGAGATTAAGGCAGTATTGAACTTAAAAGAGAGTTTAATTAAACGAGTTGTAGGGCAAAATCATGCTCTTGAAACCATGTCGGAAGTGATTAAAACGGCAAGAGCCCAACTTACAGATGAATCGAAGCCAAACGGGGTGTTTCTGCTTATTGGACCAAGCGGAGTCGGTAAAACTGAATCCGCATTAGCAATAGCGGAAAAGGTGTATGGTAGTGAAGAAAACGTTACCACGATCAACATGTCAGAGTTTAAAGAGGAACATAAAGTCTCATTACTATTAGGCTCTCCTCCTGGCTATGTCGGTTATGGTGAAGGTGGTGTGTTGACGGAGGCGGTGAGAAGGAAGCCATACAGCGTCATTCTTTTAGATGAAATGGAAAAAGCGCACCCAGGTGTCCAAGATATCTTTTATCAAGTGTTTGATAAGGGAATGATCAAAGATGGTGAAGGTAGAGACATTGACTTCAAAAATACCATTATCATTATGACGGCAAATACTGGTACAGATACAACAATGTCATTGTTTGAAGACCCTGACTTAGCTCCAGATGTTGGCGCCCTAAAAAATGCGTTGAGAGATGATTTAATTGCGGACTTTAAACCTGCTTTCTTGGGACGTGTAAATGTCCTACCTTACTTACCACTAGACGAAACAGTATTAAAAAATATTACTCACCTAAAAGTAAAAAAAATCTCAGATAGAATTAGAAAAAACTATTCCTCAGAGCTGATAGTGAGTGATCAACTAATAAATAATATTGTTGCTAGTAGTAATGAATCAGGAAGTGGAGCAAGGGTCATACAAACAACCATTGAAAATACACTGTTGCCTAAAATATCGCATGAAATCCTTACGGCGATTCTTAAAGGTAAGAATTTTAAAGAGATTAAGGTCGAGGGTGAAGTTAATTCTTTAACTGTCTCACTTTTATAACAATTATTTCAAAATGAAATTAATATGAGAGTTGCTTCGTAATAAGCATTTTACATTTAAAATAACGCTTATATTAAATCTAAATACAAGATATAAAATATCGTATTTAAAAATTGGTTTTTGATACATTAATCATTAGTTTTAATTGATGATTAAAATATAAAATTACTATGTAATATGTCATTAATAATGCTATAGGAGATTAGCATGCAGTCTAACACGTATCTTAAATATGCAGATATTAAAGGTGAGGCAACAGCCGAACAGTACAAGGATCTAATTACTCTACTATCTGTAGATTGGAGTGTTGGTCGTGAAATTTCATCGTACACTGGTACAGCGATGGACCGCGAAGCAAGTGCAACACGTCTATACGATTTGACGATCACTAAGCTTCAAGACCGTTCATCACCGGACCTATTTAAAGAAGCTACCATTGGTAAAGGTAAACCAGCGGTATTCCACATCACCAAGCAAGGTGAAAAGGTAGAAGAGATCATGAAAATCGAACTTACCGATGCAATGATTTCAAACTACTCTGTGTCAATCCAGGACGATCGTCCAATTGAAACAATCACTATTTCTTACACTGAAATGATGATGACAGTTACACCTACTGACGATAAGAACAACACATCTGCGCCATTAGTATATGGCTACAGCGGTGTTAAAGGTCAGCAAATGTAATTGTATTGCGGGAAGAGCTTTCTTCCCGCTATTTTATAAAGAAGTATCTAATGAAAAAAGCATCTCAGAAAAATAACTTTATACGAATTTCTTCACCATTTGGGAGTGATACGTTAATTCTTAATTCCTTTGAATATAAAGAGACTGTATCCCAACTTTTTTCATTGTATGCTCATGCTTATTTTAACGATCAACATGAGGAATTGAATAACATCATTGGAAAAGAGGTCTTGATCACGATGGATAATCATCCATCTGTTAGCGCTAAACCTCGTTATTTTCATGGGGTTGTATCTAGAGCCAGATTAACTGGTTCAAGGGTTACTACAGTTGAGCATGGTGAGAATTACAAAAACATAGATTTGTATATCGAGCCTAAAATTCGATTTTCTGATTACCGCACTAACTGCCGTATTTTTCAAAATAAAAGCATAGAAGAAATAATTTCATTGATTCTATCAGAACATGATGTGGAGTTCAGTTTTAAAACTCTAAGAAGTTACCCCAAGTATGCGTATAAAGTTCAATATGACGAAACTGATCTGGCATTTATAGAGCGGTTACTGTCTGAAGAGGGAGTTGCTTATTGCTTTTCGCATACAGAATCTTCCCATGTTATTGAATTTTTTGATGACGCTGATTACTACGAGTCAGGGGAAGAGTTCTTTGTTAATCATTCAACAGGTACGAGTGAAGTAAGCCACATTAGTTCATGGAATGAGACCCAAACACTGACGACTAAAAAAACATGTAAAGCAGGCTTTGATATGCTTAAGCCTTTGTCTCATCCGATGCACCAAGCGAATGGAAAGAGTGAATATTTTTCGGTACCAGTTAGTGAGCACTATGAGTATCTCGCGGAAACTGAGACTAAAGATGATTTTTCCTTACGCAACAAGCATGCAATTGAGTCGCTACAACAAGATGCTTATCAATGTAGTGGTGAAGCAAGTTGCAGAACCTTTACTGTTGGTAAATTATTTAAATTTAAAAAACATGAAGATGTAAGCCGTGTAGGTAAAGAGTTTGTCCTTTCTTCGGTTTCCATGTCTGCGTCAGTGCTCAATCAAACTGGGCAAGGTGGGACGTCAGCTCAAGGTTTTAAAATGTCTTTCCACTGCGTCGGTTCAAAAACCATGCTTCGTCCAAAAACTCATATTCGAAGACCTCAAGTTAGAGGTCTTCAAACCGCGATTGTTACTGGAAATGAGGATGGTGAGATTTACCTTGATAAGCATGGACGAATTAAAGTTCAGTTTCATTGGGATAGACAAGGTAAATATGATGCTAACAGTTCATGCTGGATTCGCGTTGCGCACGCTAGCGCGGGTAATGGCTGGGGTAGTATTTTCCACCCAAGAGTTGGTCAAGAGGTCATTGTCGATTTTGTTAATGGCGACCCGGATCAGCCTATAGTTACCGGCTCTCTTTACAATGGAACTCAAGAGACACCATACAAATTACCGGACCAAGCTTCTCAAAGTGGTTACAAATCTCGCTCTGTACAAAAAGAGGGAAATAACTACAACGAGCTTCGGTTTGAAGACAAGCCTGGAGATGAGCATGTCTACTTACACGCAGAAAAGCTGTTTCAAATGGTAGTCGAAGACTGTGCAGATATTTCTATAGAGAACAATAAAAAAGAAAAAGTCACCAATGAATTGCGCCAAGAAGTGGGTAAAAGTGCCGACCTTAAAGTAGGTGAGAATCAATCTTTAGATGTTGGTAAGGCATTATCAATTAATGCAGGAAAAAGTATTGAAATTAAGGTTGGTGGGGCGTCGATTCAAATGTCGAGTTCTGGCGAGATCAATATTAAGGGCAATAAGATCTCGATTAATGGCTCTGCCATCGCACTAAAAGCCGGGCAAATTTCTCTTAATTAAGGCGCGAAGAAATGGGAAAACCAGCAGCAATAATAGGTAGCTTTCACATATGTCCCAAAAAGACAGGGAAAATTCCTCACGTCGGAGGACCTGTCATAATGGGGTCTGCAAACGTAAAAATCACAGGCCTCCCTGCTGCACGAAAAGGCGATAAGCTAATTTGTGTTGGTCCACCGGATAGCATCTCTTCGGGTTCTTCTAGCGTGAAAATCAACGGGAAACCGGCAGCACGGCTAGGGGATTCGACATCTCACGGCGGTAAAATTTTAGTCGGCAACCCAACGGTAGTCATTGGTGGATAGATGGGGCTTATGTTTCAGCCAAGCTTGTGTTTGTTGGGAGACCAAGAATTTTCAATATCGCAGCTCACTAATCATACGTTAAAGCCGTCAGAATTCTCTGTATCGAACTTTGAAGAGGTCGACTCTCTCTCTATTATTGATACGCTTGATTCTTATTCTAACTATCTGAGCAAGCGGGATATTTCAGGTCATGTTTTCTTGTTGCTGCCAAATATCACCGATAAGAACATTCTGCGAAGAGTTATCGCTTCGTTTTTGTCGATATTTAGCAAAGTCGAGGCGGATAAAATTGCCCTTTATCCATATGGTAATGCCTCTTTTTTGATGGCTCTTAACAGTATTGAACGCTTGGTCAAAAAAAATAACTCAGTGTGGGTCGTCGCTATAAACGCAATCGATTCTGGATATGGTCTTGATTCGTTAGTTATGGCGCGTTGTTCCATGGGGCATAGAGGATTACGTCCTTACAAGGTTGCTGTTGATTTGGACTTTGAAGGGACTGATACGGCGACATCAAATATCACCAAACAATTGGGGCTTGTTTGTACTCATCTTCTAGACGAACTCGCTCTGTCTATAGAAGGAGAAGAGCCAGTATGGCTGGAGTCTATTCAGTTCTTATCTCCTTGGATAACAGCGGATACTTCCTATCAGCTAATAGATTCGATCACGGGTCCCTTAGGTCCTTGTAATGGTTTATTAAAAGCGCTCTGTGTTTACCAGCAGCAAGCAAATAGAAACATATCAAATTATTGCGGATTGCAAATTGACGTTGAACGGTATGGATATGCCGTAGGCGTTTTGTATCGCTGGGTTAATGAGTAACTTGAAGAGATGAACTTACAACGGATTGTCAAACTTAAAGCGTTAAGTGGTGCCGTATTTTGCTTTTCTCATCAACGTTTAAATGTTGGTATTGAAAAAGAATTTGGCACCGAAAACTGTGCAGCGGTTTTTATTGAGCAATTTCATTTTGCATCATTGGATGACCTAAGAGAAATCGCCTCTTGGACGAGTAAAGAAGTGTCATTTGCTCATGAGTATGAAGATAAAGGCATAGAAGAGCTCGACCAGCTACTCGCTAAAGGGTTATATGATCGTGTTTTGTTTGTATCAGAACTGCCTAAGTTACTCCCTAAAACATTCTATCCACCAACGAATATTCCACAACCTGTCGCTCTAAAGGCGTCAAAAGGTGCGAGGGTATTGTCGCGTTCTGAACGTGTTAATGCGAGCAGTTCTGTAAGTCTCTCTCCTCAAGATGAAAGCAGTAAACGTCATGTTAAAGCTGGCGATCCCGTGTCGATGGTGACAGGTGAAGAACACTTATCTTTAGTGGATGTTAGATTACCTTTTCATTTGACGTGGTTACGTACGTATCGCTCTTCTCTCTGTGATACGAGTACATCTTTAGGCTTTGGCTGGAGGCATATATTTCAATACGAGCTAATGGATGTATTAGATGAAAAGTCTAACGTGGTAGGTTGGCTTTTTATGGATGAAGTAGGAGACACGATTCAATTTCCTAGTGTGGAGATCGGCGGAATTAGTTATCAAGCTTATTCTGGTGCAAGCTGCCTGTTCCACAAAAATGGTTATCGACTCGTGTCATTGAGAAACGAAGTTCAAATTAAGTTTTATTTGAAAGACGAGTTGTGGGTCGCACGTGAAGTTCGTCTGGGTCACATGAAAACCGTGAACCTTGAATACTCTCGCAATCACAGAGTGGTTGGAGTCAGTGTCAACCAGAAACCAAAACTTGAACTTCAGTACGACGAACATGGATTGCTTGTAGAAATCAGAACCCCCAAAACAAACCACGTGTTAGCAAAATATGATTACGATGCAGGTAGTCGCTTAATCTGTGCCAAGAACGAAAACGGTCTCATAGAAAAGTATCAATACAACGACTCGAACCTACTGGTTAAGCGAACGCGAGCGACTGGCTTTTCTCATTATTTTGAATGGTTGGGTGAAGGAAAAGATGCAAAATGTGTTCGAAATTGGGGGGATGAAGGCGTCTATGACTATCGGTTTGATATCGGGTTATACGAGTCAACTTACTGGGACTCGTTAGGAAACCGATGGCAATATAAGCATGATGAAAATGGAAAATTGCTTGAATGCATAAGCCCTGAATCCAGACTTATGGCATATGAGCACGATTCTATGGGGAGGTTAGCGTGCACGACTAATCCGGATAAAAGCTACACTTTCCACTTCTACGATGAGTTTGGCTTGATGAAGCAAAAAGTGCATTCTTCAGGGGCGATCGAAGATTTTGAATACAATGAATTTGGTCAATGTATAAAGCATTGTTTTCCTGACGGTGAAGTTGAGATAAGAGAGTTTAATGCTTTAGGTCAGTTGGTCATGCACCAATACAAAAACGGGCTAAAAGAACATTCGTTGTTTGATAAACACGGTCGACAAGTAGAGCAGAACAGCGATGTTGGAACTCGTACTCAATGGTGGTGGAGTGAGGCAAACCAGCTGCTAGCAAAGAAAGTAAACCAGTGTTTGGTTCGTTATAGCTATGACGAATATGAACGTATCAATGGTATCTCTTATCCCCATGATTTGATTGCTGGTTTTGAGCGACACGAAAACAACTTACTTACCCGTTTATATTTTCAAAGTAAAAAAGATCAAACATTTCGAGAGCATCGTTACGAATATGATGATTTTGGTCGAGTTAAACAGATCTGCACGCCACGAGGTTCTATAGATATTGTTTGGGGGCATCTAGCCCAGCCAACAGCGATAGTGAAACAAGATCAGAGTGCTTTTTCTTTTTCTTATGATTCGGAAAGAAACCTGACGAGCATTGAGCGCTCGGATGGCTGCAAATATGAGTTTGAGTACACACCTGACGGTCATATAAGCCAGACAATTAACTTCGATCGAATTAAGACCAATTACACCTATGACCGAGCTGAAAGGTTAAGTCAAATATCACATTGCTCTATTCTGATCTCGTTTCAATATGATGAGCTTGGACAGGTTGCAAAAGTTAAAGCCAGTGGCAAAAATCGAAGTGTAGAGAACCATTACCAACATACTCTAGGTGGTAAATTAACTCGCGCGCACAACCGTTTCTCTAATATTTCATATACGTATTCTGGCACGAAATTGGTGAGTGAGGAGCAGGGACGCTTTTCTTTCGTCAATCAATACCAAGATAACGGTTTACTTCGTTCTCAACGCTATGACGATGGAACAGAGGTGCTATATGAGCATGACCAATTTGGCACGGTATGTGGATTAACGATTCATTCAAACGGCTCTGAGAGAGAAGATTCAATTAAGTTTGAATACGATGAATTACAACGTTTATCGATAATCACTTATAGCGCGGGAAAAGAGCTAAGAGAGTTCGATGGAATAGGTCGCTTGAAGCGCCAAATATGGACTGCTTTCGAGCGTAAGTATCATTACAACGCGCAGCATTTATTGTCTCTTATCGTTGATAGTGAAAAGGGGGCGTTGCATTACCGTTATGATGAACTTGGGCAATTAGAAAGAGTAAAAACACAGACTTTAGAAAAGTCATATTCCTTTGACAGTTTTGGTAATTTTAATGATGAAAGTGCACAGCTAGACTATGATCGGCTGGTTGAATATAACGGCGTAAGGTACGACTACGATGAGCTAGGCAATAGAATCCGCACTCAAGGCAATGGGTGGGAACAGCATTGTGCTTATGATGCAAAAGGACAGTTAATCAGTGTCGAGACTGAAGGGCGGTTGTGTCAATTTGAATATGATGCACTAGGACGCAGAACGAAGCAAATCAGCGAAAATGGAACCACCGAGTTTATTTGGCAAGGAAGTCATCTAGTCGGCGAGTATTCGCGTTCGGGTTATCGGTGGTATCTATATCAACCAAACAGCGTAGTTCCGCTTGCTCTTATTGAAAACGGCAAGTGTTATTTTTTCCAATGTAATCAAATCGGAACCCCAGAACGTTTGGTGGACTCTAAAGGGCAGGTAGTTTGGCAAGCAACATACGATACCTTTGGATTTGCTCACGTTGAAATCGAGACGGTTAAAAACAACCTTCGCTTACAGGGGCAGTACTTCGATATTGAGACTGGTCTGCATTACAATTTAGCACGCTATTATGATCCTCAAATAGGTCGATTTATCCAACCCGATCCCCTAGGGCTGCTTGGTGGAACTAACCACTATCAATTCGCACCAAACCCTGTCTCGTGGGTTGATCCTTTGGGTTTATGTGCAAAAGAGGAGTCGCATACAGTTCTAGCGGGGCGCAACGATAATTCGCCTGAGAAGTCGGTGTACTACGCAATGGGCTCGGGGAATTATCAAGCTACAATTACTCAAGCTTCACCTAGTTACAAGCTACATGCGTATTCGTCCCCGCATCATTCAGCTTTAAGTATTAACGATGTTCATATGGCACTCGATGCCGCGGGTATGCTGCCCGGAGTCGGAATTATTCCTGACGCAGTTAATACTTTTTTGTATGGAGTAACTGGTGACTTTGTTAACGCAGGAATGTCACTTTCTGCAATGGTTCCTGTTGTCGGGCAAGGGGCTATGGCGACTAAGTATGTCAGTGAGCTCGACAAAATTGAAGGTCATGGCAATAATATCGCGGATAATGTAAGTACGCATATAGACGATTATGTGTCACGGCTTTATAGTAAAGTCACGCCTTCAAACCGACCTGCCAATCTGTTTGAAATAGAACAGACTGGGCCTCGGAACTATCGAGTCTTTGGAGGGGGGACATCAATAGACATTGATGGCTATGAAGGAACTGTAATTCTTGAAGCAAAGTTTGTTGATAAAAAGAGCAGAAGTCCTTTTATTGAAGACTCTAAGATTCCGCCATTTTTGCGTGAAAAAATTCGCAAGGAGCAAGCACATGAATTTGAACGATTGAAAGCTGTTTTAAAGGATTCTGAGGTTCCGTTTAACAAATTGGAGGTGAGAATTAATGAGCCTCTAGCAAAGCCTTATTTTCAGTCACTAATCGAAAAATATAAAATACCAGGGCATGTTAAGGTTGTTAGGACATCAATCAAAGAGTCAGGAGGGGGATGATATGAGTAAACTATTACTATTTATTGGTGAAAATGAACAATTTGATAAAGATACCGTTGTTCAACAAATTAGAAAGATAGTAGGTGTTAGAAATGACAAAGAAGGAAATTTTATTGGCTCTGTTTTTGAGGCAGAGTACGCTGTAAATAATGAGAGTTACATTGTTCGATTGAGTGATGACCTCGAAACAATAACTGTCGATGGAATTGATGATAATAGTCTAGATTTTGTTCTTCAATTGAAAACTCTGCTCATGATACCTCTCCAAGTGGTTGACATGGATTACTCATTTCATCTGGAGTTAGCTAACGTAAACTCATTAGTTCAGCTTAAAGAAGAAATTAGGAAGGGAGTGTAATTGAATCGAGCAGTGTCTGGGCGAAAATTTTGATAATCAGGATACCACTTCTTTCGGGGAAATAATTTGTATTCTTAAAGTTGCGTCCAAAACAAACCACATGAAAAACTTACGAACTCACGATATCCGGCGGGGATCTCAGTGGCGCACAAAATCGCGCTTATCTCAGACGGATGAGCAAGCGCAACGTGCATTCGAAACTTTAGGACCAGATACCCAAATGAATGTTTCGCTGGATCGCTGCCCATTACGTGGAATTAAATAAGTTGAATGACGAATATTTTGAAATGTTTATAGAAGAGTTTGGCGAGCCGACCGAACATATTCAGGCGACTGACCAACAAGTTGAAGCATATCGAGGCATACTTCCAGATCAGCTACTTAAATACTGGCAAATGGTCGGTTTCTCTGGCTTTAACGATGGTCTATTCTGGATCACCAATCCCGCAGAATTTGAAGATGTGCTTGAATCTTTTCTCGACGATACAGAGTTCGCACACTATGACAACTACCATGTGATCGCTCGAAGCGCCTATGGTCAACTCTATTTGTGGGGAGAGCGAACAGGTGCGTCACTCGATATAGCGACACACTTAAATTGGATAATGACAAATCAAGGACACGCAAAAGACATTTCTAAAGGCGATGCTAATATTGCAATTCAAAGCTTTTTCGGTTTTCAAGATAAAGAATATATAGACGTAGAAGTTAGTTCAAAACCTCTCTTTCCGTCTGCGATTAAAAAACATGGTCCAGTGGGTAAAGAAGAAGTGATGGTGTTTACCCCTTACCTATTTATGGGGGGCAAGAAGTCCGCAGATGCTATGACCAAAGAAGATCTACATGTATTTTTACAGGTTATGGCGGATTTAGGGGGAGCCGAAATTATCGATATGGCGTCAATGGTCGGCAATGTCCTTAAAAGTCACAGAGATTAACCCGTCCTGCATAGCAAAACTCAAGCTCACGCTTTGTGGGCTCTTTTGTTTACCCAGTATCGATCTAGATAGATATCTTTTAAACAATCAGTTTGGCTGAATAGTGATCACACACAAGGCAAGAGTTCTTAGCTTAAACTCAGATATTGAAGAAGAAGTTACGCTTGAAGTTAATGGTGTCGAATTAACCTGTTTTGCCGGGGTGTGCCCCTATGAATTGTATATTGGGCAAGAATATCCCGTTGCATTTGAAATGTTGGACTTTGAATTAACAGAGCAGGAAAGTGCAGACGAAACTAGTATGACAAGGGTCGATAGTACCTATGCTTATAAGCTATTAGGTAGACTAAGCGGTGGGACCATAGACGCTGGACTTAAGATTTGTGATGGTTTTTTAGAGTCTGATTATGCATATTTGGATGGTCAGTTTATTTGTCTCTGTGTCGAGCGGTTGGACGTAGAATTTTTAGATAGGTAAACCGAGTTCTTAGGGCATGTCTTTTCCCCCTAAATAATGAGCGGGTTTGTGCAAATAAATTAAGTAAAGGATATAAACGCAAATGAATGATGAAAACTCTACACTAGTTCGCTTTGTTATGAATGCTGATAAATTGAAAAAAGTACCTCATCAATCCTATAGCCTAGATGGACTAAAAAATGGTGAGTGTTTGTGTGTGGTCAATCGAGATGATTCTTGGCAAGTTGTATACAACAGTCAAGGAAGAATTACGTCTGTAACTGAATGTCAAAATGAAGAAGATGCGTATGAGGAACTATATCGCCAAATCTCAGATGCTTATGGTTGGTAGATTTGAAGAACGCACAATTAGCTCGTTTATACTTTAACTTCAGCATACGCCACAAACCACATGAAAAGCTTACGAACTCACGATATCCTAGGGGGATAATAAGATAACGCCATGTAGATGGCAGAAAGTGAATTCGAATGAAGTTTATCCATACCTCAGATTGGCATCTTGGCCGACAGTTTCATCACGTCTCTTTGCTTGACGATCAGCAAGCCGTTCTTGACCAGTTAATCCAATACATTGAAAACAACCCTGTTGATGCGGTGGTAGTTGCTGGTGATATTTATGACCGTTCTGTCCCACCAACCATTGCGATTGAGCTACTTAACAAAGTAGTGAAGCGAATCTGTGGTGAGCTAAACACGCCGATGATTTTGATTTCTGGTAACCATGATGGTGCAGAGCGCTTGGGATTTGGCTCTGAGCAGATGAAAAATGCGGGCCTTCACATTATCAGTAACTTCGAAGACATGCTTACCCCTGTTGTTATTGAAACCGAAAGCGCAGGGCAAGTGGCTTTTTATGGCATGCCTTATAACGACCCTGAGCAAGTCCGTTTTGCCTACCAAGAACCCGTTTCGACCCACGATCAAGCGCACAAGTTACTTGCAGAAAAAATCGCTGAGCAGTTCCAATCAGAGCAACGCAACGTGTTAGTCAGCCACTGCTTTGTCGATGGTGCCATTGAGTCTGAATCTGAGCGTCCACTTTCGATTGGCGGTTCCGACCGCGTCAGTCACGAGCATTTCCTCAACTTTGACTATGTAGCGTTGGGGCATTTGCACCAGCCACAGAAAAAAGGCGAAGAGTACATTCGTTATTCTGGTTCACTGATGAAATACAGTTTTGGTGAACAAAATCAGAAGAAAGGGTTCACACTGGTGGAAATTGACCAAAATGGGTTTGTCTCGGCAGAGCACATTAACCTTGCTGCACCTCATGAGATGCGAATCGTTGAAGGTGAACTTGAACAAGTGATAGAGAAGGGCAAAACCGATCCGAAAAACGAAGACTACTTGTTGGTACGTTTGATGGATAAGCACGCAATCTTAAACCCAATGGAAAAACTACGTACTGTTTACCCGAATGTTTTGCACCTAGAAAAACCGGGAATGTTAATTGGTGTCGAGCAGGAGATGGCGCAAGCGAAGTTGGCGAGAAGTGAGATAGACATGTTCCGAGACTTCTTTTCGGAAGCGCAAGACGGCCAATTATCGCAAGAACAAGATCAAGCGATCAGTGACATTATCAAACAACTTTCTCAGCAAGCTCAGTAAGGACCAAACATGAAACCCATTAAACTGACAATGCAGGCTTTTGGTCCGTTTGCTCAAACAGAAACGATTGAATTCGACAAGCTGGGAACTAACCCTCTGTTTCTTATCAATGGTCCTACTGGTTCGGGTAAAACCTCGATTCTCGATGCGATTTGTTTTGCTCTTTATGGTGAAACAACGGGTAACGAGCGCCAAGGTATTCAAATGCGTTGCGATATGGCAGCGCCAACGTTATTGACCGAAGTGACGTTAGAGTTCTCTTTGCACGGTAAGTCTTATCGAGTGATTCGCTCACCAGAACAAGAAGCACCAAAGGCGCGTGGTGAGGGCATGACGGTGCGTAAGCATACCGCAGCTTTGTATGAGATTACGGACGAAGAAAAGCTCATCACCAGCAAAACAACTCAAGTAAAGACAGAAGTGACCAATATCATTGGCTTGAACGAAACTCAGTTCCGCCAAGTGATGGTGTTGCCACAAGGTAAGTTTCGAGAGTTGTTACTTGCGACATCCAAAGAGCGGGAAGAGATCTTTGGTCAGCTATTCCAAACGGATATCTACAAGAAGATTGAATACGCACTGAAAGACAAAGCGAGTGCTATTAGCAAAGCCAAAGACGAGTTTGATAACCAAATTCGAGGCGCACTGCAGGTGGCTGGTGTTTCTTCAGAAGCGGAGTTGACAGAGCAGCGCGAAGCCTTATCTGTTCAATTTGAATCTGTACAAAAGCAAGAGCAAGAATCTCTGGCGCAATTAAATGCGGTAAAAACGGAACTGCAAAAAGCAGAAGCACTGAGCAATGAGTTCAAAAAGCGCGAGCAAGCCGAAATTGCATTGAAGCGACATTTAGAACAGAGCGATGCTGTCTCATCACGTCAATTGCAGTTAGACAATGCGAAGAAGGCAAGCAAGGTTGAGTTGCCTTATGTCACGTTACAAAACGCCTCAAAGCAATCGCAAGAACTTGAGCAAAAGGTGGCTAAGCTATCTCAAGATCTTACTGTGGCAAATGACGCGGTAAAATCCAAAGAAGGCGTATTGCAAACCGCGAAAGAACAAGCTGCACAATTGCCAAAACTGACAGAGCAGCAATACCAACTTGAAGGCATGAAAGGAAAGTTGGTTGAAAAGTCTGAGCTAGAGAAAGCCATTAACGCAGGTTTGACGCAAAAATCCGAGTTTGAGGTAACGCTTAAGAAATATATCGCTCTGAAAGAGAAGTTAACGCTAGAGGCACAACAAGGTCAGAAGTCACTGGATCAAGCTCGAATCGATGTTGCAAGTATTGGCAGTGTAGATGCTGAGATAAAACAGCAACAACGTTTAATGCAAGATCTACAGAAGCTCACTGGCTTAAACCAAGAGCTAGTTAAATTGGATGCATTGACGCCTAGCAAACAAGCTTCGGTTGACCAAGCAAAAGCGCGATACGCAGAACTTCAACGCTCAGCAGATACACTTGAATTGAGCTGGCACAATGCTCAAGCTGCGGTTTTAGCTCAGCGCTTACAAGCCGGTGAAATGTGTCCGGTGTGCGGTAGTGTAGAACACCCTCAGCCCGCTCAATTTGTTGGTGAAGAGGTAACAAAAGAGCAAGTTCAGCGTGCTCGAAATACGGAGCGAGAAGGGCAAGTTGCGCTTAACCAATTAAGCAATCAATTGGAGCAGCACAATATCGCAGTCGGACAATACAAGCAGCAGATTGAGCAACTATCCGTTGAGCTTGGTCAAAACGCATCAATGGATTTAGGCGCGTTGCAAGCGTCTATGCAGCAGTTCAACGAACGTTTACAGCAATTGTCATCGATTAACTTGGTCCAGTTGGAACAAAGCGTCAATGAGTTAAACCAACGTTGTGTCACTGGGGAAGGTAAGATCAATGATCTGCAAAACCAGATGGCAGCGAATGAATCGACGATAAAAGTGAACCAAGAGCAACTGGTTAAACTCTCTGCTTCGTTAGATGCTAAGTGCTCATCTCTTGAAGTTCTTGAACAAGATATTATTGCGATTCAAAAACAGATTGCGGAGTTAAATACCGCATTCGAGTCTGCACAAAACCATTTGCAACAAGCGGTGCTGGCGAAGACCAATATTGAAAGCCAACTGACAACCAATCAACAGTGGTTGAATGAGGCACTCGATCGTTTGAACACAGCCAAAGCTGATTGGAACCAGGCTTTGCTGGCGAGTGCATTCGAGGACGAAGCGCAATTCCTAGCATGTAAAGCTGATGAAGCCGAGATGCAGGTTTGGCAGAAAGAAATTGATGCGTTCAAACTGACTCAAATCAAGTTAGAACAAACATTGGCAGATTTAAGTTCAACGTTGAAAGACTTGGTGTTGCCAGATTTAGAAGGGCTTAACGTTAAGCTAAACAGCAATCAGCAAAGTTACGTTGAAGCGCGTAATCAGCTTGATAGCACGCGCTCTTTGTTTGAACGTCTAGAGAAAGTCCGTAATGACATCGCGACGTTACATGACAAGAACACTAAGTTAGAAGACGAATATAAAGTGTTTGGCACCTTGTATGACGTTGCAAGCGGTAAAACGGGTAGCCGCATCAGTCTGCACCGATTTGTCCTTGGTGTGTTATTAGACGATGTATTGATTCAAGCGTCACAGCGTTTAAGTCTGATGAGTAAAGGTCGTTATATCTTGGCTCGTAAAACTGAAGGCTTTAAAGGTGCGGCAGGACGAGGCTTGGATTTGGTAGTAGAGGACAGCTACACAGGTAAAACGCGTGATGTTGCGACGTTATCGGGTGGTGAATCTTTCATGGCAGCGTTGGCATTAGCGCTCGGTCTATCTGATGTTGTGCAGTCTTACAGTGGCGGTATTCGCTTGGATACGCTGTTTATTGATGAAGGTTTTGGCAGCTTAGATCCGGAATCTTTGGATCTTGCGATTCAAACCTTGGTCGACTTACAACAAACGGGTCGCATGATTGGCGTGATTTCTCACGTTTCCGAGCTGAAAGAGCAAATGGCGCAACGCATTGATGTCGAACCGTCGCGACTTGGTTCTACAGTTTCTGTGAAGTCTCAGATGGCATTTGATTCTTAATCAGTACTGGAAAATATGAATAAACAAAAAGCCCCACTAAATTACGGTGTAAAATAGCGGGGCTTTTTGGTTCTCAGTTTCGAAGCATTTATTGTTCGCAGAAGCGACCTTCTTTCGGTGATTGCGTAATCGCATATTCACCATCAAGGTTGCGATAAACAACCGTGTTCCAAACTGATCCGTCATTCAATTCAAACTCTATCGCGTAGTTCACACCACTCACAATTTGTGCATGAACGGACAAGATCTGTTTAAACGAAGCGAGAGTTTCCATTTTGTTTAGGACAAAGGCCATTGCCTTTTGAGCGTCTGGGGTAGCATCGAATTCGTTCCACCCACCTGGCATATTTCCTTGTGTATTACATACATCTGCCGAGGTTGTTGACTGTGTCGCTTCATCTTGAGTTTTTTGCTGACATCCGACAAGCAAAACCAAGATTGCGCAAGCTGACACTGTTTTTAATTTCATAAAAATAACCTCTATTTATGTAAGCCCGCATTATATAAGTTGGCGTTCCAGCCCAATGTCTACGTTGTGCAAACTTTTTATATGAACAGGGTTAAATCCTGATTAAATCGTTGCGAGCGAGCTCCAAAAAATAGATTTTGGTTAACTTTTTGCCTAATTTTGCTAGTAAGTCACGCTTAAGAGCGAACGCTAATTTCCTATTCATTTCGCGTCGTGAATTAAGATCACAATTATAAAATAGACTTGGAAAACATAACTTTGCACGTGTATCTGTTTGCGCAATACAGCCATATAATCCAATAAAAATTCATTAGGCACTAATATAAAGTGCTGAATGATTGTTGTGATGAAGCAAAATGGATGAGAGGTAACACGATGAAGCAAAAAGCGCTATATCTAGCAGTAGCATTGGGTTTGAGTGGTCTTTCAAACGTAGCATCCGCTAATGAAATGGTGAATCCAGATGGCGGTGTTGTAGTCGGTTATTGGCATAACTGGTGCGATGGGGCTGGTTACAAGGGCGGTAATGCGCCGTGTGTGACGCTGGATGAAGTTGACCCAATGTACAATGTGGTTAACGTCTCCTTCATGAAGGTGTTCAATACCAGCGAAGGCCGCATTCCAACCTTTAAGCTCGATCCAAATATTGGTCTTTCAGAACAACAATTTATTGATCAAATTAGCGCACTAAACCAACAAGGACGCGCCGTTCTTATTGCGCTTGGTGGTGCAGATGCGCACGTCGAGCTGAAAACTGGCGATGAGCAAGCATTCGCACAAGAGATCATCCGCCTTACTGATAAGTTCGGCTTTGATGGTCTGGATATCGATTTAGAGCAATCTGCAGTAACCGCGTCAGACAACCAAACAGTAATCCCAGCTGCACTTCGCCTTGTAAAAGAACACTATCAACAGCAGGGCAAAAACTTCCTAATTACGATGGCGCCTGAGTTTCCATACTTAACAGAAGGTGGCAAATACGTTCCTTATATTACTGGATTAGAAGGGTACTACGATTGGATCAACCCTCAATTTTACAACCAAGGTGGTGATGGTATTTGGGTTGAAGGTGTGGGTTGGATTGCACAAAACAATGATGCGCTAAAACAAGAATTCATTTACTACATTTCAGACTCTCTATCGAACGGTACACGTGGTTTCCATAAAATTCCGCATGACAAATTGGTGTTTGGTATTCCATCTAACATTGATGCAGCAGCAACGGGCTTTGTACAAGATCCTCAAGATCTTTACGACGCGTTTGACCAACTTAAAGCGCAAGGGCAGGCACTTCGTGGCGTAATGACATGGTCAGTTAACTGGGATATGGGCACCAACAAGAATGGTCAGGCGTACGGTGAAAAATTTGTGAAGGATTACGGTCCGTTTATCCACGGTCAGACTCCACCACCGCCAAGTGAAGGCGAACCGGTGTTTAGCGGCATCAACGATGTTCGAGTGCATCACGGTAGTGCATTTGATCCGTATGCAGGTGTTACCGCATCTGATAAAGAAGATGGAGACCTAACTAACAGCATTACTGTCGAAGGTTCAGTTGATGTGAACACCGTTGGCACTTATGTTTTGGTTTACAGTGTAAAAGACAGCGACAACAATGAAACCAAGCAAAGCAGAACGGTTGTTGTTTACAGTCTTGTGCCTGAGTTTGAAGGTGTCGCGGATACAACTATCCAGCTTGGTGATGCATTTGACCCAATGGCAGGTGTAAAAGCCACGGATGCAGAAGACGGTGATTTGACTGATCAAGTTCGTGTAGAGGGCCGTGTAGATGTGAACGTTCTAGGCGTCTACAACTTGGTTTACCGCGTAACGGACAGTGCTAATCAAACTACGACAGCTCAACGCTCTGTGATTGTTTCTGATGGCAGCAGTTACCCTCCGTATGAATCTGGAAAAGCGTATGAAGCAGGTGACATTGTCACAGGTTCAGATGGCAACTTGTATCAATGTAAACCATGGCCATACACGGGGTGGTGTTCAAATCCTTCTTATGCGCCAGGTGAAACCGTTTATTGGTCAGACGCATGGGATAAGTTGTAATTAGTTCATTTGCAAGCCTCCTTCACTGGAGGCTTTTTTATGCGCGTAACTTCACATCTTATTGAACCTACACTAGAACTTTAAAGCGTAATCATTAATATCCCGCCTCCGCATTTTCCAGACTTACCTATAGTTGGAATGCGTCGCTCTTTGTCAATTTGGTACGGTCACCTAGGAGGATTTAATGAAAAGGATCAATGTAGTAGGCAGCAGTGCAAGCGGTAAATCGACGTTTTCAAAGCAGCTCGCAATGAAATTAGGTGTCACGTACATAGAAATGGACAGGTTGTTCTGGCTTCCCGATTGGAAAGAACTCGATGATGAGACGTTCTTCGATAAAGTCGTGGACGTAACTCAACAAGACGCTTGGGTACTCGACGGGAATTACAGCCGAACACAACCATACAAATGGCAAAGAGTCGATACCATCATCTGGCTCGATTATTCACGTTCTATCACCACTTATCGTTCCATAACTCGTGCTATTAAAAGGGCATGGACTCAAGAAGAGTTTTGGGAAGGAACTGGCAATAGAGAAAGCTTTAGAAAAGCGTTTTTGAGTACAGACTCGATTATTTGGTGGTCGGTTAAGAATTACCGAAAGAATCGGAAGCGTTATTTAAAATTGAAAGATGACTTAAAAGGTTCGCCTATCGAGTTCATCCACATCACTTCACCAAAAATGGCACAAGATTTTCTTGGTTCTCAAGATTTTATAAATAGATAAGTAACTTATTTAAGTGACTTTTTGGCAACGGCTCGCAGCGGTGTAAATCCTGACATTCCGCCTCCGTTAGATGATGAATACTAGGGTCTGTTGACCTTTCGCTGCAAAAATCAGCTCGAGAGATTAACAGACCCCAATAACGTTCCCGTCGTATTCATTGTGGAGGTATTATGATCGGCTACGAAGAAATGGCGATATCCGGCTACCTAGGTTGGTTACTCGCTGTTTTGTTGGTTTATCCCTTTGCCTATGTTGGTATCCATATCGGTGTATTCGATATAAAAATCCGTACCAAAGTCAGTCGTTATTTCAATCGCTTTATATTAGCTTTAATTGCATTTTTACTGATTATGCATCTACAAACCGAAGTGGTTTACGGCAAGTACTTTCTTGGTCTTTGGGAAGCACAACAGTAACTCTGATCGCATTAATTCCCATCGCCTTGTGCTAAGTTGTCGAAATTGAACTAAAAATCGACAACTTAGCATGAAGCCATACGACCTATATTTTCTTCATACTTCACCCGTACACATTCCACCTTTCTCCGAACTGATGACAGAGCTCGCACCTGATTTAAAAGTCGCACACTTTGCCGATGCTGGTTTGTTAGAGCGTTTGGTTGCTGGAGAGGACGAATCTAAGGTGGAACAATCCGTACAAGGCAAAGTACGCGAGCTTTCTGAGCAAGCAAACTTGGTGGTTTGTACCTGCTCCTCAATTGGTCGCTTTGCTGAATCACTTACGGAGCAGGGAACCAATGTTCAGCGTATTGACCGCGCGATGGGTGACCAAGCTGTCACTCATGAGCGAGTGTTGTTACTCGCGGCATTATCGACAACCATTGAACCTAGCTTGGCGTTACTTGAGACAAGTGAGGGCAATTGTATCCGTCAGTTAGATACGTTTGTGGTTGAAGGGGCTTGGGAGCGTTTTCTCGACCAAGATAACCAAGGCTATTACGACAAGATAAAAGCGGTAATAGAGCAAAAGGCTCGTGATTATGACGTAATCGTACTGGCACAAGCTTCGATGTCAGGTGCTGCATCATTAGTTGATGTCGACATTCCAGTATTAAGCAGCCCACGTTTAGGTGTAAAAAGGGCAATTGAAACCTTAAGGACATTCCATGCAAATAACTAGTTGGATTCAGCTTTGCTTACGCGAGCTTGAAGGTGCGCCCATCAAAGAACATTCCGATATCGAAGCATCGTTTGCAGAGTCCGAACGTTTCTCAAAATGGAAGGCAAGCAAAAGAGAAATACGCCTCGAAGAAGTCAGTGATCGTTGCTGGATCAAGAGCTGCACGGGTGGCTACATCACAGAGGTGCACTTGCATGCGGATGGTTCACTCGATGAATACACCTTGTTTGGACGCCTTCATACCAAAGGGCATTGGGAGCTAGAGGCTGGTGTACTTCATATCACGATCTACAAAGGTGAAAATACTTACGAACTTTCTGTTGTGGGAAACCGTGAACCTTCCATCCACTCTGCGATTGAATACAAAAATGGAGAAGTGCACTCCTATCTAAAACTGACTCCAATTTCTCAATAGCAATTTAACAAGGACGATCACCACAATATGGACATTGTATTTGTAAGGCATGGCGTGCCAGATTTTACGTTATCGGATGAGCGGCAGATGACTCAACTTGAGAAGGATTATGCGCCGCTTTGTCGAGAGCATTTGCCCGTGCTGCAAGAAAAACTCAATCATCCAGTCTTCAATGATGCTGAAATCATCATCAGCTCTCCTTACACAAGAACACTTCAAACTGCAGAAATTCTCAATCGTCATCGCGGTTTGCCTTTGTTTGTTGAGCATGACTTGAGAGAGTGGCGTGCTGACAAAGAAGGCGGCTACATTACCTTGAATGAGAGAGACCGACGCTGGCAGGAATACCGAGAGTTGTTAAAAGCGGGTATTCCAATGACCGACAGTCGCTACGAACATGTTGATGAGCTAAAAGCACGGGCAGAGTTGGTGCTGGATCGTTACCGCCAATATCAAAAGGTTGTTGTCGTGAGCCACTTTAATGTGTTTGAAGCACTACAAGGTTTCCAAGACGTAGGACTGTCCTGTGGAGAATTTCGATACATTAATTTCTGATCGAATTTTTATCTTCTATAGTAAAATCAGCTCAAAAGGTCAACAGACCCTAGTTTAATTTCAGGTTGCTGTATGAAATCTCTTAAAACACTTTTACTTTTGTCCCTTGTAACGTTGTTTGGCTGTACGTCTAAACCGGACGGCGTGGAGCCAGTCAATAACTTTGAACTTCAACCATATCTAGGCAAGTGGTATGAAATTGCGCGTCTTGATCACTCTTTTGAGCGCGGTTTATCGAATGTGACGGCTGAATACGAGTTACGTGAGGATGGTGGCGTAACGGTTATCAACCGAGGCTATTCAGAAGAAGATAAAGAATGGACGCAAGCTGATGGCAAAGCGTATTTCGTTGATGGTGAAAATACAGGGCATCTAAAAGTGTCTTTCTTCGGTCCGTTTTATTCGTCTTACATCGTATTTGAGCTAGGTGAGAACTACGACTACGCGTTTATCTCTGGTTTCAATCACGACTACCTATGGCTACTGTCACGCACACCAACTGTCGATAAAGCAACCATCGAGCGTTTTAAACAAGTAGCAAAAGAGAAAGGCTTTGCGTTGGACGAGTTAATTCTCGTAGACCAAACCAAATAACAAGCGAAATGATCGCCTTATAACAACGATCTGCGCTTCATAAAACTCAGTGGTGTCTGCCCGGTTTGTTTCTTAAAGAACGCAATAAATGCGCTGTCTGATGAGAACTCCAAACAATGGGCAACATCACTGACTTGTCTTTCTTCACATAAGAGCTCAATAGCCTTAAGTAGCCGCCATTGCTGACGCCAATCTTGATAAGACATGCCAGTCTCAGCCTTAAATAGGCGTGTAATGGTTTTGCTGCTCGCGCCAACGGTTTGTGACAGTTGGTTTAACTCAGGAGCTATAAAATCACCCTTGGTCATTGCCTTACGAAACCCTGTTAAACGTCGATTAGAAGGCAAGGGTAAAGAGAACTCAAACTGCTTCGCTTGGTAAAACTCTTCCCAAAACAAAGCGCTCGTTGCTTGGGTTTTCGTTTCTTCAATATCCCACTCCCACAATGCCATTTTGTCGATCAGTGCTTTTAAAAGGTCGTTCACCTCAATCATCACTATCTCATCAGGGCAGGTGTATTTACGGCAATCGAAATAGAGTGAACGGTAAGCTACAACGTTAGTCATGACAGCTCTGTGAGAAGTATGCGGCGGAATCCACACCGCTTTGGTTGGAGGTAAGGTACAAATAGAGTTATCGAGTGCGAACGTCATGCAGCCTTGTGGCGCATAAAGCAATTGTCCTTTCTTGTGCTCGTGCATACCGGAATCATGTTTGCCGACATCCGCTGCGATGCCAACCACGCTCGCGGCAATTGCGTCCGCATCAAATCGAGTATTATCTTCAATAATTGCCATTTGTCCGAATCTTGATGTTTTTGGTTTTAATGTTGTTAATGGGTAAAGCATAACGCCTTCTATACTGCACGCCAAGTTAAGTTCGTTACCCACTTAAACATCTGTAGGAGTGGGACAGAGAGGTAAAAATGAAAACGAAACCTTCTATTGGATTGATGGTGGTGATGCTGATGTTTCCGCAAATTGTGGAGACCATTTACAGCCCAGCACTTGGCAACATTGCTCAGTCATTTGCTGTAACGTATTCGCAAGCGGCGCAAACCCTATCTATCTATTTTTCTGCATTTGCTATTGGCGTGGTGGTTTGGGGAATCTTGGCAGATAAGTGGGGCAGACGCCCGACCATGCTGGCAGGGTTGCTTGTTTACGGCGTATCTGCTTTGGTCGCTATGCAAACAGAAAGCTTTGATGTGATGATGATGGCTCGCGCGTTCAGTGCTTTTGGTATTGCGGTTGGGTCGGTCGTGACACAAACCATGCTAAGAGACAGCTTTTCAGGCGATGAGCTAAGCAAAGTATTTAGCGTTATGGGCATGGGTATTTCCATTAGCCCAGTGATTGGCATGTTGCTCGGTGGTCAGTTAACAGCACTCGGTGGCTATCAGGTTGTGTTCTTTACGTTGTTTATTTTGGCGCTTGTTTTGCTGTGCTACAACGCGGGTAATCTACCTGAAACACAAACTCAAAAGCAGCCGCTAAACATAGGTTCATTACTTGGACGAATGTTGAAAGACGCTCAAATTTGGCAATCTGCATGGTTAGTTGCGCTCTACAACATTGCTTTATTCGCATACTACCAATTGGGCGCATTCACTTTTGAGCAGCTCGGACTAAGTTCTGAGCAGTTCGGATACAGCGGTGTGATATTGGGCGTTGGTACCTTAATCGGCAGTTTGATGAACAAGTCATTGTTAGCAAAAGGTCGCTCACAAACGCATTTGCTTTGGATTGCATCAGCATTTTTGATCATCGGAGGCTTCGGTGTGTTTATGCTGCAAACATCGATTTGGTTCTTGGCGCCAATGTTATTCATTGTGATGGCATTTGGTATCGCCATTCCAAATGTACTGAGTACCGCTTTGGTTGATTACAAGGAGCAAGCTGGCAGTGCAGGGGCATTGCTAGGATTAATGTACTACTTGATGATTGGTTCAGGTTTAGGCTTAGCTGGAATGATTCAAAACCTTGGATTTGTTCTTATGTTGTGTGCAGCTTTAGTTTTATTGGTGACATTGTCACGCAGAGCCTAGCTGAAGCATGTTGAAGAGAGCAACAAAGAAAAGCCCTGCAAGTTATGCAGGGCTTTGTGTTATTGGTTTGATTCTAACAGTCTGAAATTACAAACAATTAAATTTAAAGGTATTACTTGATCAGTCGAACAACCAAAGAGCCAGGTGCTCGGATCGATTCAATGTTGTGGCTCAGTACCGTGCCTTCTGTTGGGGCAGTGTAACGCTGAATCTCATCACCAAAGCTGTCGTATTGAATCGCAACTAATTGACCTTGCTCTACCTTATCCATCATCTTCACTTGTGGTAGTACAAAGCCACCTAATTCAGCGCGAATGCTGATGATGTCTTTGCCTTCTAGGCAAGGCGTGATCTCTGCAACTTCACCGGTCACTACGTCATGGCGAGCAAGGATATTGAAGATGCCAGTCACAGTACGGTCGATCAGCTCTTGTTCTGTGTAACGACCCATGCCCACCTCGATGGTGATGCTTGGAATACCGCTGTTGTTCCAGACGGTTTCAAGTACTCCAGCGTCACCCGGATCGTTAAGAATTACGTCTGGGTTAATAAGACGAGCCATTTCCAGAGATTGCTCGATACGGAAATCGGCAAACACGTACAGTGGGTAAGCAGCACCAGTGGTTTGAGTGTGCAAATCAATAGCCAGCTCTGCGTTCGGCTTAAGAAGGTTATTCCATAAAGCAAACAGAAAGCGGTTTGCTTCGTTGCCGTTTGCATCGCCAGGGAAGAAACGGTTTAAGTTTGCAGGAGATGCATCAGGATCCGCAGAGAAGAAGTCACGGCTGTGGTTCAGCATACCCGTTAGGTTGATGGTCGGAACGACAGTTACAGTACCTGCGATGTCTTTACCAATCAGTTCACGAGCGGTCTTTTGCGCCGCTAAAACACCGTTGTATTCATCACCATGAACACCTGCTGTGATCATGATTTTCTTACCCGGTTTTTCGCCTTTGAAAACCAACACAGGCAAATGTTGCCATTGAGATAGGGCGTTGGTTGCGATACGGAACCAAAACTTGTGCTCGCCTGCAGGCAAGTCTTTTACGTCAAGAGATTGAATGACTTGATGACCTTGAATTACGTCATCCAGAAATTGTGTTGCCATTAAAGTTGTCACTCCAAAACATCTTACTTCGATGCTTGTTTGCCATACGGCTTGAATTAAAAAAGGCGAGAACTTGTCTCGCCTTATTCTTTATACCCAAACTCCGCTTTCGCGTTTAAGTTGCTTGGGGATATTGGTAATCAGTTTACGCAAAACCCATCACGTGAGCTGCGACGACGACAATGCTCGATAGGGTAAAGAGTAATAGCATAAAGCGCCAGCAGAATTTCGCCCAGTCACCCCAGTCGATACGACATACACCCAGTGTAGCCATTAGAGACGCTGAAGTTGGAACGATAACGTTAGTGAAACCGTCACCAAGTTGGAATGCTAGAACGGCTACCTGACGTGTAACGCCAGCGATGTCTGCAAGAGGAGACAATAGAGGCATTGTCAGCGCTGCTTGACCAGAACCTGAAGTCACGAAGAAGTTGAAGATAGATTGGAAAACATACATCAACCAAGCCGCAGCAACGTCAGGAAGACCGCTGATTACGCCACCAGCGCTGTTCAGGATCGAGTTCAGTACGCTCGCTTCATCAGTAGTACCGCCACCTAGGATAAGCAATACACCTTTCGCACAACCAACCAATAGAGCAGGGGCAAGCATGATTGCTGCACCTTCTTTAAATGCGTCAGCCGCACAGTTTAGCGTCATGCCGTTCAGACGGAAGATCGTACCGATAATCGCAACGACAAAACCCATTGTGAAGAATTGAGACGCGATTTCTGGGATGTACCATGCGTTAGCCACTACGCCCCAAACAACCCATACGGTAGTTGCGATAACCGTAAGGATAACTAGGGTGTCACCTAGGTTCCAACGAGAATCGTGGTCACCTAGCTCTTGCTGACGGAAGTATTTGTCAGTGCGACGGCTGTAAGAAAGCTCAGGGTTTGCTTTGATACGCGCTGCGTAGATCATAGTGAAAGCAATACCAATAAGTGTAAAGCCAGCCCACAGACCCATACGTACGGTCATACCAGACAGAACCGGAATACCAGCAATACCTTGCGCGATCGCTACCGAGAATGGGTTCATCCAAGACGTTGCAAAACCAATCTGAGTCGCAACGTAGGTCACCATTACTGTAGTAATACCATCGTAGCCAAGGCGAACCATTAATGGCGCGATAATAATCGCAAATGCAACGGCTTCTTCACCCATACCAAATACTGCGCCGCCCAAAGAGAACAGCAAAAACAGAACTGGAATGAATAGCGCTTCGTTACCTTTGGTCTTATCGATAAGGCGAAGGATACCGTTGTCGATTGTGCCTGTGCGCATTACCACACCAAATGCACCACCGATAACAAGCATGAACATAATAACGCCAATCGCGCTGCCCCATTTAGAGCCTGAAACCAGACCTTCGAATGGGAAGTTCATTAGACCAATGCCACCGCCTGAAGCGAACAGTCCAACCTTGTTGTAAACCAATTCACCGTTTTCGTCGGTTGCATAAGAGAAAGAAGATGGATCGATAACAGTACGAGTTTTTTCTGCACCGTCGACCATGTAGGTCACCTGTTGGCTATCGAAATGACCAGCAGGGATTAAGTAGGTAAGAATCGCAGCAAGAATACCAACAATGAAGATCAAAATGAGGGTATCAGGCATCTGCCATGATTTTGGGGTTGCCGCCGATTCCGATGGCTGAGCGTGTGTGTGAGACATAACCTATTTCACGTCGAATTATAGAAAGCATGAAATATCGATAAAATAGAATAAAAAGTCAATATTAACTGAGTTGATGAACTATAAATTCATCAATAATTTGATCTGAAGAGGGTTGAGTTGCTTATCAATGATTTAATGGTTAATTGTTTTGGTTAGTTGTTGTGCGAATGAAAACGGAGTTAGGACTTGTGGTGATTCACAAGTCCCATAATTATTCATTTTTCTGCATGAGGTGTTTGTTCTGAATAAAACGCGGCAACATCGCGCAAATCTTCATCATTCAGCATGCGTAATTGGGCTGCCATCATCTCAGCCAAAGGACCTAAGCGAAGCCCATCTTGATACGCTTTCATAGAATCATACAGGTACTGAGCATTCTGACCGGCTAGGTTGGGGTAAGCGTCGTTTGTTGTCATGCCGTTCGAACCATGACAGTAAACACAGCTAGGCGATTTAAGTTTGCCTTTATCAACGTCACCAAAAGGTTTCGCCACAACAGAGGAAGAGAGAAGAAGAGACGTTAGAAGCACGTATCTAAGCATGAAATGCACTCATTGTAGTTCTTGAAAGCGCATAGAATAAAGCTTCCCCTTAGGGGAAGCTCAATGATCAAAATCAAGTTAAAGCAGAGATTTAAGGCTAGATAGGAAGGTATCGATGTCTTGTGCCGAAATATCTTTGTGCGTCACGAAGCGGATTGGGTTTCCTGGCGTAATTGTTATGCCTTGCTCCTTCATCTTTTCTGCGATACCAGCGATATCCACTTGTGGATCTAGCTTGGCAAAGACGATGTTGGTTTGAACAAATTCTGGATTAACAGAGAAACCAGGCAATTCCGCTAAACCTTCCGCTAAGGTCTTTGCATTGTTGTGGTCTTGTTTTAGCTGTTCTACTTGCTCTGTAAGGGCTAGTTTACCGGCTGCAGCAAGAATACCCGCTTGGCGCATACCACCGCCGACCATTTTTCTTAGGCGGCGTGCTTTTGCGATGTACTCTTTGCTACCAAGCAGTAGCGAACCAACAGGGGCAGCCAATCCTTTCGACAGACAGATAGTCATTGAATCAAAGTACTGACCAATCTCTTTCACTGGAACATCAAGCGCGACAGCTGCGTTAAATACGCGAGCGCCATCTAGGTGCATCTGCAAGTTATGTTTGTTTACGAACTCACGAGCCTCTGCAAGGTAAGAAAGAGGAATCACTTTACCGTTGATGGTGTTCTCTAAACTAAGTAGGCGAGTACGTGCAAAGTGCGCGTCATCTGGCTTGATAGCAGCTTCTAGCTTGTCGAATGGCAAAGTACCGTCTGGGTTGTTTTCAATCGGTTGAGGTTGAATAGACCCCAGTACCGCCGCGCCGCCAGCTTCGTACTTGTAGTTATGCGCTTGCTGACCACATAGGTATTCATCACCGCGCTCACAATGAGCCATTAAGCCAAGTAAGTTTGCTTGTGTACCAGAGGTGGTGAACATTGCGGCTTCAAAGCCCGCAAGCTCAGCAGCAAATTGCTCTAACTCGTTAACGGTTGGGTCATCACCGTACACATCATCGCCGACAGGAGCGGTAAACATTGCTTCACGCATTGCTTGGGTAGGTTGCGTAACGGTATCTGATCGAAAGTCCATAATTCTCTCCTCGGTCGAAAAGACCTAAATATAACCGCAAAGACGAGCTTTGCTTAGGCAAGCGATAGTTTTGGCATCCGTAATAATGCCTTGAATAATTTGTTGTTCGAGTTCTTCTCGTGACAATGTCACTACTTCAATAACTTCGTCGTCGTCACACTCGTATCGATTGGTTTTGTTCAGTTGTTCGGCAACAAACAAGTACTGGATTTCATCACAGAAACCAGCAAGAGGGGTAACTTGACCAAGCGATGTGAACTTTTCGGCGCTGTATCCTGTTTCTTCTTCCAACTCTCTTTGAGCACAGTGCAATGGGTCTTCATCGCCTTCACGTGTGCCAGCAGGCAATTCGAGCAGCCATTTGTTAAGAGAGGGACGGAATTGATTAACAAGAACGATGTTGCCATCTGAAGTAATGGGTAAGATAACGGCAGCACCGGGGTGTTGGATAGTGGTATGTGTGATCATCCGACCAGTTGGCAGTTTAACTTCCTCTTCGACTAGAGAAATCTGCTTCCATTTATGAATTGTATTGCTCATGCAGTTGTGGATCCTAGCTGTAACCGCTCATTGACGTGTTTTGCACATTAACCACAAACCACCGGAAACAAAAGAAGAAAATGGTTTCATACTCTTGCGAAACCAGCACATTCAGTGAGTTATGTCTCATAAATGAAAACTATGGTTGCTCGCGCACGCGCGCGAAGAGCATCTGGTATAAACGAGGTTCACTAAAAAATACACTTGTAACAAAGTGATAACAAATGTATAAAATTATATATACAGCCTCAGTTCAACAGCCGGAGCTTCTATGATTCAACCATCTTTCGCATCTAATGCAGAAAAGGCGCTTCTTTCAGAGCGTATCAACAAGCTAGCGAAAGCGTTAACTGATGGCGTTTACGAACGCGAACACACCATCAAACTTTGTCTTCTTGCCGCTCTTGCCGGCGAAAGCGTCTTCCTTCTTGGTCCTCCAGGGATCGCAAAAAGCCTAATCGCAAAACGACTTATCCAAGCTTTTGATAATAGCAGTTATTTTGAATACCTCATGACACGCTTTTCAACACCTGAAGAAGTGTTCGGTCCATTGAGCATTCAAGAGCTAAAAGACAACGGTCGTTATGTCCGTCTTACTCAAGGCTACTTACCAACGGCGCAGGTGGTTTTCCTTGATGAGATTTGGAAAGCGGGTCCTGCGATTCTGAACACGCTTTTGACCGTTGTGAACGAAAAGACATTTAAAAACGGCAGCGATATTGAACGTGTACCGATGCGTCTTTTGGTTTCTGCATCAAACGAGCTGCCAGATGAAGACAGCGGCTTGGACGCACTATACGACCGTATGTTGGTGCGCGTGTTTGTAAACCGCATTCAGGACAAACAAAACTTCAAATCCATGCTGACAGTGGGTACGTCTCAAGAAGCGCAAGTTCCAGAGGGCTTGGCGATCACAGACGAAGAATACCACCGCTGGCAGCAGCAACTCGACAAACTCACTCTGACCGACAACGCATTCGAAAAGCTGTTCCAACTAAAAACGATGTTGGAAACCAAAGTCGAGTCTGAATTTGGCGACGCATCATTAACAGACATGTACGTGTCTGACCGCCGTTGGAAGAAAGCGGTGAAACTGCTTAAAGCGAGCGCGTTCTTCAATGGGCGTGACGAGATCAACCCACTTGATCTTCTGCTACTTCAAGATTGTTTATGGAACAGCCCTGAGTCACGCGATGTCGTTCGCAGCGTGATTCAAGAGTTCGCACTTAAACATGCCTTTGACCAGCAAGAAGCTGAACAAGAAATCGAATACTGTCGTGAATCTTTGGTTGATGTTCAGCATGAGCTCGAAGACAAATATCGCATGACGCTAAACGCAGAAGCCGCAACGGGTCTGCTTCGCAAAGAAACCATGAGCTTCGATACATCCAAAGCGAAAACTTACAAAGTAGGCGCGGCGGTGAATCTGGTTAAGCTGGTTATTCTGCAAAGCAACATGTCGGTCTCTGAATCAGAGAAGGGCGACAGCCGCTGGGTATACGTGCCAAAAGATGAGCTTGACCGAGTGATCAAAGAAGGTCATGGCGATGTGTATGGTTACGTGAACCAAAACACCAATATGTGTCGTCTGCGTTTTGATGTCGATGCTGCCAACAACCTAGTGATCCGTGACATTGCCAACCGCGGCGTGTTGGTGAGTTTGGTTACCCAACAAGGTTTAGACGTTGAGCTTTACCAAAAATGGTTGGCAGAAAGCGAAAAAGCAGTCAGCCAATTGAGTGAAGCTGAACATCATATGCGTAAGGTTAAAGCCAACTTCCATGGCGCATTGCCGCACAGTTTCGTGGATCCAGAGTTACCACGTCTAATGGAGTCGAGTCTGCAACAGGTGAGCCAGAGACTTGAGTCTATTCAAGGTGAAAGCGAGAAGATCATTCAACGCTTCAAAAACTTACATCAGTTTTTCTCTTAAGGAGACGACATGTTAGGTGCAGACGGACTCAACTTAGCGCTCATGGTGGCGGATTCAGGCATCATTGATAGTGCGGTTAACGATTTAATGGCGCGTTCACAAGTCATGATGATGGCAGAAAACCGAGGCATGAAATCCTCAGTGAAAAACCATCTGCTTAAATGGCGTGGCAACGTGAAAAAGCGCATGACAAAAGTCTGTGAGACAGAACGCTTTCAACAAGAACTCGCGCTCTACCAAGAAGTGATTTATTGGGATGAGAACGAGTTCTTTGAGCGCATTGATGACGTGATCAAGAAGCTTGAATGGCACTCGGCGTTTTACATGCAAGCGCGTCGCATGATGGAGAAGAACAAGGGCGTGAATAACCCAATGTTCCCTCATTACTTCTGTGACCAGTGGTATCAAAGCCTTGCCGAAGCAATCAAACAAGCGCAAGTCTCTGAGCTTGAAGAGAACAAAGAAAAAGTCCTCAACGACCTTTATCAACGTATGGAAACCATGCGTAACATGGATAAAGTGACGGAGTCTGGGGACGAAGAAAGCGTAGGGCGCTTATGGGATATGGCGTCAGCTAAGTTGAGTAAAACTGACCTAACCGTGATGAAGCGCCACGCAGAGTTCCTTAAAAAGCACAAAGGCTTACAAGAAATCGCAGAACAGCTTGGTCGCATGGCGGGACAAGTGAATGATCCTGACCTCAACCGCGCACCAGCAGAAGAGCTGCAAATGGTTGAGGAAAAGAGTGACGAAGCGACAGACGATATCGTCGGTATTCATGAAAGTGACGACCTTAACAAATTGCTACCTAACGAAACCATGTTTTTGGCGTACCCAGAGCTGGAAGTGGTGTTCTACAAGCATTTGGTTGATAAACGCTTGATGAACTACCGCACGCAAGGTAAGTCTCGCACACTACGTAAAGTCAAAGCGCACAAACCCGATCATAAAGCGGTCGACGTTGAAAAAGGACCGTTTATCGTTTGTGTTGATGCTTCAGGCTCGATGAGTGGCTTCCCAGAGCAATGTGCCAAGGCTATGGCTTATGCACTGATGCAAATCGCTCTGGCTGAGCAACGTGACTGTTATGTGATTATCTTCTCCACTGAGCACATTACTTACGAGTTAACACGTCAGGATGGCTTACGTGAAGCTGCCGACTTTTTAACTTACAGCTTCCATGGTGGTACAGATTTGGAGCCAACGTTGATTAAATCCATCGATTTGATGAACAGCGACAAATACAAAAACGCCGACATGGTTGTGATTTCAGACTTCATTGCGCCAAAACAGCAAGATGAATTGCTTGCAAAAGTCGATGCGTTAAAAGCGAAGAAGAACCGCTTCCATGCTATTAGCTTGTCGAAGTACGGAAACCCAGCGTTAATGTCGATGTTTGACCACACATGGTCTTACCATCCAAACGTAGTGGGACGCTTGTTTAAACGCGTTGCCAACGGTTAATCGCGATAATAGAGAGATACAAAAGCGGCACTGATTGCCGCTTTTCTTTTGCCTATCTATTTTGATTTGCTTTAACCAAAGCGAGTAAATCTGGACGGTTTAGGTCGAATTAACATCGGATTGGTTTAAAACAAAGCAAACAAACAGAAATTTTGGATTTTTGTTTGACTATATTTCCTGAATCCGTAAAGTAGCAACCAACGCAGCGGGGCAGAGCCTTTAAGCGTAAAAAATTTGGCGCCTTGGCAGAGTGGCTATGCAGCGGATTGCAAATCCGTGGACCTCGGTTCGACTCCGGGAGGCGCCTCCATATTTTTGGGTATGGCAATGGCGATATCCAGATGCGAAAGCATCAACAATAGACCAGCGAAAGCTGGTTTTTTTGTATCTGATGCTTGGCAAGCTGAACAAGCACTCGTTGAGTGTTTGCATACAGAAAGATGCGCTTCTCAAGTGTGACTTCTCAGCCAGCATTTAGCTTTAAAGCCCTTTACAATATGTTCTTCAACAAGGAAGCAGTGAAGACACATGAGAAATACCGACGACTACATTATTTTCTATCATTTGGTTGAGCAAGGTTCATTCAGCGCCGCAGCAAGACAAATGGAACTTACTAAGTCGGTCGTCAGTAAGCGTATTGCCAAATTAGAGCAGGAGATAGGCGTTCAACTGCTTTATCGAACCACTCGCACGCTAAAACTGACAGAAGCAGGGCAATCCTTCTTCGAACATGCGCGTAGCGTTTACCAAGCCGTCGCAACTGCAGAAGAATCCATTGTTGGCTTAGGCAAGAACCTATCCGGCAATATCAAGATTACGGTACCTACCATCTCTGGTGAACTTATCCTTCCTACGGTTATTTCTGAATTCAACCAAGCTTACCCTGATATCAACATTGATATGGAACTGGACAACCGGTTTGCTGACATCGTCAACGAAGGTTTTGACCTTGCTATTCGCACTGGGGTTTTACCAGACTCAAGCCTAATCGCACGCAAGCTTGTTGATGCAAACTGGATTGTGTGTGCATCGCCTAAGTACGTCGCCAAACATGGCAGACCAAAAACGCCGGACGATCTCACTAAGCACAACTGTTTGGTTTACGCCTATCAAGAGACAGGTGCACGTGAGTGGGTTTTCAAGCGTGATGATGAGGTGTATCAGGTTAAGGTAGATGGGAATCTATGTACCAATAACTCATCTGCGTTACGTAACGTCGCTTTGCTAGGGCAAGGTATTATTTATGTGCCTCGGGTGCTGGTTTATGAAGACTTACAGCAAGGCAAACTGATTCAGTTGTTTAAAGACGAAACGGCTAAGTGCTTGGGTATTTATGCCGTGTACCCATACACTCGTCAGCAACCAGAAAAGATTAAGATCTTTATCGAGCACCTGTATCAGTGTTTTCAACGTCGTAGCCATCAATTCTAGTGGCTCAACTTTTCTCAAAGGAGTGATTCTCCTTTGATTGAAGGGATTTGCTCTAAATTTTAAACTCTCCACTCTAACTATTTTCTTCACTGATCGGCAATGTCACAGCCATATAACGCTGCTATAACGTCATGGTATTCACATGTTGTGGTTTTGTTCTGACTCAATATTCTGACAAGGTCAGGAATACAAAGCCTTGTCATCCCTTTTAACTTTCTTGTTCTTCGATATCGTGCACATTTGTTAACAATGTACTTTGCTATTGTTTCTTTTTGGAAACGATAAGTTTCTTTGTTGATTTTACAGTTCTAAGAATTTTAAGTGATTGAATGTATGGGTAATTAATGTAGTTAACTTGATCTGGGCGTCGTTATCGGACTTTGGTGGCATGGACGTTCAGATTCGGACTACTTATATTGGCTGGGCATAATAACTAGAGATACGGATATGAAACAGAAGCAGCTCATCGACGCGTTTGTCACCATTGTCGGGGAAGAAAATGTCCTTACCGATCAAATCAAAACCAAGTATTATCGCAGCGGTTTTCGCTCAGGAAGCGGCACGGCGTTGGCGGTGGTTTTTCCTAAGACTCTGCTAGAGCAGTGGAAGGTCATCCAACAATGTGTCGACAATAATTGCATCATCATCATGCAGGCGGCTAAGACGGGTCTGACCGAAGGCTCAGCGCCAAGTGGTAGTGATTACGACCGCGATGTGGTGGTGATCAATATCACCAAGATGAAGCAAATCTATCTGTTAGACGGGGGTAAGCAAGCCGTTTGTCTTCCGGGGGCGAGTCTGCATTCGTTAGAAAAAGAGTTGCGAGCAGTTAATCGCGCGCCGCATTCGGTGATTGGTTCTTCTTCTCTTGGAGCAACAGTTGTAGGTGGTATTGCGAACAACTCTGGTGGCGCTTTGGTTAAACGTGGTCCTGCTTACACAGAATTAGCCATATTCGCTCAGGTGGACAAAGACGGTAAGCTCAATCTTGTTAACCACCTTGGTATTGAAGGATTAGGCTCGACGCCTGAAGAGATCTTACAGAACATCCAAGATGGTAATTTCGACCCAGATAAAGTGATTCATGATGAACGTATGGCGTCGGATAAAGAATACGATGAACGTGTCCGTGATGTGGCGTCTGATATTCCATCACGCTTTAATGCCGACGAACGCCGTCTGTACGAGGCGAGCGGTTGTGCGGGTAAACTGGGCGTGTTTGCGGTTCGAGTCGACAGCTATCCAATCCCAGAGAAAGAGCAGGTGTTCTATTTAGGCACTAACGATCCAGAGAAATTGACCAAGCTGAGAAAAGACTTCCTTACTCAATTCGAAAACTTACCAGAAATGGGTGAGTACCTTCACCGTGATATCTTCAACATGGCGGAAAAATACGGTAAAGATGTGTTCCTTTCTATCGATTTATTAGGCACGGACAATCTGCCTAAGATGTTCTCGCTAAAAGCTAAGGTTGAAAACTTCTTAGAGCGTGTACCGTTAGTCAGTAAATACCTGCCAGATACTATTCTCTACTACGCAAGCAAGCTATTCCCACAGCACCTTCCTAAGCGCATGTTGGAATACCGTGATAAGTACGAGCACCATCTTGTACTTAAAATGAGTGACGGCGGTATTGCCGAAGCGCAGAAATACCTCAAAGAGGTTTGGGCAGCTGAGCACGATAGTGACTTCTTCGAATGTACACCAGAAGAGGGTAAGAAAGCGTATCTACACCGTTTTGCAGCGGCAGGTGCAGCAATTCGTTACGAAACCATTCACCGCAAGGAAGTGGAAGACATTGTTGCTCTCGACATTGCGTTACGTCGTAACGATGAAGAATGGTTAGAAACATTACCTGAGGAAGTAAGTAAGAACCTCGTTAAGTCTCTCTATTATGGGCATTTCATGTGTTATGTGTTCCACCAAGACTACATCTTTAAGAAGGGTACAGACACCAAGCTGATGAAGAAACGGATGCTGGAGCACCTAAATAGTCGTGGCGCGAAATACCCAGCAGAACACAACGTAGGTCACTTATATGAAGCAGAAAACTCGCTACAAAAGTTCTATCATCAACTTGACCCGACCAACACCTTTAACCCAGGCATAGGTAAAATGGACCGCTACAAGCGCAACTGTAACTGTTGTGCTTAAGCACTAAACCGATATGATGTGGAGAGTCGCTTAAACAGTGGCTCTTTTTAGTAATAAATGGTGGTAGAAGTGGTTTGAATTTTAATCGAATCGCTCAACTCCCATACGTTCAGTCGTGTTTTTAACCATCTGAATCAAAAAGAATAAATTTTTGTTGACCTAAAATCTTAATCCGTTAAAGTACGCCTCGTTCTCACGGCGAAGGTCGTTAGAACAGA
>NZ_BCUF01000024.1 GCF_001591145.1 Vibrio harveyi NBRC 15634 = ATCC 14126 = KCTC 12724 | reverse complement strand
TGTATCTTGATGTCACTTGGGTATAGCAGCCTTGATTTTGTCTGACTGTAAATTGTTGTGGTGAGAAGAAAAATAATGCGAAACGTCGAAATAAATCATCAAAACCGTGGCTAAGATAAAAAGAGTAACAATTTGCACAAGCACGTTTGAAAAAACAGTGATACATTTTTGACTATAGATGCCTCTGAAAGGATGTTTCAATGCAGGAAAATCATAAAATATTAGTGGTTGATGACGATGCTCGTTTGCGTGCTCTTTTGGAGCGTTACCTTTCTGAGCAAGGTTTTCAGGTGAGAAGTGTCGCTAACGGCGAGCAGATGGATCGTCTTCTGACCCGTGAAAACTTCCACCTTATGGTGCTGGATTTAATGTTGCCGGGCGAAGATGGCTTATCGATTTGTCGTCGTCTACGTCACGCCAACAACATGCTGCCTATCCTTATGCTGACGGCGAAAGGCGATGAAGTTGATCGTATCGTTGGTCTTGAAGTAGGTGCAGACGATTACTTACCAAAGCCGTTCAACCCGCGTGAACTGCTAGCTCGTATTAAAGCAGTACTTCGCCGCCAAACGGTTGAACTGCCAGGTGCGCCAAGCACTGAAGAGAAAGTGGTTGAGTTCGGTGACTTCCGTCTGAACCTCGGTACGCGTGAAATGTTCCGTGGTGATGAAGCGATGCCACTGACGTCGGGTGAATTCGCAGTGCTGAAAGCGCTTGTGACCAACGCTCGTGAGCCGATGTCGCGCGATAAGCTGATGAATATGGCTCGTGGTCGTGAATACTCAGCGATGGAACGTTCTATCGACGTTCAAATCTCACGTCTACGCCGTATGCTAGAGGATGATCCAAGCAAGCCGCGCTACATCCAAACGGTATGGGGTTTAGGTTACGTGTTCGTCCCAGACGGCAAAGAAGCGTAATACCTTCTACTGCCTGCCGATAATACTCGGCTGCTCATATTCCACCCTCAAACCCCCTTCCTGTTTGAGGGCTGGAAACTCGCAATTAATGTTGTTCACTAGGAACAGTCCATTAGGAATTCTCCATGCGAATCCGAAGTTCATTTACACAATCCATTCTGCTGTTCATCTCTTTGCTTCTCGCTAGCCAAGTCTTTTCTTACTACGCCGTTTTTAACTACGCGTTGATGCCAAGTTTGCAGCAGTTCAACAAAATTCTCGCTCACGAATTGAATCTAGTGCTCGATGAAGATGGTTTACTCAAGTCCGATGCGCCACTCCGTCATCAACTGCTGGAAAACTTGGGCGTGACGGTACATAGCGTCGATAGCGAGATGATGAATGAGTTCAATCATGCGATGTCGATTGATTTGATGTCGGAAGAGATGACGCAAGAGCTCGGCTCACCAACGGAAGTGCGTTTGCTGCTTGGCAGTGAAAGCTACATTCTGTGGATGCGTATCGATCAGTTGCCGAACTCCATCATCCGTATTCCGCTCTCTGAACTGCAAGAAGAAGATTTTGCTCCGCTGTTCCGCAACAGCTTGATCATGGCGCTTCTGATCATTGCTGGTGGCTGGTTGTTTATCCGTTTGCAAAACCGACCTTTGATTGCGCTAGAAAAAGCCGCGAAAGGAGTAGGTCGAGGTGAAATTCCGCCGCCATTGCCAGAGAAAGGTGCTTCAGAAATCCGCTCTGTAACTCGCGCATTCAACCAGATGTCGAAAGGCATTCAAGAGCTGGAAGAAGATCGTGCGCTACTGATGGCAGGCATCAGCCACGACTTACGCACGCCGCTGACGCGTATTCGCCTTGCGACAGAAATGATGTCACCTGAAGACAGTTACTTAGCCGAAGGCATCATCAGTGATACCGAAGAGTGTAACGAGATCATCAGTCAGTTTATGGACTACCTCAAGCCAGTAAATAAAGAGTCGTTTGAGCAGGTGGACATCAATACCATTACCAGCGATGTAGCAACGTCGGAAGGGGGTTATGAAGTCGAAATCGAAACTGACCTCAACCCTACGATGCCAACCGCGAAAGGCAGTCCAATCGCGATTAAACGCGCGGTGAGTAACCTTGTGGTTAATGCTCTGCGTTATGGTAATGGCTGGGTGAAAATCAGTACGGGCGTCACCGCCGACAAACAGCTGGTGTGGGTTTGTGTTGAAGACAATGGCCCAGGCATTGAGCAATCACAAATCGCACGCTTGTTTGAACCTTTTACTCGTGGTGATACTGCTCGTGGCAGTGAAGGGACAGGCTTGGGCTTAGCCATTGTTAAGCGCATCGTCAGTCAACACTCTGGCTCGGTTGTGGTGCGTAACCGCAGTGAAGGCGGGTTAAGCGCGCAAATCAGCTTCCCAACCAAGTAAGCTTTCTTCGCTCAACTGATTCCAATAAAAAAGCCCAACCTATGACTAGGTTGGGCTCCCCGATCATCCTAGTGCAAGATTATACCAATTCCATCAATTATCTGCTCATTCTTGCTGGTTAAAATCACTTATAACAGTGTTAAAGATTTTGTAGGTAGAGTAACTAGCTAGCTGCAATCTTTGCCTTGTTCTAAGTGATTTTACCGGCGCAATTTCTTGAACATCTAATTAACGTAATTGGTATTAGGATTCTTTTATCTCTTGAGCTACCAGCTCATCTTCCTCTTCCAATTTCTCTGGAAGCAGTAGGTTCAATACGATAGCGGTGATGCCACCTGCTGCCACACCTGTTGAGAAAATGCTCTTAATAAACTCAGGCATGAATTGCAGAATTTCAGGTTTTTGTGCAATGCCCAAACCCATCGAGAATGACAGTGCCATGATTAGGATTGCGCGGCGATCGAGGTCGACACGAGAGATGATGCGTACGCCCGCTGCAGCAATGGTACCGAACATCACTATAGTCGCGCCGCCCAGAACTGGCTCTGGAATCAGCTGAACAAAGCTTGCCACGCCCGGGAACAGCCCCAGAATTACTAGCATGCCTGAGATGAAGTAACCCACATAACGACTTGCTACACCAGTGAGCATGATGATGCCGTTGTTTTGGCTGAAGGTAGAGTTCGGGAAGCTGTTGAATACCGCAGCAATGGCTGAGTTTAGACCATCTGCCAATACGCCACCTTTGATGCGCTTCATGTAAACCGGACCTTTTACAGGCTCGCCGGAAACTTCAGACGTTGCGGTAATGTCACCAATTGCTTCTAGTGCCGTAATGAAGAAAATCAGAACCAGTGGAATAAACAACGACCAGTCGAAGCTTAAGCCGTATTGCATTGGGATCGGCAGTGCGATGAGGTCAGTTTCGCCCAGTGTTGAAGTGTCGACCATGCCCGTGAAGTATGCCATGACGTAGCCAACCAGCATTGCAATTACAATTGATGCAACACGTAGGTATGGGTTCTTTGAGCGGTTAAGGATTACGATCAAGCCAAGTACTGTGCCAGCGAGAGCTAACTTGTCTAGGCTACCGAAAGAGCCATCGCCCATTGCAGCATAGCCTCCGCCCATTGATACCAAACCCACTTGGATAAGCGTCAGACCGATAAGCGTCACGACGATGCCAGATACCAATGGCGTGATGATGCGGCGTGCGTGTTCTAAAACGCGAGATAGCAGGATTTCTGCAAAAGACGCTACCAAGATAGTACCGAAAATTGCTGCCATCATGGTGTTGATGTCCGCGCCGCCAGCTTTAAGAGAAAGACCCGCACCAATGATTGGACCAAGGAAATTAAAGCTGGTGCCCTGCACTGAAAGCAAACCAGACCCGATAGGACCAAAGGTACGAATTTGAATAAAGGAAGACACGCCAGATGCAAACAGCGACATGCTGATGATGGTGTTAGTTTGGTCAGCAGGCACACCCAAAGACTGACAAATGATCAGAGAAGGGGTGATAACGGCTACGAACATCGCCAATAAGTGCTGAAGTGCAGCAAAAATGGTCTGAGGTAGTGGTGGGCGATCGTTTAACTGATAGACCAGTTCCGAAGTTCGGTTTGAAGTTGTCATGTTTGTCTCGCTAGTCGCAATAATTCTTGCCCCAGAGCTCGCTGAATGGGAGTGCTGGGTGGAGTTGACGTTATGACCTGTGATTGCTGTTAATCAGTGTCAACTCAGGTTGGTTTGATGTGACAAGGTGCACACCATAAATTTTGAGCGCGATTATAGAGGGATTTATTCAAAAAGCAAACGTTTGCTTTGGGTTGAAAAGAAAAGGCGAGAACGGAATGGTTATCGCCTTTAAGGTTTTACATTGGGAGTTTAGTTTTTTAAGTGCTTATCGAAGAACTCACCAATTTGAGTAAGGTACTTGGCTTGGTGCTCATCATTATAAAATCCGTGCCCTTCATCGCCGATCACCATTGTTTTGTGCGGATAATTGATCGCTTTGAGCGCTTCCACTAAGGCGTCAAATTGTTCAATTGGTGCTCGTTCATCTTTGGCTCCGTGGACCAACATAATGTCTGCTTTTAGCTTGTCGACATGATGAACGGGTGACATGGATTGAAGCTCTTTCTTATCACGACCGATCACTTCTTCTAGATAGTTAACGCCTGACTTGCGGTCTTTTACGTCGCCTTCAGTGTAAAGCATTTCAAGGTCATAGACGCCAAAGCTGCCTACTGCACACTGGAACAGATCCGGTTCGACGATGGCACTTTGAAGCGCGCTGTAGCCGCCAAAACTACCGCCAGAAATACAGATACGATCGGCATCGGCAATACCTTGCTTGATGATATGGCGAGTGGCATCAATGATGTCGTATTGAATATTGGTACCCCATTTACGGTATCCAAGTTCTTCAAAATTATCTCCAAAGCCACCACTACCACGGAAGTTGATTTGCAGAACAGCATAGCCCTTTTGAGCTAAGAACTGGTTCTCTGGATTGAATTCCCACCAGTCACGCGGTCCGTGAGGTCCACCGTGCGGGTTCACAATCAAAGGTAGGTCCTTTTCCGCTTTACCCGGTGGAAGTGTTAGCAAGGCATTGATTTCCTGCCCGTCTCTTGCCGTGAAAGCAAATGGACGAACTTCTGCCATTTTTTTCGGGTCGTGCCATTTCTGTGCAGAGAAGAGGTATCGACCTTCGACAGGATCGGTGTTGAATAGGTAATAATCGCCGGGATTACGGTCATTAAATGCCAGAGCAATGAATTTATCGCCATTTTCTGTTTGGCTAAGAATACGGACTTGATGACCTTCAAATGTCGCCAGTAGTTGCTTCAACTGCTTGCTCAGCGGGTGCTTGTCGTCCACGAAGGCATAGGTTGGATAGTCTTTTTCATATTCAATGGCGTACAGTTGCTTGGATTGCTGATCAAGCCAAAAGTTATGTGGTGAAACCTTTTCGCCGGCAACCACTTCTTTGTATTTTCCTGTTTTTAAATCAACATGGTAAATCGCTTGGGGTGAGCCGTCTTTACTTGCTGCGGCATAAATCGAATGGTTGTTTTCGGCGAAGGAAATGGGGGTTAGTTCTTCTAAATTGAGTTTGTCTAATGTCGCGATGGATTGCCACTTGTTGCCATTGCGATAGAAAGACTTGAGTTTGAGATCATCACCAGAGCCCGTTACAAAGCCGACTTGGTTATCATGGTTAACTAGGAAATAGCTATTTCTGATAGGGGCGGACATCTGCTTGGTCGCGCGACCGTTGTAGACATTGACTTTGTAGACGTCTTTTTCCTCTTCCATGTCAAATGAGCGGTTGTATGGAATCGCAGCAATCAGCATGTGCTTTTCGTCATTTGGCATTGGGTCTAACATGATGCCGAAGGCGCGAGTGGCTTTGCCTCGTTTAGAAACGCTGCTGCCGCTTTGTGGTGGTTGAGGACCGAACAGGTAGGCGGTTTTAGAACCGTCGACATTCGCGGCAACAAATTCACCTGTGGGTGAGGGTTGAGTAAACCAGCCCGTGAAGGTTTCTTTTGAAGCGACAACGCGCTCATTGTTGACCCAGTAATAATCGGCTACTTGCTCGTTGTCTGGGAATCGAAGCATGTTGGTTGGCTTCATTGTTTGTGCGTCGAGAATGACCAGCGCATCTTTACCATCCACTTTGGATTCGACCCCAAGGTATTTACCATCAGGGGAGAGTTTTGGGTTAAAAAAGCTCGATCCTTTAGCGAACAATTTCGCCATATCTGAGGTGTCAGCAAATGCTGAACCACTACTTAGAATACAGGCTGAAGCCAACAGCCTAAGGCAGGTACTCTTCATTTCTACTCCTTGAAACGTATTTATTATCAGAGTGGAGGTTAGCAGTAGTGCTTAACTAACCTAGCCGATAGCACAACGCATCTGTGTGTTGTGTTAATAAAACGTTATTGATTTTACATATTTAAAATCAATAGAATAGAAATTTAGATGTGATTTAGTTATCGAATTGGTGAAAGAAACGTCTTACTACTAAGGCGCAGCCCGTTTACGCCTTAGAATAAATGTCACGCTCGCCTAACCAACGATCAATAATTGCGGTCGCATTCGTCGGGTAGTTGTCATGAATGTAACGTGCAATGCGTTGAACTTCCGGAATTAAGCGCTGATCTCGCACTAAGTCGGCAATTTTAAAATCTGCCAAGCCAGTTTGCTTGGTACCAAGAAGCTCACCCGGTCCACGAATCTCTAAGTCTTTCTGTGCAATCACGAAGCCGTCGTTGCTTTCTCGTAATACGCCTAAACGTTTTTGGGCGGTTTTTGATAGCGGCGAGTGATACAGCAACACACAATGGCTCGCCACTGAACCTCGACCAACACGACCTCTAAGCTGGTGCAACTGAGCTAAACCTAAACGCTCTGGGTTCTCGATGATCATCAGGCTGGAATTGGGTACGTCTACGCCTACTTCAATCACTGTCGTTGCGACCAGTAAATGCAGCTTGTTGTCTTTGAAATCCTGCATCACCGCTTGCTTCTCAGCGGGCTTCATTCGTCCGTGCACGAGACCAATTTTTACGTCAGGCAGTTTACGTTGCAGCTCTTCTGCAGTGTCGGCAGCAGCTTGAGCCTCCAAGACTTCGGACTCATCAATCAAGGTACATACCCAATACGCTTGTTTGCCTTCGTTTAAGCAGGCATTGCGCACTCGTTCGACGATATCATCGCGTTTGGTGTCTGGAATCGCGACGGTCTGGATTGGTGTTCGACCTGGCGGTAACTCATCAATCACCGACGTTTCTAAGTCAGCATAAGCTGTCATGGCTAATGTTCGCGGAATTGGCGTTGCTGTCATGATGAGCTGATGTGGATAAGCGCCTTGTTTCGCGCCTTTCTCGCGTAGCTCTAAGCGCTGGTGGACACCAAAGCGGTGCTGTTCATCAATAATGACCAAAGCAAGATGATGAAACTCAACATGCTCTTGGAAAAGGGCGTGAGTGCCCACGACCATTTGCGCTTCACCACTGGCAATACGCGCCAATTCGGCTTCTTTGGCTTTACCTTTTAATTTTCCAGCCAGCCAACCGACCTGAATGCCCATTTTCTCAAACCAATTAGCGAAGTTAATCGCGTGCTGTTCGGCGAGCAGCTCGGTCGGTGCCATTAAAGCGACTTGATAGCCGTGTTCAATGGCTCTGACGGCAGCAAGCGCAGCAACTAGAGTTTTCCCCGAGCCTACGTCACCTTGAACAAGGCGCATCATTGGGTGCGTTTTTTCTAAGTCAGCTTCAATTTCTTTAACGACTCGTGCTTGAGCATTGGTCGGCGAGAAGGGCAATTGAGCCAGTAGTTGCTTTTTCAGCGAGTCACACGACGCCAAAGGCAATGCAACGTCCTGTTGTCCTTTGCTGCGCACTGCCAACATAGAGAGGTTCTGCGCCAGTAACTCTTCCATGATCAAACGAATTTGAGCTGGGTGTTTACCTTCATCAAACTCATCCAAATTAATGGTTGGAGGCGGTCGATGAATCGTATGCAGCGCTTGCGACATAGTGATCTGGTGATTGTACAAACCGGAAGGCAGCAACTCTTGCACTGCGGCTTTATCGAGGAGTGATAAGGCTTGTTCCGTCAGGTTACGCAAAGTGATTTGACGTAACCCATCGGTGGTTGGATAAACGGGGGTTAAGCTTTGTTCCACATCCGGCTTTTGTTCACTTACATAAAACTTGTAATCAGGGTGAACAATCTCTAAGCCCATACCACCACGCTTTATTTCACCGTAAGCGTGTACTAACTTACCATTTGAGAAATTGTTCTTCATCGCGGCAGTAAAGTTAAAAAAGCGTAGAGTAATGGTGCCATTGCCGTCGCTGATTTTTACTGTCAGCATTTTGCGTTTGCCGAAAGTAGTATCGACAGCCATGACTTTGCCCTGTACTGCCGCCCAGAGCCCGGCATGCAGCTTGGCTATTGGGTAAATGCGAGTGCGATCTTCGTAACGAAGAGGAAGGTGGAACAGTAGATCTTGAACGCTATGCAAGCCAACTTTGGCGAGTTTTTCTGCGACTTTGGCGCCAACTCCAGACAGAGAGGTTAAAGGAATAGCAGATAACATTTGGGCAGACATAGTGGGCTCAAGAAAATAGTTAACATAGCAGTATGTTAACCACGAAGCTGTGTTTTTGTACAGGGAAAAATACAGCTTCGTGAGGAGTTGAGTTTCGCTCCTTCGTCGCTATTCAGGATAACAAAAGTTGATTATTTACTTTGCATCTCTTTCCACCACGATTCGTCAGCCACAATTTGGCCTTCGTCATCAAGTTGTGGATATTCTAGCCCTTTGCGTTTCGCTACTTTTGCTAAGACCGGATGCCCTCGCTCAAACAGAATGCGGTTGATGGTCTCTTTTGGCAGTGCGCTTTCATCACGTTTGTACATACCAGCGGCTTCACGCTGACGCTGCGCTTCATAAAGAATCACAGCACTGGCGACTGAGACATTTAAAGACTGCACCATACCGATCATTGGAATAATGATGTCTTGGTCTGCGAGTTTCTTCGCTTGCTCTGAAGCGCCAATTTTTTCGCTACCCAGAATGATTGCCGTTGGCTTGGTGTAGTCGATCTCACGAAAATCGACCGCGGTGTCCGAAAGGTTGGTGACCAGAACTTGCATGCCTTGTGCTTTGAGCTCGGTAATCGCAGTTTCAATCGAATCGTGAGTATCCACTTCAACCCAGTTGCGTGCCCCTGCTGAGGTGTGGGTCAGTGTGCGCATTTTGTCGGGCCAAATCGCATGAACTTTGTGTAAGCCTGTTGCGTCAGCGGTACGGATCACTGCAGAAACGTTGTTCGGCTTATGAACTTCTTCAAGGCACAGGGTGAGGTCGGTTTGGCGTGCTTTTAACACCTGATGGATGCGGTTGTAACGTTCTAAATTCATAATAAATAGGGATATAAAAAAATCGCCACCCAGAGTGTGGGTGGCGATAGAGTTTAGTTCTTTCTTCGTCTGACTCGAGTCGCCTGTGGCATGGTCTTAATCTTACGCATGATGCCAGCAAGGTGAACACGATCTTTGGTGGTTAGCAGAACGGTAACGGTGTACAAGCGACCGTCGCGTTCTTCGGTTGAAAGACCATGAATGTTCGAACCGGTTTTCGAAATCACATTGGTCAATTCCGCTAACGCACCTTGGTTATTGAGCATATCGACTTTCAGTTCCGCGATGAACTCTTTGTCGTACTCTTCAGACCAAGCGACAGCCATGTATTTGTCCGGCTCTTTCTGGTATCCGCGTACGTTTGGACACGTTTCACGGTGAACCACAAGACCACGACCTGGCGATACGTGAGCGATAATGTGGTCATCCGGGATAGGGTGACAACAATTTGCGAAAGTCAGTAGCAGACCTTCTGCACCACGGATTGGCAGTTTCTTGTTAGATTCGTTTGGAATCGAGCTTGTGGTGGTCAATTCATCAGTGTCACCCAATAAGCGACGTGCGATGACGATACTCATCAATTCACCCAATCCAATGGCTGCTAGCAGATCATCGACGCTTTCTAGGCGCAGATCAGTCAGCACTTCTTGGATGTTTTCTGGGTAGATTGAATCAATCGAATGACGACCTAAAGCGTGATTCAGTAGACGACGACCTAAGGTAATCGATTCTTCACGACGCATGGTCTTCAATACTTGACGAATCTTAGTGCGAGCGCGAGAAGTCACGACATAGTTTAACCAAGCCGCGTTTGGACGCGCACCTGGTGCACTGATGATTTCTACTGTCTGACCGTTCTTCAGTGCCTTACTTAGTGGGTAAGGGTTACGGTCAACACGAGCACCAACACAAGAGTTACCGACATCAGTATGTACGGCATAGGCAAAGTCGACAGCCGTTGCGCCTAATGGCAATTCAACGATACGACCTTTTGGTGTGAAGACGTAAATCTCATCTGGGAAAAGATCCGATTTTACGTTTTCAATGAATTCGAATGAGTTACCAGCGCTTTGTTGTAGCTCAAGCAGGCTTTGCATCCAACGCTGAGCTTTCACTTGCGCTGTTGTGCCAGACTTGTCGCCCTTGTCTTTGTATGACCAGTGCGCAGCGACACCTTTGTCCGCCATTTGATCCATATCTTCGGTACGGATCTGAACTTCAACTGGCACGCCATGTGGGCCAACCATAGAAGTATGTAGCGATTGGTAGCCGTTCGCTTTTGGTACCGCAATGTAATCTTTCATACGACCAGGACGTGGCTTATACAAGCTGTGTACTTGGCCTAGAACGCGATAACAAGTATCGGCAGTATCAACAACCACTCGGAAAGCATAGATATCCATGATGGTGTGGAAACGCTGTTCTTTGGTTTTCATCTTGTTATAGATGGAGAACAGGTTCTTTTCACGACCTAACACGCGCGCATTCAAGCCAACATCTTCGAGTCGACCTTCAATTTCGCTGTGAATACGTTGGATCATCTCTTTACGATTACCACGTGCCGCTCTTACCACTTCTTTTAGAACGCGGTAGCGGTTCGGGTAAAGCGCTTCGAAGCCAAGCTCCTCAAGTTCCGTTTTGATATTGTGAATACCAAGACGGTGAGCCAGCGGCGCGTAGATTTCCAGTGTTTCGCGAGCAATACGGCGTTTTTTGTCGGGGCGCAGGGCACCTAACGTGCGCATGTTGTGCGTACGGTCAGCCAGTTTGATCAGGATAACGCGGATGTCTTGCACCATCGCCAGAACCATCTTACGGAAGTTCTCGGCTTGAGCCTCTTTCCTATCGCGGAATTTGAGTTTGTCCAGTTTAGATACACCATCAACCAGCTCAGCGACGGTATTGCCGAATTTCTCTTCGAGATCTTCTTTTGTAACGTCACAGTCTTCGATGACGTCATGCAGCAAAGCAGCTTGGAGGGTTTCGATATCGAGGCGCATTTCGGCCAAGATTCGAGCCACAGCGACTGGGTGGATGATGTATGGTTCACCGCTTGAGCGGGTTTGCCCTTCATGGGCATCTCTTGCTACCACATAAGATTGACGCAGAGCCTCAATTTGAGGCTCTGTTAGGTATTCTTGGGCAACGTCTTTGAGGCTATCGAATAGATACAAATTATAGGCCCGGGAGGTTGTTGAATTCTAAAGTCAGAATTAACGGTTGTGAGCGATGCTGCTTACTGCCGCTAGCTCTGCCGCTTCTTGCTCTTGCTGTTCTTGACGTTCACGAGCGTCTAGAACTTCTTTAGTAATTAAACCTTCTTCGATTTCGCGTAGAGCGATAACCGTTGGCTTATCGTTCTCTTCTGGCACTAGTGCATCTTTACCGCCAGTTTGCATTTGACGAGCGCGGCGAGCCGCAATCAGTACTAGGTCGAAACGGTTGCCAACTTTTTCAACAGCGTCTTGAACAGTTACGCGTGCCATGAGGACTCCAAATAGTTAACTAAATTTTGAATGACGAGAAAGTATACAGTCTCAGCGTAATATTTACTAGCGATAAGACGTGCAACAACAATGACTTTCTATATAAGCAATATAAGCTTCCTTACCGTAATAAAGAAGCGAAAATTTGTGTTTCAGTGCAGAATTACTCTGCTAGAAGCGCATCAAGCATACCTTTATATTTAGCAGCTTGCTTTTCTTCCTTCAATCTTTCCGCACGTAGGATGGCTTTAAAGTCCATTAATGCAGTATCGAAATCATCGTTTACGATTACGTAATCGTACTCGTTGTAGTGTGAGATTTCAGATTTTGCTTCTGCCATGCGTTTTGCGATCACTTCTTCGCTGTCTTGACCACGAGTGTTTAGACGGCGTTCTAGCTCACCATTTGATGGTGGCAGGATAAAGATGCTTTTCGCTTCTGACATTTGCTCACGGATTTGACGTGCACCTTGCCAGTCGATGTCTAGGAAAACGTCGATGCCTTTGTTTAGCGTTTCTTCAATCCATACGCGTGATGTGCCGTAATAGTTACCAAACACTTCTGCGTATTCTAGGAAGTCGCCTTGTGCAATCAGAGCTTCAAACTCTTCTTTTGCAACGAAATGGTAGTGGATACCGTTTTCTTCGCCAGGGCGCATGCCACGAGTAGTATGAGACACAGACACTTTCATTGCATATGTTGGGTTACGTTCCAACATTGCTGAGATCAAGCTAGATTTACCTGCGCCGCTAGGTGCAGATACGATATAGAGAGTACCTTTGCCCATTGTACTGTTCCACTTTTGGTTGGATTGAGTGAATGCCGAAAGAAGTCTCGACCTTGTTGTCATGCCAACGACGTTTATTCACGAGATTGGTATAACGATAGCACTGGCGTTGATGATTTCTTCATCAAACTGCTTGAGATTGGTGATAAACCCGCCAGAAAAATGGAGGCGAAGAGTATCATGATCTCCCAGATGTTGCTAGCCGATCTTTTGGATCTTTGAGGTGTGGTATGAATTCACCCTCTATATATAGAAGCGAAAAAAGGGGAAGCTTTCACTTCCCCAGGCGTGCGACTGACTCACACTTAATTTTCGGAGCAACCACAACCACTTTGGTTACTACTTTGCAGATGATGAGCGCCTATTAGCCTTGCGACTCTAGGTAGTTGATCCATGGACTCACTACTTGTCTCATCGAATCCGATTGTGCTGCTTTCTTCATTGATTTAAGCGCCTGAGTTGGCTGATTCAATTCAAAGAAAGCCATGCCGCGGATGTATTGCAATTCTGCGGCTTGCGAGCGCGATGCGTCAGAGGCAGGCGTCGCAGCAAACTTAGAAGCAGCTTGGTATTGCTTCGCTTGAATCATCAAACGGGCAATTTTTAGCTGGCTCTTTGTCTTAGGAGCCAGTTGATAAGCGGTTTGATAGGTATCAATCGCATTATCAAGCTCTTTCGACTGCTGCCAAAATGACGCTAAACGCTCTAAGTTTTCTTGGTTTGTTTCGATATTACCGTTTGCTATTTCATCTTTTAGAATCTTCGCCGCGCGGTAAGGTATCTCTTGATAAGCAAGGAAGTTGACTAGACGTAAGTACTCTTTCTCTTCTTCAAACAAGCCCAGTTTGTACGCCATTTCTAAAGCAGAAAGTGCATTCTTGTCTTGGTTCAGCTCCATGTAAGTACCAGAAAGTTGCATCCAGTAGCGCTTTTTCTGTGGGTACTTAGTGGTTAGGATCTTAAGAACACTTGCAACGCTCTTCATTTGACCTAGCTCGTAATGAGAAGCCATCAGAAGCATGTACCACGATTCACTTGGATTCTTCGTCATTGCAATCGCTTTTTTAGTTGGTGCGATTGCTTTACGGTAGTCTTCCATTTGAACGTAAGCACTTGCTAGCGTGATGTAAGCGTGTGCTTGTGGTTTTTCTTTCGTTGTTTCAGCTACGGCAAACCACTTTTCCATGGTTTTAACCGATTTCTTAAACTGTTCTTCAGCAAGATATAACTGAGCAAGGCTGTAACGAACTTGCTGTGCAACGGGTACTGGAAGAGCATCCAGAGAAAGCGCTTCTGCAAAGTACTTAGATGCCTTTACATAGTCGTCTCTCATTGAGTACAAGAAGCCCATCTGTTGCAGCAGTACTGCACGGTCATACTTCTTTGAAGTTTTACCGAGTGCCTTGTTCAACCTTTCGATTGCATCAGAGTATTTCTCAGTCGCAATCAGTTCTTGAACTTTGTTAACGACTTTAAATGTTTTATCAGAAAGCTGTGGCGAATCTTTGGCAACAACAGGTGTGCTAAGCACACCCATTGTTAACGCAACAGAAGCCAGCAATGTCTTGAGTAATTTCATATTGTGACTCCCTAGTTGGTGGTGAACTCAATTTCTTGAGCCATGCGCGAGGCCACCGGTTGTCCATCAACCATCTTAGGTTTGAAAGTCCATTTCGATACGGTCTTTCTTGCTGCTTTACCTAAACCAAGTCGACGAGGTGTTTCTTTTACTACCTTGATGTCTTCAACCGCGCCGCGAGCGTTAACGGTGAATTCAATCAATACCACGCCTTTCTCTAGACCTGACTTCGCCGCTTTACGAGGCATTTGAGGTTGGAAAGTCGCCAATGGTACTGGACCACCCGATCCCGCAACTGAACCACCGCCCTGAGAGTAGTGACCAAGTACTGAGCCACCCGTAACATTAACTGGTAGATCAAGTTTCGGCATGTCCATCGGGATTTGATCCATCACCGGTTTGACCGTTGACGTCACCTTCATTTCAGGTGGCGGTGGCGGACGCTTCGGCGGTGGTGGTTTTGGTAGTTCGCGCTTTTTCTCCTGTATTTTTTCGTCCGGTTTAATGCGAATGAATTCAACCATACGTAGATCATCATTCGACACTAGCTCGTGGCGCTCTTTGTTTACTAGCTTGTCCATCCCCCAGAACAATCCGAGGGAGACAATGAGCGCCAGTGCAATTGAGGCCAGATACCGCATAGGCTTAATCCTTATTGGTTGCGGCAATGGAGATGCTTTCTACACCTGCCATCTTAATCTGGTCCATAACCTTCACGACTACACCAGCGTTAGCTTCAGTATCCGCTTGGATAACAACTGCACCATCTGGGCTTTCTGCACGTAGACGTTCGATGTTTGCACGTACGGCGTCTACTTCGATGCGACGTTTATCAACCCAAACGTCACCAGCGGCACCAATGGCAACCATGATGTTACCTTTCTTCACGGTTTGCGCTGAGCTAGCCGTTGGGCGATTTACTTCTAGACCGGCTTCTTTAACGAACGATGTTGTTACGATAAAGAAGATCAACATGATGAAGACGATGTCGAGCATCGGTGTCATATCGATAGCAGCTTCATCACTGCTGTCATTGCTATAGCGTCTCTTCATGACCTATACCTCTAATTCCGTTTACTCAGGCAATGTGCTTTAGCTTGTCTTCAAGCTTCTGCGTGGTGACTTTGGCTAAATGATCAAGACGAGTACTAAAGAACAGTCCTGATAGTGAAGCCACCATTCCCGCTAATGTTGGGATTGTTGCCTTTGAGATCCCCGAGGCCATTGCTCGAGGGCTTCCTGTACCTGTAACCGCTAAGATATCGAATACTTGAATCATGCCGACAACGGTGCCGAGTAGACCAAGTAGGGGACAAAGCGCAATCAGTACTTTAACGATTGGTAGTCCCTTTTTATTCTCAATATCCTGACGAGAAACGATTTCTTGTCGGATCATCTTAGCGTTCCAGCTTTTATGTTCTGAGCGCTCTTCCCAAAAGCCAACGGCTTTTTTCATTGCTTTTGGAGCGACGGCAGCGAAGTAAAACCAACGTTCTAGCAATACTGCCCACAACATGAAGCTGAGGATAAAGATGGCGACGAGTACATCACCACCCATTCCCAAGAAGCGTCTGATTGATTCAAGTTCTCCAACTAACCACCACATAACGCCTCCTTAGCTTTCGGCTTTATGCAGTTTTTCCTGATAGCGAGCGATGAAGCCTGCACTCTGTTCTTCAAGAGTTTGAACCAAACGACGACCTTTACTGTGTACGATGGTGTACAGGAACAGTAGAGGAATTGCGACAACCAGACCAAGCATCGTAGTAACAAGTGCTTCTGAGATACCGCCAGCCATTAGCTTAGGATCACCTGTACCAAATAGTGTGATTGCTTGGAACGTACCGATCATACCCATAACCGTACCCAGTAGACCTAGAAGTGGTGCTACAGAAGCGAACAGTTTGATTGAGCTGATAAAGCGTTCAATGCTCGGTGCGTTACGTAGGATGATTTCGTCCAGTTTCGCTTCAAGATCTTCAAGGTTGTCACCTTTATGTTCTTGGTAAGCTTGGATAACTTCACCCAGAGGGTTGCCAGGAATAACAGTGTCTGATTTCGCTTGCTTACGCATTTTGCCACCGATAACGAGTAGGCGTAGGTAACAAACGAGTGCGATCAGTGCACCAATTGCACCCATAGCTAGGATTACGTAACCAACGATACCACCTTGGTCAATACGCTCCTGAACGGTAGGGCTTTGTACTAGTAGAGACAGAATCACACCACGAGATGGGTCGATAAATAGTGGTTCGTATGTGCCTTCTGCTGCCTCAAAACCGCCAACTAGGCGAGTGATGTTCTTGCTCGGTTGACGTGATAGCTCTTCGAACTTACCAGTTTGAGGTACGTAAGTTACGTATTTGCCATCTGCGATTGCGTTAAACTCACCCACTAGGGTTACGTCACGTACCGCTTCTTTACCTTCGCCGTATACAACGGTCGCTTGAGCTGTTGTTGTATCACCTGATGCGACTACTTGTTGTAGGATTGTGTGCCAAAACGCTTCAAGTTCTTGCGTAGATGGCAGTTCTTTACTTTCCGCTAGTTTAGAAAGTAGTACGTCACGCTCAGGGAAAAGAACGGCGTTTTGCGAAGCTGCAAATAGACCTTTAAATTCACCCGCATATTGGCGAACCACACCAAACATCTCACCTAAAGTACCTGAACGAACGCGAAGTGTTTCAGTTAGCTCAGTTAGCTGCTTGTCGTTTTCATCAAATGTTGCTTTTAGCTCATCACCAAGTGCTTGTTGGGCAGCTAGCTCGTCACGAGCTTGTTGTAGCAATGCAGCTTGCTTGTCGCGGTTGTTTTTGAACTCAGCTTCACGAGCTTTGTTCTCTTTTGATTCAACAATACTTTCTGATTTTACGTTTTTCAGTAGCTCAGATAGGTTTTTAGGTGCTTCAGCTTGCGCACCAGAAATCATGAATAAGCTCGCTAGCAAACCAGCGGCTAGAGTTTTGAATCCTTTCATTTCTTATTCCTCCCCAGCAAATACAGGCAGTTTGATCAGCGCTGGTGGCGCTTGTTTCTTAGCGATACGAAGGCCTTGCTGTACAGCGATACGGTAGTTTTCAGGTAGTGATTCCCATTGACGGGTTTGTTGATTCCACATGCCTGTTTCACCGCCATCCGGAGATTGGAATAGAAGCGCAGTACGACCAATACGTAGGAAGTCGTAAGTCACGGTTTCACCGTTGCGCTCTAGGCTAGCTTTGTAAGATTCAATGGAGCGAGAGAAGCCTTCTTCGATTTGATACGCTTCCATCACTTTACGGAATTTTTCTGAAGTCGTTACATCTGCACGATCCATTAGGTCACGCAGCTCAGTAACACGTTTGGTGCGCTCTTCTTTTTGAAATGGAAGATCAAGAGTAACGAACTCATCTAGGGCATCGATCATTTTAAGCGTTAGAGGTACAACTTCTGTCGCTGTTTGGTCGATTTGAGCAATCTGGTTGTTTAATGAATCCAACTCGCCTTGTTGCGATTGAACCATACGATTGATTTGCTCGTTGTAGACTTTCATGCTGTCGATTTGGCGAAGCAAGCCTTTGTATTCAGCTAGCATGCTTTCCGCGCTTTCAGCATATCCGTCGATTTTTTGTTGAGAAACTTGTGCAGAGGTGTTGGTTTTTGCTTGAGTAGAAATTACCGAACCTGAATCTGCCGCTATAGAACCAGCACTTACAGACAGCAGTGCAGCGGTAATAGCACTCACGCCAAATCTCTTTAACGTCATAGTAGCATCCTTGTCAGTGTATAAAGTCAGTCGATAAGGGCGCGGGAAAGCCCCGCGCCAAAAAGGTTTTTAGAAGCCGTATTCAAGTTGTAGGTAGTAGAAACGGCCTGTGTTGTCGTGGAATGCGAAGTGGTAGCCTTCTGCTTCATTGTAGAATGGCGCCAATTCGTCAGTTACGTTACGGATACCAACAGCAATCGTTGCATTTTCGATACCTGTGTACGCAAGCTGTGTATCCCAAGTTGTTAGAGCGTCAACTTCAGAGTGCTCTGCAGTCTCGTAACGAGTGTCGTAAGAGTGTGTGTAGTTCACGATGTTTGTGAATGCGAAGTCTTCGTAGCCGTAACCAAGCGTTGCTTTACCTTTGAAGCGAGGACCACCGAAGTAAGTACCAATGTAATCTTCTAGGTTGCCGTCTGAGTCACTTTGCTTGTACTCAATGTTGTAAGTACCAGCTAGTTTCACTAGGAAGTCACCGTAGCTATCAGTTGATAGGTCGTACTTCACTTCACTATCGATACCGCTTACTTGTTGCTTAGCAACGTTCACGTACTCATCTAGGATGTAGTCGATATCACCGTTCGCTTTACGAACAACGTTAGGGCTGTTTTCGTCGATAAGCTTCTGTGCACCTAGTGTGTCGATCTTGTCATCGTTCACAATGTAGAAGTAATCAACTTTTACAGATAGGTCTTCAAGCGGCTCGATTACAGTACCGATGTTGAATGACTGTGCTGTTTCCGCATCTAGGTCTTTGTTACCTTGGCTAACAACGCGGTATTGACCACGAGTGTCAGTTTGCGGGTCGTAAAGTGTTTGGTAGCTTGTAGATGCACCCGCGTTAACTTCTGGTAGAGTCGGTGCTTTGAAGCCGTGGCTGTATGATGCACGGAATAGCACTTCATCCATTGGTTGGTAGCGAACTGCCACTTTCGGGCTGAATGCTGAACCAAAGTCGCTGTAGTGCTCTGCACGACCAGCAAGTTGTACTTCCACTTCTTCGATAACCGGTGCAACAAGTTCTACGTAACCTGCAAATACAGTACGGTCACCATCAGAGCTTGTACCACCACTACCAACGATTTGGTTTGCTTCAACACTTGCGTCTGGCGTATCAGAACCTGCTTCGTAACGGAACTCACCACCAACAGCAACGTATGCGTCACCGCCTGATAGCTCGAATACTGGGAAAGAAGCACCAGCGTTGATGAAGCCAAGTTTAGATTCACCCTTACGTTTTGTTTCAACGCGAGCACCGTCTAGTGATGATGATGGGTTGTTCGTAACGAATGGGTTGTAAGCACCGCTGTCGATCGCCGCTTGGTAGCCTGCGATTGTTAGGTAGTTCTTACCTACGTTTTCGGTTTCTGTGTAGTGGTAACCAGCATCAGCTGTCCAGTCTACGTCAGTATCAAACCAGTTTGCGTAACCTTCTGCACCTGCCACAACGCGGATAGAATCTGTTGTGATTTCGTTGATACGGTTACCAGCTTCAAGAATACGGTGACGCATAGTGACGTCTTCACCGTACGTGTTGTTCGGGTTGTCTTTCGAGATAGTCACGTTTTGGAAGTCTGGCGTCGGTGTCGAGATAGTTGTTGACTCAACTCGGTTTAAACTTAGCTCCGCAAACAGGTTGGTATCTTCGTTTAGTTGGTGGTTAAGGCTAGTTAGGAAGTTGTAACGATCACTTTCTGGGATCATTGCAATTTCTTCGTTGTAGTTGTAGTTACATTCTGCGCTACCACCAGTACATAGTGATTCCCATGTACCATCTTCTTTGTAAACACGACCTGGTGTACCTGCAGAGCTACGCCAGTCATAACCACCTTGAGAAGAGTGGTCAGCAGTTTTCGTGTTTGGACGATCTTTCATCATGATGTTGCCTTTTTGGACAACGTTTAGAGACGCCATGATGTTTGTTGCGTCATTGAATGTTTTACCGCCAGTTAGCGTAACATCTAGGTCTTCACCATCGCTGTAAGATGTTTGACCACCGTTTAGGCGAACATCAAAGCCTTCGTAGTCACGCTTAAGGATTACGTTTACTACACCACCGATAGCATCTGAACCGTAGATTGCTGATGCGCCATCTTTAAGAACGTCGATACGCTCAACAGCTGAAAGTGGGATTGAGTTTAGGTCAACGAAAGTGTCGTTTAGGTTTTGTGCAAACGCGTAGTTTGCTACACGGCGACCGTTAAGTAGAACTAGAGTACGGCTCGCACCAAGACCACGAAGAGAAACACCAGAAGTACCTGCAGCAAAACTGTTAGTAAATGAGCTGCCGTAGCTGCCTGCACCATTCTGTGTTAGTCCACGTAGAACATCATCTACGCTTACAGCACCCATCTTAGCGATGTCATCTGCTGTATATACGTCTACTGGGTTTGGACCTTCCATGTCCGTAGTGGAGATACGTGAACCTGTTACCTTCATCTTCTGAAGTTGTTCAACTTGCTGCTCTTCTGCCTGTGCTGCTAGAGGTGCCACTGCTGCGGTTCCCAGTGCAAGGCTGATCGCAACAGATAAAGCGGTTGTGTTTTTATACATCCTTGTTGCTCCGATTATTATTATTTCCTATGTCTGGCCATATAACGACCAATTGTGACGTTAATATTTCGTTAACGTTCGGAACATGTATACCTGAGATGAAAAAGGAAGTCAAACCAGTGGTAAACAGAGATAAAGAAATGTAAAAAAGATGTAAAAAACCAAAAGTGACCTAAATCACAGAATAATTTACTGCATGACGTTTATAAATCGAGATCAAATCTTAATAAAACACCGTATTTTGTGTTTCTTGTAAACACTAATGACTTATATCGCCTATGGATTTTAAGTGGGCGATTAGCACTGAAAATGGGTGTATATCTAGAGAATAATTCTGATCTACGCTTTTTACGGAATGGTAGGTATGTTAACTCGCTCGCACTGGATGGTATCAGAATATGATACCCACCGTTATCAAAGGGCTCACTCGTATTTTTAGGTCAAATATCGCTTAGGTGCTTTTGTCTATTTATTCTGGATATCTGCATGTTTATATAGGCTTTTGGCTCTAAAGTGCCTAGATTGATATTCTGTATGAATTGTTTTTGTGGTTTTTTATAATTATTTACAAAAACATTTCTGTTTTTCGACATCGGAAGAAGTTTGTCATGTTTTGGATTCAAACACTTGAAGCTTGCTCGGATTCAAGATAAATATGACGCTGAAATTATTGCAGTAGTAGAAAAAACTGACTTTTGAAACTCAGGGAGTGTGTTTCAACAGCTTTAGTTACTACGGGATAGAAATGCACCATTTTGGGCCGGATCTTTCCTCTCCAACCCCGCCTAATAATGGACAGTAGACAAGGAGCAAGTTGTATATGCTGTCGTACTTTTTACGTCGATTGGCGTTGGTGATTCCAACGTTTCTCGGAATTACCATTCTTATCTTTGCTATCACGCGATTCGTACCTGGTGGTCCGGTTGAGCGCATGCTGTCTCAAATGCAAGCGCAAGGTGATGGTGCCGCATCAATGACTTCTGCGGGTGGTAACACCGCTCTTTCCGATGACCAAATCGCGGAGCTTAATGCTTTCTATGGTTTAGATAAGCCAGTTATGGAAGCGTATGTTGAATGGCTGAGCCGCTTAGTGACGCTGGACCTAGGTGAGTCAACACGTTACTACGAGCCAGTATCAGACATGATTGCGGAGCGTCTACCTGTCTCCTTATTCTATGGTGGGATGACCTTCTTTATCAGTTACTTTATCTCTATCCCACTTGGTTACTATAAAGCGTTGAAGCACGGTTCCGTGTTTGACTCCGCGTCTTCTATTCTTATTTTCGTTGGTTACGCCTTGCCTGGGTATGTGGTAGGTGTCCTCCTTATTACCTTGTTCAGTTATCACCTAGAGTGGTTCCCGATGGGAGGCTTCGTTGGTGATGATTTTGATGACTATGAGACCTTTTTTGAGCGAGCGAAAGACATTATGTGGCACGCGGTGCTGCCTTTGATCTGTTATCTCATCGGTGATTTTGCAACGTTGACGATGACGATGAAGAACAACCTAATGGAAAACCTATCATCTGATTACATTCGTACTGCCATTGCGAAAGGTTTGCCATTTAAGAAAGCGGTACGTAAGCATGCACTACGCAATAGCTTAATTCCTATCGCCTCTCACTTCGGTAACTCTCTGTTGTTCTTTATGACAGGTGCATTCCTTATTGAAGTAATTTTCAACATTGATGGCATCGGTCTGCTTGGTTATGAGTCCATCATGGAGCGCGATTATCCTGTAGTAATGGGCATCGTAGCTATCAACGCGGTATTACTGCTGATCGGCAATATCATTTCAGATATCTGTGTTGCTTTAGTCGACCCACGTGTGAAGTTTGGAGCGTAATATGATTAAAGTTAGCCCGTTAACTCAAAAGAAAATCCGCCACTTTAAAGAAATCAAACGTGGTTACTGGTCATTTGTGATCTTATCGACCATGTTGATCCTTTCTCTATTTGCTGAGTTGTTGATCAACAGTAAAGCGCTTGTCGTCAAATACGACGGTAGCTTTTACTTTCCTGTGGTGAGTGATGTGCGTTTAGGCAGCGAGTTTGGTCAAGCGTCTTCCAGTGAAGCGGATTACCGCGAGCTGCAAAAAGTCTTCGAAGCGGAAGGTGGTGATAACTTCGTTATTCTGCCGATTGTGCCGTGGAACCCGTACGAGCAAGATTTTAGCGGTGACTTCCCACCAACGGCTCCAGATGCTGAGAGTAAACACTACCTTGGAACGGACGTGATTGGCCGAGACATCTTAGCTCGATTGGTTTACGGCTTTCGAACGGCGATGGGGTTTGCCTTGCTGACAATGGCAATCTCGTATGCGATTGGTACTGCTGTTGGCTGTGCGATGGGCTTTTGGGGCGGTAAGTTTGACCTGTTTGTTCAACGTTTGATCGAAGTGTGGTCTATGGTGCCGTTTTTGTACGTCATCATGATTTTAGTTTCGATAGTTCAGCCCACGTTCACCTTATTCGTTGCCATCAACGTACTCTTTGGATGGATGGGGATGACGTGGTACATGCGTACCATGACTTATAAAGAATCAGCTCGTGAATACGTGATGGCTGCGCGCGCACTTGGTGCATCCACTGGACGTATTCTATTCAACCACATCTTGCCAAATACCATGGTTATGATTGTGACTCTTGCACCATTTACTATCGCTGCAAACATCACTGCACTGACGGCACTGGATTACCTAGGCCTTGGTTTGATGCCTCCAACGCCAAGTTGGGGTGAGTTGTTGCAACAAGGTAAGTCGAACCTAGACTCGCCATGGATCGTTGCATCAGTAGTGAGCTCGATTGTTCTGGTACTGGTTATGGTGACCTTTATCGGTGAAGCGATTCGAGCAGCATTCGACCCGAAAAAATTCACACGCTATGTTTAAGCATGCACTGTGAGCAAAACATAAAAAAGGGAAGTTTTATGAAAAAAATAATTTTAGCGTCCACGCTAAGCGCCCTAAGTTTTGGTGCGATGTCAGCGACGCTTCCGACTGACTTAAACTGGCAAACGAACTGGGATGAGCCGCAATATGGCTCTCCTGAAGCAAAGCGTGGTGGGACTTACCGCACTTATATGTCGAGCTTTCCCCAGACTCTACGCAGTGTTGGTCCTGATGCTAACTCTGGCTTACGCTCTTTCATCTTGGATGAAACTCCAGGGTTGGTGGTTCGCCACCCAGATACGCTTGAATTCATCCCAGAGCTAGCCAATGAGTGGGCATTAGCGGGTGACAATAAAACGGTTTATTTCAAACTGAACCCACAAGCTAAATGGTCGGATGGCAAGCCAGTCACGGCAGACGATTTTGTTTTTATGCTTAAGTTTTACCGCTCGAAAGACATTTTAGAGCCTTGGTACAACGACTATTACAACAAAACGGTAGCTGATGTTATCAAATTTGACGATCACACCTTCGCCGTGAAGGCTGCGAAAGAGCTCAACCCAGAAGAGTTGTTATTGAGAATGGGGGCGCTACGTCCTCGTCCTGCTCATTTCTATGCGAATCCGAAGAAAGACGCGAACGGTGACGGCATTCATGATGATTTTGTGCGCTACTACAACTTTAAAAGTGAACCAACGACCAGTGCTTATTACTTAGCGGACATCAAAAAAGGTAAAAGCGTTACCTTTAAGCATGTAGGAGAGGACTGGTGGGGTTACACCAACAAGTACTACGAGAATCGCTATAACGTCGACAAAATTCGTATCACGGTTATCCGCGATAGTGATATTGCGATGAAGCACTTTGAAAAAGGTAAGTTGGACGCATTTGCGTTGGTTTTGCCAAGTCTATGGCATGATAAATCCAATACTGCCCCTTACCAAAAGGGTTACATTGAGAAGTTCTGGGGTTACAACCAATATCCCGTTGGTGCAGGTGGCGTGTGGATAAACACTGCTATGCCTCTACTTGATGATTTAAACATTCGCAAAGGGATCACTTACGCGACAGATTTCGACGGCATGATTGAGAATGTTATGCGTGGAGACTACAGCCGTAAACCCAACCCAACAGGCTTTGGGCATGGTAAGTACACTTTACCAGATGTGAAAGCGCCCAAGTTTGAACCAGAAAAAGCGGCGGCAGCGTTTGAAGCTGCAGGCTTCGATAAGATTGGTTCCGATGGTATTCGCGTGAATGATAAAGGTCAGCGTTTGAGCTTTGAATTGACGTACTCCTCTCCAGTTCATACACCGCGTATTGCTTTCTTGCGTGAACAGGCAAAATTGGCAGGATTGGACATTGAGCTGAAGCTGATTGATGGTTCATCGATGTTTAAGTATGTACGTGAGAAAAAACACGAACTTGCTTTCTTTGATATGGGTACTTCGGAAATCCCAACTTACTGGGAATACTTCCATTCCGTGAACGCCAACAAACCGCAAACGAACTCATTCACTAACTACAGCACGCCAGAGTTAGATGAAAAGATCATTGCGTATCGCTTTAACATGGACATGGATAAGAAGATCCAACTAGGTCATGAGATTCAGCGAGACATTATTGATGCGCACGTGATTGTTTCTGGCTACATGGTTCCTTACGTTCGTTATGGACACTGGCGTTGGTTGAAATTGCCAGAGAAACCAATGAATCGAATGACAGAAGCGTTGTTTAGTGGCGGAATTATCGGTGATGGCACGTATTGGATCGACAAAGACGTGAAGAAAGAAACCCAGAAAGCGATGAAGTCGGGTAAAACCTTTGAACCTGTTGTTGTCGTTGATGACACGTATAAGCTGTAAGGATGTGTTATGGAAAACGATGTAATCCTGAGTGTTAAAGACCTTGAGGTTGAATTCACTACTGATGATGGTCCGGTAAAAGTGCTGCATGGTGTGAATTTTGATGTTCGCGCTGGTCGTACGCTGGGTCTAGTAGGTGAATCCGGTAGTGGTAAGAGCGTTACCTCCATGTCTATCATGGGGCTGTTGCCAAAACCTTATGGCAATATCGTCAATGGTGAGATTGACTACCGTGGTACTAATTTAGTTACCTTACCTGCAGAAGAGATGTATGCCATGCGTGGTGACCGCATCTCAATCATCTTTCAAGACCCAATGACAGCGTTGAATCCAGTTCATTCAATCGGTCGTCAGCTTTGCGAAGTGTTAGAGCTGCATCGGCCTGAACTTGGTAAGAAAGAGCGTGAAGCTTACGCGATAGAAATGTTGGCGAAAGTGAAAATTCCGATGCCGGAAAAACGCTTGAATGAGTACCCGCATAATCTATCGGGTGGTATGCGTCAGCGTGTGATGATTGCGATGGCGTTGGCGTGTAAACCAGACATTCTTATCTGTGATGAGCCAACTACGGCATTGGATGTAACGGTACAGGCGTCTATTCTTGAACTAATGAATGAACTTCAAGAAGAAACGGGTATGGCGATGATCTTCATTACTCATGACCTTGGTGTTGTTGCGGAAGTGTGCGATGACGTGGCAGTCATGTATGGCGGTCGTATTGTCGAAAAAGCTGAAATTTTCGAACTGTTTGACAACCCGCAACACCCGTACACAGAGCGTTTGATGGGCTTGATGCCAAGTTTAGATAATGAACCTAAGCAGATGATCGACATTAAACCGATTGATGCCAGTATGTTTGCTAGCTAACTGGTGCAAAGTGAACAAGTCATAAAAGAGGATGTTATGGCAAAAGAAGTATTAAGAATTGAAAATCTTAAGCAGCACTTTGTATCTGGTAAAGGACTGTTTAAGAAGGGATATACCATTAAAGCTGTTGATGGTGTGTCGTTGTCAGTAGGTCAGGGCGAGACCCTTGGGCTCGTCGGTGAGTCTGGTTGTGGAAAAAGCACACTAGGCCGTACGATCCTAAAGCTGTACGAACCGACAGAAGGTAAGATTTTCTTTGAAGGTAAAGACATTACCAAGTTTTCCGTCAAAGAAATGCGTTCGTTACGTAAGGACATGCAGATTGTCTTTCAGGACCCAATGGAGTCACTCAATCAACGTCATACGATTGGTATGATTCTCGAAGAGCCGTATGTGATTCATAAGATTGGTACATCTGCAGAGCGAAAACAGTGGGTGAAGGAGTTGCTTGTAAAAGTCGGTTTACCTGAAACCGCTGTAAACCGTTATCCACACGAATTTTCTGGCGGTCAACGTCAGCGTATCGGTATTGCTCGTGCCATTGCGCTAAAACCTAAATTGCTAATCTGTGATGAGTCGGTCTCTGCATTGGATGTGTCTGTTCAGGCGCAGATCTTGAACTTGTTACTGCAACTTCAGCAAGAAATGAACCTTGCAATCATCTTTATCTCTCATGATTTGTCTGTGGTGAAACATGTGTCTGATAAAGTGGCGGTGATGTATTTTGGTAAAGTAGTGGAAGCAGGTAAGGCGAAGGAAATCTACGCAGACCCTCAAAATGATTACACCAAGAAACTCTTGTCCGCGATTCCGATTACACACCCGAAATACCGCAAGAAAAAGCGTTTAGCAGAAAAAAAGCAGCAAGTGGCGTAACGCCATCCGCTGAGTAAAATCATGATCGAAAAACGCTCCACTTGGTTGGAGCGTTTTTATTATGTGTGTTTTTTCTCGCTGAGAGAGGGCGCTCTTCAGCTTCTTGAAAAGAGCGTGCTACACTGCAAACTTATTCCTTTGATTTGTTTGGATAGTTGGCTATGCCGTCGCATTTACCTAAATCATTCAGTCGTCCATTTCTGAAAATCTTTCATGTGCTTGAAGCCGTGCTTCTGGTCGCCATTACTTTGGCAACTGTGTGGGCGATGGTGGAAGAGTTTATTCACATTTATGTACAAAAGCGTGTATCGCTCGATGACATCTTATTGATGTTTATCTATTTGGAAGTGCTCGCCATGGTCGGGCAGTTCGTGATGAATGGTAAGATACCCGTTCGTTACCCAATTTATATTGCCATGATGGCCATTGCTCGCTACATCACGCTTGGTATGAAAGAGCTCGACTCCGTGATGATAGTATGGCTCTCTTTAGCTGCGTTTATTCTGGCTGCGGCAACCTTGGTTATTCGAGTTGGTCACCATTATTGGCCGTATATAGATAATCAAACCGCCGAAAAAGACGAATGATGTTAAGCCTCGCTCAGTGCGAGGCTTTATTTTTGCGTGAAGGGAAATCGCATCCAAATGGCTTGGGGGGTAAAAAAGTGTAAAGTCATCTCAAGCCATCTTGTTTCTTGCTCTATTGATGAGTATCTTCACACTAACCTTTTCTTTTTCTGCCTGTTTGATGAGATATTGTGATGCTAGCGAAAAGCACATCGACAATTTACTTTCTGCTGAGTGTCTTGATTGCTTTTGCGCTTTCAAGCGGTCTCGCTCGTGCAGAAATACCATCAACGGCGAATCACATGGCGATGGCTGATTCTCTGCATATTAGCTACTGTGATTTGACCTTTGGCTCGGTAGAAGAGAACGAGTCAGGTTGCTGTGAACCGGGCGGAACATGCTTTGAAAAGCAGTGTTGTTCTCATGGTCACGCATCGGGGACGGCTGTTGTTGAAACTCAGCCAAGATCTTATGAAGCACCTTACAGAGATGAACTGGCGATAAGCAAAATCGCGCTCTATACCAGTGCAGAAATGCACTCTCACTATCGTCCTCCGATAGCTTAATTCCTATCTCGCAGCATCATTTCGCTGCCAACAATTTTACTGCACGTAATGCCGTGCGAATTTGTTACGCGTGTAAATAGCTCCCTATTTGCACCATCCTGTGATGGGAATGAAAAATGAAAACCAATCTAATTGCTCGTACTGAGCACCTTGCTGCGTGCCTACCAAACCTTGTTATCAACCGACAAGCGGGAGGTCGCCATGACGCATAAGCATTTACCAATCATCTTATTTGTGTCTGTGTGCTTGATTTGGGGCACCACGTGGTTTGCGATGGAAGTGGCAGTGCAAACTATTCCGCCCATCTTTGCCACCGGTCTGCGCTTCCTGATCGCTGCGCCGCTATTAATCATGTTGGCGAAACACCTCAATCAACCCCTGTTCTTTCCTAAGGGAAAAGTATTTTGGATGTTCGTGGTTGCGATTTTCTATTTCGCGATTCCATTTACCTTGATGATTTTTGGCGAACAGTATATTTCATCAGGTCTTGCTTCGATCATCTTCGCCAATATGCCAATCGCAGTCATGGTGACATCGAGCTTGTTCCTTGGGCTTAGGTTACGTAAATCTCAGATTGCCGGTCTTTTGGTTGCGGTTCTGAGCTTAGTTTTGATTCTGGCGAAAGAGATGAGTTTAGGTGGCGAGGATTATCTACTGGGCTTTCTCGCTTTAGGCGGCGCGGTCGCGATTCATTCGGTGATGTACGTGTTTGTTGAAAAGTTCTGTAAAGGCATTCCAGTGCTGACTTACAACGCCTTTCCAAGCTTTGTTGCCTCAGCGTTGCTCTTTATCACCTCACTGATTGTCGAACAGCCGGATCTTTCTCAGTTCTCGATGGATTCGATTACCGCTGTGATTTATCTCGGTATGTTTGCTAGCGTTGGTGGCATCGTGGCGTACTTTAAGCTTGGACAAGTGTCGACGCCGTTTACCGCCTCGATTTGTTTCCTATTCTTCCCGTTGATAGCGCTTAGCCTTTCAACATGGATTGCAGGTAACAGTTTGTCATTAGTTTCCGTTGCTCTGCTGCTGCCATTGCTCGGAGGTATTTTTTTGACTAAAGCCGAGCCTGCTTTTTGGCAGCGTTTTCGCCTAAAACCTGCTGAGAAAAAGCCTGTGCTATGTGAACATTGTATGAAGAATATCAATGCCTAACATAGGCTAAACATCATGAAAAAGCCCCATTTAGTTGGGGCTTTTGGCGTAATGCTATTTACCTTGTTCGTTACGCAGATACATGATAGCAACCATGCTAAAGCCAATAAATTGCCATAGATATTGCCCATCACTTGCTCCCGTAATGGTTTGGGTGAAAGCCATACAACCCGTTACGAACAGAGATGCAAAAGCCGCATAGAGTAGCCACGGACGTTCTTTACCAGCCATAAACTCGCCTGCCAGCACCGAGCGAATCACCAATAAAAACGGTAAGCACTGCAAAGCAATGAGAATCGGGAACATAAAGTCAAACGTTGGGCTCAGCAGTGCATGACCGACTTGGCTCTTATCCCACGTTCCAACGATATAACCTTTCCAGCCAGCCCAAGTATCACCTGCATAGGCGGTATCAGGCGTGATGATGCCAAGTAGCACACCCATCACTTTATCGATAAAGCCATTTTTGAACCAAAAGACGAACAGAAAGATCTGGATTGGAATGATCTGAAAAGCAAACTTCTTCAACATGTGTGTATCCCAAGAAATGAATGATTTGGTTTACAAGTATGTGGAAGGTGCGTTTTTTACGCTTGATGCAAGGCAAGCGAGTTGAACTCCAAACAAAAATCAAACATCCAGAATACCCATCAGCATTGAGGAAGTTGACTGAACAATAGGCGAGAGCAGCGATTTTTCACTTCGCTTTATTTGAGGCTATTCTGCTGTTTGGAATAGGTTTGCTTTTTGTGAAGATTCAATAAGATCAAACAGTTGACCGTTATGCTCTTTTTTCATCTCCGTATAGCGTTGGTAATTGTATTGCGAGCCTTTCGGGTTATCTGCGAGTTTGTCAGCCACACTGAGCAAGTAAAAACTGATTGGGCTTGGCGTGCTTTCTGCTGCATAAAACAAGTAGGGGAAGGCTTGATTCGGGTGCTGGTTGATAAGCAAAGCAAGCCCCAAAGTGAGGTTGGCAATATCACAGCGTGGGTTCAGTTCGAACGCCTGCTTAGCTGAGTGAAGCGCCTGTTCGCGATCTTCTTGTTTGTGCTCGCGTAAGTAAGCTAAAGATTCAGAGTAAGACAACAAAGCGCTGACCAAATAGCTGTCTCGCCCTTGTTGTTGAATCGCATTAAGCTGCTGAGCAATATCCGAAAAATCAGGACCACCTTTACCTTGATAGAAAAGAGAAATCCCTTCAGAGATCACTTTCCAATCGTCATAGTTACTGATGGAAGTCACGCGATGGCTAGTCACTTCGTAATCGGAACTCATTGGTGCAATGATGGCTTTGATTTCTAAAATTACATCGCCGATAGCATCGAAGAAGTTATCTTGGTTAAACGTCTTCTCTACCTTTTGGCTCTGGTTGGGTTGATGGTTGTTTTGCACCAAGACGCTAAGCACATAATTGCTATCTACTTTCTTAATCCAGCTTTTGAGCTCAACACCGTGGTTGGCAAGAGACTGCTTACTTTGTTGGGATAACTGAGAATAGTGATAACCAGATAGGTTTTTGGCTGAATTTAACCCATAGAAGAGATAGTTATATACGCTTTCTGCCATTTCAAAGTTGCTGGTGGAATCAAGCGTAATATCATGAATATAAACGGGCACTACGTCGCTTTGTTGTGCTGTGATTACCGTGGTGTCATCAATGGTGTCACCATTTTGCACTGCCCAAGCCGCAATAATTCCAACAGTCAGGATTGTCGCTACAGCTAAAACTAAGCGCTTGTTTTTAGGCTTAGTGGTACGAGTAAGTAAAACGGCTTCTTCAGTGATTGGAGTGCGCGTTATGCTTGGCTCAGTCACTTCGATATCAAATAAGTAACCTTGCTTAGGAATGGTTTGAATGATGCGATATGGACGCGTTTTGTCCTGAAGCTGACTGCGCAGTAGACTGATCACTTGTCTCACCAAGTTGTCGGAAACCTGCGTTCTTTGCCAGACATCGGCGGCTATTTGCTGGGTACTCAGTACTTTCCCACGGTTCTCGATAAAGTAGCTCAGCAGTTTTGCTTGCAATGGTTCTAAATGAATCTCCTCACTATCAATCATCAACTGATTTTTATCAGGATAGAAAGAAATAGGGGAGTCATGTTGCAGGATGAAGCAATGCGAGCGAGTCATAGCGATTCAATGGTTTAGAAGTAACCACACAAGCCTATTGGTTTTATAAATAGGAAGCAAGTTCAGCATCAGCAAATAAAAAGCCCCGCAGTGCGAGGCTTTTTGATATCTCATCAAGGTCTTTTATTACTCGATGTTCTGGATCTGTTCGCGCATTTGCTCAATCAGAACTTTCAGTTCAACACCTGATGCGGTGATGTCTGTGCTGATAGATTTTGACGCTAGCGTGTTCGATTCACGGTTGAACTCTTGCATCATGAAGTCCAGACGACGACCGACAGCACCACCTTTTTTCAAGATGTTTGTGGTCTCTTTCACGTGAGAGTCAAGACGGTCTAGCTCTTCTGCTACGTCTGATTTTTGTGCCAGAAGGATAAGTTCTTGTTCAACGCGAGATGGGTCTAGCTCTACTTTTGCATCTTCAAACTTCGAGAACAGACGCTCACGTTGCCACTCTAGGATTTCTGGCATGCGTGCGCGAACTTTTACAACTTCTGCAGTGATCGCTTCTAGGCGTTGCTCGATAAGCGCTTTCATATTGTCGCCTTCACGACCACGCGCGTCGATGAACTCGTTGATTGCTTCGTCAAAAGCAGCAAGCAGTTCTTTGTTTACCTCATCCATGTTTTGCTCTGGTGTTTCCATCACACCTGGCCATTGCATTACTTGGAATGGGTTAATGCGGCTTAGCTCACCAGTCATGTGCATCACTTGCTCAGCGGCTTTGATCACTTGGTTTGCCAGTGCTTCATTGATGCTTAGTTCAGCTTTTGCTGCTGGGTTAGCTTCAAAACGCAGGCTACATTCTACTTTGCCGCGTGCTAGGCGCTTACGAAAACGCTCACGCAGTACTGGCTCAAGAGCACGGAACTGCTCTGGCATACGGAAATAAGTTTCTAGGTAGCGTTGGTTTACACTGCGGATTTCCCATACTGCGCTACCCCAATCGCCTTTCACTTCTTTACGCGCGTACGCTGTCATACTGTAAATCATTGAATTTTCCTGTCTTCTAATTTGCTGAAAATTACCCCGCAATAGTAGCACAGCCAAATGGCAGTGGCTTTGCTATTCTGAGTCGAGATTGTCCAGATAGCTTTATTTAATCGATTCCGTTATAATCTGCGCCCAACCAAATCGTCTTCTCCTCATTACTTAAGGTAGATGCCCATGCGTCCAAACGATCGCAAGGCGGACCAAGTTCGCCCAATCAAAATTACTCGTAACTACACAGCTTACGCTGAAGGCTCAGTGTTAGTTGAATTTGGTAACACCAAAGTGTTGTGTAATGCGACCGTTGAAGAATCTGTGCCTCGTTGGCTAAAAGGTCAAGGTAAAGGCTGGGTAACGGCTGAATACGGCATGCTACCTCGTGCAACTCACTCGCGTACTCGTCGTGAAGCGGCAAACGGTAAGCAAGGTGGTCGTACGATGGAAATCCAACGCTTGATCGCACGTAGCCTACGCGCAGTGGTTGATCTACAAGCGATGGGTGAGTTCATGATCACGGTTGACTGTGATGTTATCCAAGCAGACGGCGGTACTCGCACTGCATCTATCAGCGGCGCAAGCGTTGCAATGGCAGACGCGTTTCAACACCTAGTGGATAGCGGCAAGCTAAAAGCAAACCCAATGAAAGGTCACGTAGCGGCAGTTTCAGTTGGTTTGCTAGGCGATGATGTTCTGTGTGACCTTGAGTACGTTGAAGATTCAGCGGCAGACACAGACATGAACGTTGTGATGACAGAAGAAGGCAAGATGATTGAAATTCAGGGCACCGCAGAAGGTGAACCGTTCAGTCATGAGCAACTGATGGCTCTGTTAGAGTCGGCGAAAGTCGGCATTACGGAAATTGTCGCAGCGCAGAAGGCGGCGTTAGCCAATTGATTTAGATAGCTCCCATTATGGGGGCTATTTTTTTATCTCCGTCGTATATGAATCTACAGCGTTGTTCGCTTCATTTTTCTACCCTAATCACATAGAAAACTATGCTCATAGGGATAGAAAAACTTGCTGCCTAGCTGTAAATCCATCTACTTAGGAGATAACGCATTAGTGTTTATTAACTGCTTGGGAATATGGATACCAAGCCTGCATTTAGAGAGAAAATAATGAAAGCATACCAGCGTGAATTTATTGAGTTTGCACTTGAGAAAGAAGTTCTTAAGTTTGGTGAGTTTACTTTGAAATCTGGCCGTAAAAGCCCGTACTTCTTTAACGCTGGTCTTTTCAATACTGGTCGTGACCTAGCGCGTCTTGGTCGTTTTTATGCCGCAGCGCTTGCGGATTCAGGCATTGAGTTTGATGTGCTGTTTGGTCCAGCGTACAAAGGTATTCCAATCGCGACGACAACAGCAGTAGCGCTAGCGGATCACCACGATATCGACACGCCTTACTGCTTCAACCGTAAAGAAGCGAAAGACCACGGCGAAGGCGGTAACCTTGTAGGCTCGGCGCTTGAAGGTCGTATTATGCTAGTGGATGACGTAATCACAGCAGGTACTGCGATTCGTGAATCGATGGAAATCATTCAAGCAAATGGCGCAGACCTTGCTGGTGTGTTGGTTGCGATTGACCGCCAAGAAAAAGGCAAAGGTGAGCTGTCTGCGATTCAAGAAGTGGAGCGTGACTTTGGTTGTGCAATCATCTCAATCGTTAGCCTGACTGACCTTGTGACTTTCCTTGAAGAGAAAGGTACAGACAAAGAGCACCTAGAAGCAGTCAAAGCGTACCGCGCAGAATACGGCATTTAATTCTGAATTTGGAAAGCGAGATTTCCTATCGCGTTTGCTCCTCACTGTAGGAAATGACGTTAATGAGATTGTTCATCGTCATTTTCAAGAGGAAGAACGATGAATTGGGAGTCTGGTTTTACAGAAAGAAAAAGGGGCTGGTGGTTATCCATCAGCCCCTTTTTAATCTGTCGACGTCACCTATTTGTAGCGAATACCTTTCGGCGTGCTTTCGTCAGGCATTGTTTTATAGCGTTTGTGTAGCCACATCCATTGCTCTGGTGCGCGCAGAATCACTTCTTCTACAAAGGTGTTCATATAAGCCGCTGCTGCGACTTCATCCTTTTTCGGATAGTCGGCTTCAATGCACTTATCAGCAATGATTTCATACTTGCCATCTTTATTGCGGAAACCAGAACCCGGAATAATCGAGCACTTAGATGTGTAAGCCAAAATACTAGTGCCAGTTGTGGTGCATGCATCTTCGACCGCAAAGAACGGCACAAATACAGATTTGTTGCGACCGTAATCGTGGTCCGGCAGGTAGAACAAGCGCTCACCGCTGCGTAGAACGCGAATCATCTGTTTAACGTCTTTACGGTCAATCAGTTTGTTGCCGTTATGTGTGCGCCCCCAATACTGGATGAAGTTGTACGCAGGGTTGTCATGTGGACGGAACGCACCGTACCCAGCCACGCCAAGAACCGCAAAAGCGCGCGCCGTGATCTCAAGGTTAAGAGCATGAACACAGCACAGTAGGACACCTTTGCCTTCTGCGGCTTTCTCACGAAGTGCGACTAGGTCTTTCTCAATGATCAGCGTTTTGAAACGCCACGTTGGCCAAAACCAAGTGATGCCCGTTTCAATTAACGCCATACCGGTGTTTTTGAAGTTCTCTTCAACAATATGTTGAATCTCTTCTGCTGGCTTATCTGGAAATGCCAACTCTAGGTTACGCGTTGCAACATGCACACGCTTTTTACCATAGCGCATGCCGATGTGACCGAGCGTACGACCTAACGATAGCAGCATGCGGTATGGAAGAATATTAACTACGATAGCCAAAAAGCCAAAGCCGAGCCAAACGCCCCAGTGGCGAGGGTGGAGAAGGGAAAGAGAAAACTCCGGCTTAGTGAATTTGTCTTTACTCATAATCTCTACTTAATTTGTGCGCTAAGAAGTGCCCAGTACTCGTCAAAGTTTGCCGTTGGTTGGTATTTGAAGTCACTGCGAACAAAGCGGTTCAAGCTACCTTCAACTTGCCCTAGGATCTGAGCGGCTAAAATACGCTCTTCAACGGGGAAAGATTTACCTTCACGGATCTTACGTTCACGCAGGATTTGACGAAGTTGTGTTTCGATGCGCTCAAACAACTGGTTGATGCGATCGCGTAGGCGCTCATTTTCAAACATTAGAGCATGACCAGAAAGAATGCGTGTCAAACCTGGGTTACGTTCTGAGAATGCCAAGATAAGATGCATAACCAAGCGAATGCGTTCTAGCGTGTCTTTCTCATCATCCAAAATACGGTTGATACGTGTCATGAGTGCTTCTTCAATGAACTCAATCAAGCCTTCAAACATGCGAGCTTTACTTGGGAAGTGACGGTAAAGTGCCGCTTCTGAAACACCGACTTGCTTAGCCAATTTTGCCGTAGTAATGCGTGAAGCGCCTTCTGTAGATTCAAGCATCTGTGCGAGAGCTTGCAAGATTTCTTCACGACGATTGGATTTTTTACTGCCGGCCATTAGTTACTTCCTTTCAAAATACAAAGTTGAGCGGAGGGGATTATAAGACGCTATTTGGCATCAAACTAGACTAGCGAGGGTGTAATGGGAGCTTTAACACCCTCAGTTGTCATGTTTGTACCAAATTTGTGCCAGTTTTCGATGAAAACGAAAGGGTTATTACATTAAATCATGCATCTTTTCTAAGATTTTGAAGCTCAATGCTTCTTTTGATTCCAATGCTAACGCCAGTTCGCCTTGCGACCAGAACAGGGTGATGGCGTTGTCGTTACTGTTAAAGCCTTGACCTTCAACTGATACATCGTTCGCACAAATCATGTCGAGGTTCTTCTTCACCAGTTTGCCACGAGCGTAAGTAGCGACATCGTTGGTTTCGGCTGCGAAGCCAACCGTGAATGGACGTTGCTCAGTCATATTGGCAACGGTCGCTACGATATCAGGGTTTTTCACCATATTGATGGTCATCTGGTCGTTGTTTTCAGTCTTTTTTAACTTTTGAGACGCTACATTTTCTGGGCGGTAATCCGCCACTGCCGCACAGCTAATGAAAGCATCGTGGTTAGGCGCGTGAGTTGTCACAGCAGCATGCATCTCTTGAGCACTCGCAACGTTGATACGCTCAACACCTGCTGGCGTATTCAAGCTGACAGGTCCGCTGATAAGCGTTACTTTGGCTCCCAACTGTGCTGCGGCATTCGCTAATGCAAAGCCCATTTTTCCTGAGCTGTGGTTAGAGATGTATCGCACTGGGTCAATCGCTTCGCGAGTCGGACCCGCGGTGATCAATACTGATTTTCCTGCTAACAGTTTTGGTTGGAAGAACTGTTCACACAAACCGACAAGTTGCATTGGCTCTAGCATACGACCAGGACCAATGTCACCACATGCTTGTTCACCCGCCGCAGGTCCCCAGATATGCATACCACGGCGTGCCAGTGTTGCGATATTTTCTTGGGTTGCGACGTTACGGTACATCTGCTGATTCATTGCTGGTGAAACAGCGATAGGAGAATCTGTCGCAAGTACTAACGTAGTGAGCAAATCATTGCCCATACCTGCCGACATACGTGCAATCAAATCTGCAGTTGCAGGTGCAAGAAGAACCAAATCTGCCCATTTTGCCAGTTCAATGTGACCCATTGATGCTTCTGCCGCAGGGTCTAACAAGCTGTCCGACACCGGACGCCCAGAGACTGCCTGCATGGTTAAGGGAGTAATGAACTCCTTCGCCGCTTTGGTCATCACTACTTGAACTTGTGCGCCTCTTTCTATTAGGCGACGGGTTAGCTCCGCACATTTATACGCGGCAATACCGCCACTGATGCCGAGTAGAATTTTCTTTCCTGCTAGTGTTTGCATGTGAGATCTCCAATTTTTCTGGCGACGAGTTTAGCACAACTGAATCTCTCACCGCCCACGCAAATCTGATCAGAAGCTAATCCATATCAAACTACCGAATATTAATTGCTGAGCCTTATATAAAACTTTTGCTTACTTCACAGACAATCTCTGTTTGCTCTGCAAGATAGAAAGGGAAAAATAACAATAATGAGGTAGTGGAATAAGATGGTGTTGAAAAGTCGAAGTAAATTGCTGCTGGTGACTCTGATCCCTTTGTTGTTGATCACCACATTGATCTCGGTGGTGTATTACATCAATGGTAGTAATAGCTTAGAAGCGGAATTAGCTCGAGATAGACAAGAGCTGATTGATACACGTAAAAAAGAGCTGCAAGCCTACATGATGATGGGTGTTACAGCGATAAAGCCGCTTTACGATACGGACGTAAACGGCAATAACAAAGAAGCGGCAAAAGAAATTCTCAAAGCGATGCGTTTTGAAAGCGACGGTTATTTCTTTGCTTATGATTCGAAAGGGGTCAACACGCTGCATGCGATTAAGCCATCCCTAGAAGGTAAAAACCTTATCGGCTTGAAAGATGAAAATGGCGTAGCAGTGATTGGCGGACTGATTGATGCATCTAAGAACGGAGATGGTTTCCTTTATTTCTCTTGGCATAAACCAACTATTGATGCGCAAGCTCCAAAATTAGGTTATGCCGAGTACTTGTCTAAGTGGGACTGGGTGCTTGGTACGGGCATCTATATTGATGATATTGATCAGCAAGTGGCAATGCAGCGTGAACTGCGTACACAAGAGTTGAATGAACATACGATCTCAGCGGTAACAATCTCGGTTATCGGGCTTATTATTACTAGCGTACTTACCAGCATCATCGTCTCCAAAGGAATTCTTCCGTTGCAACATATTGCCGCTTCTTTACAAGACGTGGCTGCCGGTGGCGGCGACTTGACGGCTCGTCTAAAAATTGAAAGTAAAGATGAAGTCGGTGAGGTGGCATCGGCATTTAATGAGTTTATGGATAAGCTTCATCCGCTAATGCAGGACATTCAGCGCTCTGCTAATACAGTACAAAGCGTCTCTGGACAATTGGATCAGCAAACGTCTCAAGCCAGTGCTCAAATGCAAAACCACTGCCTCGAAACTGATAAGGTGGTAACAGCAGTAACACAAATGAGCATGACGGCAAAAGAGGTCGCAAGTAATACCAATGCTACTGCTCAGGCGATTGACGATGCGAACGAACAAGTGACCGAGGCGCAGCGCGAAGTCGATCAAGCGATTGATGGCATTAGCAAGCTGGTCGATGAAGTGAACAGTACTTCTGATGCGATTGCAGAACTGAGCCAACAAACTGAGCAGATTACTAAGGTGCTCGATGTTATTGGTGAAATTGCCGAGCAGACCAACTTACTCGCATTGAATGCTGCGATTGAAGCTGCACGTGCTGGCGAGCAAGGTCGAGGTTTTGCTGTGGTGGCTGATGAGGTTCGCTCGTTAGCCAGTCGAACGCAAAACAGCACCCATGAAATTGGCGATATGCTCAAGCAACTACAAACTGGTGTTTCGAGAGCGGTGACCACTATGTCGGCTAGCCAAGAGCGCGGCGCGAAGACCGTTGAAGAGTCGTCAATGATTCAGCAATCGCTGTCCGGCGTGCACCATTCTATCGGAACAATTCGAGATATGGGCATTCAAACCGCTTCTGCGGCTGAAGAGCAAAGTGCTGTTGCTGAAGACATCAACCAGAATCTAGTGGCGATTCAGCAAATCGTGAATCGTATTAATGACACACTTCAGCATGCGGAAGGCATCAGTACTCAGTTGTCACAGTCAGGATCTGAAATTCACGATCTGGTTGGAAATTTCAAGCTTTGATGGATCGCTTGATTACATAGAAAAGCAGTGGCTAACGAAAAAAGCGAAAGTCAGGTTCGACTTTCGCTTTTTATTTTGTGCAATAGGCGCTCACTCATCAATCGAGCCGACTAATGACACTGAAAACCTTGCCTAACGAGTCCATGCCAAGAGAGAAGTTGCTGCAACGCGGTCCGCAAGCGCTATCGGATGCGGAGTTACTTGCAATTTTCCTACGTACAGGCACGCAAGGCATGAACGTAATAGAGCTTTCTGACTTTCTTATTCAAGACTTTGGATCACTGCGCCAGTTGTTTTCGGCTTCAGAGAAAGAGTTTTGCCAGCATAAAGGGTTAGGGCAAGCCAAGTATGTGCAGTTGCAAGCTGTTTTGGAAATGACACAACGCTATTTAGCTGAGACATTAAAGCGTGGTGATGCGTTAACCAGTCCAGAACAAACCAAACTTTACCTTTCCTCTATATTAAGAGACCGTCAAAGAGAGGCTTTTTACATTCTTTTCTTAGATAACCAGCATCGAGTGATAAAAGATGAGATTTTATTTGAAGGCACACTCGATGCGGCGTCAGTTTATCCAAGAGAAGTGGTCAAACGCGCCTTGCACCATAATGCCGCTGCGTTAATTCTGGCACACAACCATCCATCTGGTGTAGCGGAGCCGAGCCAAGCAGACAGAAGGATTACGCGGCGTTTAGTTGATGCATTAGCACTGGTGGATATTCGGATTTTGGACCATTTCGTTATCGGAGATGGGGAAAGCGTCTCTTTTGCCGAAAGAGGTTGGATATAACTGTGCGTTTTTTAGGTTGTTAGTTGCTAAAAATCTGCTATCATCCTCGCCACTAAATTTTTAACTGAATTCAGCTTGGACTGCTAGAAAAAACCTGCTGTCTAAAAAAAGATCACGAAAACCTGTAAAAAGGATCTGTTCGGGTCTTGAGCAATGCATATCAAGTTAGTATAATGCGCGACCTTTGATAGCCTTGTATGGATTTTCCATAGCGGTTCTTAACCTCTAACTTCTTTCCAAGAAATAGAGAGGTTCGGCCACCAAGGTTGATATCGAGCTGAAACGATTTTGGAGAAGACATTCATGTCACGAGTATGCCAAGTAACTGGTAAGCGTCCAGTAACGGGTAACAACCGTTCACACGCACGAAATGCTACTAAGCGTCGTTTTCTGCCGAACCTACAAACTCATCGTTTCTGGGTAGAGAGCGAAAAACGTTTTGTTAAACTACGCCTATCTGCAAAAGGTATGCGTATCATCGACAAGAAGGGTATTGATACTGTTCTTGCTGATATGCGTGCACGTGGCGAAAACGTTTAAGAGGAAATAGGCAATGGCAAAGAAAGGCGTTCGTGAGAAAATCCGTCTAGTATCTTCAGCAGGTACAGGCCACTTCTACACAACTGATAAGAACAAGCGTAACATGCCAGGCAAATTTGAGATCAAGAAATTTGATCCAGTTGTACGCCAGCACGTTATGTACAAAGAAGCGAAAATCAAATAATTGATTTTGTCTCTTTGACGATTTAAAAAACCCAGCTCTCGAGCTGGGTTTTTTATTATTTGCTGTAGTTATAGGAGTAAAGTAAGTATGCATTTAGGGTTACAAGCCTTGAAGTTTGTTGCATTAATTATCTTAGCTGTGATGTTTAGTGCCGCACTGGGTTATGAAATAAAAGCGGACTGTCTTATCTTAATGTCGATTACGATTGCTTTTCTTAAAGCTCATCGTATTGGTCACTGGGTATATGCCTTGTTAGCTGTGACTGCGACTTTCTATATTCCTGTTTCTTGGAATTATGGTCATCCTAATTTGACCATCATTTCTTCACTGATTGAGACCAACCCTTCAGAAGCGCTTGAGTTCTTTAATGACTTGGAGCTCAAAACGTTGGCAGTCGCGGCACTTTTCGCTGCAGCGTCCTTTTACCTGTTCAAATGGGTACCACAACTTAAAGGTCGTAAAACATCAGTATTCTGTCTGATCTTGTTTTCGTTCTTACTCTTAGATAAGCCTATTCGCACCATTAAAGACCGTAATGTTAATAGCGACTACACGCATGCATTGCTCTCTTACATGCGTTACCCACCAGTTCGATTTATCTTTGATTGGTTTGATTCGTACAACATGTACCATCAATACAATGCAGAGATCATGGCTCAGCGTGAAATCCCAGCCTCTTGGCAAATTACTAAAACACCGAGCGAGGCTAAGAACACCATTTTTGTGATTGGTGAAAGTGTACGAAAAGACTACATGAATGCGTATGGTCTACCGATGGAAAACACGCCGTTTATGTCGACGGCTAAAGGGCAGCTTTGGACAAACTTTTTGTCCCCAGGTCCGAACACGTTCACTTCGGTAATGCGCTACGTCACAATGAATGATGGTCTTGATATTGAGCTGAATAACAACATCAACACCTTAGCGCAAATGGCTGGTGTGGAAACCTATTGGATTTCTAACCAGGGTCGAATGGGAGAATTCGATACCGGGATCAGTTCAATTGCTAACTATGCTGAGCATGTTTCCTTTACACGCAGCGGTAGCTTTAGAGACTCGAACGTTTATGACAGCACACTGCTGCCAAGCATTCAAAAAGCGCTGTCGAGTGACGATAAATCAAAATTGATTGTGATCCACTTAATTGGCTCACACCCAGGCTTCTGTGATCGTGTGGAAGGTGATGTTGAGTTTGACTTCAATGGCAGCAAGATCTCTTGTTACATTGAGTCGATAAAGCAAACAGACACAATGCTAGAGAAAATTACCCAACTTGCTGGGAAGCAGTCGCTGCCATACAACTTGATTTATGTTTCCGATCACGGACTTGGGCATCGCAATAGTGGTGAAAACTTGCGTCATGATCCATCGGTAAAACAATCCTACGAAGTGCCTTTGTTTGTTATTGGTTCGGACTTCAATGAACGAAAAGTAGTTGATTATCCACGTAATGGCTTCACAATGATCAAAGCAATCTCTGAATTGATGGGTGTCTCCAGTCAGAGGTTGGATGCGTTACCTTCTTTCTTCTCTTCACACGCGGATGTGCCGGAAGTGAATAATGGAGAAGGTAAATTGGTTCCGCTAAGTACGTTAAAAGATGATCCGATTCAATCATAGTTTAATGTAGATTCTCTAAATAGCAGCAGCTTGGTTAAGCTGCTGCTGATTTACGCGATGAGGTGAATTATGTCTAAAAAGGTGCACCGCCGCCGTCGTTGGAACAATATTCTAATCTTAGGCATCATCGTGTTCATGGTGATCCTTAATGCGCCAACTTGGATCAAAACCTACCTTATCGATGAACAAGTGGATCCGTATCCGAACTTGTTACGCTCCGATCATGATGTCAGTGCCATTTACTATGCTGGTTGGGAATTAGACAAGCAAAATGGACAGTGGCAATCCAACATTAAAGCCAATATCCCCGTACAAGAAATAGTGACTCGCTGGCAATCACTTGAAGGAACAGAACTGAACTCTCAGCAGTATGAACAGTTAAAGCCTCGCCTTTCATCGCCGGAAAGCATCGAAGTCTGGTATCAAGGTTTGGAAGAGCCACAACGTATCACCTTTTACCGCCTTGACGATTTTTGGCTATTTAAAAATTGGCAAGACAAGTGGATTGCCATTTCTGTTGATGGTAACTACATCATGCCTAAGTAAAAGTTGCGTAATAACCTTTCGCTGAAACTGTGTTTGTCATGCTGCTTTTCTATTATGCTAAGCGCTCACTAATGTTGTTTCTGACGCTGTTAAGGAGAGTCAAATGCCTGAATTACCAGAAGTTGAAGTAAGCCGAATGGGGATCAGCCCTCATATGATTGGGCAGACGATCAAGGCATTTGTTTTTCGTACTCCGAAGCTACGTTGGGATATTCCTCAAGAGCTTAAGCTTTTGGAAGGGCAGGTTATTCGTAATATTCGTCGTCGCGCAAAGTACTTATTGATTGATACTGACCAAGGTACAGCGATTGTTCACCTTGGCATGTCTGGATCATTGCGTGTACTCGACGCTGACTTCCCTGCGGCAAAGCACGATCATGTTGACCTTAAACTCACCAATGGCAAAGTGCTACGCTACAACGACCCGCGTCGTTTTGGTGCTTGGCTTTGGAGCGCTCCTAATGAGTCTCACACCGTGTTAGATCATATGGGACCTGAGCCTTTAACCGAGGAGTTCAACGCTGAATATATAGCAGACAAAGCCAAAGGTAAGCGTGTTGCGGTTAAACAGTTCATTATGGACAATAAAGTGGTGGTTGGCGTTGGGAATATCTACGCCAATGAGTCTTTATTTAAAACCCGCATTCACCCAACTCGCCCAGCAGGAAAACTAACTAAGAAAGAGTGGCTATTACTGGTGGAGAACATCAAAGCCACGTTAGAAATCGCGATTCAGCAAGGTGGAACTACACTTAAAGACTTCGCTCAAGCGGACGGCAAACCTGGTTACTTTGCACAAGAGTTATTAGTTTATGGAAAAGCCGGAGAACCATGTCCAGAGTGCGGTGAAGCTCTCCAAGAGCAGAAAATAGGGCAACGTAATACCTTCTTTTGCAATGTGTGTCAGCCGTAGAAATAAGATCGTCTCCGGTGTATTTCTATCAAGCAGTTGTAATCGCCGACCTTTCCTTCAATAATTCATACAGTTTTGAATAAATCAGTACATCCTATGAAAGTCATTTACCCAGGAACATTTGACCCAGTTACCAATGGTCACTTAAATCTTATCGAGCGCACCCATGAAATGTTCGATGAAGTCGTTATCGGAGTCGCAGCAAGCCCTTCAAAGAATACGATGTTCACATTGGAAGAACGCGTTGCTTTGATGGAAGAGGTCGTGGCGCATTTACCTGGTGTAACAGTGAAAGGCTTTTCTGGGTTACTGGTGGACTTTGCTCGTCAAGAGCAGGCTAAAGTATTGATTCGTGGGTTAAGAACGACGGTCGATTTTGAGTATGAGTTTGGCTTGACCAACATGTATCGCAAGTTATTGCCTGGGATTGAGAGTGTATTTTTGACCCCTGAAGAAGAGTTTGCTTTTTTATCGTCGACCATCGTACGTGAGGTTGCCATCCATGGTGGCAGTATTGAGCAATTTGTTCCTGCGGCAGTGGCTAAGGCTATCGAGAAGAAAGTAAATGAAAGACAGTAAGTTTCCTTATTATTTCTCAAACGCTCTCTCGATGCTGATCCCTCGTTTTGTCTATCGAGAGCAAGCAAAGCGTTTACTTTCGACTCTGAATGAAGCGGAGAAGCAGTACTGTCTTGAGCGAGTGAATTATTACAACAAGTGTGAACAGTTGTTTTCGGTCGATAGCCGAGAGCAGAGTTACGCTAAGATTGGTGAGTTCAAAAAAACAAAAGGTTGGACTTATTTTTTCGATACGCGCCAAGTTATACGCTATTTCCCATCTGAGTTTACGTTTAACTACATCAATGGTGATGTGACGCATATTCCTAATGTGCCGAGCTTTATTAAAAGTCGTCCTATCCATGGTGACAATCAGAATTCTATCGTTTTAAAGCTGAATCAAATTCGTCACTTTAAATTTGTGGATGACGAAATGAGCTACCGAGATAAGAAAGACATGGTGGCGTGGCGAGGCGTCGGTTTTCAGCCTCACCGTCAAACGGTAATTCATGCTTTCTACGATCATCCGCAGTGCAATATTGGTCAGACTCGACCACAAGAAGGACAGCTCTGGGAAAAAGGCTTTATGAGTATTGAGGAGCAGCTTCAATACAAGTTCTTGTTGTGTATTGAAGGCAATGATGTTGCAACCAACCTGAAGTGGGCAATGTCCTCGAACTCATTGGTTATTATGTCGAAGCCTAAGTACGAAACATGGTTTATGGAAGGTAAGCTAGAAGCTGGCATCCACTATGTTGAAGTGAAGGATGATTATTCGGATTTGCCTGAAAAGATGGACTATTACTTAGCGAATGAGCAAGAAGCATTAGCGATCATTGAGAATGCGCACCAATGGGTTGAGCAGTTTAAAGATAAACGTAAAGAGCGTTTGATCTCATTGATGGTTGCCGATAAGTACTTCACCTTATCTCAACAACAATAAAAAAGGGGCGAAACGCCCCTTTCATATTTTTATAAGCTTCTAAAGTTTTTACGCTTCTAGAAATTGGTCAACACCGTTTTCGCAACGCTTAAGTTTGTTTTTAATGGTGTTATCTAAGATCTCATCGTTTTGACCCAATGACGCACGAGAGTTTTCTACGTGATATAAGTGGTAACCCACACCGGCGAATTTTAGGTAAAGACGTGACTTGTTTGAGTTAAGCATGCGATGAACAAATTCGCTGTCTTCACGTCCCCAACCGACAAAATCTTGGTTGAAGCCATTCACTTCGATAACATCTTGTCGCCAAAACGCCATATTACAGCCGCGAGTCGCCTTATCGTTGTTGCGTTCGTATGAGAACCAGTTCGATAGCAGTGAGCTTGTGATGCAGTTCTTACGGTTACGGATCCCTTTGCTAAATACAGAAGGAACCAATCCGTTTTCCATAATTTCACGGCTGCACGCTTCGTCAGTCAGAACTCGACCACCTTGAACAAACCAATTTGGTTTTGCCACTCGTTTGTGGGACTCAATAAAGGTTTGCGACAATACCATGTCGCCATCGATCATGATTAGGTAATCGCCTGATGCTTTAGCGATTGCACGGTTTCGACTCATAGAAAGCTGGAAGCCATTGTCTTCATGCCAACTGTGTACCAGTGGAACCGGAAAACCTTCACGCATTTGGTCAATCATTGCTTTGGTATCTTCACGAGAACCATCATCTGCCACAATAACTTCATCAGGCAAAACGGTTTGGCGCTTTACACTTTCTAACACGGATTTTAAGGCTTCTTTCCAGTTATAAGTGGTAATAATTAAAGTCGTTTTCATTGTTTTTTCGCCTGTTCGCGTAAGTATAAGTCGATGTATTTAACGAAGGTAGAATGCATGCTTAACCACGCAAGGATGAAGCCATGCTTACCATCAAGAAAACCACGCTTAAGAATGTACATCTTCAAGAAGCTGGCTAATGCATGGATGATTGCCGTGCTGAGACCGGATTTTTTCCTGCCTTCTCGCTCGTCTGTCCAAGCTTTGAGGTAACCTGTGGTTTTGTTGATGTAATGATGGAGGTGTTCGTACGTATAGTGGTGTAATCTGCCATCCAGTTTCTTGATTGCAAAGCCTTTATCTTCGACTTTTTCATGCACTAAAGCATCATTATAGTGGGTATAACTGGTGCGGTAGAGACGAACGATCCAATCTGGTGACCATCCTGAGTGGTAGATAAACTTACCAAACGCGGCACTCAGACGATTCACTTTGTACAGTGTGTTTGGCTCGTCATTCTCAACGGCTTTTAAAATGCTTTCTTTCAGCTCTGGCGTGACTTGTTCGTCGGCATCCAACCAAAGCACATAATCTGCGGTTACGTATTGCTGAGCAAGTTGGCGCTGTTTGCCAAATCCTGGCCACTCCAAGTTGGTGTAAAACTTGTCGGTATATTGTCTGGCGATTTCTTCAGTGCGATCAGTACTGCCTGAATCAAGAAGGACAATCTCATCAGCCCAATCTTTCACTGTGTCTAGACAAGCTTGTAGGTGCTTCTCTTCATTTTTCACGATTAAGGCAACGGCTAAAGTGGGTTTAGACAAGTTGGTTTCCTTCTTAAACAATCTTATATAGGGGGAGTTTACTGATATTGGGGATACAAATCTTCTACGACTTGATCAAACATAACCATGACACGATCACTCGTGATACGGTTCATCGCTTTTTCATCTTTTGCTCGCGTTCGCCAGCTTAGCTCTTGGCTGGTTTTTCCAGTCTCTGCAAAAATGGTCTCTTCATACACTGAAACGGCGTATTTCAAATAGTTATAAGGACCAACACGGACAGGGTTATGGTGAGCATACAAGCCAATAATCGGGGTTTGCATTGCACTTGCCATGTGGGCAGGACCAGTATCTGGTGCAATCACCATCTCAACCTTATCAATCAGTGCCAGCATTTGCATGATGGAGCTTTCTCCAACCAAGTTTAAGCAAGGTTCTGTAAGTAAAGATTGAATGCGTTCAGCTAAGTCGACTTCTACTTTCGCTGGGCTACCCGCTAAGATGACATTCCAGCCTTTCTCTCGAGCGTGGTTGATAACATCAACATAACCTTCTGCGTTCCAGTTCTTATAAGCTTTGCTTGCCCCAGGGACCAACAATAGATTCGGCTTATCAGCTTGGCGCTGAGTTTTCGAGAGCTTAGTTTCTGAGATCTTAGTTTCTGCCCAGAGAGCATCTTGCTCTGAGTACGACAATGACCAAGTAAGTTCTGACTGAGGCACACCAATTTGATGGGCAAACGCCATTAAACCATCCGCAACATGCAAAGAGCTTGGTGAAGGAACTTTGACATTGGTGAACAAAGTTTGAAAGTCTTGGCTACGGTCAGAAGAGAACCCAAGTTTGTACTTCGCTTTAATACCTAACGTCGCCACGCTCGCTCGAATGGCATATTGCATATGAAGCAAAGCATCGAACTTGCGTCCTTTGAGCTGCTTCCACAATGACTTATAACCATCAAGACCTGCTTTTTTATCAAAAACAATCACTTCAACACCATCTATCGCTTGCAGCAATTGAGCTTCAAGCTTGCCAGTAATCCAAGTGATATGGGTATCAGGCCATTGTTTTTGAATCGCTTGAACCGTCGCGATGGTATTACAAACGTCGCCGATGGCGGATAAACGCAATATACAGAGTGAAGAAGGGGCAGAAGTGAACATAGTTATTGTCTGATAAGATAAATAGATGCAGGTAAATTATGCAGACATCCCCAATAAATGTAAAATACACCGCTTCTATAATGAGTACTGACGAGCCCCTCTTAATGTCAAAGACAAAACAACACCAATCATTGAACTCAGGTAAACCTGGAAACACGGGTTTGACGCGCGTCATCAAAGCGGCTGGATATTCTGCAAAAGGGCTGAAAGCGGCGTTTAAACATGAAGCAGCCATCAGGCAAGAATTAGCCATGCTGGTACTTGCGATTGCATTGGTGTGTGTATTTGATTTAAGTGTTGTAGAACGCATTCTCATGTTAGGCGTTGTAGTGTTAGTGTTTATCGTTGAACTGATTAACTCTGCCATTGAAGCCGTTGTTGATAGAATTGGTGTCGAGCATCATGAACTGAGTGGACGAGCAAAAGACATTGGCTCAGCTGCAGTGATGGTTGCGCTATTTTTTGCTGGCTTTACATGGCTGTATATTCTTATCAGCCACTACTTTTAATAAAACCTAACGGCAACTTTCGACATGACTCAGAGTTATCAACAAGGCAATAGCATGGTGTGGTTTGATGATGAAATCATCACTGACTCAAGCCAAGCGTTGTTTGATGCCCAATATTGGCAAGAGCAAGATAAAGTGGTGGGCAGCGCATCCGGACGTGGAACCACATGGTTTGTTCAACTTGATACTATGCAAGCTGCTTTGCGTCATTACCGCCGTGGTGGTTTATTTGGCAAGTTGGTTGAAGATCACTATTGGTTTACTGGATGGGAGCAGACTCGTAGCCTACAAGAGTTTAATCTGCTCAGAGTGCTGATTGAGTCTGGTGTGAATGTCCCTCGACCGATTGCTGCGCGCGCAGTTAAAACTGGCTTAACTTACCAAGCGGATCTTTTGAGCGAAAGAATTCCCAATGCCACAGACTTGGTCAGTATTTTGCAAGAAAACCCATTACCGGAAGCGATGTACCAGAAGGTAGGGCAAGAAATTGCCAAGATGCACAACGTCAACGTGAACCATACCGATCTGAACATTCACAACATCTTAATTGATGAGCAAGAAAAGGTATGGATCATCGATTTTGATAAATGCTCTCAGCAACCGGATGGTGATTGGAAGCAAGGCAACTTAGAGCGTTTGAAGCGCTCGTTTCTGAAAGAGTTGAACAAACGTCAAATACATTGGCAAGAAAGCGACTTCGCTGTGCTTGAAAAGGCGTACTCTTTAAGTCGTTAGGTACCAACGACGAACAATCAAGAATTTAGACTTGGCTATCTTATTAAGGTAAGCCAAGTGGCGTAGTTTAAGCGCACATTTAACTACAATTAAACAAGATTTCTCGTGCTTTACGTGAGCACAATATTAAGCAGGTAACGTTCATAATGAAAATACTAGTAACTGGTGGTGCTGGTTTTATTGGCTCTGCAGTCATAAGACACATCATTCGTGATACCCAAGATACCGTCATTAACCTAGATAAATTGACTTACGCTGGCAATTTAGAGTCCTTAGCGGAAGTATCGGATAGTGAACGTTACCATTTTGAGCATGTTGATATCTGTCAACGTGACGAGCTTGATCGCGTATTTGCAAAGCATCAACCTGATCTCGTGATGCACCTTGCGGCTGAATCGCACGTAGACCGTTCCATTGATGGACCTGCGGCATTTATTGAAACCAATGTCATGGGGACGTATCACCTTCTTGAATCGGCTCGTCAATATTGGTCGACACTGGATGAGACACGCAAAGCCGCTTTCCGTTTCCATCATATTTCTACCGACGAAGTGTATGGTGACCTAGAAGGTACGGATGATTTGTTTACTGAAACTACATCCTATGCACCGAGTAGCCCGTACTCCGCTTCTAAAGCGTCCAGCGATCATCTTGTTCGAGCGTGGCAACGCACTTACGGTTTTCCTACGTTGGTGACCAACTGCTCGAACAACTATGGACCTTACCATTTCCCAGAGAAACTGATCCCACTGATGATTTTGAATGCCTTGGATGGCAAGCCGTTGCCTGTGTACGGTGATGGTATGCAAATCCGTGATTGGTTGTTCGTCGAAGATCATGCTCGCGCACTCTACAAAGTCGTGACAGAAGGTGAAATTGGCGAGACATACAACATCGGTGGTCACAATGAAAAAGCGAATATTGAAGTCGTGAAAACCATTTGCTCGCTACTTGAAGAATTTCGACCAAACAAACCTGCAGGTGTTGAATCTTATGAATCGTTGATCACGTATGTGAAAGATCGACCAGGTCATGATGTACGCTATGCAATTGATGCAACAAAAATTGCTCGAGAGCTGAACTGGACGCCTGAAGAAACATTTGAAAGTGGCATTCGAAAAACCGTTGAATGGTATCTAAACAACCAGCAATGGTGGCAACGTGTGCTTGATGGCTCATACAGTCTTGAACGATTAGGAGCGGGTGAATAATGAAAGGTATTATTCTTGCTGGTGGTTCTGGTACGCGTTTATATCCAATTACGCGAGGCGTTTCTAAGCAGTTACTGCCTGTATACGATAAGCCAATGATCTACTACCCACTGTCAGTACTTATGCTTGCTGGTATTCGTGAGATTTTGGTGATTACCACTCCTGAAGACCAAGAAGGTTTTCAGCGCTTGCTTGGTGATGGCTCTGACTTTGGTATCGAACTGCAATACGCAATCCAACCCACGCCAGATGGTCTAGCTCAAGCATTCATTATTGGTGAAGAGTTTATCGGTGATGACTCTGTGTGTTTGGTTCTAGGCGACAATATCTTTTATGGACAGGGTTTTTCGCCAAAACTTCAGCAAGCAGCGGCTTTAAGTGAAGGAGCAACTGTTTTTGGTTATAAAGTAAAAGATGCTGAGCGTTTTGGTGTCGTTGAATTTGATGATCAAATGCGAGCTCTTTCAATTGAAGAAAAGCCAGTTGAACCGAAATCAAACTATGCGGTGACAGGCTTATATTTTTACGACAATGATGTCGTTAAAATCGCAAAGACCATTGAGCCTTCTCACCGAGGAGAACTTGAGATTACAAGTATCAACCAAGCTTATCTAGAGAAAGGAAAGTTAACCGTCGATATTTTAGGGCGAGGCTTTGCGTGGTTAGATACCGGGACACATGGCAGTTTGCTTGAAGCTTCGCACTTTGTTGAAACGATCGAAAAACGTCAAGGCTATAAAGTGGCATGTCTTGAAGAAATTGCCTATCGCCATGGGTGGTTAACAAAAGAGCAAATTCAGAAAGCAGGTAAAGCGTTGTCCAAAAATGATTATGGGCGCTACCTTCTAGAGTTATTGGAAGAATAAATGTCTAATATACAGCTGATTTCTTTCCAAAAAATGGGTGATGAGCGAGGCTCTTTGATCTCATTAGAGCAAAATAAAAACATTCCGTTTGATATCAAGCGTATTTACTACATTTTTGATACTCAAAGTGGGTTATCAAGAGGTTTTCACGCTCACTACGATTTAGAGCAAGTCGCAATTTGTATGAAAGGTAGCGTTACGTTCTTGATTGATGACGGAACAACGAAGGAGCGGGTGACGTTATCTTCTCCGGATGTCGGCCTGCATATCAAAGGGCTTAAATGGCGAGAGATGCACGACTTTTCAGAAGATTGTGTGTTGATGGTTGTTGCAAGCGACTTCTATGATGAAGCCGATTATATTCGAAATTATAGTGATTTTTTGTTAGCAGTTGAAAACGTTAACAATATTAGAGTTTCAGATTGATTTTAACAGTGTTTAAACCAGGTCATTTTCGATGAGAGTTACAAGATATTCAGATGAGTTTAAGAGCGATTGGGATTTATACTTATCTAAATGTAGAAATAAACACTTCATGTTTAATAGAGATTACATGGAGTATCACAAGGATAGATTCAATGATCATTCATTGATGATATTTGATGATAAAAATAGAATTATATCTTTGCTTCCAGCAAATGAATCTGGCACTACCATTTTCACTCATCAAGGCTTAACTTTTGGTGGTTTTTTGAGTTGTGGGTTAATGACAACGGAGAAAATGTTGGAAGTTTTTTCTGTCGTTCTCGAGTACTACAAGTCTCAAGGAATGGATAAGTTAATCTACAAAAAGATGCCATACATATATTCAGATAATGCTTGTGAAGAAGATTTGTACGCACTTTTTAGAATCAATGCTGAGTTATACCGAAGAGATGTAAGTTCAACTATCTTTATGAGCAACAGGTTGCCATACCATAGAAGTCGTAGCTTCAAAAAAGCGATCAAAAATGGTGTAACCATTAAAGAAGTTGATAGCTTTGATGCATACTGGAAGTTGCTAAATGATGTATTGTCGAAACAACATGGTGTAAATCCAGTTCATACTTTGGATGAAATTACCCATCTTGGTTCTATTTTTAAAGATAATATTAAATGTTACTTAGCTTATCATGAAGATGAAGTTCTGGCTGGTTCAGTCGTATTTGAGAATGAAAATATCGTTCACTGTCAATATCTTGCGTCAAATGATCTAGGACGAAAACTAGGTGCGTTGGATTTGGTTATTCATCACTTGATTACTGAAGTGTATCCAGAAAAAAGCTATTTTGATTTTGGTAACTCCAACGAAGACAATGGTAAGTATTTAAATACAGGTCTTATTTTTCAAAAAGAAGCTTTTGGTGCAAGAGCTGTTGTTCATGACTTTTATGAGATTAATATAAATGGTTAATTTTCTCGACCTTAAAACACTAAACGATGAATATAAGCAAGAGCTTAAAGAGGCTTGCAACAGGGTTATCGATTCTGGTTGGTATATTCTTGGTTCTGAGACGGAAAGTTTTGAAAGTGAATTTGCGAAGTTCTGCGGTGTTAAGCACTGTATTGGAGTAGCAAATGGGCTTGACGCATTAACTTTAACCTTGAAAGCATGGCGAGAGCTAGGAAAAATCAAGGATGGTGATGAAGTTATCGTTCCAGCAAATACATATATTGCCTCTGTTCTAGCAATTACTGAAGCTCGACTAACTCCTGTATTTGTTGAACCGGATGAGAAGACTCACAATATCTGTCCACTTGCAATTGAAGCAGCGATTACGGATAAGACCAAAGTTATTTTGCCAGTCCACTTATATGGTCAATTAGCGGATATGCCAGTAATTCTTGATATCGCTAAAAAGTACGACTTACTCGTTTTAGAAGATAGTGCTCAATCTCATGGTGCAAGCTTAGAAGATACTCGATCTGGAGCATTTGGTGATGCATCCGGTTTTAGCTTTTATCCAGGAAAAAACCTAGGTGCATTAGGTGATGGTGGTGCTATCACAACCAATGACGATACGCTTGCAGATACCTTGAAAGCTCTAAGAAACTATGGCTCTCATGTTAAGTATCAAAACATCTATCCTGGGCAAAATAGCCGCCTTGATGAAATCCAAGCAGCGATGCTCCGGGTTAAGTTGAAATATTTGGAAAAACAAACGCAAGCAAGACGTAATCTAGCTGAGTTTTATTTGTCAAATATGACGAATCCTCTCATCGAATTACCATTAATCGATGAACCAGAATCTCATGTTTGGCACTTGTTCGTTATACGAACGAAATACCGCGATGAGTTAGTAGCTCACCTTGCGGATAACGGAATTCAAACGCAAGTACATTACCCTATAGCACCTCATAAGCAGCAGGCGTACAAACAATACAACCATCTTGTTTTGCCTATTACTGAGAAATTGCAGACCGAAGTATTATCATTGCCGATGTCTCCGTGTTTGACTGACGAAGAAAAAGCACTTGTTGTCGATGCAATCAATAGCTTTCAAATCGATTGATGAGGAAAGGTAATGTGAAGATTCTAGATGATGTTGTTTATGTATTATTTTGCTATAAGCAAGAAGAGTATATAAGAGAGAGTCTAAGATCGATATTCAACCAAACAGCTTGGCCAGGCTTGGTTTTAGTATTAGATGATTGCTCTCCCGATAAGAGTCACGATCTTATACTTCAAGAGATCGATGCTGCGCCAGAAGGCTTGAATGTCGAATATCGACACAATGAGAAAAATATTGGTCTTGTTAGCCAAATTAATTCCCTGAGAGGAAAGTTTTCCGAAAAGCTGATAATTGTTCAAGCTGGTGACGACATTGCTTATCCAGAGAGAGTAGAGCAAACATACTCTGCTTGGGTCAACAATAATAAACCGTCTTTGATTATTGGTGGCTTTGAGAAAATCTCTGAGTGTGGCGAAGTTATCGAAAGCTTTAAATCAGAAGGCGTTTCTATTAAACCGTACTCCCTAGACAACATAATCAATAGAAAGTGCATAGTTAATGGTTGTTGTGCCGCGTATAGCTCAGAAATTTTGGACTTGTTTGAGCCGTATGATTTTGGTTTGATAAACGAAGACAGAATTAATGTCATTCGAGCTTTTCTTTTAAATGGAACCCATTATGAACACAAGCTATGGTTGAAGTACCGAGTCGGTGGGGTTTCTGATTTTAGTAAGACAACATACGAAGATAAGTATAGAAATATAGTTGTCAATGCTGAAAGAGAACTGAAAGACCTCGAAATGAATTTAGTCGATGTTAACAGTAAGCCAAATGCACAAGTAGTAAGCGCAATAGAAAAAAGAGTGAAGATAGCTAAGTTTATGATGGGAATTCCATACAATAAGTCAAAGCTATATATATATACTCTGACTTACCTTTTGAAAACTGGTGATTTTCACAATGCATTTAAAGTGTTGCGAAGAATGAAGTAGCCCCTAATTGGGGCTATCCATTAGTTTTTCTTTTATGTGAGATATTATTTTTTGAGTTGGTGTCTTGTCAGCAAAGTGAACCAAAATATCATTTTCTAAAAATGTATTATCAACTTTTGCTGTTCCATCAATAACTTCACTTATAAATTGATTGATATCCTTTTCAGAATGACCTTTTGTACAACAATCGTAGGCTTTGTTACCAAACGCATTTTGATAATTTCGAATGTCTTCACTAAGAGATAAGTATAATACAGGTTTTTTAACATAGAGATACTCTGCCAAGAAAGAGCCACTATCATGAATCATTGCATCTGAAGATTTAAATAGATCGTAATAATCCCCTTCTTCCAGTTGACAGTGCTGGGAGTTTTTCCAGTAATCATAATATTCGTCGGTTTTTTCTTTGCCCCAATCAGTATGATGGTACAGTTTTTCTTTTAATAATGGGTGTGGTTTAAAAGCCCATTGAATATCATCTTTGTGCTTTTCAGAAAGCTCTTTAATAACATCAGAAAACTTGATGAAAGTACTATATGGAAGTTCAGGTGTGTCGATAGTGTGATGTGGAGCGAATATAATTTTTCGTTTTGTATTCTCTTGTTGCTTCCAAGGGCTCTCGTTAGGTTGGTTATCTTCAAGCAGAGGCTCCATGGAAGGGTAACCTGTCACAATGACGTTTTTTCCTTTTTGAATAGCGTATTCTTTGAATATATCCATGTCATCGAAGTGAGGTGCATAGATAGCCCACATCATATTGTGAAAATCTTGATTATATTGTGATTTATAATTATGGTATTTAGATATTTGATGTGAATATGGTATATATATTGATAGGTGGTTGTGGTATGCGCTTGTGTAATATTCTTTTTTCGTTAGTTTATGAGGATTAGAGAAAAATATAAGATCAATGTCTAATGAATCTATATCTACCCAGCTCGAGTTATTTTCATCATAAGAACTTATTACAGGGTATCCTTTCTTTTCAAAAAAGTTAACATTCGTTTTTATATCTTCGATCGCTTGATTATCTTCAATGTTATTTACAGGGCAGATGAAAATAAATGGTTCGAAATAATCATCTTCTAACATTGCTTTGAAAACAGGGTCACTTTTCCATACGCTATGATGTAAAACAAAAAATCCAACTTTGATCTTGTCCTTTCTCTTTATTTTTTTGATCCGTTGGTTATCTTGGATAATATTTTTTTGGTACTTGACCTGTTTTTTTAGCGTCTTGAAAAGTGTTTTTAATGACATGTTATTAACCTTTTGACTTTATGGGTAAAATAAAGGAAGTTTTAATTTTTTATTATCTTATTTGTCCGAGCTAACGCTCCCTGATTTTTAACAGCATACTCGTAGGCATTTTGTCCATAAGCATGTTGTGAATGTGGTTCAGAAATAAGGTGTGTTAGGTGACTCCCAATGCCAACAGAATCTTTGGATACTAATATCCCATTTGCCTGTATCAGATCATTCACTATGTCTTTAAAGTTGAAATAGCTAGGGCCGGTGATGACGACTTTTTTTAGTATTGCAGGCTCCAATACATTGTGTCCACCAACCTTATCTCCAACCAAGCTGCCGCCCATAAAGCAGATATCAGCAGCACCTAACAATAGAAGCATTTCTCCCATTGTATCGCCGAGATAAACTTGAGTTGAATTAGCCACGTTCTCTTGTGTGGTTCTACGCACGGTTTCAAAGCCTTGTTGTTGGCAGAGATCGTACATATCATCAAAACGTTCTGGGTGACGAGGTACAAGGATCAAAAGTGCATCTGGGTGTGACTCTAACACTCTTTTATGTGCTACCAAGACTTGCTCGTCTTCGCCCTTATGAGTACTTGCTGCAATCCACACAGGGCGATTTTGACCTAGCTCTTGCCTTAGTATTTTGCTCTTTTCTTTCACGTCATCCGAGATTTGAATATCAAACTTAATAGAGCCAGTGACTTTCAGTTTGTCTTTATCAACCCCCAGTCGTTCAAAACGGTTTGCGTCTGACTCTGTCTGACAAAGAACTTGAGTTAGGCATGGCAACATCAGATTAAACAAAGGCTGAACTTTGGCGTAGTTGCTACGTGATTTTTCCGATAAGCGGGCATTGACGACGCTGATAGGAATACCGGCTTTATGGACCTCGTTTAACGTATTTGGCCACAGCTCCGTCTCGATGATCAGCATTTGCTTCGGTTGTGTTGTCTTTAGGAAGCGTTTTACCGCAAAGGCGAAGTCAATTGGCATATAGCGGTGCTCAACTAAATCACCCAGCTTAGCAATCTGTTCCGCTCCGGTACTCGTCGTGGTCGTAACCAGAATAGGCTGCTCAGGGTTTTGCTCTTTAAGCACCTTAATAAAAGGCGTAGCAGCAATGCTTTCGCCGACAGAGACTGCATGTATCCAAATCGGCTTTTCGTCGCTTGTTAATTTCGGAGTAATACCAAAGTGCTCTTTCCAACGTTGACCAAATTTGGGTTTGTTTGGCTTACTTTTGTATAAGCCAACCAATAGGAAAGGCGATGCGATTGTGAGCAAGAGAGTATAGAGAATACGAATTAACATGAGCCAACAGCGATCGCTTCTAGTTTTTGAATACTATCCAAAACTTGCTTTGGCGATAACTCAGTTAAGCACTTCAAATGCTTAAACTGACACTCGCGCTTAAAGCATGGACGGCAGTCAATGTCCGTATGAACAATCTCTACCTTCTCTGCAAGTGGTGGCGTGTATTTCGGTGAGGTGGAGCCATAGACCGCCACGACGTTACAGCCAACGGCCGCTGCCACGTGCATCAGACCTGAGTCGTTCGCAACAACGGTCTGGCAAGCCGCCAGAAGATCAACCGCTTCAATCAGGCTTGTTTGCCCTGCTAGAACGTGAATCTGATGCTGATGTTCTTGAGGTACTAATTGCTTGATGTTGTTGCAGGTTTCGAGATCTTTTTGAGAGCCAAACAACCATACCTGATGCCCTGATTTCGCCATTTGAATTGCCACTTCTGCATAGTGCGCTTCGGGCCATTTTTTCGCGGGACCGAATTCCGCTCCAGGGCATAGACCAACAACAGGAGATTCTTGGTTGAGATTAAACTTAGAAATCGTAGCGCTTTGTTCTTGTTTATCAATAAACAGGCTAGGGCGAGGCAATGTTTCTAAACCGCCCAGAGAAGAAGAGTCGATCATCTCCGCTTGTGAATAGGCTAATGCAACATAGCGCTCAACCATAAACTGGAAAGATTTCATATTTGGACGCAAGTCATTGAGTAGACCGTAGCGCATTTCACCTTTCCAACCAGTGCGAAGTGGGATATTAGCAAACCAAGGAATCAGTGCTGACTTTGCAGACTTCGGCAGGATGTAGGCGTGGTCGTACTGTTTTTCTCGTAGTGATTTACCAATTTCTCGACGACCCAATAAGTTGAACTCACCATGACCAATAGGCATTTCAATGGCTTGGTGGATCTCTGGCATGCGCTCAAGAATTGGTTTACACCAACCTGGTGCAATTACATCAATTTGGCTTTCTGGATGAAGTTGCTTTAAAACGATGTACAGTGACTGTGACATCACCATATCACCAACCCAAGATGGTCCGATGATGAGTATTTTCATGCTTTGTTCTTCCAGTACATAAACTTAAGAATGGATTCGTAGGTTCTGAAGAGTTCTGCGTAGATCTTATTAGGTACGGTCATCTTCGACTTGTCTTTTCTTTTAGCGCCAATCGTTGAAGCGATTTGAGCTCTAGTGAAAAGATCTGGGGCAACACTGTAAGTCTGAACATTATGACGCCATGGTTTTTCCATGTAGTCATCTACCGGTTCGATAAACTCTTGAGCATGCTTAACAAACTTAGAGGCTGCTTTCGGTGTGACAATATAAGCGGTAGTACCACAAGTCCCAGCAGAGTAGCCTCCTAGCATATGACTATCATCAATCGGTATGATTGGAGTGAATGCGCGCTTCTGAGTGGCAGACAGCTTGATGTAGTCATAAGTAGAAGTCAGCGGAAGGGTATGCGCGAGTACTTGCTTTAATCCTTCTACAGGGTCGACGTTATCTTCTAAGATAATGATCGGTTCATCGAGCTCAGTACAGCGAACCCACAACTCGTAATGGCTTGAGAAGCAAGCAACTTCACTGGTTTTTAATTGATACCCTTTGCGGCGCTGAGTTATGGCTGGACGGCTTTTTTCTGAATGAAGAAAACCGTCAATAGATCCATCTACGGCATCAAAAAATTCAAACTCAATGCCCTGTTGTTTTAACTTTTCTTCAATACGTTCTCGGCGATCCAGTGATCTAGCCAAGCTTACGACAAATACTTTCACTGCACTTTCCAGTCGCTGTTATATCTTGGTTTAAACAAATTGTAATAATTATTGCCATCTTCTTGAGAGTGTAAAAGCTGCAACACCCACATGTATTGTTCAGGCTTATTTGCTACAAAGTACTCAATCGCTTGGTTACAAGTGCGAGCATCTTGTTCTTCGCCCTTGTCTAATTCAAACGCCGGTAAGATTTCGATATCAAACGTACCATCTTCTGTATTCATAGAAGCAAACATAGGTAACACTTTAGCGCGTGACAGTTTGGCAATTTTACCTAAGCCTGGAAGCGTTGCTTTTCTGGTCGCAAAGAAATCGACAAAAACGCTGTGTTCAGGACCATGATCCTGATCGGGTAAGTAATAGCCAATGTAACCGTCACGAACTGATTTCAAAAACGGCTTAACACCACCAGAGCGTTCATAAACGCGACCGCCATATTGCACACGTTGTTCGTGCATTAGCCAATCTGCCACTTCATTTTTCTGCTTTTTTGCCATCGCAGAGACGGGCATTCCCATCGAAGCAAGTAACACCGCAGGAATATCAATTGCCCATGAGTGTGGAACCATCAAAATGACTTTCTCATCATTGTCGATGTGTTTTTGAAGGATGTCTAAACCTCGGATCTGGCAACGTTGCTGTAACCATTTAGATGAACGTAAGCTAAGTAAGCTGAAACGGAAAAAGAACAATGCTGCGGTATAAAGCGTTTTTTCAATCAGTGCTTCGCGCTCTTCAAATGATTTCTCTGGGAAGCACAGCTCAAAGTTTACTCGAGCTCGGTGAGCCGGACCTTTGTGCGATTTAGCCAGTTTCTTCGCGATGGTTTTTGCTAGCCATTTTTGAACCCCTAAAGGTAGTAAAGCAAGCGGCAAAGAAAGGACAACGCCTATCCACGTACCCCAATACTTCGGCGCTAAAAAGTGGCGCTCAAATTCAGGGTTATAAGCTTTAGGATCGAAATCATCACGTTGATTAGTCATGAAGTTTTAAGTACCTATATTTTTGAAGAAAGGCGATTGGGGGTCTGTAGAAATGATACTAGTAATCGTATCAGAGTAAAGGTGGTAGAGAGTTAACTACCACCTTTGAAGGGAATTAACGGTTTTGAATCGCTAGGTATTCAGCAACACCTTCAGCTACCGTTTTGAATTCTACATCACAACCAGCTGCACGAAGCTTAGTTAGGTCCGCTTGAGTGAATTCTTGGTAAGCGCCTTTTAGGTGATCAGGGAACGGAATGGTTTGGATTTCACCTTTGTTGTGGTGTTTGACCACTGCTTTTGCCACTTCTTCAAAAGATTCTGCACGACCAGTACCGCAGTTGAAGATGCCAGAAACACCATTTTCTAGGAACCAAAGGTTAACTTTGCACACATCACCAACGTAAACGAAGTCGCGTTTGAATGATTCGCTGCCTGCAAATAATTTAGGGTTTTCACCAGCATTGATTTGGTTATTTAGGTGGAAGGCTACCGATGCCATGCTGCCTTTGTGATCTTCACGTGGACCGTACACATTGAAGTAGCGGAAACCAGTGATTTGAGAAAGCTGTTCACCATGCTCTTGGGCATCTTGCCATAAGCGACGCACATAGTTATCAAATTGCTGTTTTGAGTAACCGTATACATTAAGTGCGCCTTCGTATTCACGTTCTTCAACAAACGTATCTGTCTCACCGTATGTTGCTGCTGATGACGCGTACAGGAATGGAATCTCACGATCTAGACAGTAATGAAGCAACTCTTTTGAGTACTCATAGTTGTTTAGCATCATGTATTTGCCGTCCCACTCGGTTGTCGCAGAACAAGCGCCTTCATGGAAGATAGCTTCGATAGGGCCGAAGTCGTCACCTGCCATGATTTGAGTAAGGAAGTCATCACGATCCATGTAATCTGTGATATCAAGATCAACTAAGTTTTTAAACTTCTTGCCATTTTTTAGGTTGTCGACAACCAGAATATCGTTAATACCTGCTTCGTTCAGTGCTTTAACAATGTTGCTGCCGATCATGCCAGCACCACCAGTTACGATGATCATAAGACTTCCACCATAGATTAAAATTTTCTCAGGAATTCTAGCAAGAAACAGAAATTAGCGCTATTGGAAGGAAAAGAAAGGTATAGAGCGCTTGGGTATAAACAAAAGGGAGCCGAAGCTCCCTTAAATAGTGTTGTTATTCAGCGTTTGATGCGTTTGGTCTCTGGTACCAAGGGTTACGTTCATCAGTAAGTTCAATCAAGCTGTACTTACGACCTAGCTTCTGACCGCCATCGCGAGTCAGTGGTTGCCAGCTAAAGAACGCGCGGTTGTTGCTTGGTTTCACTGTCATGATGTCGAATGGAATTGAAATGTAGAAGCCTTTAGTAAAGCTACCTTCACCGAATTCGTCAGCCGACAAATCACTGATTGATGCGAATGCACCGGCAATGACACCGCTCTTGAACTGTTTAGACACGTTCACTTGTGTGCCAATGTCTCCACCTAAGAACTGACCAACATCAACTTGAATCATCAAATCTTGTAGGAAGTCCCATTGAGGGTAGTAATAACCAGACACAAAACCAGTAAAGCCTTTATCTACAACTTGAAACGGACGTCCATATTCTGGAACGTATTGCCATTTCTCATCGTATACACCGAAGTAGCTTTGTGGGTCACGTTGAGAGATCAAGTTTACATCTGCACCGATCGCCCAGTTTGCGCCTTTCGGTCGGTACAGGAATTCGGTACCCACACCCGCAAACATACTTTCTAGATAACCAGCGTAGAACTGCTGGTCCATGGTATCTGAGTACTCTTGGAACCAAGTTAACTGTAGGTTGGACATGGTTACCGCGTGTTCATTTTGATAGGCACGGAACATGGTACGTACACGAGGAATCGAAGTGCCGTCTGGTGGGGTGACGTAGTTAAACTTATCGTAGTTGTTATACCAATCCCAGTATAGCGAGCCACCAATTTCTAGGTTATCTGTCAGCCAGTAAGAGGCGCTGCCACTTAAACCGACACTGAACAGATAGAACTCTTCTGGGTTGCCTAAGGTCTGAGCCAGTTTTGGTGAGAAGCCCCAATCAAAGCGCTCAAAACCGTCGTAAGCAGGCTCACCTTGCGGTTTATCGTTTGAGGTTGATGTTGCATCTTCGATATTTGGATTGATGTAGTTAACTTCTGCAAAGTCACGGTATTTCTCTTTGGAGATAACCGTTTGATCGCCGATCAGACCACGACTGCGTTCATTGATAGTAAAGGTATCAATGTTGTCTGGCATTTCGTTGTAAAGGACTGCCGCTGCTTTTTCATGAGCTTCGTTGCGGTCGCGATACTTCTTCTGCTCGCCGACAACCGAAACGGTATTATCTTCAACATAGAGTTGGGTATTTTGGTAGCCAGCAATTTTATCCAGCTCCTCAGTAACACGTTCCCAATCTACATCAGACAGTTGCTCTGGTTGCTTGTCTTCAACTTCTGGCGTTGGTGTATCACGCCAGAAAGACGGCATATCATTGAAGTTTGTGTAAAGGCTTACGCCTGCAACTAACGTATCGCCTCGCTCGTAGCTCAAGCGCAAATCTGCCATATGCCCTAAACGATACAGAACACCAAAGTTCCAAGGCGTATGAGGCGTCATGTCTACACCACCACGTACTACAGGGAAATCTTCGCTGTAATCGTTGCTGTCGTATTCAAGCTTAAATCGTAGCGGGGCATGCAAAGTTTGATACTCGACACCGCCAAAGAGTGCTGCTGGACCTTTGAACCAGCGTTCAAAATCCACACTACCGCCATTACCTTTAAAGTCTGAAGGGCGTTCACAGAAACTATCGGACAGCTTACAAGCTGGGTTGCTGATGTTGTCGCGCGTACCTAAGTAGCCCCAGCCCATACCTAAAGTGAAATCAAAGGTACCTAGGTTTGGGTTAGAGTAACGTTTAGTTGCTGCAACAAACTCACCATCAAAAAGACCGGTGCCTGCAAAGTCACGAATACCAACAGACAGCTCTGGTAAGTATTCTGACTCTTGCAAAAGTCGAACTTTAAAATCGATGCCTTTGTCAGTGTATTTGGTATCACCCGAGAAGCTTGGATCGCTACTATAGAAAAGATCATTCACCATGGTGTAGCGAATCGTCGTTTCTAACCAGGGCATGACTTGCAGTGTGACATTATAGAAAAGGTACTCATCGCTGCCAGTAACAGCAAAGTTAAACTCGCCTTCAGGCGCCATACGACCGGTTGGCATCTGCATTAAGCCGACCCCACCAAAGTCCATTTGTGATGGTTGCAATGGCGGCACTTCAAAAGGCATGTCTTGAGCCCACACCAACGCTGGACCAATTAAAGAAAGGGATAAACTGGTTCTGATCAGGTTCATGTTTAGTTCTTCGATGAGGTTGGTTTACGTTGTGCAAGCAGAGCGACAATGTCTTTATCCATTTGTGATTTTTCGAACTCATCAAATGGGATATACACAATGGTAAGTGGCGGCAAGTAATATTGAGTGGTTAACCAACTGCCATGGTGAGGATGAACGACCTTGCCATCCGGGTAAACTAGAATTGGCGGATAGGCGAGCTCACCAATATCACCTGAACGTAGATTATCGACCTGTTCATGCAGAGCGATACCCGCTTGGTTTACTGCGTAGACTTTTTCTAAGTTACCCACATACAACACTTTCTCTTTGCGTTTTGGTGCACTTAACGCAAGTTGACCTTGTAAAAGAGGGTTATCAAATTTATCCAGACGGATGCGATCAACATCAATGGCCGACAGCACGCGAGGTGCAAACTGGTTTTGTTGGATAAACTTGTAAAATGGGTGTGCAACCAAATTATGTTGAATCATTTGGTTCAACACCGAATTCTTTAAGGCAGTACTTTCTTGCACTGCTGTTTCGGAATTATCAAATAGAGTCACAGCTAAAGGGTATTGCAGGGTGACTTGTTGTTCTTGTGCATGCTTAAGTAGGCTCTCTAATCGTGCCGCTTGTTGGAACTGCAATGCTTTGCCCGTTCCGACAAGTTCAACACTAAGCGGTGAAGAGGGGGGATTTTGAGCTTGAACGGTAGTAGGTGTCGCCAGAATCGTTGCCGTTAAACTTAGGCTTAATAAAGATAGCGGTCGCTTATTCATGATTTGCTGTACCCTTTCAGAATCGTCAATTCAACAGGCACCATGTTTGGACCTAAGTGTTGGCGTGTTTTCACTACTTCTCCTTTACCGTTTACCCAGTATTGGTTCTCTACACTTTTTTCTAAGCTGGTAAACGTTACAACCTCTGTATAAACATCAGTAGAGATAGATGAAATAGGGGTTATGACGGTTTCTTTACCTTGACGAGAACGTTGGACTTTAGCCGGGAACCCATAACGGTATTTGTCAGACCAATCGTAAGAAAGAGAATATTGTACAGAGGGTGCTGAGTAGGCAGGAACGTTGCCATAAATGCCTGCTAGATTGGTGGTTTGCAAGCCAATAGTTTTAACAATATGACCGTTCTCTGTTATCACCATTGCCTTGTCCGCACTTACCCACTTTAATTGGGTATTGCCAGTTAATGGGTTTTGCTCAGCAAAGGCCAACACTACGAAGACCTGTTTTTGGTCACCAATTTTTAAGTAAGCACTAGCATAAGGAACCGCTTCAACTTCTTCTGGCGTTAGCTCGACATCGATGTAGTTGCCATAAGCTTCTTGGACTGTCGCGGATACGTCATTAAATTTTTGTGTACAGCCGAAGATTGAGCTCAGTAAAGGTAGGGCAATAAGTAAGCGCATCCATTTTAGCGATAGAAAGGTGTTCATCATTCCCTCATTACAAATAAAATCGCCCTGAATAGATCAGGGCGATTGTTTCCATATCTACAAAACTAAAATAATTATTTAGTTACTGAAGTAGAAGTAGAAGTAGACGTAGAAGTTGAATCGCTATCTGACGCTGCAACTGCTACTACAGTTACTGCTGCTGCTGCACCTACTGCTACTGCAGTTGTGCCAGTTGCAGATGCTGCTGCTGTACCAGTAGTACCAGCTTCAGTCGCTGCAAATGCAGTTGATGCGCTTAGAGCCATAAGAATAGCTAGAGCTGTGTTCTTCATTATTAATCCTTGTATTTCAGATTTTAAAACATCGATGTTTGGTCTGTTTATCACACACCATCTCTCATTTTAGTTAAAAAACAATCAGCATGTAAATAGTTTCCTATGCGAATTTACCTAACGCTAAAGAAAGATCGTGGGAGAATAGAGGATTGCTTATGTGTAATTATCGTATTTAATAAAAATGCGTATTCTACTACTTAAGTTGAAGTCACTTCAGAGTTCATGCAAACGTTCACGATTTTAATTTAAAGCAACTCTCGTTATATCTTGTTTTAAGTCGCTGACAGCCAATGCTTTTCTCATCCATGAGAATTTGATAGCCATAAACAGAACTCTTAGAAGTCCCCCCCCTCTTGCCGTTTTGCGCTAATCAATGCATAATTTGCCAGCTTTTGTGTGGCGTTTATCAAGACTGTTTTTTGGACGGCTAGTCGCAAAAGTGAGGCTTAAAAAAGAATAGTTATATCAATAAACCGAATGGATCGGGAATCAGCGAACAGTGGCTAACGCGTAATGCCGCCGGGCGGTAGCGTGGAAACGCACAAACGAAATTGACAAAAGTTAACAGACATTCACTGCGCGCGTCATTCATAATGTGTAGCGGTCAGTCGACACCCAAGGAACACTTCCGTGATTAATAAACGACCATGGCTAGGGGCGTTGAGTGCAATCAGCTTAGGCTTGTGCTCATTTTCTGCCTCAGCAGATTTTTATGCTGGTGCGTTAGTCAGTTACTCTAACGCCGAATCTCATTATTCTTCTTCAGTAACAGAGGGAAACCCTTTCCTTCTTCAAGCGCAAGCTGGTTACTTCTTCAATGATTACCTTGCTTTTGAAGCGCGTTACGGAACTTCTGTACAGCGAGACAACGGACTGGCAGTAGACAGTCTCGCAAGTGGTTTTGTCAAATTGAATATGCCCGTATCCGAACGTGTTGCTCTTTACGGGCTTGCTGGTTATTCGAGTGTTCAGATTGACCAACAAAATGTAGGCTCAAATAAAGATCAAGGCTTTAGCTTTGGTTTGGGGATGCATTACGCTTTGGACAAGCAGAATGCGGTTGTCTTTGAGTTTGTTGACAGCACATCTGAAGATCAGGTTCGCTTGAATGCACTTACTCTTGGCTTTCAACACCGATTTTAATTAAGGACCTAGCGCCTAGTTTTGTGGCTAGGATTTTTAACTTCTGACTTTAAATAGCGAATTATCATGCTCAAAGGATATTTCTCGATATGCGCTTGCATTCTGGCAAGCCTATTTACGCCACTTACTCAGGCACAGACTCCAACCCCAGAACAAATTCAGATGTTCCAAAATTTGCCAAAAGATCAGCAACAAGCATTGGCAAAAAAATACGGTGTATCTGTTCCATCCGGTACTTCAACTCAACCAAGTAGTTACCAAAATCCTCAAGTGATTGAACAACGTCCGGTCACAAGCAGCGCGGCGGGAGCAAAAGTCAAAGACTCAAAAAAGAACGAACAAGGTCTAAAACGTTTTGGCTTAGATTTGTTTGCAGGTTCACCGACGACGTTTGCGCCAATCAGTGACGTGCCTGTTCCGGCTGACTACACGGTAGGGGCTGGTGATGAAATCGTTATCCAACTTTTTGGTAAAGAGAATACGACTCATCGCCTTCGCGTTAATCGCGCTGGCATCATTAATTTCCCCTCTCTTGGTCCTGTTCAAGTGGCAGGGATGACATTCCCTGACGTGCGTGATTCTCTAAATCAGCGTGTAAAAGAGCAAATGATCGGAGTTCGTAGTGATATTTCATTGGGCGAAATGCGCACCATGCAAGTTTTTGTTATGGGTGATGCCTACAAGCCTGGCGCTTACACGGTGAGCGCCCTAACTACGATCTCTCAAGCGATTTACTATAGCGGTGGCTTTAGTGAGAGTGGCGCCCTTCGTAACGTGCAACTTAAGCGCAATGGTCAGGTAATTAGTAAACTGGATATGTACGACCTGTTACTTAAAGGTGATGCGCGTAACGACATCCGCTTGTTACCAGGGGACGTGGTCTTCATCGGTGCATTGGGTAACACGATTTCGATTGATGGTGAAGTAAACCGTCCTGCAATCTATGAAATCAAACCAGGTGAAACTTATAAGCAAGCGATTCAAATGGCGGGTGGTTTTACGGCTAACGCTTATAGCGACCAAATCGAAGTGAAGCGTTACGCCGCAAAAGGTGCTCGCGATGCATTAACACTGAACTTTAGCCAGTCACATGACCAACAAACTAAAGTCAAAGATGGTGATGCGGTTAATGTGCTCAAGAAAAATGAAGAGCTGACCCGTTACGTACAAATTGAAGGTGATGTTCGTCATCCGGGCTTTATAGAGTGGAAGAGCGGGCTGCGAATCGCAGATTTATTCCAATCCGTTGATACCTCATTTAATTCTACTGCAGATGTAAGCTATGCCATTGTTGTGCGTGAGATTAACCCTCAACGCGATATCGAGGTTTATCAGGTCAATCTTGCTAACGCGATTCTTTCTCCAACGAGTAAAGATAACTTGAAGCTGAACTCTCGCGATCGAGTCTTAGTGTTTAACCGCTTCAATAACGAAGATTTGGATACATTAGCGGATCAAGAGACAGTTACCAAAGCGAAAACCTTAGAGCAAGCTCAACTTCAAGCACAGCAAGAGCAATTGAAAGAGCAAGAAGTCATGAGCTCATCAGTGGCGGTGTCTTCTGCCACTCCAGTAGAAAAAGATTCAAAGCAACCAAAGATCGTGTTCCGTGGCAAAGAAATCACTAAAGACGATTTTGAAGCATTAAAGCAAAATACGCGTCGCACTTTGCTTGCACCTGTGCTGCTCCAACTTCAACAGCAGTCGCGTTTGGGTTTGGCTCCACAAATTGCCGAAGTCTTCGGTGAGGTAAAACACCCTGGGCGTTACCCAATTACTCCCCGTATGACGATTTCTACCTTGATTGAAGCTGCAGGTGGTTTGACTTATAACGCCTTCACCATCAACGCCGAGTTAGCTCGTACGGTAATTAACAGTAAAGATGAGCGCGCTTCTATTGATGTTGAGCGAATTGATTTGCGCCAAGCGATTAAGGGCAGCACGGCTGACGATGCCATTATTGTTGGTAGAGACCGTTTGAATATTCTTGAGAAGCCAAACGTCAAACTGCAAAGCACGGTAACACTGCAAGGTGAAGTTCGCTTCCCGGGTACTTACACCGTCCGTCAGGGCGAGACCTTAGGTGAACTGTTAGAGCGTGCTGGTGGTTTAACCGAATTCGCACATCCGCAAGGGGCTATCTTTACTCGTGAGGCTTTGCGCCTTCAAGAGCAAAAGCTACTAAACCAATATGCTGCAGATATGCGAGCAGAAACTGCGAAGAAAACCTTCCGCGCAGACAGCAATATGGGCTCGGTTATTTCAGATCCCGACAAAACACTGAAGTTTGTTGAAGAAGCAAGTCGCAGCAAAGCGCTTGGTCGTATGGTCGTACAGCTTAATCGTATCCTTAAAGACGAGCGTTCTGCGGACTTTATGTTAGAAGACGGTGACTTCTTATTTGTACCGACCTTCCGAAACACGGTTTCGATCATGGGTGAAGTTCAAGTTCCAATTACATACCTATTGGATAACAAGTTAGATGTAGACGATTACTTGAACAAAGCCGGTGGTGCGAAAAAACAAGCGGATGAAGACCGTATCTTCGTTGTGCGCGCAGATGGTTCGGTTTACAAACCAACATCAGGATACTGGTTTGGTAACAATCACGAACAGTTAAAAGCTGGCGATACGATTGTTGTGCCAATCGATACTGACTACCGCGATGCATTAAGCACTTGGACTGCAGCTACGCAAATCCTTTACCAAACAGGTGTAGCGATAAACGCGTTGAAGTAACGAAACCAATCAGCTTAAACAAGGTTAGAAATTCAATAATAGTATGAGCTTATGTAACGATGAAAGTTACATAAGCTCAATTTTATGAACATAATTAATCAAAACGGCAAATACTACTCTGAACACGAATAGTGGCATTATTCAGCCGTAGCCCGTCATTCCAGCGAGCCGAAGCGAGACTAGGAATCTTGTCACAGCGCGGTTGTGTTTGAACGTCGGAGAACAATCTACCAAATTTCACCAATCTCTGAGTCCAATATAACGAACCTCAGAGCTTAGGACTAAAGACCAATGGAACCACAAAAAGAACCCAATCCAAATTATCTACCATACCCACCCCTATCCCAGTCCAAAGATGATGAAATCGACTTACATGAGCTATTTAAAGCCTTATGGAAAGGCAAGTGGATCATTCTCGCGACAACATTTGTGTTTGCTATTGGTTCCGTACTTTACGCATTAAGCCTGCCAAATATCTATAAAGCTGATGCTTTGTTGGCTCCCGCAGAAAGTTCAAACGGAGGTGGTTTATCAAAAATGGCAGGTCAATTAGGGGGGTTAGCCGCTCTAGCTGGAGTCAATCTTGGTGGAAGTGAAGCCTCACAAGCTAATTTAGCTGTACAAGTTATCAAATCTCGTCAATTTTTGGATGCCTTCATAGATAAACACGATTTATTGGTACCTCTGATGGCTGCAAAGGGGTGGGATATAGGAAACAACAAACTTATCATCGATAAAGATCTTTACAATCCTGAAACACATGAATGGCTGCGTGAAGCAAAAGGCTTGCGAGGTGCACAACCAAGTGCACAAGAGGCTACTGAGTTTTTCCGAAAAAAGATATTAAATATAAAGCAAGACCAAGAGAGCGGATTATACGCTATATCTATTAGACACTATTCACCTTACGTTGCGCAAGAGTGGGTAAACTGGTTAATTGTAGACATAAATAAAGCGATGAGAGCTCGTACAATCGCAGAGACCTCCCAAAACTTGGCTTATTTAAACACTCAACTACAAAAAACAGCTATTGCAGATATGCAAAGTACGTTCTACAAGCTAATAGAAGACCAAACTAAAAGCTTGATGTTAGCAGAAGTTCAAGAAGAATTTGTGTTTAAAGTAATAGATCCTGCTGTAGTTCCTGAACTGAAAGATGAACCTAAGCGTGCACTCATTTGTGTGTTAGGCACTTTGTTTGGCATTTTAATTGGTATTGCGATTGTCTTTTTACGCTTTGCTTTCGCTGAAAATGATGATGTAACTTCTCAGGAATAATTGTATTAATTACATGATGTAGAGTTTGATATATCTAGAGGTTATATAATATCCTATTATTCTATACAGGCTACTATTTGTAGGGGGGATGTTGCTGGCTCTCTAAGTTACAATGTGTTTAATAAAAATTGGTTTGATAGTTCACTAATTTAATGAAATCACGATGGTTAACTTTGTGTTTTTATAAATAATTACTTAATTTATACTAAAAAACCAAATAGAAAACTATAAGGTTAATATGAAAGTAGACTTTCCTACAAGTATCAATATTATTAATAACGAGTTTTTTGATAAAGAGAAAATCCATGACTACACTGATATTATAACTGGAGAGTTATTCATAATATGTGGTCCTGGGTTTTCATTTGATATAGCAAAAAAACTCATTATAAAAGCAAATTTGAATCCAAAAGAGATAGTTATTGTCCACAATAACTCGGTTGAAGAACTAAACAAATTAGAACCACAGCTCAGCTCAAAAGAATGTACCATATTAGGTGTTGGTGGTGGTAAAGTTTGTGACTTCAGCAAGCGTCTTGCATATGTGACGGAAAACAATCTGATACTATTTCCTACGGTCGTATCTAATGATGGTTTAATTTCTCCTATTGCTGTTCTAAGTCGAGATGGAAAAACATACAGTTTACCGGGAAAAATGCCTGAGCATGTTTTTATTGATTTAGAGGTAATCAAAAAGGCACCTAAAAAATATATCATAGCTGCAGCATTAGATTTATTAAGTAATATCAGTGCTACCTCTGATTGGGAATATGCCGAAGAGCATGGTCAAACCAATATGCATTATCTGGCATATCAATTTTCTAGAATTGCTGCATTCCAACTTTTAGACTGTGTGTCATGGGAAGTTGATTCGCCAGAGTTTCTGCGTGCTGTAATTCATGGTCAAATTTTATCTGCAATGGCAATGGCGTATGCGGGGAGTAGTAGACCATGTAGTGGTAGTGAGCATCTAATTAGTCATGCGCTGGATGAGCTAGGGATATCTACAAATCTCTTACATGGTGAAAAAGTAGGAAGAGCGACGCTCTTTAGCCTATATTTGCAAAACAAAAGTAATAAAAAAATAATTTCATTATTTAAACACTTTATGATTAAAGAATGTTTAACAGATGAAAACTTAGCCGATGATAAATTAGTTGAGGTTTTTTCTTGTGCGAGAAAAACACGACCAGGAAGGAAAACAATAATTGACGATTTTACAGATGATGAATTATTGTTAAAGTATAGAGAATTCGAAAGAACGATGAGACGGTGAAATTATGAAAAAAAATGTTATTATTCTGGCGGCGGGTATTGGAAGTCGCCTGCGTCCAATTACTGAAACGACTCCTAAGTCATTAGTAAAAGTTGCAGGAACGCCTTTACTCGTTAGACTTGTTAAGCAAATTATCAAAAATAGTTCTGACCATAAAATTACTGTCGTTGCTGGTTACTTGTCTGAACAAATTGTTCATGCAATGAATGTCATTGATGAAAGTATCGAAGTAATAATAAATAGTGACTATGATACGACAAATAACATGGAGTCATGTCGTTTGGCTTTGGAAAGTACTAACTACGGAGATTGCGTTATTGTAAATGCAGATTGTATATATTCCGACGAGATAGTGACGAAAATGTTGGAGTTGAATAATACTGCTATTGCAATAGACTCTTCTGAATACTTTGAAGAGAATATGAAAGTAAAACTTCAAAATGATAAAGTTGTGGAAATATCAAAGCTACTTCCAGAAGAAAATAATATATTTACTTCTATTGATATCTATAACTTCCTTCAAGAAGATGTTAATAAGCTTTTGGAAGTTATGCGAGAGTACAATAAAAATGGTGTTTTAGATAAGTGGAATGAAGTGGCAATTAATGATATTGCTAATTTAACTGATATATCATGCGTTGATTTTAATGGTCTCAGTTGGATGGAAGTAGATAATCACGATGATCTTAAAAAAGCAGAGGAACTATTCAAGTGATATATACCCACGCTTTTTTTGATTTAGATGGTACTATTTATGTCGATGGGAAATTATTGCCTGGAATTAAAGATAGTTTAAAGAAATTAGAATCATCTGGAACTGAAATTTATTACATGACTAATAATACGTCAGTTTCGTTGGCAAAGTATTATGAAAAATTGAATACTTTAGGCATCCCAACAAAAGAATCCTGTGTGATATCACCTACTGTTACACTTGCCGATTGGTTAAGAAAAACCAAATATAGAAAGATATATACTGTTGGGACAATTGATTTTTCTAATGAAGTATGTTCATTAGCAGATTGTGAATATTCAAATAGTGAACCTGATATAGTAGTTGTTGGGTTTGATAGAGAATTAACCTACGAAAAATTACAAACTGCATGTGCTTTTATTAATCGTGGTATTCCATGGGTAATTACACACATAGATTTGGCTTGTCCTTCAGAAAATGGCCCAATCCCTGACTGTGGTGCAATAGCTAATTTAATTTCGCATACTACAGGTAAACAACCAATGAAAGACTTTGGTAAACCTAGTGATATCATGTGTGATTTAATTCGTGTTATATCCAAAGATTCTGATGATATATTAGTATCTGGCGATCGTGTATACACCGATGCTGCGATAGGTTTGAAGTTAGGTGCTACAACGGTTTTAGTCTGCACTGGAGAATATCAAAAGGGTAACGACACTTTAACTTCTAATGATGATATTAATGTTGTTGATTCGTTGTCTGATTTCTTAAACAAAGTATTATAGTGTTTTGTAAACGAAGGGATGCTCCAAGTTTATACGGTGTCCCTTCTTTTTTTTGGTTTTATAAATTTTATTATGAAAAAAAATATTAAGTCATTTCTTGTCCAGGTCGGGCTCTTTGGAACCGTCAAGGCAGCATATCTATATTTTGAGTTTATATTTGTTAGACTTTTAGACAATATTATTACATCTAAAAAGGAATGTAGCAAGGGAACATTAAGATGTGATCAGAATGTATTTAGTGGGAACTACAAATATTATCTACTTGGCAAGGATACTCCAATATGCTGTGCTAGTAATCTCTATGAAATATTGAAAGACGTTACAGAGGTTTTAGAAAAAAACTCCATTCAATATTTTATTAACTATGGAACTTTCTTGGGTAGTGTACGACATAAAGGGCTGATTCCTTGGGACACAGATATCGATATTGGAATTCTAGAAAAAGATGTTGAAAAAGTAACTGATATTTTAAACGAATCTTATAATGATAAATATATGATTAAAAAATCAGGAGGTTATATTCGAGTTTTTTACAGCCAAACTAATACGTTACACTTAGACTTTGATATTTGGCATGATGAAGGGGATTCTATAACAATGTATCATGATTTAGAGCATGGTAGTTTGACATGTAAAAAAAGTGATGTGTTCCCTACAAGGAAGTATGACTTTTACGATTTAAAACTTCAAGGTCCAAATAACGTCAGAATGCTTGAACAAGCATATGGTAAAGATTATATGAATGTTGCATATAAGAAATGGGGATATACAAAATCTAAAAAATATGAAATCACAAAAGGAGAACCAGCGAAAATAAAAAGACAATAAAAATTACAGAATACTTTGATGCTTTAAGTTCATAAAATACCTATTCTGTTAACTTTAGCATGTTGAATACAATTACATTGATGTACAGCTTTATTTTTCGACCTGAAATGCGGTGTTAAATGGTATCTATTTTATGATTATAGTTTGTTTAATGGTGTGAATGTTATATATGTTGTCCAGAATTATAAAGTATAATTTAGATGAAATAAAAAGTGTAACAATTTTAATTGTTTTTAAGCTGATACAACTGGCTGTCCCTATCTTATCTTTACCTATATTATACGACCGTATAGAAGTATCCGAGTTAGGTAACCTTTTATACCATATTGCGATTCTAGATTTTGGCACCGTAATATCTCTCTATGGTTATGAGATTTCCGGATTAAAAAACTTATCCGAAGCTCGAAAAAGTAAAGGTGTTTTTATAGACAGATTTAATGTAATATTGACATCAAAGTTAATATTATTTACTTTGATTTATATTGTCGTTTCTTCTGTGGCATACTATTCTCCGTATTTGGATTTTGATTTAGTTATGCTGTTGACGCCATATTGGGTGTTATCTCAATTTTTGCTTCCTTGGGTTTTAGTTGCTTTAGGAGAAGCTCGCACAATTCCCAAAGTTATTTTACCTGGGAAGGTATCATTAATATTAGTGCTTTACTTTTTTTCATATAATGCTGGCGGGTATATTTTTGCACTAACATTAGATTATTTTGTATCATGTGTCGTCATGTATTATTTTATATATAAACGTGGTTGTTTGGATTATGCTCTTCCGAGTAGAGTTCAAATCGTAGAGTCCCTTAAAGATAATTTCTATTTCTTTTTATCTAGGCTTAGCGTAATAGTATATTCAAGATTAAGCACTATGATTATGGGGTATAAAGCATTACACGATCAAGTTGCCATATTTTTAGTTGCCGAAAAAATCAGCAATGGAATAAAGGTCCCAACAGGTGTCGTTAGTCAAGTGTTTTTTTCAAAAACCTCGATAGATAAGAATTTTCATAATGCAATGTGTGTTGGTGGTGGGTTATTTGTTATTTCTAGCTGCATTTCATTAATCATTTTCTTTAACTTTGAAACAGTTCTATTTTATTTGACCTCTGGGAATGTACCTCAAGATTATGAGAGTTTGTTGCCAATGATAGCTATTGTGCCTTTCAGTGTGATAAGTTCATATCTTGGAGGTTCAATATTAATAGTATTTGGGAAGGAAAACATTTTTAACTTAAGTACATATGTTTCTGTAATTTTGTATTTTATATTTCTAAGTGTGTTCTTTTTTATTTATGGGCTAAGTTTGCGTTCTATTGTATACACAATTTTTTTAGTGGAACTCTCTATTTTCTTTATTCGTTTTTATGGGGTTAAATTAGTGTATTCAGTCATAGTTTCTGAAAGAAATGCAAATGAATAAATTTTAATTAATTAAAATGTAATTGTTATTTAATATAAAATGAAAAAGTATAATTTAAGAAAAGCGTTAAAGTTATTTATAAAGCATTTGTATCTAAAGTCGGTATATGGCCTTTTTAAGCTTCTTAAACTAGAAAAAGGTAGCTTTATTTTTTCAAGTTTTTATGGTGAACAATATTCAGGAGACCCTAAAGCTATATATGAAACATTGCGAGATTATAATTATGGAAAAAGAATCGTATGGGTTTTAAATTCAAATGAAATAATCGATGACTGTGTTATCGTAAAAAGATATTCACTGCGCCATTTTTATTATTTAGCTACGTCGGAATTCAGAGTAGATAACTGCCAAGAGAGTTATTTATTAAAACCTAAACCAGAAAGTATTTATTTGCAAACTTGGCACGGAACCCCGTTAAAGAAGATTGCTCAAGATATCGAAGATAATAGGTTTTCAAGAATAAAGAAGGATTGGTTTAAAGATGCAAATAGTTGGTCCTATTTGTTATCTTCTAGTGATAACATAGCCAGTAAACTATCAAATGCCTTCTCAATATCGAGAGATAGAGTTCTTGAAATTGGCTACCCTAGAAATGATTTGTTTTTTAGTTGTAGCAATGAAAAAATGCAGGAAATAAAAAATGAGTTAGGGTTACCGAAAAGAAAAAAAGTTATTTTATATGCTCCTACCTTTAGGGATGGTAATTCTAAGTTTGACCTTAATTTGGATTTGGATGTTTTAAATAAAAAATTAGGTAATGATTACATTTTTTTAATAAGAATGCATTCAAATATTAAGCGTTCCTCTATGCTAAGTTATGAAAAAAACATAATAGATGTTAGTAATTATCACGATGTTCAAAATTTAATGTTGATTTCTGATGTCCTTGTTACTGACTATTCATCATTATTTTTTGATTACGCAATTCTAAAAAGAAAAATGATATTCTATGCATATGACTTAGAAGAATATGAAAGTGTTTGTCGCGGTTTTTATTATAATTACAAAGAATTTGTTCCTGGAGATTTAGTTTATAACCAGAATGAACTGATCGATAGTATCTTTGACGAGAGTTTTGACCTCCAAAGAGTGATTGATTTCAATAGGGAGTTTAACCCCAATAGCGATAATGTATCAGAGTCTGTTCTAAGGAAGTTGGGGGTTATTGATGATTAAGGTCTTTGATTTCATTTTTATTCAGTTAAAGAAAAGAAGTTTTCGAGAAGTATTACAAAGGCTTCTCGAACTTATTTTTGGCTATCCATTATTGGTTCTATCATTTTTATCTCCGAGAGATAAAAACAAGATAGTTGTGGGGTGTCACACAAAATTTAATGATAATAGTAAATACTTTTATCTTATAAGCAAGCAGTTAAAACCAGAAAAGCCTATTTATTGGATAGCAAATTCAAAATCAATTGCTGAAGATATGAGACATCTAGGGTATGAGTCGTTTTACAGGTGGTCATTTAAGGGACTTTACCATTCCCTTACTGCCAAATATTATATATTCTGTTTTCATATTATTGATGTAAACATGTGGACCTGGGGAGGAGCTGTAAAAATAAATCTATGGCATGGTATCCCAATTAAGCATATTGAGTTTTCTGCTAATAATGCGCGTTCTTCAAAAGTTTATAACGAGAAAAGTTTGATATCACGAATTCTAGTTCCTTATATATTTATCAAGCCAGATTTTTTGTTATCTACATCAAAAAAAATAACATCATATTATGAAACAGCATTTAGAATAAAAGGAGAAGGTCGTATTAAAGAGTTTGGCATGCCAAGATGTGATATTTTCTTCATGACAGAGCATGAAAGGTGTAACATAATTCCTTATTGTGAAAATACTCTTTTAGTTACCGAGAAAATACCTGAATATAAGAAAACATTTATATATATGCCAACGTGGCGAGACTATGATTTTTTGAATGATGAAAATTTAAACTTCGAACTTATAAATGAATCTTTTAGAAGGCACAATTATCTTCTTCTGGTTAAGTTTCATCCTGCTACTTCCTTCTGCGACCAAAGAAGCTATAGCAACATAGAGTTTTTAGACACTAAAGTAGATGTATATCCTATATTAACCAAAGTTGATTGCTTAATTACTGATTATTCTTCTATTTATTATGACTTTATTTTGTTAAACAAAGAGATTATATTTTATGCTTTTGATGTTGAAAGTTATATCATGAATGACCGAGGGTTTATTGAAGATTATTATAAAGCTATGCCGGGTACTAGAGCATACTCTTTACCTTCATTATTAGAGGTTATTCATGAAGAAAACTTGTTAAAAGCGGATGTTTTGAACTCAGTATATCAAGAGCGATGGGATTCTTTTAAAGGTAAGTCAACAGAAAAAATATTGGAATTGATCTATGAATCCGAAAAGTAGTTATATATCTTTATCTCTGAGTATATTAACGATCCTATTTCCCGTTTTATCTTTCTTTTTTAATGTTTTCTATTACTTAATAAATAACCGGATTTCTTTACAAAGTAGGGTAATAATATATTTTAATGTTTGCCTTGCTATGGCTATGGTCGCTTTTCTATACTATCGAGTAGGTGATAGTGGTGATGTTGTTAGATATGCGCTCTCCTTGGAGTACTATAAGAGTAGTTTAAATAACGGAAGATTATTTCCAGTGGAGAATCTTTATGAAATGATGTATCCATTTTGGTATTCAATCTTCTATTTTTTATCCAAATTTGATTTTTCAGTTCAAGCGTTGAATTTTGTTTCCGCTTTTACTATTTACGGTGCATATTTTTTCATTATTCATCAGTTTGATAAAGAATTGAATCACCCAAACGCTTCAAAATCTATATTTATTAAAGTTTTCTTTCTTATCTCTTTTGTCGCAATTTTTTCTGGTTATAAGACTCTTTGGGCATTTTCTTTGGTGTCTGTTGGTATAGTGCTTTTTTTCAGAAGTAAATTTTTTGGTGTGCTTTTTTTTGCTCTTGGTGCAGGTATTCATCCAGTGGCTTATTTTCCTATACTTGCATTTTTTATTTCTAGAATTTTTGATTTCAAACTGAAATATCTTCTTGTTTCTTTATTAGTAGGTCTTCTTCTTAAACAAGTTGCTTTTATTTTTTCTTACTTAACATTTATTCCTTTTTTGAGTGGTAAAATACAAACATATATTTATGGAGATTGGTCTGTATATCGATTTCACGATTCAGGAGAGTACATTAGATTTTTAATAATGTTACTTATCTGCTTGTTCATTTTTCTCTTGTCTTTTTTTCATAAGGGCAAATTTTCATTTGATCGAACTGAATTATTTGGTTTCTATAATAATTTTGCATTTTGGTATTTTTGTCTCGCAATTACTTTTATTGACTTTAGGACTATAGCTGGTCGATTAATTATTGATGGTTCTATATTTTTTATTCCATTGTTCTATCAAGCTTACGCAAATGGGGTTTTATACCGTAAAAGGGCACTTTCTATTTTGTTGTCTGTTATTTGGCTTGGAATGATAGACGTTAGGACTTTCAACTACGCAAATGAGAGCTTCATCGTAGGTGATGGCTTTCCTTATAATTTATTATATTCACCACTTTTGGAGTTTATTAAATGACAAAAATATCTGTCATAATGAGCGTTTATAATGAGGACGTTGATTGGCTGGCTGAATCAATATACTCAATTACTAATCAGACACATAAAGATATCGAATTTATAATCGTAAATGATAACCCCAATAATCTTGAGAATATTAATCTAATTAAAAACATTAGTTCTAGAGATCCGAGGATAGTTACTTGGTTTAATAATGAAAACTTGGGATTAGTTCGGAGTTTAAATATTGCAATTTCTCTTTGTACCGGAGAGTATGTCGCACGAATGGATGCCGATGACATATCTTTACCTAACAGGCTAGAAAGGCAACTTTTATTCCTAGAGGAAAATAAGTTAGACTTAGTTGGAGCAAATGTCTTGTTGTTTGATGATGCTAGGCCAGAAGGTTTCTTTACAACAGATAAATTACAAACACACAAATTCTTGAAAAAACTGCTTCTTAAAGGAACAATCGGAATTGTTCATCCCACGTTTTTTTGCAGGAAAAATTTATATTTACAACTCAATGGTTATTCTGATTCTCCTCATACGGAAGATAAAGAATTTTTAGCAAGGGTTTTTGTTAACAATTACAAAGTAGGAAATATAAGCGACGTTCTTTTAAAATGTAGGTACAACAACTCAAGTATTACTAAAAATAATGCTGCATATGTGAATTACGTTGGTCGTTACATAACTAGAAAATTTAATGACTTTGATAAGTTAGGTACGTATACTTTCGATTCATTAGAAGTGCGTGATTATCAACCGACGGAATCTGATGTTAAAAGTTACAATTTAAAACAAAAGTGGTTATACAAAATGAGAGTTTCTAAATCGAAAAAAAATTACCCTTTGTTTTTTTATTATACAATTAGGGCGATAACTAGTAATTCGACGGCCTTGGATAATTTCAAAGTTAATTTTTATTTGTTTATATATAGAACGATAGAGAGGATTAATGTTTAATTTGAATGCTCTTTTTTTCAAAGTGGTCAGATTATATTGATAAATATTTTATCGGTATATTAAATTAATATAACTTCACAATTACCTTGGCTGCTTTGTAAGTTAATTTATATTTGATGTGATTTCAATCTTGTTTTCCATTTTTCAATTGATATCTTGTTGATTACATAAACTTAATAGCAGGACCTTGTTTTCAGTCCTGCTTTGCTTTTAGGTATATTGGTTATTTTCTCATGTAATTATACATGTTTTTTAAAGCTCTTTTGGGCAGAACTCTTGAGCTAGAACGCACAAGGAAATACATTGCAACTGATGGCTTTTTAGTGAGTTTTAACTGATATATTTTGTGCATCAATTTTAACTCACTAATTGCGTATTGCACCCCTTTTCTTCGTTCCAACATACCATTTCCCACTCTGGCGCTAACTAAAGTTTCAGGTATATTACTTAACTTAAACCCTCCAGATTGAAGGCGTAACCATAGATAGTAATCTTCCATATAAAGATGGTGTTTATAACTTCCAACCTGTTCTACTGCTTCTTTCCTAAAAACTGTTGCCATATGATTAAGAGGGTTTCTTTTAAGGCTATATTTCTCTATTTTTTCATAGCTTGGAACTTTTTTAACCTTGCTTGGCTTGTCTGGTGTCACTTCGAACTCGATTATATCAGAGCTCACAGCTGCTATTTGTGGGTTATCATCCATGTATTTGATTTGCTTTTCAAATCGGTCAGGATGGTTTATGTCATCTGTATCTACGCGAGCTACAAGATCATTACTGCAATGCTCTAATCCCTTATTCAGTGCGTCTCCTAACCCCACGTTTTTTTCTATAATTATTTGCTTTATTGGAAGTTTTTTCTGCCATTTTTCTAGAGTTTCATATAGTGCTGGCGTTAATGGACCGTCATGAACCACCACTACTTCATTGGCTTTTAAGGTTTGCCAAGCTAGACTTTTAAAGCATTGTTCTAAATAATCTGGTTTCTCTTTATAATACAGAGAACAGAGAACAGAAAACGGTGAATTCATACTAGCGACCCATCCCAAACAAAACTGTTTTTACAGTAAGAAGCAAAATCTTCACTTCCATCTTCCAATTTTGATGTTTTATATAGTAAATATCATACTTATGCTTCCAAACTGCGTCTTCAATTGAAGCCCCGTATGGATATTTCACCTGAGCAAGACCTGTAACTCCTGGCTTTACTGCATGACGAAACCGATAGTAAGGAATCTCTTTTTCTAATTCCGAAATAAACACTTCTCGTTCTGGACGTGGTCCCACCATCGACATTTCGTTTTTTAATACATTAATTAGCTGTGGTAGTTCATCAATACGTGTCTTGCGAATAAATTTTCCGACTCGTGTGATTCGGGCATCGTTTTTTGTTGCCCACTTTGCCCCATCTTTCTCAGCATCATTTCGCATTGAACGAAACTTAATTACATCGAACTCCTCATTATATTGTCCTGTACGTCTTTGTTTAAAGAATACGGGACCTGGTGATTCAAACTTGATTAAAAGAGCTGTAATTAGTCCCACAGGAATGGCTATCCAAGCCAGCATAAAAACAAAAAGCAAATCAATCGCTCTTTTCTGCCAACTGTTCTTCCTATTAGACAAGATTGAAAAAGCTTTTTGGTGCAGAAAATAGCCACTATGGAGTAGTTCAGTTTCTGTATACCCCAAACGTCTATCAAAGTAACTCACTAAAGGTTCCACCCAAGCCCCAAGCTCTGTAGCGGCGACAAGGTATGCCTGCTGATTACTGTCTAGTTGAGAGCTTCTGAAATGACATAGTGTCTTGTTTTTGAAATCTCTTATTGAGTAGTTATTTACTTGAGCCCTGATTTCAGGGTGCTTTGCTAATACTGAAGAAATGGTTTCTTCGTCTGATACCGAGCAATAAACATATATACAAGTATCCTTAACTCCTGCTTTCGAGTTATCTGATGATGCCTGAGTGCTAAGAGCCCCGTTGTTAGTTAACGTTTTTGCTTCTCTCTTTTGAAGCGATGTGCCAATAGTGTCTGTCATAGGTTAAATTTTTAAATGTTAGACTAGCCAAGTTCTGATAATCAAGAAAGTATAGTGTATTTATCGGTGAATTTATATCCCAAACAGTCAAAGTTGATTTTTGGGGTGTTCAATAATAAGTAAAAAGCAGATCTCATCCTACTTAAATTCTTGTAGGAAATAGCAATAATACATTCTTGCATTGCAGTTAACATAGTACCCTGTCTTTACTTTTGTTATCCTTCTGGGGAAAAATTTAAGGGGTTTCCTTATGAAAATTGCTGTCGCTGGTACCGGCTATGTTGGGCTTTCTAATGCTATGTTGTTAGCTCAAAACCATGAAGTGGTTGCACTAGATATTGTTCCTGAAAAAGTTGAATTGCTAAACAAAAAACAATCTCCAATTGTTGATGCTGAGATTGAACACTTCCTTGAAAACAGGGAACTAAACTTCATCGCAACAACCGACAAGCAGAAAGCTTATCAAGGTGCAGAATATGTTGTGATCGCAACGCCAACGGATTATGACTCAGTCACGCATTACTTTAATACTTCTTCTGTTGAAGCGGTGATTAAAGATGTTATGTCCATCAATCCTGATGCAGTAATGGTGATTAAGTCTACTGTTCCTGTTGGCTATACTGCTCGAATTAAGGAAGAATTGGGGTGTGAGAATGTCATTTTCTCTCCTGAGTTCTTGCGAGAGGGCAAAGCGCTTTATGATAACCTTCACCCATCACGTATCATCGTTGGTGAACGCAGTGAACGTGCCGAAGTATTTGCTAGCTTGCTGGTGGAAGGGGCAGTAAAAGACGATATTCAAGTTCTATTTACTGATTCGACAGAAGCTGAAGCAGTAAAACTTTTCTCCAACACCTACCTTGCTATGCGTGTAGCATACTTTAATGAGCTGGACTCTTATGCAGAAGCTCATGGCTTGGATGCTCGTCAGATCATTGAAGGTGTTGGCTTGGATCCTCGTATCGGTAATCATTACAACAACCCATCATTTGGTTACGGTGGTTACTGCTTACCAAAAGACACTAAACAGCTTTTAGCCAATTACCAAGATGTACCAAACAACATCATTGGTGCGATTGTTGATGCTAACCGTACTCGTAAAGATTTTGTGGCTGAAGCTATTCTTAAGCGCGAACCGAAAGTTGTCGGTATTTACCGTTTAATCATGAAGGCGGGATCGGACAATTTCCGTGCTTCTTCTATTCAGGGCATCATGAAGCGTATCAAGGCGAAAGGTGTTGAGGTCGTAGTTTACGAACCAGTACTCAAAGAAGAAGATTTCTTTAACTCTCGAGTGATTAAAGACCTGAATGAGTTCAAACAAAGTGCGGATGTGATTGTTTCTAACCGCATGGTGGAAGAGTTAGCCGATGTAGCGGATAAAGTTTACACGCGTGACTTGTTTGGTAGTGACTGATCAATTTCCGGTAAGGTCCTAGTTTGCTAGGACCTTCTTTCTTTACTCTTACTTAAGTATCTGCTTCGCTCTAATCAATAAACCACCTCAATTCCCTCTGCTTCCAACTTCTCTCCTAACTCTTTTTTTGCTTCTTTCTCTCCATGTATCAAATGCACGGCTTTTGGTTGTGCTGGAACTCCAGTTACAAACTTCAATAAATCGCTTTGGTCTGCGTGTGCAGAATATCCAGAGATGGTATGGATCTGTGCGTTGGCTTCGATTGGTTGGTTATCGATATCCACCGTGTGGCTGCCTGATTGGATTTCTCGCCCTAAGGTTCCTTGCGCTTGATAGCCCGCAAACAGCACATCATTTTTTTCGTCTGGTAAGAGTGCTTTTAAGTAATTGACGATTCTTCCTCCTTCGCACATACCGGATGCCGCGACGACAATTGCAGGCTCGTCGGTGGAGGCTAGTCGATTCACTAATGCTTGATGTTCTCGATGGTTTTCTACAGTAATGCATTGTTCAAAAGCGAGGGGATGACGATGATTGTTGAGCTTTTGTTTTGCTTCTTTTCCCCACAGTTTTTTGAAACGGCGATAGGTCTTCGTGACTCTTTTCGCAAGTGGTGAGTCTAGGATAATTGGCAAAGAAGACGACAAGTCGCGTTGGTGAATCAGCTGTTCAATATCGAATAACAGTTCCTGTGTACGTCCTACGCTGAAAGCTGGGATCAGAATTACACCACCGTCTTGCAGTGCGTGATCGATAATGGTGTTCAAGCGCTCAGTTCGAGTGGCAATGTCTTCATGCTCTTTGTTGCCGTATGTGGACTCGATGAACAAATAGTCGGCACGCTTTGGCGGCTTCGGATCGGGTAAGAGCGGGGTATTGGACGGACCTAGATCGCCGGAAAACACGATGATTTCATGATTGGGGAGTTTGAATTCCACGTAAGCGGAACCAAGAATGTGCCCTGCTGGTTGAAAGCGCAGGTAACATTGTTTGCAAAGTGGCAGCCATTGTTGGTAGTCATGGGGTCTTAGCTGTTTTTTAATAACGTTGAGGACTTGTTGACGCTGGTGGTAGTTCAAACCCAGTTGCAGCTTTAATCCATCTTCTAACATGAGCGGTACTAGTTCGGCTGTTGCTTTGGTGCAGTAAATAGGACCTTTAAATCCAGCAGCCAGTAACCAAGGTAGGCGTCCAATATGGTCGATATGAGCATGAGTCAGGACTAATGCTTTGATGTATTTAACCGGAAATTCAATATCCAGTGATGCCTTGCGATTACCAAAATGGATGTCTTTGCCTTGAAAGAGTCCGCAATCGATCAAGATGCTGCCGTGTGGCAGTTTCAATTCATGACAAGAGCCAGTGACGGTATGTTTTCCACCATGGTGAATCACACTGGCGATGTCTGATATTGGTGTTGTCATGTCGATTGCTCCTCCTTGAACAAGCATAGGTCAATACTAAATCTGAGGGCAGGGTAAGTGAATAGAGTTCGTTGGTTGGATGGAATTGAGTGGGAATAATCGGAAGTGCGATTAGGTTCTTTGTTTTGATGTAAGGCGCTTTTCGTTACTTAACTTTGGGTTTGACACATGCGGTTAGTAGATTCCTT